>NZ_AONQ01000017.1 GCF_000342045.1 Paramagnetospirillum caucaseum | reverse complement strand
CGGCGAAGAAGGCGGGGAACGGCATGGCGGTATCCTGGATGGCGGAGGCTCCATACTGTGCCCGCCGCCCCGGGGCGCGGTCCTTGAGTTTGGTCAGGCGGAAAGATGTCGCTTGTGTAAACGCGTTCACAGTTTCCTCATCATTTGGTCTTTATGGTTGACGCTAAGATAGTCCGTCCGCTGCCCGGAGCTTATCGGCCGATACCATGAACACCATTCCGCGTCTTTCCCTCTCCGCCGCCGCCCTGCTGTTGGCCGCCGCATCCCTGGGCGCCCCCCTGCACGCCGAGGAGATCGGCAGCGTCTCGACCGTGTTCAAGATGCTGGGGCCCAACGACAAGATCGTGGTCGAGGCCTTCGACGATCCCAAGGTCCCGGGCGTCACCTGCTATCTGTCGCGGGCCAAGACCGGCGGCATCAAGGGCGGCGTCGGGCTGGCCGAGGACACCTCGGACGCCGCCATCGCCTGCCGCCAGGTGGGGCCGATCCGTATCGACGGCAAGCTGAAGGACGGCGACGTGGTGTTCCAGAAGGACACCTCGCTGCTGTTCAAGACCCTGCAGGTGGTGCGCTTCCATGACAGGAAGCGCAACGTCCTGGTCTATCTGGTCTACAGCGACCGGATCATCGAGGGTTCGCCCAAGAACTCGGTTTCGGCGGTGGCCATCGAGAAGAACTGGATGCCGTGATGAACGCGACCCTGCCCCCCGACCAGCGCCTGCTGCTCGACGACATTCTCTTCCGGCTGGGCAAGGTGGAGGATTCTCCCGGTCTGCTGCGCTTCATGGCCGAGATGCTGAAGACCCTGCTGCGCCGCCAGGGCGACGCCCAGTTCCTGGCGGTGATCCAGGACGCCTTCGCCGCCGGGCTGGCCGGGCTCGGCTTTCCCGAGCAGAAAGAGCTGGCCGCCGAGGTCATCCAGGTGGTGATCACCAAGCGGCCGGAGATCGCCCTGGCCTGGCAGAAGATCCACGGCCAGCCGCCGCGCCAGCCGGCCCAGGCCGCGGCGCCGGCCCAGGCGCCGCAGCGCCGCGCCGCCGACCTGCCCATGGAGATGCCGCCGCCGCTGCCGCCCGAGGCCGACGAATACGTCTTCAGCCACGCCGAGGCCTTCGTCGCCGCCCAGCTGGGCGACGCCCTGGACAAGCGCCTCGCCCTGATGCGGGTGCCGCTGCCGGCCATTCCCTCGGTGGCGTGGTGCCTGGACCAGCCGTTCTTCCTGTTCGTGCCCGACTTCGCCGCCATCGCCAAGGCGTTCATCACCGGCACCATCCTGCGCCGCTGCCGCGACGGGCTGGAAAAGCGGGTGCTGTCGCGCATCGATCACGAGGTGCTGACCCGGCCCGACCGCCAGGCCGAGTTCTGGACCGAGGCGCGCGAGCTGGTGTGGAAGGTGGTGGACGAGGCCCTGACCAAGCTGGCCACCCATCACAAGGCGGCCGAGGCCAAGCAGGCCGCCGCCGTCCGTGCCGGCGGCGAGGGCAAGGAAGGCTTCAAGATGGTGGCGATGCCGGTCACCCGGCCGCGCAGCTACAACATCCTGGGCGTCGAGTTCGCCCTGGGCAAGGTCACCACCACCAAGCAGGTCAAGGTCAAGGTGCCGCCGCCCTACAAGCTGGAGCCCGACGAGATCGAGGCCCTGGACCTGATCCGACAGTTCCGCAACGGCGCCGCCCAGGCCGGGCTGAACCTGCCCGAGGCCGCCGACTTCCAGTTCCTGCGCACCCTGCTCAACTTCAACACCCGCCTGTTCGCCCAAAGCCGCGACGAGCTGATCGGCCTGGCCGCGCACGAGGACACCACCAGCGGCTTCCTGGCCGAACGCCTGAAGGCCGCCGACAAGACCTTCACCAACTTCCTCACCGACGTGCTGGTGATGATGATGTTCACCCGCTGCGGCGACACCAGCTTCCGTCTGGCCCAGTTCCACGCGGTCTGCGTCGGCTCGGCGCGGGACAAGAGCGCCATGCTGGCCAAGCGGCCGTTCATTCCCGCCGAACTGGCGCGCCGCCCGCACGAACTGGCGGTGCAATTGCGCGAGGCGCTGCGCCGCCGCCTGCACATGGACGCCGTGCTGGGCTCGGTCGAACGCCTGCTCGACTGCTACAAGGTGATGGGCCGCAACCTGTTCGGCCACGAACTGGACGAGGCCCGCGCGGTGGTCACCGCCTTTCCCATGGTCTTCGCCTCCGATCCCGAGGCCGCCACCTATACCGCCGTCGCCAAGCTGGTGCTGGCCACCATCACCGGCGAACAGCCCGACCGCTCCATCTGCCTGATGCGGGTGGGACAGGCCTATGACCGCATCGGCCGCAAGGCGGCGGCCACGGCGTAGGGTCGATCGGGGCCGCGCGCCTTACGGCGCGGGAGGCAAGGGCGCGGAGGCGCCCGCCGACGCTCGGTCAGACATACAAGGGCGCTGCGGTGATCGGTTCCCGTCATCGCAGCTTGGTATAAGGTAAATTGGATAAAATTATCGGGAGTTTGAAAACTATACTTTAGGCGCAGGGCTGCCCGTCGCCTTTACGGCTTTCTATACTTTGGATCAGGCAATACCATTGCGGTCGTGGGGAAAGAGGAGGCCGTCATGCTCGTCGTCGATCTGGGGCCCAGCCGCCAGTCAAACTACGCTCCGCTGACCGTCAACGGTCCCGACTACCTGATGGAGCTGGGCCGTTTCATCGCCCGGACCATCGCCGACGTGGAGGTCCGCGCCCATCCCGACTACGCCATGGCCACCGAAACGGTCTTCCGCAGCGAGTGCGGCGACGAGGACGCCGAGATGGCCGAGCACTGCTGAGCCGGACGCAACCGCCGCCCCCGATGGCGGGGACGGCAGCGGCGGGGACGGTTCCCTGGGACCGGCCTACTTCTTCTTCTTCGGCTTTTCCGCCACGGCGCGGTCGATGGCTTCCTGGATGATCTGGCCGGCCCGTTCCGGCCCGCCCCAGCCCTTCAGCTGGACCCACTTGCCCACTTCCAGGTCCTTGTAGTGGACGAAGAAGTGCTCGATCTGCTGCACCAGGATCTTGGGCAGGTCCTCGTAGGTGTTCACCGCGTCGTAGAACGGATGCAGCTTGGAATGGGGCACGGCCAGGATCTTCTCGTCCATGCCGGCCTCGTCCTCCATCAGCAGCACGCCGATGGGCCGCGAGCGCATCACCGAGCCCACCGCCACCGGAATGCGGCCGACCACCATGACGTCCACCGGATCGCCGTCGGCCGACAGGGTATGGGGCACGAAGCCGTAATTGACCGGGTAGTACATGGCGGTGTTGAGGAAGCGGTCCACGTACATGGCCCCCGATTCCTTGCAGATCTCGTACTTCACCGGATCGCCGCGCAGCGGAATCTCGATGATGACGTTGACGTCGCGGGGCGGGTTCTTACCGATCGGGATCTTCTTGAGGTCCATTTGTGCTTTGTTTCCCTTATGGAGAGGAAAGGGCTGTCTCGGGCGCCACGGGGGCGTAACCGAGGTCCCGGGCCACGGCGGCGTGGGTGACGGCGCCGTGGTGAACGTTGAGACCCGCGCGGAAATGCGGATCATCCGAGAGCGCCCGGACCAGACCCTTGTCGGCCAGGGCCAGGACGAACGGCAACGTGGCGTTGTTCAGGGCGAAGGCCGAGGTCCGCGCCACCGCTCCCGGCATGTTGGTGACGCAGTAATGTACCACACCCTGCTCGAGATAGGTGGGAGCGGCATGGGTGGTGGGGCGCGAGGTGGCGATGCAGCCGCCCTGGTCGATAGCCACGTCCACCACCACCGAGCCGGGGCGCATGGCGCCCACCAGCTCGCGGCCGACCAGGCGGGGGGCGCTTGCCCCCGGCACCAGCACGGCGCCGATCAGCAGGTCGGCCTCCAGCACATGGTGCTCGATGTTGTCCATGGTGGCGTAGGCGGTCTCCACCGTGTTGAGCAACAGCTCGTCGATCTGGGCCAGACGCGACAGCGAGCGGTCCAGCACCACGACGCGGGCTCCCAGGCCGACCGCCATGCGGGTGGCGTTGGAACCGACCACGCCGCCGCCCAGCACCACCACCTTGGCCGGGGCCACGCCGGGCACCCCGCCCAGCAGCACGCCAGAACCACCCTGTTCCTTTTCCAGGCAATGGGCGCCCACCTGGATGGACATGCGCCCCGCCACCTCGGACATGGGGGCGAGCAGCGGCAGGCGGCCATTGGCGTCGGTCACCGTCTCGTAGGCGACGGCCGACACGCCGGATTCCACCAGCGCCCTGGTCTGGGCCGGGTCGGGAGCGAGATGGAGATAGGTGAAGAGAATCTGGCCGGGACGCAGCAAGGCGAATTCCACCGTCTGCGGCTCCTTGACCTTGACCACCAGTTCGGCGGCGGCGAACACCTCGGCGGCATCGGCGGCGATCTCGGCCCCGGCGGCGCGATAGGCGGCGTCGGTACAGCCGATGCCGGCCCCTGCCTGGGTTTCCACCAGCACCTTGTGGCCGTGATGGACGAGCTCGCGCACCGAGCCGGGCGTCAGCCCCACCCGGTATTCGTGACTCTTGATCTCCCTGGGAACGCCGATGCGCATTCCGTCACTGCCCCTTGGAACGGTTCCTAAAGCCTGAGAATGACCTCTCGGGCCGCAGGATTCAACCGGGCTTGGACGCAACCCGGCCCTGCTGTCGCATCAACCAGGGCAGAATCAGCAAGGCCGGCAGGGTCACCACCGTGGTCAGCAGGAAGAAATCCACCCAGCCGAACATGTCGGCCAGCCTGCCGCTGGCCGAGGCGAACAGGGTGCGGCCCACGGCGGTCAGCGACGACAGCAGGGCGTATTGGGTGGCGGTATAGGCCAGGTTGCACAGGCCCGAAATGTAGGCGACCAGCGCCGAGCCGGCCATGCCGGCGGTCAGGTTCTCGGCCGCCACGCACAGCGCCAGCGCCCAGACGTTGTGCCCCGCCAGGGCCTGAAGCACGTAGAACAGGTTGCCCAGCGACTGCAGGATGCCGAACACCAGCAGCGCCCGCATGATGCCGAGGCGCACCACCAGGGCGCCGCCGATCACCGTGCCGGCCACCGTGGCGCCGAAGCCGAAGATCTTGCTGACCCAGGCGATCTCCTCCAGGGCGAAGCCCATCTCGATGTACAGGGTGTTGGCCATGGCCCCGGCCATGGCCTCGCCCATCTTGTAGCCGATGACGAACAGCAGCACCGCCCACCAGGCCGGCCGCGCCATGAAATCGGCGAAGGGACAGACCACCGCGCCATAGAGCCAGGCCGCCACCTTGGCCGGCCCCCCCTTGAGATGCGGGCGGGCCTCCAGGTATTCCGCCGCCCGGCGCTCGCGCTCGGCGGTGGCGGCCGAGACCTTGATCTCCGGCTCGGGGCCGAACAGGAACACGGTCATGCCGATTCCCAGCAGCGCCGCCATGGTGGCGTAGGCGGCGAACCAGCCCCATTGCGAGGCCACCAGCAGAGCCCCCGCCCCGGCGGCCAGCATGGCGAGACGATAGCCGGCCTGCACCGCCCCCGCCCCCGGCCCCTGCTGCATCTCGTCGAGAATCTCCACGCGATAGGCGTCGATGACGATGTCCTGGCTGGCCGACAGGAAGGCCACGGTCACCGCCAGGGAGGCGGTCAGCCAGATCTCCCTGGCCGGATCGGTGGCGCCGAGCGCCAGGATGAAGACGATCAGCAGGGTCTGGATCAGCAATCCCCACGAGCGCCGCCGCCCCAGCCAGCCGGTGAGGACGGGCAGCGGCAGGCGGTCGATCAGCGGCGACCACAGGAATTTCAGGGCATAAGGCGTCCCCACCAGGGCGAAGATGCCGATGGCGGTGCGCGAGATGCCCTCGCCCTTCAGCCAGGCCGACAGGGTGGAAAAGGTCAGCAGCAGCGGCAACCCGCTGGAAAAGCCCAGCAACAGCACCATCACCACCCGCCGGTCCGCATAGGCGGCGAAGCCGGAACGCCAGGAGGGGCTCATGGGCGGATCAATCTGTCGGGGCGGAGCATCACGGACCACAAGATGTTGAGGTGCCAGCACTCTACCCCGTGATCGTGGCGGCGACAAACCCCTGTTCTCTTCACAGCCCCGGCTCGAAGGGTGTAGGTTGGCGCGGATTTCCCCCTTCAGCGCATTCACCAGGGCTTTCATGACCGACACCGACAAGACCAAGGCCGCGTCCGCCATGTGGGGCGGGCGATTCGCCGGCGGCCCCGCCGCCATCATGCAGCGGATCAACGCCTCCATCGACTTCGACAAGCGGCTGTATGCCCAGGACATAAGGGGCTCCAAGGCCCATTGCCGCATGCTGGTCAAGCAGAGCATCCTGACCGCCGCCGACGGCGCGCTGATCCAAGAAGGCCTGGACAAGGTGCTGGCCGAGATCGAGGCGGGCGACTTCCCCTTCTCCCAGGCGCTGGAAGACATCCACATGAACGTGGAATCGCGCTTAGGTGAGCTGATCGGCGAGGCCGCCGGGCGGCTGCACACGGCGCGCTCGCGCAACGACCAGGTGGCCACCGATTTCCGCCTGTGGGTCCGGGACGCCCTGGACGGCATGGACGGCGCGCTCCGGGACCTGCTGGCCGCCCTGCTCGACCGCGCCGAGGAGCACGCCGCCACGGTGATGCCCGGCTTCACCCATCTGCAGACCGCCCAGCCGGTGACCTTCGGCCACCACATGATGGCCTATGTGGAGATGATCTCCCGCGACCGCTCGCGCCTCGCCGACGCCAGGAATCGCCTCAACGAATGCCCGCTGGGCTCGGCCGCCCTGGCCGGCACCTCGTTCCCCATCGACCGCGAGGCCACCGCCGCCGAGCTGGGCTTCGCGGGCCCGATGCGCAATTCCCTGGACGGCGTCTCGGACCGCGATTTCGCCCTGGAATTCATGTCGGCCAGCGCCATCTGCGCCGTGCACCTGTCGCGCCTCGCCGAGGAGCTGGTGATCTGGACCTCGGCCCAGTTCCGCTTCGTCACCCTGTCGGACGCCTTCACCACCGGCTCGTCCATCATGCCGCAGAAGCGCAATCCCGATGCCGCCGAGCTGGTCCGCGCCAAGACCGGACGGGTGATCGGCGACCTCAACGCCCTCCTGATCGTCATGAAGGGCCTGCCGCTCGCCTATTCCAAGGACATGCAGGACGACAAGGAGCCGGTGTTCGAGGTGGCCGACACCATGGAACTGGCCATCGCCGCCATGGCCGGCATGGTGCGGGACATGACGGTCAACGTCGGGACCCTGCGCGCCGCCGCCGGAGCGGGCTTCACCACCGCCACCGACATCGCCGACTGGTGCGTCCGCGCGCTCAAGATGCCGTTCCGCCGCGCCCACCACGTGGCGGGGTCGCTGGTCAAGCTGGCCGAGGGCCGGAATTGCGGCCTGGAAGACCTGACGCTCGCCGAAATGCAAGCCATCGAGCCGGGCATCACCGAGGAGGCCCGCGCCGTGCTGTCGGTGGAGTCCTCGGTCAACAGCCGCACCAGCCTGGGCGGCACCGCGCCGTCGCGGGTGCGCCAGGCGGTGGCCGCCGCCCGCCGCCGCCTGGCGGAGGACGCCCCATGATCCTGCTGCGGTCGATCCTGGTCGTCGCCCTGGCCATCGGCATCGCCGCCTGTGGCCGCAAGGGCATGCCCGAACAGCCCGACGGCGCGGTCTATCCCCGCGACTACCCCTATACCCCGCTGCCCGCCGAATCCAAGACACGGACCAACGAAGCCCGATGAACCATTTCCATTATGCCAACGGCGAGCTTTGCGCCGAGGACGTCGCCATCGCCCGCATCGCCCGCGAGGTCGGCACCCCGTTCTACTGCTATTCCACCGCCACCCTGGCGCGGCACTACACGGTGTTCGCCGAGGCCTTGAAGGCCGCCGGCCTGGACGCCACCATCTGCTTCGCCTGCAAGGCCAATCCCAACATGGCGGTAATCCGCACCTTCGCCCAGCTGGGCGCCGGCGCCGACGTGGTCAGCGAGGGCGAGCTGCGCCAGGCCCTGGCGGCCGGCGTGCCGGCGGCGCGCATCGTGTTCTCCGGGGTGGGCAAGACCCGGCGCGAGCTGGAATTCGCCGTGGCCAAGGGTATCTTCCAGATCAACGTGGAATCCGAGCCCGAGCTGGAGATGCTGTCGGAAATCGCCGCCTCGCGCGGGCTGGTGATGCCCATCGCCATCCGGGTCAACCCCGACGTGGACGCCGGCACCCACGCCAAGATCACCACCGGCAAGAAGGAAAACAAGTTCGGCATCGAGTGGACGCGGGCCCGCGAGGTCTATGCCCGCGCCAAGGCCCTGCCGGGCATCGAGCCGGTGGGCGTCGCCTGCCATATCGGCTCGCAGCTGACCGAACTTGCCCCCTTCCGCGAGGCCTTCCTCAGGGTGCGCGACTTGGTGGCCATGCTGCGCGCCGACGGCATCGACATCCGCCGCCTGGACCTGGGCGGCGGCCTGGGGGTGCCCTATGACGACGAGACCCCGCCCGAGCCGGCCGCCTATGCCGAGGCGATCCGCGCCACCCTGGGCGATCTCGGCTGCCGCTTCGTCTTCGAACCCGGCCGCCTGCTGGTGGGCAATGCCGGCATCCTGGTGTCGCGCGTCATCCGGGTGAAGGAGGGCAGCACGCGGACCTTCCTGATCGTCGACGCCGCCATGAACGACCTGATGCGCCCCAGCCTCTACGACGCCTACCATGCCATCCTCCCGGTGGCCGAGCCCGAGGCCGGCGCCGCCCTGGCCGAGGTGGACGTGGTCGGGCCGGTGTGCGAGACCGGCGACACCTTCGCGCGCCAGCGCCGCCTGCCCCCCATGCGGGCCGACGACCTGCTGGCCTTCGGCACCGCCGGGGCCTATGGCGCCGCCATGGCGTCCACCTACAACACACGGCCGCTGATTCCGGAAGTGCTGGTCAAGGGCGGCGAGTACGCGGTGATCCGCGCCCGGCCCAGCTACGAGGACATGCGGTCGCTGGAGAGCCTGCCGGATTGGCTGGCTGAATGATGATGATTTGGGCCGCCGCCCGGTCGGGGTCCGGGGCGAAAGCCCCGATGAGCGGCTGACATGCCCGCCCTTTCCCGCAAGCTGCGTCTGGTCCGCCTCGCGCTGCTGTGGGAAAGGGCGTGGCCGCCCCTGGCCGCCGCCCTGTCGCTGCTGGCCCTGTTCCTGGCCCTGGCGCTGTTCGACGCGGGTCCGCTGCTGCCGTTCCCTCTCCATGCCGCCCTCGCCCCCGCCTTCGCCCTGGCCATCGCCGTCCTGGGCTGGCGGGCCTGGCGGGTGGAGCGCCCCTCGGCGGACGAGGTGGCGCGGCGGCTGGAGCGGGAATCCGCGGCGTCCCACCAGCCGCTCGCCGCCCTGTCCGACCGGCTGGCCGCCGGCGACGAGACCCTGTGGCAGGCCCACCGCGCCCGCATGGAACAGGCCGCCCGCCATCTGCGCCCCGGCTGGCCCGATCCGGTGCTGCCCGCCCGGGACCCGCTCGGCCTGCGTTTCGCCGCCCTGCTGCTGCTGGTCACCGCCGCCGCCGGGGGGCTGGCCGACGCCCCCGCCCGGCTGGCCCGCGCCGTCGATCCCTATTCCCACCGCCCGGTTCTCGATTCCGACACCATGGAGGTGTGGATCGTGCCGCCCGCCCATACCGGCCTGGACCAGATCCTGCTTAAGCCCGGCCAGGGGGCCGTCACCGTCCCGGCGGGCAGCGTGGCCCGCGCCGTGACCTCGTGGCGCGGCTGGGGCGGCGCGGCCCTGTCGGCCGGCGGCGCCGGAGTGGCGTTCGGCGAGGACGGCCGCGCCGAACTGGCCCTGACCGCCGGCCCAAGCCTGGACGTGCGCCTGGGATTGCGCCGCGCCGCCTCGTGGCCCATCACCCTGCGTCCCGACGCCCCGCCGGCCGTCGCCGTGGCCCGGCCGCCCCAGGGCGACGAACGCGGCCGCCTGACCCTGGAGCTGGAGGCCAGCGACGATTACGGCCTGACGCGGATCTGGGTGGAGGTGCGGCCAGCGAGCGGCGACGGCGCGCCGCTGCGCCTCGACCTCGTCCTGCCGGGCGAGCGGCCGCGCCAGGCCCGCCCGCTGTTGCGCGCCGATCTGGCCGACCATGACTGGGCCGGACGCCCGGTGCGTCTCACCCCCAAGGCCGAGGACGGAGCCGGCCAGACCGGCGAGGCGCCGCCGGTGGAAGTCACCCTGCCCGAGCGGCAATTCCGCCACCCCCTGGCCCGTGCCCTGGCGGACTGGCGGCGGCGCTTGAGCGACGCCCCCCGGCTGGGACCGGAGATCGCCGGGGAATTGCGGCAGATCCTGGAAGAGCCCCAGGCCTTCGGCGGCGATACGCGGGTGTTCCTCGCCCTTTCCGTCACCCGCCACATGTTGATGCGCCCGGATTTCGAGCGCGGCCGCACGCGGTCGCTGCTGTGGTACGCCGCCACCCGCCTCGAGGACGGCGGCCTGCCCGCCGCCGAGAAGGCCCTGGAGGACGCGCGGGCGCGGCTGGAGCGCGCCCTGGCCGACAAGGCCGACACCGCCCGGCTGTCCCGGTTGGTGGAAGAGCTGGAAGCCGCCCTCGACCAGTGGATGGAGGCCATGGCCGAGTTGGGCCTCGACTCTTCCGTGCCGCCCGATGGCGGCACCCCCGCCGCCGACCTCTCCGACATGCTTGACCAGTTGCGCGGGCTGGCCGAAACCGGCGACCGCGAGGGCCTGCGCCGCCGGCTGGAGCAATTGTCCCGCCTGCTGGCCGAAATGGGCCCGGCCCGGCCCGGCCAGCGCGGCGACCCGGCCAACGCCGAGGCCATGCGCCGCCTGAAGGAGCTGACCAGCCGCCAGCAGGAGCTGCTGGACAAGAGCTTCCGCCGGGCGCCGCCGCCCGACGAGCGGATCGAGGACGACGAGGATACGCCCCGGCCCCGGCGCAAGCCCACCGGCCGCGAGGCGGCGGAGGCCCGCCGGATGGCGGAGGAACAAAAAGCCCTGCGCCAGGCGCTGGAGCAGCTGGGCAGGTCCATGCCCCAGGCGCCGCAATCCCTTGCCGAAGCGGAACGGTCCATGCGGGGCGCCGAGTCCAGCCTGGGCGACGGCGCGTGGGGCGAGGCCGCCGACCAGCAGGCCGAGGCGGTCAAGCGCCTGCAGGACGGCGCGCGGCAGATACTGGAGCGCCAGGAGGCGGCGCGCGGCAAGGGTTCGCCCGCCCTCATCCCCCGCGATCCCTTCGGCCGCGCGCTGAACGGCTCGACCTTCGCCGATGACGGGCGCACCAAGGTGCCGGGACGCGGCGAAACCATGCGGGCGCGGGAAATCCTGCAGGAATTGCGGCGGCGTTCCGGCGACCCCCACCGGCCGGAACCGGAGCGCGACTACCTCAAGCGGCTGCTGAAACCGTTCTGATACCGAGCGACCTTTGATTTCGGTATCTGGCCGCCATTGCGGCGGCGGCCAAGCGGGCGGAGGCCCGCGCCCGGCGAGGGACAATGAGGTCGGTCATTTTAATGGCCGACCGGTATGAAGGCTCTACTTCGCCTCGGCCGGCTTGGGCTCGGCGGGCGCCGGGGGGGCGGGGACGGCGGGGGTTTCCGCCGCGGGAGCCGCAGGAGCGGGGGCTGGCGCGGCCACCGGAACGGGAGCGGCCACCGGAGCCGGAGCCGCGACCGGAGCCTGGGTCGGGGTGGCGGGAACCGGCGGCTGGGCGCTGCCCGGCTTGGCCTCGCCCGCTTCCACGAACACCACCACCACCTCGACGGCGTTGGGGTCGGGCCGTTCCAGCATGATCTTGAAGCTGACGGTGCCCTGGGACGCCAGTTCGGTGACCGGCGGCTGCGACAGCTTTTCCTGCACCGCCTGCTTGTTGCGGTCCATCAGCACCAGCTTCATGGTCGGCACCGGCCGGGAACGGTCGGTGACGTTGGCGATGATGCCGCGCACCACCAGCACGTCGGTGTCGTTGTGGACGAAGCGTTCCGGCGTGCCGGCCTTGCGCAGTTCCAGCCCGGCGCCGGGCTTTTCCCGGCGCAGACCGGCCTGGCCCAGCAATTCGCCGGCCTCGGGGACCGCTTCCACCAGATGGTCCTGGAAATAGTAGCCGGCGCCGCCCAGCCCGCCGAGAATCAGCAGGACCAGCAGCAGCCACAGGACGCCCGTCCCCTTCTTGCCCTCGCTGGCCGCGGTGGAGAACAGTTCGGGCACCGGCTGCGGCCCGTCGTCCAGCAGGCTGGCCTCGCCCATGCGCTCCATGCCCTCGTCGGGGGGCAGGCGGTTGGAGAAGTTGGGGACCGGCGGAACGTCCAGGTCGAAATCGTCGTCGGCCGGCGCCGGGGGGCGCGGCGATGCCGACGGGCGCGGCGCATCGAACACCGAATCGTCCTTGACCGGGTTGAAGCCCGTCACTCCGGAAAAGTCGGTCTTGGCGAAGGACGGGCCGGCCAGGTCCAGGTCGGTGTCGTCGTCGTCCATGGCCAGCGGCGTCTGGAACCACTTGTGGGCGCACTTGGCGCATTTCAGCTTGCGCCCGGAGGTTCCGAGCGCGCTGTCGGGGATGGAGAAGTTGGTTCCGCAGGCGGGACAGGTGATCAGCATGGTCTGCAAACACCGGAAAAGGTTTGTTTTCTTATAGGCTGGAGCCGGGATCAACACAAGCGGCTACAGACGGATCGGCCGGGGCGGCTACAGGCGGATCAATCCTTCCGGCGTGGCCAGCAATCCGGCGAAGGTGTCGGCGTCGACGGGCCGCGAAAACAGGAAGCCCTGCATCACCGGGCAGCCGCGCGCCGCCAGGAAGGCGGCCTGCTCGCGGGTCTCGACGCCCTCGGCGATGACCGTGAAGCCCAGATTGCCGGCCAGGGCGATGATCGAGGCGATGATGGCCCCGTCCTTGGCGTTGCCCGGCAGTTCGGTGACGAAGGCGCGGTCGATCTTCAGCGTCGAGACCGGGAACAGCTTGAGATAGGCCAGCGAGGAATAGCCGGTGCCGAAATCGTCCAGCGACACCCGCACCCCCAGGGTGGTCAGCTGGCCGAGAATCTCGATGGCGCGGTCCACGTCGCTGGCCATCATGGTCTCGGTGATTTCCAGTTCCAGCACCGCGGGCGGCAGGCCGGATTCGGCCAGGGCCGCCTTGACCTTGTCCTTGAGACGGCCGTCGTGGAACTGGGCCGGCGACAGGTTCACGCTGATGGCGGGCAGGATCAGCCCCTGGCGCCGCCACTTCGCCACCTGGCGGCAGGCCTCGCCCAGCACCCAGTCGTCGATGGCGCCGATCAGCCCGGCCCGCTCGGCGACGGGAATGAACAGGCCGGGCGAAACGTCGGCCCGCACCGGATGGCGCCAGCGGATCAGCGCCTCGGCCCCGACGATGGTCCCCGACAGCGCATCGACCTTGGGCTGGAACACCAGGCGGAACTGGTCCTCGCCCAACGCTAGGCGCAGATCGTTCTCCAGGCTGACCCGCTCGGCCACCTGGCGATCCATTTCCATATCGAAACAGCTGTAGGGCAGGCCGCCGCGCTTGGCGTGATACATGGCGGCGTCGGCCCGCGACAGCAGGCTTTCCGCCCCGTCGGCGTCGTCGGGATAGAGCGCGATGCCGATACTGGTGCCGGCGAACAGCTGCAGGCCGTCCATGTCGAAGGGCTCGGCGAAGGCGTAGAGCACCTTGCCGGCGCAGGCCTGGGCGGCGGAATGGTCGCCGACGCTGGGCAGCAGCATGACGAATTCGTCGCCGCCCAGCCGGCCGATGATGTCGCTGGCCCGCACGCAGGCCTTGAGGCGGCGCGCCACCTGGCGCAGCAGCTCGTCGCCCACCGCGTGGCCGTAGCTGTCGTTGATGTCCTTGAAGCGGTTGACGTCGAGATAGAGCACGGCGAGACGCTCGCCGGTCTGCTCGGCCCGCACGATGGCCTCGCCCAGGGCCTCCATCACCGTATGACGGTTGGGCAGGCGGGTCAGGGCGTCGTGGCTGGCATGGAAGCGGATGCGCTGCTCGTCGCGCCGCTTGCGGGTGATGTCGCGCAGCAGCAGCACGAAGCGCCCATCGCCGTCCTGTCCGGTGGCCCCCTGGTCCACGGCGGTCAGCGCCAGGGCGGCGGGAAAGGGCTCGGAGTCCTTGCGCCGCGTCCAGGTCTCGCCCGACCACTGGCCGGTGTTGGCGGCCAGGCGCCACATCTCGTCGATCTCGCGCAGCCCGATCATCTCGACGGCCAGCAGGTCGCAGGGCCGGCCGGTGACCTCGGCGGCGCTCCACCCGGTCATGCGCTCGAAGGCGGCGTTGACCGCCAGGATGCGCCGCTCGCGGTCGGTGACCACGATGGCCTCGCCCACCGTCTCGAACACCGTGGCGGCCAGACGCAGCGATTCCTCGGCCTGCTTGCGCGCCGTGACGTCCTGGACGGTGCCCTCGTAGCAGACCAGCTTGCCGCGCGGGTCGTAGACCGCCCGGGCGTTCTCGGCGATCCAGATGACCTGGCCGCTGCGGGTCCGCACCCGGGCCTCGAAATTGCGCACCACCGAATCGCGGGCCAGAATCCCGCGGAACCGCTCGCGGTCGGCGGGGTCCACGTAGAGGCCGCGGGCGATGTCGGTCAGCCCGGCGATCAGCTCGGCCGGATCATTGTAGCCGTAGATGCGCGCCAGGGCCGGATTGGCGTCGAGATAGCGCCCGTCCGGAGTGGTGCGGTAGATGCCTTCGACCGCGTTCTCGAACAGCGAGCGGTAACCGCCGAGGTCGTCGCCGCCACGGGCAAAGGCCAACACATCGCCACTCATGAACTTCGAATCCATTGGATCAATTCCAAAGGGACAGTGCCACTGACGGTTTATGCACTGCAACAGAATCCGGTGATGACCCTACTTTTGTCTCTCAAGACTGGATTTCCCGGCGTTCTGTCACTAAGAAAGTGGGACCGTTTTGGAAAGGACCGGGACATGAGGATCGGAATCGTCGGATGCGCCGGGCGCATGGGCCGGATGCTGATGGAAGCGGTGCTGGCCGCCGAGGGCTGCCGGCTGTCGGGCGGCACCGAACGGGCCGGAACCGAATTCGTCGGCCGCGATCTCGGCGCCCTGCTGGGCCGCGAATCGGTGGGGGCCTCGGTGAGCGCCGACCCACGGGCGCTGTTCGCCGCCTCGGACGCCGTCATCGACTTCACCGCGCCGTCCGCCACCCTGGCCCACGCCGCCATGGCCGCCGAACTCGGCAAGGTGCTGGTGGTGGGCACCACCGGGCTGTCCAAGGACGACGAGGCCCGGCTGGCCGAGGCGGCCCAGGCCGCCCCGGTGGTCTACGCCCCCAATTTCAGCGTCGGCATCAACCTGCTGATGGCGCTGACCGAGCGCACCGCCGCCATCCTGGGCGACGATTACGATATCGAGATCGTCGAGATGCACCATCGCCACAAGGTGGATTCTCCCAGCGGCACGGCGCTTGGCCTGGGCCGCGCCGCCGCTGCGGGCCGCCAGGTGGCGCTGGACGGCGTGTGGTGCAAGAGCCGCGACGGCCATACCGGGGCGCGGCCCAAGGGCGAGATCGGCTTCGCCACCCTGCGCGGCGGCGACGTGGTGGGCGACCACACGGTGATGTTCGCCGCCGAGGGCGAGCGGGTCGAGCTGACCCACAAGGCCTCGTCGCGCGCCGTGTTCGCCAAGGGTGCCGTGCGGGCCGCCCGCTGGGCCGCCGGCCGGACGCCGGGTCTTTATTCCATGCGCGACGTGCTGGGGCTCTAGAGATGAGCGAGGAGCAGACGCCCGAGCAACCCCAGGTCAAGCGCCGCTACAAGGAGTGGGAGCATTCCGGCCCCGAAGAGGTGGCCATGGCGCGCAAGCTGTTCTTCGGCATGATGGCCCTGCTGGCCCTCCTGCTGGGCTCGCTGGTCTATGGGGCGTTGAAATAGGCCTGTCGTCCTGGTGTCGTGGCGCCGTCGCGGGGTTCACCCCATGCTGGCGCCACCTTTTCCGAGGGCCTGGAGCATGACTGATACCGCCGAAACCATTCGTGAGCTTCGCCTCCAGCGCGCCTGGTCGCAGGAGCAACTGGCCGACATCGCGGGCATCAGCGCCCGCACCGTCCAACGGCTGGAGCAAGGCCAACCCGCCGCCCTGGAAACGCTGAAAGCCCTGGCGGCGGCCTTCGACGTGCCCCTGGACCACCTTCGGAGAGGATCTGTCCCCCTCGCCAAGGATACCGCCATGACCGATACCGCCACGTCCCTGCCCGCCCCCCGTGATTCCCGGAGGACATTCCGCCGCCATCTCCTGGTCTTCACCGGCGTGATGAGTGGCTTGGCCGCCGTCAACCTGATCCACAACCCCGACCATCTCTGGGTGATCTATCCGGCCCTGGGCTGGGGCATCCCCCTGGCCATCAAGGCTCTGTCGCTGCGCCACTCCCCACCGGCCGCCGGCTGAAAGCAAAGGCCCCCGCCCAGGCGGGGGCCTTTGCTTCCCCGGCTCAGACGCTGGTGTCGACGTTGTTGCCGCCGCTCTTGGGGCCGCCCTTGGCCACGCCCACCAAGGCCGGGCGCAGCAGGCGGTCGTGCAGGGTGTAGCCGGCCTGCATGACCAGCACCACGGTGCCCTCGATCTGGCTGGGATCCTCCATCTCCATCATGGCCTGATGCAGATTGGGATCGAAACGTTCACCCTGGGCCGCCACCATCTTGATGCCGTAGCGCTCGAAGGTGGCCAGCAATTCCCGTTCGGTCATCTCGACGCCGGTGGTCAGCGCGGCCAGGGATTCGTTGCCTTCCCGCGCCGTGGCCGGCACCGAATCCAGGGCGCGGCGCAGATTGTCGGCTACCGACAGCACGTCCTTGGCGATGTTGGAGACGGCATACTTGCCGCGATCCTCGGCCTGCTGCTCCAGGCGGCGTCGCGTGTTCTCGGTCTCGGCCTTGGCGTAGAGCACGTCATTCTTCAACTTGGCGATCTCGGCCTCCAGTTCGGCGAGGCGATTGGCATCGGCGGCCGGCGGCGCGGTGGATTCGGCGGCCGGGCCCTGATCGGCGCTCTCGGCGGCGGGCGTCTGCTCGGCGGTCTGATCCTGGGTCATGGCAAGGCTCTCTCGATCTCTTGGGGTTACGGTCAGGTGGGTTGCCCGATCAGGCGGCCGATCACCTTGGCGGTGTAGTCGACCATGGGAATGATGCGGGCATAGTTGATGCGTTGCGGGCCGATCACCCCGATGGCCCCGACGATGCGTTCGCGGGCGTCGCGGTAGGGCGCCACCACCATGGAACAGCCGGTGACGCCGAACAGGTCGCTTTCGGCGCCGATGAAGATCTGCACCCCGTCGGCCACCTGGGTGAGGTCGACCAGGCGCAGGAACTGCTCGGAGGTTTCCAGCGCCTCGAACAGGGAGCGGATGCGCTCCAGATCCTCGACGGCGGTGACGTCTTCGAGCAGATGGGACTGGCCGCGCACGATCAGGGCCGAATGGCTTTCGCCCCCCGCCCAGGTGGCCAGCCCGGCCTCGATCACCCGCTTGGTCAGCGAATCCAGCAAGGTGCGGTGCTGTTCCAGCTCCGCCGTGATCTCGTCTCTGACCTCGTCCAGCGAACGGCCGGCCAGCCGGGCGTTGAGGTAGTTGCCCGCCTCCACCAGGGTGGACATCTCGACGCCGTCGGGCAGGTCGAGGATGCGGTTCTCCACCATGCCGTCCTCGGTGACCAGCACCACCAGGGCGCGGTTGCGGCCCAGCCAGACGAATTCCACATGTTTCAGCGTGCGCTGGATCTTGGGCGCCACCACCACGCCGGCGCAGCGCGAAAGACCCGACAGCGCTCCCAGCGCCTCACCCAGCACCTGCTCCATGGAGCGGCCGGCCGCCTTGCACTGGGCGTCGATGGCCGAGCGCTCGGCATCGGCCATGCGGCCCACCTCCAGCAGGCCGTTGACGAACAGCCGCATGCCCGCCTGGGTGGGCAGCCGCCCGGCCGAGGTGTGGGGCGCGTAGAGCAGGCCGAAATCTTCCAGGTCGGCCATGACGTTGCGGATGGTGGCCGGCGACAGGGAGAGCGTCAGGCGGCGCGACAGGGTGCGCGAGCCGATGGGCTCGCCCGTTTCCACATAGGCTTCCACGATCTGGCGGAAGATTTCCCGCGATCTTTCATTCAGCTCGGTGATGACGGGCCCCTTGGTCCGTGGCATTGGGCTTCCCTGGGCGTTCTCCGGTGCGGCGAAAATCTAGTGGCGCCTTGGCCCCTCGTCAATGTCGGGGGGTCGAGATTGTGGACGCGGCCCACCATATGGAGGTAGCTTGCCGCCTCTTCCCCTTAAGAGGACTTGCCAACGCCATGAGACCGTCCGGCCGCGCCCCCGACCAGCTTCGCACCGTCATCCTGGAAACCGGCGTGTCGCGCCATGCCGAGGGCTCGTGCATCGCCAAGTTCGGCGACACCCATGTGCTGTGCACCGCCTCGGTGGAGGAAAAGGTGCCGCCCTTCCTGCGCAACACCGGCAAGGGCTGGGTCACCGCCGAATACGGCATGCTGCCGCGTTCGACCCACACCCGCACCGACCGCGAGGCGGCCAAGGGCAAGCAATCGGGCCGCACCCACGAGATTCAGCGGCTGATCGGCCGCTCGTTGCGCTCGGTCACCGATCTCGCCGCCATGGGCGAACGCCAGATCAAGATCGATTGCGACGTGCTGCAGGCCGACGGCGGCACGCGGACCGCCTCGATCACCGGCGCCTTCGTCGCCCTGCACCTGGCCTTCCAGCGGCTGGTCCGCCTGGAACTGCTGAAAAGCGTGCCGCTCACCGATCACGTGGCGGCCATCTCCTGCGGCATCTACGAGGGCACCGCCGTCCTCGACCTGGATTACCCCGAGGATTCCAACGCCCAGGCCGACGCCAATTTCGTCATGACCGGAACGGGAGGCATCGTCGAGATCCAGGGCACCGCCGAGGAGCGTCCCTTCTCACGCACCCAGTTCCTCGAGCTGACCGACCTGGCCGAAGCCGGCATCCGCCAACTGGTCGAGGCGCAGAAAAAGGCCCTGGGGCTGACATGAACGCCCGGCGGTTCCCCCCTCGGCATTTTGACGGCGGCAGGCTGGTCATCGCCAGCCACAATGCCGGCAAGGTCCGCGAGATCGGCGAATTACTGGCCCCGTTCGGCACCCAGGTGGTGTCGGCCGGCACCCTGGGCCTGCCCGAGCCCGACGAGACCGGCGATACCTTCGCCGCCAATGCCGAGCTGAAGGCCCGCGCCGCCGCCCTGGCCTCCGGCCTGCCGTCGCTGGCCGACGATTCCGGCCTGGCGGTGGATGCCCTGGCCGGGGCGCCGGGCATCTATTCCGCCCGCTGGGCGGGGGCGGCCAAGGATTTCGCCTTCGCCATGGCCAAGGTCCACACCGCGCTGGGCGACGAGAAGGACCGCACCGCCCGCTTCGTCTGCGCCCTGGCCCTGGCCTGGCCCGACGGCCATTGCGAGACCTTCGAGGGCGTGGTGGAGGGCGATATCGTCTGGCCGCCCAAGGGCGGCAACGGCTTCGGCTACGATCCCATCTTCCTGCCCAAGGACGGCCAGCTCACCTTCGGCGAGATGGAGGCGGCCGCCAAGCACGCCATCAGCCATCGGGCCGATGCCTTCGCCAAGCTGGTGGCGGCGTGTTTCAAAGCCGATTGAGATGCATCGGGCTGTCGCCCGAACCCCTCCGGGGCATGCCCCGAACCCCCTTTAATCATATCAATGGGGTTTGGGGTCTGAGGCCCCAAGCGGGTATGGGCGGCAGCCCATGATCACCCCCGGCTTCGGCATCTATATCCATTGGCCGTTCTGCCTGTCGAAATGCCCCTATTGCGACTTCAACAGCCATGCCGCCCAGGCCATGGATCACGGGCGCTGGCGGGCCGCCCTGCTGGCCGAGCTGAATCATTTCGCCGATGAAACCGTGGGCCGTACCCCCACCAGCATCTTCTTCGGCGGCGGCACGCCGTCGCTGATGGCGCCCGAAACGGTCGGCGCCCTGGTGGCGGCGGTCAAAAGCCGCTGGGTCTCGGCCCCCGAGCTGGAAGTCACCCTGGAGGCCAATCCCACCAGCGTCGAGGCCGACCGCTTCCGCGCCTTCCGGGACGCGGGCATCAACCGCCTGTCCTTGGGCGTTCAGGCCCTGGACGCCGACTCGCTCGCCTTCCTGGGCCGCCGCCATTCAGTGGACGAGGCGCTGGCGGCGCTGAAACTGGCCCAGGCCACCTTCCCGCGCGTCTCCTTCGACCTGATCTATTCCCGGCCCGGCCAGACGGAGACCCACTGGCGGGCCGAGCTGGCCCGTGCCCTGGACCTGGCCGGCGAGCACCTGTCGCTCTATCAGCTGACCGTCGAGGACGGCACCGCCTTCGCCCCCGCCCAGGCGCGGGGCGACTTCGTCCTGCCCGGCGAGGACGAGGCGGCCGCCCAGTTCGAGGCCACCCAGGAGATGTGCGGGAAAGCGGGGCTGCCGGCCTACGAGATTTCCAACCACGCCCGGCCCGGCGCCGAATGCCGCCACAACCTGACCTATTGGACGGGCGGCGAGTGGCTGGGTATCGGCCCCGGCGCCCACGGGCGGTTCGGCGGCGAGGCGTTGGCCCAGATTCGTTCGCCCGGTCCCTGGCTGGCCCAGGTGGAGCGGAACGGCCACGCCACCGAGACCCGGCACAGGCTCGCCCCCGCCGAGCGGCGGTCGGAACTGGTGCTGATGGGGCTGCGGCTGCGAACCGGCCTCGACCCCGCCCTGCTGGCCGAGGTGCGGCCGGCCCTCGACCCCAGCGGCCTCGCCCGCATGATCGAGGACGGCTTCCTGGTGGAGGATTCCCAGGGCCTGCGCACCACGCCCGCCGGGCGGCTGGTGCTCAACGCCGTACTGGGCAAACTTCTGGCCTGATCTTACTGAAAGGCACTCGGTGCCGCGCCCACTTCCCGCGCCCCGCCGGGGGCTATTTCCTTGACGATCAGACCGCGTTCGGCGATGCCGTTGGCGCCCAGGCGGAAGATACCGTCCACTCCGGCGAAGCCGTTGGGATTCTGCAAGGTGGCCGAACCGTAATCGCCCATGCCGTTGCGGGCCAGGGCGGCGGCCAGGGCGGTGGAATCATAGGCGATGCCCGCCAGCCCGCCGAGGCGCGGCGGCAGGGCGCCGAAGGCCTTGGCATAGCGCTGCTCGAAGGCGAAATGACCGCTGGGCGGCGGGGCGGGATACCAGCCGCCCGCCAGGGCCGGCTCGCTGGCCAGCCGGGGATCGTCCCACAGCAGGGTCCCGAGCAGGCGCGGCACCTCGGCGCCGTCCTCGCTCATGTAATAGGACAGCAGCGAGGCGATGTTCCTGAGCCGCACGCCCTCGTCAGGCAGCAGTACCGCGTCATAGGCCGAGCCGGGCACGCCCTTGGGCGTCACCCCCTTGCGCGCCGAGAAGCGCTTGACCACCTGGGTGAAATCGCTGGCGGCAGGATCGTAATAGTCCACCGCCACCAGTTCCAGCCCCTGCAGGGCGGCGGCTTCCCGGGCGGCCTCGGCCACGGCGCGGCCGTAATCGTCGGACCGGGCCAGCACGCCGATGCGCCGCAGCCCCTGGTCGCGGGCATGGGCCAGCACGCGCGCCACCTGGGGACCGGGCAGGAAGCCCAGGGCGTAGACCCCGCCGCCCGCCACGGCGCGGTCGGTGGTGTAGGCCAGCAGCGGGATGACCTGATCGCGCGTCACCGCCGCCGCCGCCTTGACCTCGTAGCTGAACACCGGCCCGAGGACGATGTTGGCGCCCTGGGCCACGGCCGCGCTCGCCGCGGCGGCGGCGCCTTCGGCGGTGCCCTTGGTGTCGAGCGGAATCAGGTTGAAGCGGGCATCGGCGATTTCGAACAGGGCTAACTGCGCCGCGTTGGACAGGGCCTGTCCCATGGCGGCCTGCGGTCCCGACAGCGGCAACAGCAGGGCGGCGCGCACCTCGCCCTGATGGGCCGCCCGGGCCGGGGACGGCGCCGTGGCGGGCGGCAGGCTGGCGACCTGCGGCTCGGGCGACGCGGCGGCGGGGGCCGGCGCGGGCGCCGGCTTAGACGCCACGGGGGACGGCACGGGGGCGGGGGCCGGCTGCGCCTGGGGTGCGGACTTGGTTCCGCCGAGCCAAGGTGGTAACTCTGACGCCTGTTGACAGCCCGAAACCATCAGCATGGCGGCAAGCAATGGCAGGACAGCGGCGGAGTGCCGGAAAAAGCCGCAACGGCGCAAGGGAACCCTCCTCGGACGACGGCCCCGGGGCCATGGAGCCCGGCGGCGATACAGAGGCGAAAGGTAGACCCTGGGCACGCGGAAGTAAACCGAGCGCCGGGCTCTATCTGGTCGCCACCCCCATCGGCAACCTGGGCGACATCACGCTGCGCGCCCTGGAGGTGCTGGGCCACGCCGATCTGGTGGCCTGCGAGGATACCCGCGTCACCGGACGGCTGATGCAGCTGCTGGGTCTCAAGGCGCCGCTGACACCCTATCACGACCACAACGCCGACAAGGCGCGGCCCGCCTTGCTGGCCCGGCTGGGCCGGGGCGAGGTGGTGGCCCTGGTCTCCGACGCCGGCACCCCCATGGTCTCCGACCCCGGATTCAAGCTGGTTCGGGAGTGCATCGAATCGGACATCCCGGTCACCGCCCTGCCCGGAGCTTCGGCGGTACTGACGGCTTTGCAACTATCGGGCATCGCCAGCGAACGCTTCCTGTTCGCCGGCTTCCTGCCCTCCAAGGGGGCGGCGCGGCGCGGCGCGCTGCAGGAACTGGCCCAGGTGCCCGCCACCCTGGTGTTCTATGAATCCCCCCACCGGACGGGGGAGTCCCTGGCCGACATGGTCACCGTGCTGGGCGACCGCACCGGCGCGGTGACCCGCGAGCTGACCAAGCTGCACGAGGAGGTGGCCCGCGGGCCGCTGACCGAACTGGCCGCGAAATTCGCATCGATCCCCCCGCGCGGCGAGGTGGCCATCGTGGTGTCCGGCCCCGGCGCCGCAATGGCCGGCACGCCCCAGGACATGGAGGGGAGATTGCGCGCCGAAGTGGAAAATGGCCTTTCCATCAAGGACGCCGCCGCCCTGGTGGCCGCCGAAACCGGCCATCCGCGCCGCGATGTCTACGCCACGGCGCTGCGACTGTTCCGAGGGGGCAACGAGGAATGAATTCCGCGCCCCCGTCAGCGCCGCGTCAGGCGGCCCAACGGCGCGGCAAGGCGGCGGAACGGGTCGCCGCGCTATGGCTGCGACTCAAAGGTTATGGAATCCTCGCCCAAGGCCTGAAATCCGGCCGGGGATCGGGGGCGGGCGAGGTGGATCTGGTGGCGCGGCGCGGCGACCTGCTGGCCTTCGTCGAGGTCAAGAGCCGGGCGACCATCGTTCAAGCCGTTGAATCCCTTACGCCTTTTCAAAGACAGCGCATCGAGCGCGGCGCGGCGGCCTTCCTGGCCCGGCGGCCGGACCTGGCCGGATGCGGCGTGCGCTTCGACATGGTGCTGGTCGCCCCCTGGCGTTTGCCCCGCCACATCCCCGACGCTTGGAGAATTGATTAGCGACTCCCCCCCGCCGTACACTGGGGGTGAAATCCTGTGCCTTCCATGATGGAGTGTCCCGTGACTGGGGTTCGACCGCTGTTCAATGCCCTGCTGATCGCCGCCCTGGGCGGCCTGCTGTCCGGCTGCGCCGCCACCGTGGTGGGAGCCGGCGCCACCGCCGGCGTCGCCGCCGCCGAGGAGCGCGGCATCGAGGGCGCCATCGACGACGTCAAGATCAGGGCCGAAATCAATCACTTGTGGTTCCAGAAGGATGTGGAGATGTACCGCAAGGTCACCCTCAACATCTCGGAAGGCCGCGTGATGCTGACCGGCATGGTGCCCACCGAGCAGGCCCGCGCCGACGCGGTGCGCCTCTCCTGGCAGGTGGGCGGCGTCAAGGAGGTACTGAACGAGGTCAAGGTGGTGCCGGCCGGCGAATCCGGCTGGGATCAGGCGGGCGACCTGTGGATTCAGAACAAGCTGAAGGCCCGGCTGCTCACCGACGGCGAGGTCAAGAACATCAACTACATCGTCGACGTGACCGATTCGGTGGTCTATCTGCTGGGCATCGCCCAGAACGGCGCCGAGCTCGACCGGGTGATCGCCCATGCCCGCGACGTCAGCGGGGTGAAGCGGGTGATCAGCCATGTGCGCCTGAAGACCGATCCCCGGCGGAACGGCGGCTGATGTCCGAGGCCGCCGCCCGGGTCCGCGACCGTCTGACGGCCTTCGGCCGGATGGAGGACCGCGACCTGGACCCGGCGGAACCGGCCCTGCTGCTGGCCGCCCTGGGGCGGGCCGGCGGCCGGGAGCCCCTGGACATCGCCCCCTATCTCGCCCTGCTCGACCGCATGGCCGCCGAATTGCGGGACGAGGCCGCCGGCTGCCCCGACGCCGAATCCCTGGCGCTCTGCCTGTTCCACCTGCTGGGCCGCCGCCACCGCTTCCACGGCGACGAGGGCGACGACGAGGATCTGGGCGATCTCGACCTGCTGACCGTCATGGACCGCCGCCGGGGCGGCAACGACGCCCTCGGCCTGTTGGCCCTGGCGGTGGCGCGGCGCGCCGGCATGGTGGCCGAGGGACTGGCCTTTCCCGCTCATTTCCTGCTGCGCCTCGGCCTCGCCGACGGCAGCCGGGCGATCGTCGATCCCCTGGGCGGTGGGCAGGCGCTGGCCCCGCCGGATCTCAGGGCCATGCTGAAGGCCGCCGCCGGCCTGGAGGCCGAGCTGGAGCCCGCCCATTACGCCGCCATGAGCAACCGCGACCTGCTGCTGCGCCTGGGCAACGCCGCCAAGCTGCGGCTGTTGCGCCTGGGCCATGTGGAGCGCGCCCTTTCCATGGTGGAATCCCTGCTGCTGGTCGCCCCCGACGCCCCGCTGCTGTGGCGCGAGGCCGGACTGATGCACATGCGCCTCGACCATGTGCATCAGGCGGTGGCGGCGCTGGAACAGTTCCTCGGCCGCACCTCCAGCGCCCAGGCCAAGGCCCGCACCCTGGCCCTGCTGGCCGAACTCAAGCGCCGCATGCACTGAACAGAAGGACCCGACCATGAGCCTTGCCGTCGCCATCCAGATGGATCCCATCGAGTCCATCGACATCGATGCCGATTCCACCTTCGCGCTGGCGCTGGAGGCCGAGAAGCGCGGCCATGCCCTGTTCCACTACCTGCCGCGCGACCTGGCGCTGCGCGACGGCAAGGTCCTGGCCCGGGTGCGGCCGCTGTCGGTCCGCCGGGCCAGGGGCGACCACTTCACCTTAGGGCAGGCCAGGACCGTCGACCTGGCCGGCATGGACGTGGTGCTGATGCGCCAGGACCCACCCTTCGACATGGCCTACATCACCGCCACCCACCTGCTGGACCACATCCATCCCCGCACCCTGGTGGTCAACGACCCCACCCATGTGCGCAACGCCCCGGAAAAGCTGCTGGTCACCCATTTCGGCGGCCTGATGCCGCCCACCCTGATCACCTCGGACCGCGAGCAGATCATGGATTTCCGCGCCGAGCACCGGGACATCATCGTCAAGCCGCTGTTCGGCAACGGCGGCGCCGGCGTCTTCCACCTGCTGCCCGGCGACGAGAACCTCAATTCCCTGCTGGAGATGTTCACCCAGCTCTACCGCGAGCCGGTGATGGTCCAGCGCTACCTGCCCGAGGTGCGCCAGGGCGACAAGCGCATCATCCTGGTGGACGGCGTGGCGGCGGGCGCCGTCAACCGCGTGCCGGCCGAGGGCGAGGCCCGCTCCAACCTGCATGTGGGCGGCACCGCCAAACCCAGCCGGCTGACCGCCCGCGACAGGGAAATCTGCGAGGCCATCGGCCCGACCCTCAAGGAACGCGGCCTGATCTTCGTGGGCATCGACGTGATCGGCGACTACCTCACCGAGATCAACGTCACCTCGCCCACCGGCATCCAGCAGATCGATCGGTTCGATGGCGTGTGCATCGAGGGCCTGATCTGGGACGCCATCGAGCTTCGCAGGGCGGTTTCATCCGGCCCGGCAAATACCTGATATTCCTTTATAAGCCATCCGAACGGTCAACGGATGCAGTTGCGCGGAGCCGTATCGCGGCCCTGCGACTGCGTTTGTGGTTGAAGGAATCGGGCCAGGGAGGCCATTCAACTGCATTCGCGGTTGCGGCACCGGCGGCGATGTCCGTGAAGGAAACGCCGGGTGGGGCGCCAAAGGGCGGTTAAAGGTATTCCCCCGGTGTTTATTCCTACTAACCGCCTCGGCAATCCCGGCTCCGTCACCGCGCCGTCATCGCCGCGCCGCACCCCCGCCGGACGGCGCCTCCGGCCCCCTGCATCTTTCCGGCGATCAGGCTCTTTCACCCCAGGAGACCGTCCGGGCGGTCCCGTCGCCGTTCCAGGCCGTGCCGGAATGCCGACCGGGCGTCCGGTGACGCCGCCGGGAGTATTGCCGCCGGTCCGGGATGGCCGGCGCAACGGGACCATCGGGACCGGAGGGACAGGGGACGCCGCCACCCGCCGCCCCGAACCCGGCCGACGCCTTCCGCATCCCGCCAAGCGACCCCGATCTCCCCCCCTCCTCCTCTTCCCAGCCGACTTTTCCGCGCCGGAAGGTCCCGGTCCCGGCCATCGGGACTCCACCCGAGCCTGCGGGCGAAACGAATCCGCGGCCCCGGTGAGCCAACCCGGGAGCCGGCAACGTCACTCTTCCTCAGGTTGTGGATCGGGTGGATCGGCGGCCCCCCTTGGAAGCGCTAGCATCGATTGTATCCACTGGCTATGATTGCCCGTGTTCCACCGGATGCCGTCCCCATGACCACCCGCACCAGCACCGTCGCCTTTTCCGGCATCGACTGCCTGGACATCGATGTCCAGGTGCAGGTGGCGGCCGGCCTGCCGGCCTTCACCCTGGTGGGACCATTTACACCAGTTTGGGGATGTTCCCATGATTGACCCAGAAGCAGTGAAAGCGTGGACGCCGATAGGCATTGGAATAATGGGTTATTGTATTGTGGTCTGGGGCTGGTTCAGGACCGCTAGATTGAACAGAGAAAATGAAATTTTTAAGCAACGGCTTGCAATACGTCTAGAACAGCGAATGAAAATGTACGAAAAGGTAATCAACTCAATAATTCCTATAATTGATCACGCAAACGGGCATGGCGAGCAGCCAGATCTAGGGATGCTGTCCCTTGGCGATGCACACTTGTTTGTAAATCTATATGGAACGGACAAGGAGATATTAACGTACAGGAAATTTGTTGACATCACTAACACGAGACAAAGAACTTCTAGCCAGATCACAATTTCTGCCGACGAAATGAATGCGGTTATTACTCTCTTTAGAATAAATTTGAGAAACGAATTGAATTGCGACAAACCATGACCACCCACGCCCCAACCGTAGCCTTCTCGGGCATCGATTGCTTGGATATCGATGTTCAAGTCCAAGTCGCTAACGGGCTTCCTTGTTTCACCCTGGTGGGCCTGCCCGACAAGGCGGTGGGGGAAAGCCGCGAACGGGTGCGCGCCGCCTTCAACGCCATCGGCCTGGCCCTTCCCCCCAAGCGCATCACCGTCAACCTCGCCCCCGCCGATTTGCTGAAGGAAGGCAGCCATTTCGACCTGCCCATCGCGCTCGGCCTGCTGGGGGCCATGGGGGTGATCCCCGCCGACGAGATCATCGGCTATGTCGCCCTGGGCGAGCTGGGCCTGGACGGCTCCATCGCCCCGGTGGCCGGGGTGCTGCCCGCCGCCATCGCCGCCAATGCCAGCGAGCGCGGGCTGATCTGCCCGCAATCCCAGGGCCCGGAGGCCGCCTGGGCGGGAGAGGTCGAGGTGCTGGCCGCCCCCTCGCTGCTCGGCCTGATCAATCATTTCAAGGGCAGCCAGATCCTCGCCCGTCCCGCCCCCCGGCGCATGGAGGATGATGGCGCCTTTCTCGACCTCAAGGACATCAAGGGCCAGGAATCGGCCAAGCGCGCCCTGGAGGTGGCCGCCGCCGGAGCCCACAACCTGCTGAGAGTACGCACTCCACAACTAGGCTTCTTACATCTCAGGAATTGGAACTCGACCACCAATCGCCTGAACCTGCCGCACGTCACCAACAGCGGAACGCAGCATTTCAGCAAACACCCGAGCGACTGCCGCCGGATCGTCCACCAGCCGAATGCTCAATGTCCGGTCAGGATTGACCACCACCTGATCCACTAAAGCCTTCACGACGAACACCACGTCGGAGTCCTGTCCCTCCCCGGCCTCGGTCGCTGTCATGCTCCTCATGCCGGCCTCGATCCGATTGACGATCTTGTCCAGTTCGGCCCCACTCACGATAACGCCCGTATCGAGGAGGGACTTCTGATCCATCAAGGCTGAGAGAGCCGAGGCAGCGCGCTGGCGTTCGGCCCTTGCCCTGTCGTTATCAGCGACTAAGTCTGGAATGCTCGCACGTTCCACTTCCATTTCATCAAGCCGCCCAAGAATGGCCTGCTTTTCCTTCCACACCATCTCCGCCCTGGCCAGCTCTGCTTCCTTCTCCTCGATATTCTGCGTGAGCTGCCGCCGGTCACGGAGCGATTGACCCATAACCAGCTCCCTGATCTTGGCCGGGCCACCGATGCGGTTCTCAATGAAGCCCTTCACCGCGGCCTTCACCTCGTTGTCCACCTTCACCATCTGGAGATACGGCCCCTTGCAAAGCTTGCCGGTTTTGCGGGCGTGGCAGACGTAGTAATGCACACCCTTGGAGTCGGTGTGGAAATAGTTCTTACCGCAGGAACCACAGACGATTTTGCTGACCAAGAGCCACGGGGTTACTGGTCGCCGCCCTGGTCGCCGTCCAGGCTCTCTCCTGGTCTCCTTGGCCTTCGCGGCATCGTTAAATTCTGACTCCGTAACGATTGGGCCTCCGTGGATCACCAGCTTTACGGTTTCCCTTTTCGGAACGGGGTTTCCATCTTTATCCTTCCGCTCGGCGGCCCATAGCCAACCGCATGCGGCGCTGTTGTCCAGAACCCGAGCCACGGTTCTCGATTGCCATTCAGGAATGCCGTCTACCCTGGCACCATTCTTCTCCAACCAGGCTGTAAACGCGCCCACGCCACCATCGGCTTCGATCAGGGCCGGTCGCATTCTCCGGGTGGTGCCGTCCGGGAGAACCACCTTCACCTCGGGCGGCGGCACCCGATCTTGGTTCAGACTGCGGGCGATCTGCGTCCGCCCCATACCGCCGGTGGTACAGGAGCGGAAGATCCGCCGCACCACATCGGCTTCACCTGGGCACTTCTCCAGCGACTTGTCGGCCCGCTTCCGGTAACCGAACGGCGCTTGGCCGTTGACGAACACACCAGCGGCCCGTTGGCGCTCTTTCGGCGGAATGGTTCGTTCTCCCATGCGCTCGATTTCTCGGGCCGCGATTGCAATCAGCACACCCAGGCGGATCGTGTCGTTTAGATCACCCTCCTTAACGGTGTAGGTGGTGATGCCCACGTCCTTGAGATCCCCGACTGCGTTGACGGCAGCTCGGAGAGTTCGGCCAATGCGGTCCACAGACCAGATAAACAGACAATCAAACTCGCGCCTCCTACCGGCCGCCATCAGGCGCAAGAAATCAGGGCGATCATCACGGCGTCCCGACATGACATCTTGAAACTGGAGATGTTCAGGAACCTCGTACCCCTGCCGGCGGGCCTCAGCCAAGCATTCCGCAAGCTGGCTGTCCAAGGACGACTTGTTGGGACCGGATTGGGCCGCCGTGGACACACGGCTATAGATCGCGGCGATCTTTCGAGTGGACATGCTGATTGCTCACATTGGGATACATCATCGCGAGATTGTGTCAGCTAGACGGCTTTGGTCAACCCGCTTGGGTCAGAAATCAGAAATGTGGTTTAGTCATAACTAATAGCTAATATGTATTTCATGGAAAGTTAGACAAAAATTGTCAAAATAAGAAACAGCTTAAACAGATAAGAAGTACGTATCTCAATATCTACAATGGGGCAAAACCTCTTGATTTCTGCCATTTTTGACAACTAGTTTCTTCATCGGTACTATCATGCGAACTTCACTTGTTATGGAGGCTCGCATGCCTTACTTGCACATCCCCGCTCTCGCAAACACCCGTGAGCATCCCCGCCTTGGATGCCCGACCTTCGCTGGCATCACCCTGTCCGAGGCAGCCCCCAGCGCCGAAGCGTTCTTCACCAGCGCCGGGGTCTTGAAGGCCGCCCTGACCGGCGCCCAGGCCACCGCCGCCATCATCGCGGAGATCGCCGCCCTGGCCGGCGAGGTCGAAGCTGCCCGCGCCCGCACCGAACGTCCGATTGCCGATGCTGCCCGGTTCACCTCCGAGGCGGGCCTGCTGGCCGACATGCCGCTGGTGGGGAATGAGCGGGCGACCATCATGGGCTTTGCCTCGATGATCGCCGCCGCCCTGGAGGGCACCGCCATCAATAGCGGCACGACCTCGCCGGTCACTTTCTTCAAGAGCGTCCGGCACCTGGCCCACGGCCTGGACGGCAAGGGCATCGACGCCGCCGTCCAGAGCTTCGACCGCGCCTTGGCCGGCCATGAGGCCGCCACCACCAAGCTCAAGGCCGCCCATGCCAAGCTGCTGGAACTGGCCGCACTGGCGGACGATGGCGCGAACCGCGACCGGGTCTCGATGCTGAAGGCCAGCATCGACTTCAAGCGCCGCTTGCCCCAGGCCCTCGACGAACTGGCCGCCGGTCGCGAACAGGTGGTCGCCGCGCTGGCCCGGTTCGACCTCGCCCTGACCACCTTAAAGGAGTGCGCGTGATGGAGAGTTTCGGCATCGTCATCAAGTCCGCCAGCGGCAGGTTCTTGAGCCCCGCTGCCAGATGCGCCATCCGCCTGGAAGTGGGTCTCCTTGGCCGTTCCTTTCCCGAAGTCGCCGGGCGGTATGGCATTGGCCGCCAGCGGGTTGGTCGGATGGTCAAAGGCATTCCCAGCTATGGCGGTAGCGACGCCTCCATGAATGAGGTCATTGCCGCCGCCCGTGCCTGCTGGAAGAACGAAAATGGCCGGCGGTCCTCCGAGGCTGGCTGGACGCTCGTCCTTCTCGACGCCCTGGCCCTGGCCATCGGCGATCCCCGTCTATCGTCCAGCGCCTTCTTGAATGCCGCCATCGCCCATGCCGGCGTCGGCATCCATCGTGTCCTTGAGGAGAACAACCATGTCGGTTGATACCCAGCGCCTCGCCCAACTCCGAGACCGTCAGCGGCAGGCCATGTCCGTTGACGACGACACGATCCTGAGCGATGCCGAGATTACCGAGCTGGTCTCGTTGGAGCGCCAGCACGAAGCCGAGCAATCCCAAATCCGAGCCACGGCCCGGCGGGAGGTCGAACAGCGCAAGGTCGAAGCCGAGCGGCAGGAACGCCGCAACGCCACCGCCTTGCCCTATCGACGCCCGACGTCTTTGCCGGGTCGTGGCCTGGATGCCATCCGCAAGGGCCTGGGCCGTGCCTGACGAACGCCCCGGCCTCGCCGGTCTCGACAACAACATGATGGACCGCATCGAGCGGGGCCTGTTGACGAAGGTCGAGGCCGCCCGGCTGCTGGGTGTTTCCAAACAAGCCGTTTCTAAGGGCCTACAGCGCCGTAGGGCCAAGGCCGCTGGGGCAGTAGCGCCCGAACCGGCCAGGACGACTCCAGCCCCGGCGGATCGCCCGCCAGAGTCCCAGCCGCAACAGGTGGCCACCGCCTCGCCCGCCGAACGGAGCGACCATGCAAATGAGACTCAGGCGCAAGCCTTCGACGAAGCCGAGCGATGGGCGGAAATCGGAGGTCAGTCCTGGCGTGGGTTGGCCCATGCCTACGCCGCAGTGGTCGTGGAGGCCCGCGATCAGGTGGTGGCGGGCCGGGGCAAGATTGGGCCGGTCGCCATGAATGGTCTGGTCCGGTCGCTTCGCGAGAGCGAAGAGGGCCTTCGTCGGCTCGGGCTTCTCCCCGCCATCGCCGGTGGGAACCAGGACAACGACAAGCCCGCTAATCTGGTTATCACCGTCCTCAGTCCGGCTGAGGAGGACGAGATCCGAGCCGAGATTGCCGAGCGTGCTGGCGAGAGCCTGGACAACACCGCCGCGGACTCTCCCATCGAACCTGCACCGCCGGTCGCGGCTCCGTCCGCTATGATCCCCGGCACCCTGCCGACGCCCGAGAACTTCCGGGCATGGCTTGAAACTGAGGCCCATTTCAGGGGCACCAAATGGCTCAAGCAGGTCGTGGGCGCCCTCGGCGGGAAGATCAGCCACTCCAAAGCCGACCTGATTGCCGAGCTGCTGCGTCTGACGGACAGTGACCCCGAGAAACTTCAGCCCCTACAGGTGCCAGCATGATACCCGAAGAAAGACTCCTCTGGTCGGCGATCATCGCTCAGGCGGTCAAGGACGCCCGAGGCGAGGGAGGCACTGCGACAGGGGCATTACCCTGGCCGGGGTACGATGCCAAAGCGGAGGCGTTGGAGTGGATCTTCGGCACGGCCACCGGCTTCGAGCTGGCTTGCGACTTCGCGGAGGCCAACCCGGATTTGGTCAGGCGCATCGTCTTGACCCCGCCATTCCGCACCCCTCGTCCAGCCGCCGGTGGATGGTCCGCCAGGAAGGCCAAGGAGGCAGAACAGCAGGTCGCCCAAATCCCCTTGGCCGCATAGGGCCTAAATGCCGACAGTCCCGGCCAGGACTGCCCCAAAGCAATTCCAGACCCACACAAGCATTCCCACGCGGGCATCTCCTCCGTGTCTGGTATAGATCGCGATAAATTTGAAAATAGCGGGTTACCAGCAGGGAAAATACCTGTCATCACATAAGTCAACGAGCGTTGATTACTGTGATGACCAAGGAGAACCCCAATGAAACATGCTCTCGACTTCCAATGGGCATTCCACCGCTCCTATGTCGGCATCGTCCGCGTTCGTCGCTGCAAGCTCTGATATTGGAGGGGACTATGGCAAACGGGAAATTCATCAGCTACTTCCGCGTCTCGACCGAGAAGCAGGGCAAGTCCGGCCTGGGCCTGGAAGCCCAGCGCCAAGCCGTCATGGGCTTCCTCAACGGCGGCGAATGGGAACTCCTGGCCGAATACGTCGAGATCGAGAGCGGCAAGCGCAACGACCGGCCCCAACTCACCCTGGCGCTCAAGGCGGCGCGGAAGGCCGGTGCCGTTTTGATCGTCGCCAAGTTGGATAGGTTGGCCCGCAACGTCGCCTTCGTCTCGAACCTGATGGAGGCCGGTGTGGATTTCGTGGCCGTGGACAATCCCCACGCCAACCGCCTTACCTTGCACATCCTGGCCGCCGTGGCTGAGGACGAGGCCAGACGCACAAGTGAGCGCACCCGTGCCGCCCTGGCCGCCTGCAAAGCTCGCGGCAAGACTCTGGGAGGCCGTCGCACAGAAGGCCAGTACGAGGCCAGCGCAGCAACACGCATTGCCGCTGCTGATCTTCTGGCCGCGAACGTGCGCCCCATCATCAGCGACATTCAGCGTGCCGGCATCGTCGGCTATGGCGCTCTAGCCACGGCCCTCAACAGCAGGGGCATCAAGACGGCTAGAGGCGGTTCCTGGCATGCCGAGTCCGTCCGGCGCGTCATGCTGCGCACAGAGGCATAGGCCAAACGAGAAGGGCGCCGGATCATCTCCGACGCCCCTACTGGTCAACCTCGGGTCAACCTCGGGTCAACTCCGGGACCATGGCCAACAGCTTCTTCTCAAGCTCGTTGCTCGTCTCAACGATCTGCAAGCCGCTCACATGCTCGTCGCTCAAGTCGAGCGTGCCATGCTTGATCATCTCGTGAAGAAGTGCGACGCAATTAGACGCACTCAAGTCCGTACCGGCAAAGCGATTATCATTGAAGGTGATGGTGAAGGTGTTCATGGCTGCCTCTTCAAGTCATACAGCAATTGCGCTGCATCACTGTTCTATCACGAAGCAACACATTTGCCTAATATGCGAGTGCTTACTTAGATCGCGGCCGCATCACTGCCATTGCTGCTTTCATCAATAGTCAAGAAAGTTATTTGCGTTTATGCGAATATTTGTTTTCCGCCAGCAAGAGCGCATAGAGGCCCTACCCCCGCCCGGCCCATGAAGGGGTCGTGGATAAAAAAACCATGGGTGGGTACCAGGCGGAGGGTGGTCGTCTCATTGGCCGGAGGGGCCGGCAAAATGGTCAACCCGAATGGCATGGCTCCAGGATTGGCGCTCAGCAATCCCATATCAGAGAACAACCACCATCAATTAGTGCATTGAACATACTCCTTCTGATGTTAGTTTGTGCTCTTGATGTACCAATTGAGTTGATCGAGTGGTGAGTTGATATGGCCAATGTCATCGTTGTAGATGACGATCCTGATCTGTGCCGGTCGGTCGCCCGTTATCTTTCTCTCGTCGGCATGACTGTCCAATGCGCAGGCTCCGGTCCAGAGCTTGACGCCTTGCTGCCGACATTTACCCCCGACCTGGTGGTGCTCGATGTCAACCTGCCGGGGGAGGACGGATTTTCCATCGCGGCGCGACTGCGGTCCAATTCCAAGATGGGCATCGTCATGCTGACCGCGCGTAGCCACCTCGACGACCGGGTGTTGGGCTTGGTCGCTGGAGCAGATGCATATCTGATCAAGCCGGTGGAGTTTCGTGAGCTTGAAGCAACCATCCATAGCCTGATGTGGCGACTGAGCACCACCAACCGCACTGCACGACAAAAAGCAGGCGAAGACGAACAAGCCGCATGGGGCTTCGATGCTTCCACTTGGTCACTGATCACGCCATCCAGTCATATGGTGCCTTTGACAAACGCCGAATATCGGGTTCTTCAGATACTGAGCGCTGATCCGGGGGAGCCGGTTTCGCGTGAAAGCATCGCTTTCGCGCTCGGGAAGAGAGTTGGCAGCTATGACGACCGGAGCATCGACGCTGTAATGGCCAGACTCCGCCGCAAGATCAAAACCATCTCGGGAGAAAACCTGCCGATTAGGGCTGTGCGGGCGGTGGGGTATGTCTTCGCAGCTCCGGTAGGTCGTCCTATCAAAGAAGATGCCTGATTAACGATCAGATAGAGGGTGCCGGTTTCGCTTGTCATTCCGTGGAGTGCCCGGTGAACAACCTAGGAATAATTTGTGGCTGGCCACCCAGGCGCTGATAGCCCCATTGATGCTCTGTCTCAGTAGTATAAGATGGTTGCCTATTACAGCAGGATGGGCATGCGATATGGCCGACAAGAAGATTGAAGGCGTTCAGTCCATCGAAGCCCTGTACGCCCTCATTGAGCACAATCGTCTTACCGATGAGGTGGTGGCAGAACGGGTCTTCCAGAACGAGGTCAACGCCGCCATCAACACCATCACCGAGATTAGCACCGTGGCCAGCGCCCGGATTATGACGGACACCCAGGTCGCATCCGCCAAAATCCAGATTGATGCGGAGGTCCAGGCAGCCCGTCTGGCTGCTGATGCGGAAATGGCTGTTGCAAAGATCAAGTCTCGCGGCGGTCGCCAGTCCCAGGCCAGCGTGAAGGCGGCGATTGTCGCAATCGGGAATGCACAGTCGGAACGATTATCGGATGCCGGCAAGCAGTCAATTCACGAGATGGTGATTGAGGCGGAAGCCGCCATCGCCAAGCTCCGGCAACTTGCGGATGCTGCCATAGAAGAAATCCACCGATATGCCACCAACACGACGGCGCGAATGCAGGCCGCCGCTGTTGCCACCGCCAGGATGAAGGCTTTCCAAACAGAGGAGCACACTCGCGACGAGATCGTTGCCGAAGGAGCCAAGGCGGCAGATTTTGTGTCCCTGGCTGCCGAGAGTGCGTCTCGGGTAGTCCAGCAGAGCCTGGATGCCACATTAAGGAACATCCGGGCAGTGACCGACGAGGCATGCGCTAACATCAAGTCATCTGTGGAGAATGCGGTGGAGCGCATCGAAGCCGCTCGGATCAAAGCCCAGGCCAGAATTGATGAGGCGGTGCGTCAAGCCACGAAGACGTAGGGCGAGGGCTCGTCCACTCGTATTCAGCGGCCCTCATATCGTTCCGAATGATCCGCGTGGCGGTGCCAATTCTCGACGTAGCGCCTGGCCACATCCTCACCGGCCAGTATCACGACATTCTCCGCGTTGCGATCCTGGGCAGCCTTGGTGAAGTTGAACGACCCAGTGACCACCCGCTTACGGTCTATCACCATAGTCTTGTTGTGGGCAATGGCGTGGGCGTCATCAATCAGCACCGGCACCTTGGCAATCACCAGCGTGTCGGCTGCGATCTGGGATTTCTTCTGGCCGGTCTGGCTCTGGTCGAGAATGACCCGAACGTCCACACCTCGGCGGCGGGCATCGGCAAGCGCCTTGGCGATCTGTGGCGAGGTGAAGCTGTACGCCTGCACCAGCACCTCGCGCCTGGCCTGCTCCACCTCATGGACGATCAGGCCGGTGCAGTCCTCGCCGGGGGTGAAGCAGGTTGCCGCGACATCGGCGGCGATGGCCGGAACTGACCCAAGAACCAGGCTGAAAGCCAGAGCCAGCCTCAAATTTGCTATTCGCATTTTGCCACGCTATCGTAAATGTGATTGAGGCCGAGCGTTGACGCGCCCGGCCTCGGTTGCACAGTGAGGAGCCGCACTGTGCGTGGATATGTCCTGTATTCGAGGAGTCTAGCTGAACTCCTCGGCCCGCGCAAATCGCCCTAGCTGTGCTCCCTATGACGACGAGGAGCACCAGCATGACCACCTTTTTCCCCATAAAGCCAACACGCCCGAAACGGCGGCTGGCCCCTTACAAGAGTTACGACAAGAGCCGTGGAAAAACCCCCGGTCTTCTCAGTTCCAGGCATGACCCAATAGCGGCTGAACGCCTTGACCGGCTTGAGTTTGCGCGTTGCCTGCCCAGGACCATGCAATCACGTCAGGCGGCAGCCCTGATAGTGTTTCTTAGCCACACCAACCACCCCACCATCACCCACGCCAAAAAGACCACCCCCATCACCTTCCCGAAATGGGACCGGCTATCGCAGCAAGAGAAGTGGGCGCTCTACGCGATGGGATCGGTGGAAGCAGGCATTCCCCTCAACAAGGCCGTGACCCTGCACCTGCGATCCGAGGAAATCTATCTCGCTCAATTGAAGGGCTATGGTCCTGCCAGGTTGGTCGGCAGCATCATCAACGCGAAGCTGGAACCGATCTATCGCCGGGCGAAGCTACACCTCTCCTACGCCTACAAGATCGAGGTCGAGCAAGCCTATGATCCTGATCACAAGGTGATGCTCTGCCGACGCGAAACGGATCGGGTCGATTTCCACGCCACCATCCTGCTCCATGTTCCAGATGCCCTGGTCGAGAAGGTCGAGGAGGTCTTCGCCGCCTATGCCGCAACCACCCGCCAGGTAATCCGCCAGTACCATACCGGCAAGCGGGCTCACATCGCCGACATCGGTATGGATCGCCAGTGGAATGGTAAAAATGCCTCCCGTCGTAGGGGCCTTCTCGGCAAAGCCGACTACGCGGGCAAGGACTTCCACAAGCTGGACGATGTGGCCGGTTGGGAGAAGCAGCACTATGCCTCTCCCCTCGACCTGAGGAAGCTCTGTCATGCCAGCACCGACGTGGTCGCCACCGCCAAGGCGCTCTATACCGAGTTGGTATCCTGGCTCACCCTGTCCGGTCCCGAAGCAATCGACCGGGCCAAGGGCCTGCCCTCCGCATTCTCGGCATTCGCCGTCAACGAGATTGAGACGGTCGAGCGGATTGCCAGCACCAGGCCGGACATTCTCGACATGATGAAGCGGGTACAGACCGACGAGGACGCTGTCTCCTATCTGGCCGGCGGGTCCACCAGCATGTCGTCGCCGGTATTGCCGTCATCAGGATCGGACGATAGCCCTCTCGTCAGGATGCTCAAGGCGCCGGTGGCGGACGATGACCCGACCTACGTAATGCTGAAGGCGATGATCCTGAAGGACACATAGCCCGCCGGCCAGACAATCCCCGATCCAGGCCATCACCAACGGGTGTCCGAGAATAGCCGGGTGGGCGTGAGGGCCAGATACAGCCCTCCTGACTCCCAGGATGGGCCTTCCAGCCCCGAAGCCGTTCGCGACATGCCGACGTAGACGGCAAGCATCTCGGGCCTTCCAGGGGCCGGAAATCGCATCTAGTTGTGCAGTGCTGTATCTGCTGATGATGGGGCCGCCCGGCTCGGGCAAATCCATGCTGGCCGCCCGCCTGCCCGGCCTGCTGCCGCCGCTGGAGCCCGCCGAGGCCCTGGAGGTCAGCATGATCCACTCGGTGGCGGGTCAGCTGGCCGAGGGCCGCCTGCTGACCCGGCGCCCTTTTCGCGATCCCCATCATTCCGCCTCCGTGCCCGCGCTGGTGGGCGGCGGCATGCGGGCCCGGCCGGGCGAGGTGTCGCTGGCCCATAACGGCGTGCTGTTCCTCGACGAGCTGCCCGAGTTCCAGCGCGGCGCCCTGGAAGCCCTGCGCCAGCCCCTGGAATCGGGTCGCGCCGTGGTGGCCCGCGCCAACGCCCACGTCACCTATCCCGCCCGCATCCAGCTGGTGGCCGCCATGAATCCCTGCCGCTGCGGCCATCTGGGCGACCCGGCCCTGGCCTGTTCCAAGGCCCCCAGATGCGGCCAGGACTATCAGTCGAAGATTTCCGGCCCGCTGTTCGACCGCATCGACCTGCATGTGGAGGTGCCGGCGGTCAGCCCCGCCGACCTCTCCCTGCCACCGCCCGCCGAGGGCTCGGCGGAGGTGGCGGCGAGGGTCGCCGCCGCCCGCACCCTGCAGCTCGACCGCTATCGCGGCACCGGCATCCGCACCAATGCCGAGGCCGACGGCGAAGCGCTGATGCGGGTCGCCACCCCCGACGAGGCCGGACGCCGCCTGCTGGCCGAGGCGGCGGAGCGCATGCGCCTGTCGGCGCGCGGCTGGCACCGGGTGCTGCGCGTCGCCCGTACCCTGGCCGACCTGCAGGGCGCCGAAACGGTCGGACGCCTGCAGGTGGCCGAGGCCCTCTCATACCGAAGGCTGATGCCCGGCCGCGCCGGTTGAGACCTATTGCCCTATGACCTCTGTGGCATTGCGCCTTTTGCGTGCCCGGCCCCATGCTCGGACAGCCGGTGAGAAATGGGGTCTACACCCGATGAATGCCTGTGCACCGATGAACGGCCCGACGGGAAAGCGGCGTTGCCACGACATGGCGATGATCGTCAGCGACGTGATCATGACGCTGGTCCGGGAAAAGGCCCGGGACGGCAAGGTGAGCCTCCACGACCTGGAGCGCATCGCCACGCTGATCGGCAGCGGCAGCATGGTGCTGGACAGCGCCTATGTGCATCAGGAAGAGGCCTGCCGCAAGTTCCACCAGCTGCCCAAGGGCAATGTGGGGGCGCGCTCCAATCCGTTCCACCGCCTGATGGTACGGCCCTTCGAACACCTGCTGGCCGGCGACGATCTGGTGCTGCGGCGCGACTACCTGCCCCATTATTTCGAGTTCCTGGAACACGCCCTGGAAAAGCGCTTCGAGGCCTTCGAGCGCCATTGCCGCACCATCATCCAGGCGCTGATGGTCATCCACGGCAACAACCTGACCTGGGACCAGTTCTATGCCGATGGCCGCACCGTCAAGACCCTGCAAGGGGCGCTCAAGCTGCTGCGCGCCTATCTGGACGGGCCGGAGGGCCAGCGGGTCTGGCATGCCTGCATGATGCGCCCCATGGGCGACCTGCCCCAGCCCTCGGTCGGCCAGGTCAACCATATCCGCCAGGTCCTGCTGGAAACCGCCCGCGGGCTGGAAGCGGCGGAATAGGCGGGTGAAATAGTGGACTGCCGCTTGGGGCCAGCGGCCCCAAACCTTATTCATTTCATTTAGGAAATAAAGGAAGGGTTCGGGAGACATGCCTCCCGATGGGGCCGGGGCGACGGCCCGCCTTGCCTACGCTCCCGTTCGGGGCAGCATGTGGCCCAGCTTGCAGCCGCCGAAGATGTGGATGTGCAGATGCGGCACTTCCTGGTGGCCGTTCTCGCCGATATTGCTGAGCATGCGCCAGCCGTCCTCGGTCACCCCCGCCATCTCGGCCACCTTACCCACGGCGCGCACCAGACCGGCGATCTCGGCATCGGAGGCCCGCGCCGAGAAATCATTCATGGAGACGTAGGCACCCTTGGGGATCACCAGGATATGGACCGGCGCCTGGGGATTGATGTCGTGGAAGGCCAGGGTGTGCTCGTCCTCATGCACCTTCTTGCAGGGGATTTCCCCCCGCAGGATGCGGGCGAAGATGTTGTTGGAATCATAGGCCATGGCTCTCTCCCTTGCAGGGGCCGTCACTTCTTGGCGCGCGACTTCTTCTCGTCGATGCCCGAGGTGCCGGTGCGCCGGGCCAGTTCGGCCCACACCTTGGCCGGCTCGACGCCGCAATCGGCCCACAGCACCAGCAGGTGATACAGCGTGTCGGCGCTTTCGCCCACCAGCTCGTCCCTGCCCTCGGACAGGGCGGCGACCACGGTCTCCACCGCCTCCTCGCCGAACTTCTGGGCGATCTTGCCGCGCCCGCGGGCGAACAGCTTGGCGGTATAGGACTTGTCGGGATCGGTGCCCTTGCGGCTGGCGATCACCGTGTAGAGTTCTTCGAGAATCCTGCTGTCCTGGGCCAAGGCACCCTCTCTTTAATTATTCCAGACCGTCATCGTCCCCGGACCCCTGCCTAACAGATGACGGCGGGCCTGTCACCCCTTCAGGTCCCCAACCTCAGGGGCGCACGGGAATTCCGGCGGCGCGCATGTGCGCCTTGGCCTGGGCGATGGTGTAGGTTCCGAAATGGAAGATGGAGGCGGCCAGCACGGCGGTGGCGTGGCCGTCGCGGATGCCCTCTACCAGATGGTCGAGATTGCCCACGCCGCCCGAGGCGATCACCGGCACGGTGACGGCATCGGCCACGGCGCGGGTCAGCGGAATGTTGAAGCCCTGCTTGGTGCCGTCGCGGTCCATGGAGGTCAGCAGAATCTCGCCCGCCCCGTACCCGGTCATGCGCCTGGCCCATTCCACCGCGTCGATGCCGGTGGCGTTGCGGCCGCCATGGGTGAAGATCTCGAACTTGCCCGGCGCCACCTGCTTGGCGTCGATGGCCACCACGATGCACTGGCTGCCGAATTTCTCGGCCGCCTCGCGCACGAATTCGGGGCGGTGCACGGCCGCCGTGTTGATGGACACCTTGTCGGCCCCGGCCAGCAGCAGCTTGCGGATATCGTCGTTGACCCGCACGCCGCCGCCCACGGTCAGCGGCATGAAGCAGGCCTCGGCGGTGCGGCGCACCACGTCGTAGATGGTGTCCCGGTTCTCGTGGCTGGCGGTGATGTCGAGGAAGGTCAGCTCGTCGGCCCCGGCCCGGTCGTAGAGCTTGGCCTGCTCCACCGGATCGCCGGCGTCGACCAGATCGACGAAGTTGACCCCCTTGACCACGCGGCCGTCCTTGACGTCCAGGCAGGGGATGATGCGCATCTTGAGCATGGACTCAGGCCTTCAGGAGGGCGATGGCCTGGGCCACGTCGATGCGCCCGTCATAGATGGCGCGGCCCGAGATGACGCCTTCCAGCTTGGGATAAGCCTTGAGCGCCCTGAGATCGTCCAGCGACGATACGCCGCCCGAGGCGATCACCGGAATGGAGATGGCATCGGCCAGGGCCGCGGTGGCCGCCACGTTGGGGCCGGCCAGCACGCCGTCGCGGTCGATGTCGGTGTAGATCAGGGCGGCGACGCCGCAATCTTCGAACTTGGCCGCCAGTTCCAGCACGGTGAGGTCGGAGGTCTCGGCCCAGCCTTCCACCGCCACCTTACCGCCCTTGGCGTCGATACCCACCGCCACCCGGCCGGGAAAGCGCCGGCAGGCCTCCCTGACCAGGTCGGGATTCTTCAGGGCCACGGTGCCGAGGATCACCCGGCGGACGCCGCGCGCCAGCCAATCCTCGATGGTGGCCATCTCGCGGATGCCGCCGCCCAACTGGACCGGGACCGTAACGGATTTGAGGATGCCGTCCACCGCGGCGCCGTTGACCGGCTTGCCGGCGAAGGCGCCGTTGAGATCGACCACATGAATCCACTCGGCCCCGGCGGCGGCGAAGTCGCGGGCCTGGGCGCCGGGATTGGTGTTGAACACCGTGGATTCCTCCATCAGGCCGAGCTTGAGCCGAACGCAGGCGCCGTCCTTGAGGTCGATGGCGGGAAAGAGAATCATCTTTAAGGAGCCCACGTCAGGAAGTTGGAGATCACCTTGAGTCCCGTCATCTGGGACTTCTCGGGATGGAACTGGGTGCCGACCATGTTGTCGCGGCCGACCACCGCGGTGACCATCCCGCCATACTCCACATGGGCGAGGCGATGGGCGGGATTGGCCGGCTCGAACTTGTAGGAATGGACGAAATAGGCGTGGGCCTCGGAATCCAGGCCGGTGAGCAACGGATGGGACAATCCGTCGGATATCAGCTGGTTCCACCCCATGTGCGGCACCTTGAGCCCCTGGGCCTCAACGCCCAGCGGCACCACCTCGCCGGCGATCCAGCCCAGGCCGGCATGCATGCCGTGCTCGCGCCCGATGCTGGCCATCAGTTGCATGCCGACGCAGATGCCGAAGAATGGTGTGCCCCGCGCCAGCACCCGCTCGGTCAGGGTCTCGGCCATGCCGGGCAGCGCCATCAGCCCGGCGCGGCAATCGGCGAAGGCGCCCACCCCCGGCAGTACGATGCGCGCCGCATTTTCCACCACCTTGGGATCATCGGTCACCGCGACGGTAAAATTCAGCCCGGCCTCGGCCACCACCCGCTCGAACGCCTTGGCGGCCGAACGCAGGTTGCCCGAACCGTAATCGATGATGGCGATGGTGCCGCTCACAGCGACCCTCCCAGCGTCCCCTTGGTCGAGGGCACGGCGTCGGCCTTGCGCGGGTCGATCTCCACGGCGTCGCGCAAGGCGCGGGCCAGGGCCTTGAAGCAGCTTTCGACAATATGGTGGTCGTTGTCGCCGTAAAGGTTTTCCACATGCAGGGTCGCCCCCGCCGCCCCTGCAAAGGCCTGGAACCATTCCTTGAACAGCTCGGTGTCCATGGTGCCCAGCTTGTCGCGGCCGAAGCTTACCTTCCAGATCAGGTAGGGACGGTTGGACAGGTCGAGCGCCACGCGGGTCAGCGCCTCGTCCATGGGGACGTAGGCCGAGCCGTAGCGGCGGATGCCCTTGCGCTCGCCCAGGGCCTGGTTGACCGCCTGGCCGATGGCGATGCCCACGTCCTCGGTGGTGTGGTGGGCGTCGATGTGCAGGTCGCCCTTGGCCTCCACCTCGAGATCCATCAGCGAATGCCGGGACAGCTGCTCCAGCATGTGGTCGAGGAAACCCACCCCGGTCTTGACGGCGTACTTGCCGCTGCCGTCCAGGTCGATCGCGACCTTGATGCTGGTCTCGGTGGTATTGCGCGTGATGGCAGCCTTGCGCATGGGGACCTCCTTAATTCCGCCCCGTTTAGTATCAGGAATGACGCCCGCATGCCAGTCCGACCCGCCGCAAGCAATCGGACATTCCCAGGATTATGTCTTCTGCCTCGGATTGCCGAATACCCGTTTCGCCTGTATGATGCTCGCCTTCCTTCTTTCGATTGGATGCGGGGGGCATCGCCATGAAGCTGGGTTCCTGTCTGACCGCCGTCGCCATGGTGGCGGCGCTGGGTGGTTGCGCCCCTCAGAGCCAGCGACCAGCCATCGAAAGCGAGGCGGTCAAAGCCGAGGAACTCGAGCAGAAAAAGCTGGTAATCAAGACCATGCTCGACCAGCGTGACCTTCTTTACCGGATCAGCTATCGCCTCGCCAAAGCCGGTGCCGACTTATGCGGTGACCAGATCACATGGAGCCTTGGCTTCCTTACCTTGGGTCGGGAGGATGGGGCTGAGACCGACCATCCCACTCTGGCCGCCTTGTTCCCTGACTTGGGGAATAATCCAATCGTCAGCTATATTCCCCCGGACTCGGTGGCCGCGGCAGCCGGCCTGCGCAAAGGTGATGAAGTCATCTTGGTCGGTGAAGGTGGCGTCGAACCCAACCGGTATCTCGCCGCCAATATCGGACTCCGGCTCACCACCACGGATAACAACCCGGTCAAGCTAAAGATCCGCCGTAACGGTACTCCGCTGGATATAGCCGTCACTCCGGCCAGATCGTGCAATTACCCGGCCGGCATCACCTCGGAATCGGTGGTCAACGCTTTTGCCGATGGCCGCGGTGTCTACATCGCCAAAGGCATGATGGACTTTGTCCGGACGGACGAGGAACTGGCCCTGGTCACCGGCCATGAGTTGGCCCACAACTTCCGCAAGCATCGTGATGCCAAGCAGGGCAATGCCGTAGCGGGTCAAGTTGCCGGAACCATTCTGGACATTCTCGTCGCCGTGGCCGGCGTCAACACGGGCGGGGCCTTCGGCAAGGCCGGGGCTCAGTTGGCAGGCAACGCCAACAGTGTGGAATTCGAAGGCGAAGCGGACTACGCCGGCCTTTACGTCATGGCCCGCGCTGGATACGCCATTGATGATGCGCCGACCTTCTGGCGCCGGATGGGCGCCAACAATCCCAATGCCATCAGCCATGCGACCACTCATCCGGCCACCGCTGAGCGTTTTGTCGCCCTGAACGCGGCAATCAAGGAAATCAAGACAAAGCAGCAATCCGGTGCGCCACTGGTCCCCAATGAGAAACCCAAGGAGGCCGCGCCACAGCCGCTCCCCGGCGAACCGCCGCTCGGTGTGACCCCCTGAGACCCGACCGCGACAGGGAGGCGGGCCTTTGCTATGATGCCCGCCCCTCTTCCTTTCGGGTCCTGTCCATGTCCGAATCCTCCCTTCCCTCCTGGCACGGCACCACCATCCTGTGCGTGCGCAAATCGGGCCGCGTGGTCATCGCCGGCGACGGCCAGGTGAGTCTCGGCGCCACGGTGATCAAGGGCAACGCCCGCAAGGTGCGCAAGGTGGGCGGCGACACCATCCTGGTGGGCTTCGCCGGGGCCACCGCCGACGCCTTCACCCTGCTGGAGCGCCTGGAGGCCAAGCTGGAGAAGCATCCCGGCCAGCTGACCCGGGCCTGCGTCGAGCTGGCCAAGGACTGGCGCACCGACCGCTATCTCCGCCGGCTGGAGGCCATGATGGCGGTGGCCGACAAGGACGTCTCGCTGGTGCTGACCGGCCAGGGCGACGTGCTGGAGCCCGAGGACGGCATCATCGGCATCGGCTCGGGCGGCAATTACGCCCTGGCCGCCGCCCGCGCCCTGATCGACATCGAGTCCCTCGACGCCGAGGAAATCGCCCGCAAGGCCTTAGGGATCGCGGCGGGCATCTGCGTCTACACCAACGGCAACATGATCGTGGAAAGCCTATGAGCGCCGCCGCCTTTTCCCCCCGCGAGATCGTTTCGGAACTGGACCGGTTCATCGTCGGCCAGAACGACGCCAAGCGCGCCGTGGCCATCGCGCTCAGGAACCGCTGGCGCCGCCAGCAATTGCCCGAAAGCTTGCGCGAGGAGGTTCTGCCCAAGAACATCCTGATGATCGGCCCCACCGGGGTGGGCAAGACCGAGATCGCAAGGCGCCTCGCCCGCCTGGCCCAGGCCCCCTTCCTGAAGGTGGAGGCCACCAAGTTCACCGAGGTGGGCTATGTGGGCCGCGACGTGGAGCAGATCGTCCGCGACCTGGTGGAGGTCGCCATCCTGATGACCCGCCAGCGCCTGCGCAAGCAGGTCACCGCCAAGGCCGAGATCGCCGCCGAGGAGCGCCTGCTCGACGCCCTGGTGGGCGAGACCGCCGGTCCCGACACCCGCCAGAAATTCCGCAAGATGCTGCGCGAAGGCGCCCTGGATGCCAAGGAGGTGGAGATCCAGGTGGCCGACAGCGGGGCCGGCGGCATGCCGGCCTTCGACATCCCCGGCATGCCCGGCTCGCAGATGGGGATGATCAACCTGTCGGACATGCTGGGCAAGGCGCTGGGCGGCGGCCGCACCCGGCCGCGCAAGCTGCCGGTCAAGGAGGCCCTGGAGGCCCTGACCGGCGAGGAATCCGACAATCTGCTCGACCAGGACAAGGTGGTGAAGGACGCCGTCTGGATGGTGGAGAACCACGGCATCGTCTTCATCGACGAGATCGACAAGATCTGCGCCCGCTCCTCCGAGCACCACGTGGGCGGCGACGTCAGCCGCGAAGGGGTGCAGCGCGACCTGCTGCCCCTTATCGAGGGCACCACCGTCGCCACCAAGCACGGACCAGTGAAGACCGACCACGTCCTGTTCATCGCGTCGGGGGCCTTCCATCTGGCCAAGCCCTCGGACCTGCTGCCCGAGCTGCAGGGCCGCCTGCCCATCCGCGTCGAGCTGAAGGCCCTGTCGCGCGACGATCTGGTCCGCATCCTCACCGAGCCCGAGGCCAGCCTGCTCAAGCAATACGAGGCCCTGCTCGGCACCGAGGAGGTCCGGCTCACCTTCGAGCCCGGCTCCGTCGAGGCCATCGCCGACCTGGCCGCCGAGATCAACGCCTCGGTGGAAAACATCGGCGCGCGCCGCCTGCAGACCGTCATGGAGCGCCTGCTGGAAGACATCAGCTTCACCGCCCCCGACCAGCCGCCCGGCACCGCCGTGACCATCACCGCCCAGATGGTGCGCGAACGGGTCGGCGATCTGGCCAAGAAGGCCGATCTGGCCAAGTTCATCCTGTAGCGTCAATGGCCCGAATGCCCCCGCAGCCGGCCATACTGCGCCGCCTGCTCCGGGGTCAGCCCCGCCGTCATGGCCAGATGGGTTTGCAGATGAACCCAGCGCAGCCGGCCCTAGAGGGCGGCGATGTCGGCCACCAGGGCCTCGGCCGCCGCCGTGTCGGGATGTGCGGCGGCGAAGACGGCGTCCAGCCCGGCCTCCCGCGCCACCACCTCCCGGCCGAGGGGGATGGCCGCCGCCTTCATGCCCGCCACCAGTTCGGCCGCTGCCCGGCGCTGCGCCTCGGTCAGTTCCAGGGCATCGGCCAGTTCCAGCACATGCAGGGGACCCGGCTTGCCGTTCATCTCGGCGGGCATGGACAGGCCCATGCCGCGCCCGGCCAGCAGGCCCTCGATCTGTTGGGGATTGAGGCCGCTGGGCCGCTCGGCGGCCAAGACGGGCAGGGCGATCAGGGCAAAGGCGGCGGCAAGGGTAATCTTCATGGAATCCTCCCGTGACGAAGTGATCCACCATAGGCAGGCCCCGGCTGCTGCCATATGATCCCGATCATACCAGGGAGAAGGACATGGACGATTGGGGCAAGGTTCTGGGCGGTATCGGCGGCACCGTCCGTACCCTGGAGGCGGGTGAGGCGCTGTTCCATCGCGGCGACGAGGCCCGGGCGGTGTTTCACGTGGAGCAGGGCCGCCTGCGGCTGATGCGCTGCGGCGCCGACGGCTCGGCGGTGACCCTGCATGTGGCCCGTGCCGGTTCCCTGTTCGCCGAGGCCGCTTTGTTCGCCCCCCATTACCATTGCGACGCCGTGGCCGAGACCGATTCCCGAGTGCGGATGTTTCCCAAGGCGGCATTGCTGCTTTACCTCCGTGCCCATCCCGACCTCAACCTGGCCTTCTCCGCCTACCTCGCCCGCGAGGTGCAAAGGCTGCGCGGCCGGCAGGAGGTGATGCGCCTTCCCCATGCCCGTGATCGGGTGGTGGCCTGGCTGACTCAGCTGGGCGCCGCCGAGGATTCCGTCGCCCTCGATCGCCCCATTTCCGTCGCCGCCCAGGAAATCGGGCTGACCCACGAGGCGCTGTACCGCACCCTGGCCGCCCTGGTCGCCGAAGGCCGGCTGGAGCGTCCGGGCAAGCGGGTGTTCCGGCTGCGGTGACCGGGCTATCGCCCGTCCAGCACCGCCAGCAACCGCTCCACCATCTCCTCCGGCAGCTCACGGATCGAGCGCCCCAGGCGGTTGGCCAGTTCGGTATGGGCGGGGGTAAGGCCCGAGGTGTCCAGCGTCACCTTGGGGTGGGACAGTTCGGCCAGGGCCTTCAGCTCCTCGGCCTCGTCCCAGATGCAGCCGAGATAACCACAGATCTGCATCACCAGGCCGGGAGCCGGGCGGCCGCGATGGCCGTGTTCCAGCGCCGAAAGATAGGCGGCGGAGATGTGCAGGTCGGCGGCCATCCGGCGCAGCTGGATGCCCTTGGCGTCGCGCAGGGCGCGGATGCGGGCGCCGAACGGTGTCATGCCCGCTGTCTGCGGATCAGCACGTAGAGCGCGCCGTCGCCGCCATGGCGCGGCTGGGCGTAGGAAAAGCCCAGGATGCGCTCGCGCAGAGGGCTCTGGTTGAGCCATCGCGGCACCTGGGCGCGCAAGATGCCGACCCCCTGGCCCCCCTTCCCCTTGCCGGTCACCACCAGGACGCAGCGGCGCTGCGCCGCCCAGCAGCGCTGGATGAAGGCGGTCAGCTGGGCGTGGGCCATGTCCTGGGTCAGGCCGTGCAGATCGAGATCGGCCTCGATCTCCATCTCGCCCTTCTTAAGCCGTTCGGCGGAGCGGCGGTCGAGGCCGGGGGCCTTGCCGTGGTGCAGTTCGCCGTGGCCGCTGCGGGGCGGGGCGGGGGGATGGGCCGAGGGCCGCGCCGGCGGAACGCCGGGCGGCGGCGGGGGAGAGGCCACCGGCTCGGGCAGGGCAGCGGCTTCCGGCGAGGGATCGGCGGGCGGCGAATGGCCGGGCAGCGGCCGGGCGTCGGCGACCACCGCCTTCCACACCTTGATCTCGTCGGCGGTGACCACCCGGCGGCGGGGCTGGCGCGGCTCGACCAGACGCCCCCGGCTCATCGCCCGACGATCCTCATGATTTTGGCACGACCTCGTCGCGCGGCGGGTCCTCGTCGGCGATGGACGCCCAGCGGTCCCCGGGCTTGGGGGCAGGCGGCGCCATGATCTCGGGCGCGGCGGCGGGAGAAGGAGCAGGGGACGGCGCGGGCTGCACCGCATCGGCCAGGGGGGCGGTCTCCATCACCACCGGCGCCGGCTCGGCAATCGCCTCGGACGGCGGAGCCGGGGCGGCGGCGGGCTGGGCGGGCGGCGCCGTCATGCGCGGACCGGCGGGAACCGGGGCGTTGGCCATGGGCGCCTGGGCCTGGGGCTCGCCCTCGCCGAGGTTGCGGCGAATGAATTTGCGCCAGTCGCCCTTGGGCGCCAGGCAGGGGGCCTCGTTGACCCCCTTGACCACCAGGGCGATGCCGCCCAGCTGCCACAGGGCGACGAATTGCGGATAGCTGCCCAGCAGATAGGCCAAGGCGCGGGTTTTCAGCCGCCAGGCCACGTAATATTTGTTGCCGTAGAGATGGGCCAGGACGCAGAGCGTCATGGCGATGATGCCGGTGGCGATGCCGGTGGCCAGCAGGACGACCAGGGCCAGGGTGGCCTCGATGGTCAGCGGCAGCAGATGGTCCCAGTGCTGATGCACCGGCGAGCCCTGGAAATCCAGCAGGCGGGGATCGGTGTAGACCTGGACCTGACCGGCGCGGATGGCGGCGCACAGCTGCTCGTGCAGCTGTTCCTCCTCGCGTCCCTTGCGTTCCCGCCATTCGGCCAGCAACCGGCTCATCGCCGCGATCCACTCCGTCCTGAAGTCATCATATCACGGCGAAGGATGGAGAAGAGGGACCCGGAAGGCAACCCCTACCTCTCGGCCCCCTATCTCTCGGCAAGCCGGGGAGAACGGGCCTTGGGCAGGAACACCACCAGCCGCCCCGGGCTCTTCATCTTGCCGGCGATCTGGAAGGCGGCCTCGCCGGCTCCCCAGAACACGTCGCCGCGCACCGGGCCCTTGATGGCGGCGCCGGTATCCTGGGCCATCATCAGGCGGCGCAGCGGCTTGCCCGCCGGATCGACGCTGTCCAGCCACACCGGGGCGCCCAGCGGCACGAAGCGCGGATCGACGGCCAGCGAGCGCTCGGGCGTCAGCGCCACGCCCTCGGTGCCCAGCGGCCCGTCGGTGCCGGAATTGAGACCATAGAAGATATAGCGGGGATTGCGGCCGAGCAGGGCGCGGCCTTCCTGGGGGTTGGCCTTCAGCCAGGCGCGGATGGCCGGCATGGAGGTGTCGGCGCCCAGCTTGCCCTCGTCCTTCATCACCTTGCCGATGCCGATGAATTTGTGGCCGTTGCTGCCGGCTACGCCCAGGCGAATCACCGTGCCGTCGTCCAGGCGCACCCTTCCCGAGCCCTGGATCTGCATGATGGCCAGATCCACCGCGTCGTCGGTCCACGCCACCACCGGGGCCTTGCCGTCGAGGGCGCCCCGTTCAATCTCGGCGCGGGTGGGATAGGGGACCAGCCGTCCGTTCTCGACCCGGCCGACCAGCTGTTCCCCCGCCCAGTCGGAGCGGAACCTGCCGAGATCGGCGGTGACCAGATCGCCGGGCTTGCCGTGGATGGGCTGGGCGTAGGCCCCCTGACGCTGGCGCGACCCCCTGATCTCCGGCTCGAAATAGCCGGTGAACAATCCGTCGGTCTTGCCGTCGCCGGTGACCTGCCAGGGGGTGAACCACGTCTCGAACAGGACGCGCACCGCCTTGTGGTCGCCCTCGGCCACCCGGGCGGCGGCGGCACAGGGGGGATACCAGTCGGCGGCGGTGCCGCCCACCCCCTCGAAGCCGATGGATCTGTCGGTGGGCAATTTGGTGACGCGGTTGCAGGATTTGAGCAAAGCGGGCAGCACCCGGGCCGATTCATCCGCCGACCAGCCGGCCAGCTGGTCATAGCCCAGGGGCTGCAGCACCATGCGCCCCGGCCCGGCCGGCGGCGCGGGGGCCGGTTCCGGCGTGGCGCAGGCGGCCAAGGCGGCGGCCACCAGCAATACGGTGGCGATATTCCTCATGCGTCGGGCGTATGGGTGGCGGCCAGCGCCCAGTTGGGATCGGCGGAGCGGGTGTCGCGGCGGAAGGTCCACAGGTCGATCACGTCGATCACCCGCTCGGGATTGCCCTCGACCACCTCGCCCTTGGCGTCGCGCAGCGCGTTGACCTGCTCGCTGACGAAGCGGATGGTCAACGCGGCGAAACGGCCATCCATCCCGGCTTCGACCAGCTCGGCGGAGCGGATGCCCACCAGTTCGGTCTGCAGCGTCTCGCCGTGCTGGCGCCGGGCGTCGATGGCGTCGCTGAAATGGCGGTAGACGTCGGGGGCCAGCAGCGGCTGCAGCGTCGCCTTGTCGCCATGGGCGAAGGCGATGACCACCATCTCGAAGGCCGCCTTGGCTCCCCCTAAGAAGCCGTCCAGGTCGAAGCCCCGGTCGGCGGCGCGGATGGCGGCCAGACCCTGGCCCACCGGCGTCTCGGCCGGCGGTTCCGCCGCCGAGCGGCGGGCGCTTTGCAGGTCCACCACGTTATCGGCGGGGGAGTCCGGCTGGCTCCACTGTTCGGGCGGGCGTTCGGCGCCGGTGCGCTTGCCCAGCACGCTGCGCAGGCGCAACACCAGGAAGGCGGCGACCATGGCGAAAAAAACGATGTCGAGAAAGTGATAGCCGTCGTTCATCAGGCCAGTCCGAGGTAGGGTAAGCTGCTTGTCCAGTCAAAGACATAAGGCGGGTTGGGAGAAAGAGCAAGCATGGCATGGGCATTCCTGGTCGGCATACTAACCTTGCCGGTAGCCGAGATCATGGTGTGGATTCGCGTGGCCGATTCCATCGGCGGGCTGGCCACCGTGGCGCTGACCGTCCTGGCCATCCTGGCCGGCTCGGTCCTGCTGCGCCACGGCGGGCTGGGCATGGCGCTGGAAGTACGGACACGGATGGCCCGCGGCGAGCCGCCCGGCCCGGCGGTGTTCGACGGAATCTGCATCGCCCTGGCCGGTTTCCTGCTGCTGCTGCCCGGCTTCATCACCGACGCAATGGCGCTGATGCTGATGCTGCGGCCGGTGCGCATCCTGCTGCTGCGGGTGGTGGCGGCCCGTGTCGTGGTGGGGAATCCGGGGGCGGGACCGGGCGCCGCCCCCCATGCCGGCCCCACGATCATCGATGGCGAATACGAGATCATTCCCCCCGAACCCGGCCGGTCCCAACCTTCGGACCACAAGCGGCTTGAGCCGTAAAGGTGTCCGTGCTACGCCCCTTGCCAGCCTTTTGATCGAAGTCTTCCCATTCGGAGAGCACCATGACCGACGCCCAGACGCCGTCCGAGGATCTGCCCCAGCTGCAGGTCAACATGCAGTACATCAAGGATCTGTCCTTCGAGATCCCCGGCGCGCCCCATTCCTTCATCGAGATGCAGGGCAAGAATCCCGAGATTCCGATCCATGTGGACGTCAACGTCGCCAATGTGGGCGCCAACGCCTACGAAGTGGTGCTGCACCTCAAGGTCGAGGCCCTGCTGGAAGGCAAGGCGCTGTTCATCCTGGAACTGGCCTATGCCGGCGTGTTCACCCTCAACCTGCCGGAAGACCAGATTCACCCGGTGCTGCTGATCGAGTGTCCGCGCCTGCTGTTCCCCTTCGCCCGCAACATCGTCGCCGACATGACCCGCGACGGCGGCCTGCCGCCGCTGCTGCTGCAGCCGCTGGATTTCGTCCAGCTCTACCGCGCCCGCGTGGACGAGATGAACGCCCAGCAGGGTCAGGCCTGACCTATTCCCTGAGCCACACGGCGTTCTTGAACTTGGCCACGAACGCCGTGTGCGCCGCGCTTTCCTCCTCGGTCGGGGCGTGGGGCCGGGGGGCGCGGAACTCGCGCCTGACCTCTGCCGCCGAGGCATTGCCGCCGCCGTTACCCTTGCCGCCACCCAGTTCGAGACCCGGCTGGCGCCCGCCGATCAGCTGGAGATAGACCTCGGCCAGCAATTCCGAATCCAGCAACGCCCCGTGCCGGGTCCGGTGGGTGTTGTCGATCTCGAAACGACGGCACAGCGCGTCCAGATTGGCCTGGGCGCCGGGAAACTTCTTGCGCGCCATCAGCACCGTATCGATGGAGCGGCTCATGGGCAGCGCCGGAAAGCCCAGCCGCGCCAGTTCGGCATTGAGGAAGCGCATGTCGAACTCGGCGTTGTGGATGACCAGCGGCGCGTCGCCGATGAATTCCAGGAAGTCGGCGACGATCTCGGCGAACAGCGGCTTGTCCGACAGGAAATCCGCCGACAGGCCGTGCACCTTGAAGGCCTCTTCCGGCATGTCGCGCTCGGGGTTGCAGTAGCGGTGGAACACCGAGCCGGTGGGCAGGTGGTTGAACAGCTCGACGCAGCCGATTTCCACCAGCCGGTGGCCGCTCAACGGATCAAAGCCGGTGGTTTCCGTATCGAGCACGATCTCGCGCATGGGCACTGCCTTTTCCTGACATAGATTCAGCCACAGATGAACACAGATTCCCGCTACGCGGGACACAGATGAAGATCTATCTGTGTCTATCCGTGTTCATCTGTGGCCACTTTCCCTCACGTACCGCCCAAACCAAAGCCTTCAACCGCTTCAGGGCCGGACCCTTGCCCAATCCGGTGGGAATTACCGCGTCGGCCTTTCGCCGCTTTTGCCAATCGGGCATCTGCTTGGCAAGCACCGCGTCAAGCCGGGCCCGCGTCATGCCGGGCCGGGCCAGCACCCGGGCGGCCTGCAGGAAGGCCGGCGCGCTGACCACCGCCACCACGTCGCAGCGCGCCTCGCCCCCGGTCTCGAACAGCAGCGGGATGTCGAGCACCACCAGGGGCGTGCGGCGGCGGCGGTGACGGGCAAGAAAATCACGCTCGGCGGCGCGCACCAGGGGATGGACGATGGCTTCCAGCGTCTTCAGGGCCGCATCGTCGCCGAACACCTTGGCGCCCAGGGCCGCCCGGTCCACCGCGCCCCCCCTGACCACCCCGGGAAAGGCGGCGTCCACCGCCGCCACCGCCTTGCCATCGCGAGCGAACAGGGCGTGCACCGTGGAATCCGCGTCGTGCACCGGCACCCGCAGCAGACGGCGCAGCATGGCGGCCGCCGTGCTCTTGCCCATGCCGATGGAGCCGGTGAGACCCAGGATCTTCATGACAACACGAAGGCTCGCAATTCGTCACTGACCACCGGCCGCCGACCGAACCACGCCGCAAAGCCGGGCACCGCCTGATGCAGCAGCATGCCCAGCCCGTCCACCACCGGATTGCCGCGCCGCCGGGCGCGGGCCAGCAGATCGGTTTCCAGCGGCACATAGACGATATCGTTGACCAGCGCCGTCTGGGGAAGGGCCGAGAGGTCGAGGTCCAAGTCCGGCTGACCGCTCATGCCCAGCGTGGTGGTGTTGACCAGCAGGGCGCAGCCGTCAAGCATTCCGGCCCGTTCGCTCCACTCCACCACCCGCACCGGGCCGCCGAGATCGGCGGCCAGTATCTCGGCCCGCTCCCGCGAGCGGTTGGCGAGACGGATTTCCGGCACGCCGGCATCGGTCAGCGCCGCCACCACGGCGCGGGAAGCGCCGCCGGCGCCGATCACCGCCGCCGGGCCGGAGGCGGGCGCCCAGGCGGGGCAGCCCTGGCGCAGATTCTCGAAAAAGCCGTAGGCATCGGTGTTGCGGCCCTCCAGCGATCCGTCGTCACGGGCCACCAGGGTGTTGACCGCGCCGATGCGCCGGGCCAGGGGATCGAGATGATCCACCAGTCTCATCACCGCCTCCTTGTGGGGAACGGTGACGTTGGCGCCCCTGAACCCCATGCGGGGCAGGGCGCGGATGACGGCCTCCAGATCGCCGGGCGCCACCGGCAACGGCAGATAGGCGCCGTCGATATCCAATTGTTCCAGCCAGAAGCCGTGCAGGCGGGGCGAACGGGAATGGGATACCGGCCAACCCAGCACCCCGGCCAGTCTGGCCTTGCCCGAGACGATCATGAAACCAGCTCTCCGTTGTCGCGCAGGAAATCCATCAGGGCCAGCAGCGGCAGGCCGAGAATGGTGAAGAAATCGCCCTCCACGGCGAGGAACAGTTGGGCGCCCAACCCTTCCAGCTGGTAGGCCCCCACCGAGGACAGCACCGCCTCGCCCGCCTGCTCCAGATAGGCATCCAGGAAGGCTTCCGAGAAGTTGCGCATGGTCAGCCGGGCCGCCTCGGTATGGTGCCACACCCGCCGCCCGTCCCTGACCGCCACCACCGACGAGGTCAGGCGGTGGGTCTTGTGGCGCAGCGCCAGCAACTGGGCGCGGGCCGCCGGGCGGTCGGCGGGCTTGTCGAACCATGTGCCGTCGCAGTCCAGCATCTGGTCGGCGCCGATCACCAGGGCGCCGGGATGGCGGGCCGAGACCCGCACCGCCTTCAGTTCGGCCAGCACCTCGGCCACCCGGGCGGGATTGCGGGTTTCGGCGGCCAGCGAATCCTTGACCGCCGCCTCGTCCACCGCCGCCACCTCCACGGCAAAGGCCACGCCGGCCTCTTCCAGCATGCGGGCCCGCGCGCGGCTGGCCGATGCGAGGACGATCATGACGGCACGCCCTCCGCCTTGACGCCGCGCTTTTCCAAGTGGCGTTCGTAGAGCTGGATGATGGCCGCCGAGGCCTCCTCGATGGAGCGGCGCGTCACGTCGACCACCGGCCAGCCCAGGCGCGAGAACAGGCGGCGCGCCTGCTGGACCTCTTCCTTGACCTTTTCGAACTGGGCGTAATCGGCTTCCTCTTCCTGGTTGAGCAGGCGCAGCCGGGCGCGGCGGATGTCGGACAGGCTCTTGGGGTCCTTGGTCAGGCCGACCACCAGCGGTTTCTTGGTCCGCTCCAGCTCGGGCGGCAGCGGCACGCCGGGCACCAGGGGATAATTGGCGCATTTCAGGCCGCGATTGGCCAGATACATGCAGGTGGGAGTCTTGGAAGAGCGCGACACGCCGACCAGCACGATATCGGCCTGATCCACCAGTTCGATCAGCTGGCCGTCGTCGTGGGACAGGGTGAACTGCATGGCGTCGATACGGCGGAAATACTCGGCGTCCAGCTGGTACTGGCGGCCGGGCAGGGCGGTGACCTCCACGCCCAGGAAGGCCGACAGCCCGGCCATGACGGGATCGAGCAGCGAGATGCAGGGAATGCCCCGGTGGCGGCAGGCTTCCTCCAGCAGGCCGCGCACCGCGCCGTCCACCAGGGTGAAGAACACCAGGCCGGGATTGTCCTCGATGCCGGCGATGACCCGCTCCACCTGGCCCTGGGTGCGGACCAGCCACCAATTATGCTGGATGGGCTGCACGCCCTCGAACTGCACCAGACAGGCGCGGGCGACCGACGTGACGGTCTCGCCGGTGGCGTCGGAAACGAGATGAAGGTGAAAGCTCCGCATGGCTGTGGATAACCCGCAAGTCCGTGGATAAGGGGGGGTCCCGGCGGGAAGGGGGAAAATCGCTCCCCACTGACCCGAATTCCATGGAGGCACATCCCCCCATGTCCAAAACCGTTCCGCACTCCCCGACAATAGCGTGAATCGCCGCCGGCCACACCCGATTTCCCCGTTTTCCCCATGGAGCGAAGGCGTGCAAAAACAAGGCGCTGGCCCTGTTGCACCGCACTCATCCACAGCCAAGACAGGGAGGGGCGAAATTCGGGACAAGCCTGTGGATCCCTTGGGCAAAACATCCAATCCCCGTTATCCACAGGCACCCACTAACCACAGCAACCTTTTCTCTAAACCTTAAAGTCTGTAAGAGAGAGCCATCCCCAGCCTGCGAGGCCCCCAGTTCCGAGGAAACGCCCGTGTCCAGCTCGTCCAAGCCCTTCCTCCGCGCCCTCGCCGGCGAGACCCTCACCCCGCCGCCCTTCTGGCTGATGCGCCAGGCCGGACGCTACCTGCCGGAATACCGCGCCACCCGCGCCGAGGCCGGCAGCTTCCTCGACCTGTGCTACAATTCCGACCTGGCCTGCGAAGTCACCCTGCAACCGCTCAGGCGCTACGGCTTCGATGCCGCCATCCTGTTTTCCGACATTCTGGTGGTTCCCGACGCGCTGCGGCAGCAGGTTGCCTTCAAGGAAGGCGAAGGTCCGGTATTGACGCCCATTCGCTCGGCAGAGGATTTGAACGCCCTCGACCTCTCGGGCCTGCACGACCATCTCGCTCCGGTCTACGAAACGGTCCGGAAGCTGTCGGCCGCCATCCCCAAGACCACCGCCCTGATCGGTTTCGCCGGCGCGCCGTGGACGGTGGCCACCTACATGATCGAGGGCAGCGGCTCCAAGGACTTCGCCAAGGCCAAGGGCATGATGTTCGGCCAGCCCGAGCTGTTCGCCCGCCTGATGGCGCTGCTGGTCCAGGCCACCGGCGACTACCTGATCCGCCAGATCGACAACGGCGCCGAGGCCATCCAGATTTTCGACACCTGGGCCGGGGCCCTGCCCGAGGACATGTTCGAGCGCTGGGTGATCGGCACCACCCGCAGCCTGGTGGAACGTATCCGCGCCGAACGGCCGGGCGTGCCGGTGATCGGTTTTCCGCGCGGGGCCGGCTATCTCTACAAGCGCTACGTCGCGGAGACCAAGGTCGACGGCGTCTCGCTGGACCCCTCGGTGCCGCTGGAGTGGGCGGCGGCCGAATTGCAGACCCGGTGCACGGTTCAGGGCAATCTCGATCCGCTGCTGCTGGTGGCCGGCGGCGAGGCGCTGGATTCCGGTATCGACCGGGTGCTCAATGCGCTGTCCAAGGGACCGTTCATCTTCAACCTCGGCCACGGCATCACGCCGCCGACCCCGCCGGACAATGTGGCGCGGCTGGCCGAACGGGTGAAGGGCTGGAAGGGCTGAAGTCATGAGCTTGGCAGGGGGCAGGAAGACGGCCATCGTGCTGTTCAACCTGGGCGGACCCGATTCGCTCGAGGCGGTGCAACCCTTCCTGTTCAATCTGTTCAACGACAAGGCGATCATCGGGGCGCCCGGTCCCATCCGTTGGCTGCTGGCCAAGTATATCTCGGCCAAGCGGGCGCCCATCGCCCGCGGCATCTACCAGATGCTGGGCGGCCGCTCGCCCCTGGTGCCGGAGACCGAGGCGCAAGCGCGGGCCTTGGAGCATGTGCTGGGCCAGGGCTTCCGCTGCTTCATCGCCATGCGCTACTGGCATCCCTTCACCCATGAGGCGGTAGCGGCCATCAAGGATTGGGGTGCCGACGAGGTGGTGCTGCTGCCGCTCTATCCCCAGTTCTCCACCACCACCACCGGCTCGTCGCTCAAGGAATGGCGCGAGCAGGCGGAAATGCAGGGTCTCGCCGCGCCGACCCGCCTGGCCTGCTGCTATCCCACCGAGCCCGGATTGGTGGCGGCCATGGCCGATCTGGCCCGGATGGGCTACGAGGAAGCGGCGGGTGCCGGCCGGCCGCGCATCCTGTTCTCCGCCCACGGCCTGCCCAAATCGGTGATCGCCAAGGGCGATCCCTATCAGGCCCAGGTGGAACTGACCGCCGCCGCCGTGGCGCGGGCTACCGGGATTCAGGATCTGGACTGGGCAATCTGCTACCAGAGTCGGGTCGGCCCCATGGAATGGATCGGTCCCAGCATCGAAGCCGAGCTGGAACGGGCCGGTAGGGACGGGGTGCCGGTGGTGATCGTGCCGGTGGCCTTTGTCTCCGAGCATTCCGAGACCCTGGTGGAACTGGACATCGAATACCGGCACAAGGCCGATCAGCTGGGTATTCCCGCCTATGTCCGGGTGCCGGCGCTCGGCTGCCATCCCGCCTTCATCCGGGGGCTGGCCGATGTGGTCCACCGGCCCCAGGCCTTCACCGGCCAGGCCTGCAAACGTCTCGGACGGAGCTGCCCCTCATGCTGAGCGGATCGGCCTATCTGTGGATCAAGGCGGTGCACGTCATCGCGATCATCTCGTGGATGGCGGGATTGCTCTATCTGCCCCGGCTGTTCGTCTACCATTGCACGGCCCGCCCGCGTTCCGAGACCTCGGAAACCTTCAAGATCATGGAGCGCCGCCTGATCAAGGCGATCATGACGCCTGCCATGGTGGTGGCCTGGACCCTGGGTCTGGTCATGGCGGTGGACGGCGGCCTGTTCAGCCAGGGCTGGTTCCACCTCAAGCTGGCTTGCGTCGCGGCGATGACCGCGGCTCACTTTTTCCTGGCCCGCTGCAAGGACGCCTTCGCCGAGGACCGCAACACGCGGCCGGAAAAATTCTATCGCGTCATCAACGAGGTCCCCACCCTGCTGATGATCGTCATCGTCATCGTGGTGATCGTCAAGCCGTTTTAGAACTTGAGGTTTGAACTTGAACTTGAGGTTTGACAGGGCCGCCGGCTTTGGCTAATGCTCTAGCGAAATCTCTCAGGGCGGCCAACACGCCCGTTTCCCACCATCCCCCTTCCGCGCCGGATCGTCAGCATCCGTTCCTGATCGGCAGCCGGTCCGCCCCGAGTCGGACCCGTCCCACCTTAAGCCGGTCGTCAGCGCGGGATATCCATCCAACGGATTTCTCCCATGCATTTGCAGGACCTGAAGAAAAAGAGCCCGGCCGAACTCCTGGCCTTTGCCGAAGAGCTGGAGGTGGAAAACGCCAGCACGCTGCGCAAACAGGACATGATGTTCGCCATCCTGAAGCAGCTGGCCGACAACGACACCCCCATCTACGGCGACGGTGTCCTGGAAATCCTGCAGGACGGCTTCGGGTTCCTGCGCAGCCCCGAAGCCAATTATCTTCCCGGCCCCGACGACATCTATGTCAGTCCCAGCCAGGTGCGGCGCTTCGGTCTCAGGACCGGCGACACGGTGGACGGCCAGATCCGCTCCCCCAAGGACGGCGAGCGCTATTTCGCCCTCCTGAAGGTCAACAACATCAATTTCGAGGACCCGGAAAAGGTCCGCCACCGCATCAATTTCGACAACCTCACCCCGCTCTATCCCGACGAGAAGCTGAAGCTGGAGATCGAGGACCCCACCCGCAAGGATCTCACCACCCGCGTCATCGATCTGGTGGCGCCCATCGGCAAGGGCCAGCGCGCCCTGATCGTCGCCCCGCCGCGCACCGGCAAGACGGTGATGCTGCAGAACATGGCCCACGCCATTTCGCTCAATCATCCCGAGGTCTATCTGATCGTGCTGCTGATCGACGAGCGGCCCGAGGAAGTGACCGACATGGCCCGCTCGGTGAAGGGCGAGGTTATCAGCTCCACCTTCGACGAGCCGGCGTCCCGCCACGTCCAGGTCACCGAGATGGTGCTGGAGAAGGCCAAGCGCCTGGTCGAGCACAAGCGCGACGTGGTCATCTTGCTGGATTCCATCACCCGCCTGGCGCGCGCCTACAACACCGTGGTGCCCAGCTCGGGCAAGGTGCTGACCGGCGGCGTCGATGCCAACGCCCTGCAGCGCCCCAAGCGCTTCTTCGGCGCCGCCCGCAACATCGAGGAGGGCGGCTCGCTGTCCATCATCGCCACCGCGCTGATCGATACCGGCTCGCGCATGGACGAGGTGATCTTCGAAGAGTTCAAGGGCACCGGCAATTCGGAAATCATCCTGGATCGCAAGCTTTCCGACAAGCGCACCTTCCCGGCCATCGACATCACCAAATCGGGTACCCGCAAGGAAGAGCTTCTGGTCGACAAGGGCATCCTGTCCAAGATGTGGGTGCTGCGCCGTATCCTGATGCCCATGGGCGTGGTCGACGCCATGGAGTTCCTGGTGGACAAGCTCAAGCACTCGAAGAACAACGGCGATTTCTTCGAGGCGATGAATTCCTAAGGGAAAACAAGGCGAGGGACTTGTCCCTTCGCGCATCCCTCTTTCTGATGAATTCAAAGGGGGTCCGGGGCATTGCCCCGGGCAGGGGTTTGGGGGCTGAAGGCCCCCAATATCTTCAATTATGCCCGGACGTCCGCCGCCGGTGATGGCGGCGATGGCTCTGGCTCAGCAGGTCGTCGGAAGGGCTGTCGTCCTCGGAGCGGCGGCGCCACAGATGGATGCCGCCGGCCAGCAGCATGGGCGGCACCACCACGATGGCGATGCGGCCCAGCATGTTGAAGAACGAATTGCGGTCGGTATCGATGACGATGGCGTTCTTGCACTCGTAGCGCTGCTTGAAGGTGCCCGAGCAGTCGCGCAGGCGTTCCTTCACCGTCTCGGAGGAATGGTTTTCCACCGTACCCTGGGGAAGATTGGCGAACTGGTCCCAGCCCGCCCAGGCCATCCAGGCCAGACTGATCACCGTCACCGTGAAATTGCCGATCTTGGACACGCCTTCCTCCAGCCCGGGGCCAATTCTCGGCCCCGGACTCTACTATCCTTTCGGAAGGGGCCTCACGGCAAGAGGAGAGTGGAGCCGGTGGTCTTGCGCCCCTCCAGGTCGCGGTGGGCCGCCGCCGCATCCATCAGGGCGTAGGTCTGGTTGATCTCCACCTTGACCACACCCTTTTGCACCACCTCGAACAGTTCCTTGGCCGATTCCACCAGATCGGCCCGTTTGGCGGTGTAGGTCATCAGGCTGGGCCGGGTCAGGAACAGCGAGCCCTTGGCGCCCAGCAGGCCGGTATCGAAGGGCTCGACCTTGCCCGAGCTCTGGCCGAACGACACCATCATGCCCAGCGGCCGCAGGCAATCGAGGGATTTGAGGAAGGTGTCCTTGCCCACCGAATCGTAGACCACCGGCACGCCTTCGCCGCCGGTGATCTCGCGCACCCGGGCGGCGAAATCCTCGGATTTGTAGAGGACGGGATGGTCGCAGCCATGGGCCCTGGCCAATTCCGCCTTGTCCTCCGATCCCACGGTGCCGATCACCGTGGCGCCCAGATGGCGGGCCCATTGGCAGACCAGCAGGCCCACCCCGCCGGCGGCGGCATGGACCAGGATGGTGTCGCCCTTCTGCACGGGATAGGTCCGGCGCAGCAGATACTGGGCGGTCATGCCCTGCAGCATCATGGCGGCGGCCTTGTGCTCGCTGATGCCGTCGGGCAGCCTGACCAGCCGGTCGGCGGGCATCAGGCGCGCCTCGGCATAGGCGCCGAGCGGCGGGTTGGCGTAGGCCACCCGGTCGCCCGGCCTGAACTCGGTGACGCCGTCGCCCACCGCCTCGACCGTGCCGGCCCCTTCCAGGCCGGGGGTAAAAGGCAGCGGCGCGGGATAGAGGCCGGTGCGATGGTAGACGTCGATGAAATTGAGGCCCACGGCGGCATGGCGCAACAGCACCTGACCGGGGCCGGGAGCACCGATTTCGACCTCTTCCCAGACCATGACCTCGGGACCGCCGGGCTGGTGGATGCGGATGGCGTGAGTCTTCACTTCACCGATACTCCCTCATGGCGCAGCAGGAATTCCTTGGTCTCCACACCGTCGATACCGGAATAGCCGCCCATGGCGCCGTTGGCGCCCAACACCCGATGACAGGGGATGATCACCGGGATGGGATTGCGGCCGCAGGCACCGCCCAGGGCACGCGCCGCGGTACCCAGTTGCTCGGCCAGTTGGCCGTAGCTTCGGGTCTGGCCGAAGGGAATCTTAGCCAGGGCCGCCCAGACCTTCTGCTGGAATGCCGTGCCGTGGGGCGCCAGCGGCAGGTCGAAACTGGTGCGCTTGCCGTCGAAATATTCCTCCAGCTGGTCGCGGGCTTTCAGCAGCAGGGGCGTTTCGTCGTTTTCAGGCAGGAAGCCCCAATCCAATGCGACGATGGCATCATCGGCCTCGAACAGGGCCAGCGGCCCGATGGGGGAGTTGAAGGCGAGCTGCGGCATGGCGGTGGTCACTTTTCGCTGAGCAGGGCGGCCAATCTTTCGGAATCGGTGACCGGCGCCCGGCAGGTGGAGCCCCGGCAAATATAGGCCGCCGCCCGTCCCTCCACCAGCGGCTTGCCGTGGGCCGGATGGCCGGCGGGCAGGGTGGTCCCGTCCTCGACCCGCAGCAGCGAGGCGGGGGGCAGTGGCGTGGCGGCATAGGCGCGCAGCAAAGCGAGGCCGTTGCGGTCGTCCAGCTTTCCGACGATCACCACCTGCAGCGGCTCGGCCAGGATGGCGAAGGCCTCCAGCAGCGAGGTCATGTGGGGGATCTGTTCCGGCAGGGCGGCGGCGAAGGCGTCGATCACCGCGCTCGCGCGGTCGCGCCATGTCTCGTCGCCGGTGGCCAGCCACAGCCGGGCCAGCGCCTCGGCCATCATGCCGTTGCCGCTGGGCACCGCCGAATCGAAGGCCGGCTTGGTGCGGACCACCACGTCGGTGGCGTCCTCGGCCGAGAGAAAATAGCCGCCGCCGTCCTTGTCCCAATGATGGGCGTGGACCTGCTCGGCCCAGGCCATGGCGCGGTCCAGGTATTCCGGCCCGGTGGTGGTTTCGTATAACGCCAGCGCCGCCAGGATCAGCCAGGCGTAATCGTCGAGCACCGCGGCGGTCTCGGCGCGGCCCTGGCAGAGGGAATGGGCGGGCCGGCCATCGGGCCGGGTCATCTTGTCGACAATGATCTCAAAGGCATGCTCGGCGGCGGCCAGCCAATCGGGGCGGTCGAAGGCCAGCGCCGCCTCGGCCAAAGCGGCGATCATCATGGCGTTCCAGTCGGCCAGGACCTTGCCGTCGCGGCCCGGCCACACCCGCTTGTCCCGCTCGGCCAGCAGGGCGGCCTTGGCCTCGGCCAGGGTCCCGTCATCGCCGCCGCCGTGCTTGTGGTTGCGGTGGAGGATGTTGCGGCCCTCCCAATTGCCATGGGCCTGCACCCCGTAGAGCCGGCCGAAGCGGGTGGCGGTCTCCGTGTCCAGCAGGGCCGAGAGTTCCTCGGCGGTCCAGGTGTAGAACAACCCTTCCTCGCCCTCGCTGTCGGCGTCCAGGGCGGCGGCAAAGGCCCCGCCCTCGGCGGTCATGTCGCGCAGCAGCCAGCCCACCGTCTCGAAGATGCGGGTGCGATAGAGCGGCGAGCCGGTGTGCTTCCACACCCTGGTCAGCAGCGACAGCAGCTGGGCGTTGTCGTAGAGCATCTTCTCGAAATGGGGCACCAGCCAGACGTCGTCGGTGGAATAGCGCATGAAGCCGCCGCCCAGGTGATCGTAGATGCCGCCCTGGCAGATGTGGTCCAGCGTCACCGTCACCGCGTCCTTGAGGCTGGAATTGCCGGTCCTCAGATACGAGTGCCAGAGGAAGCGGAACAGGCCGGGCTGGGGGAACTTTGGCGCGCCCACCGTGCCGCCGTCCTCGAAATCGATCAGGCGCAGGCATTGGGTGGCGCCCAATTCCACCACCTCCATGTCCAGATTCATGGGTCCGGGCGAGCGGGCCATCTGCTCCAGGGCGTCGCGGATGCGCTCCACGTTGTGGCCGATCTTCTCCGGGTCCTTATGGAAGGTGTTGGCGATGCCCTCCAGCACGTCGGGGAAGGCGGCGCGGCCATAGCGCGGCGTGGCGGGAAAATAGGTGCCGCCCCAGAAGGCCTCGGCATCGGGGGTAAGGAACATGGTCAGCGGCCAGCCGCCGTGCTGGCCCATCAGGGCCAGGGCGTTCTGGTACAGCGCGTCCAGGTCGGGACGTTCCTCGCGATCCACCTTGATGTTGACGAACAGGTGGTTCATCAGCCCGGCGATGCCGGCGTCCTCGAAGCTTTCATGGGCCATGACGTGGCACCAGTGGCAGGCGGAATAGCCCACCGACAGCAGGATCGGCTTGTTGCTGGCCTTGGCCTCGGCCAGGGCGTCCGGTCCCCAGGCCCACCAATGGACAGGGTTATGGGCATGCTGCAGCAGATAGGGGCTGGTCTCGGCGGCCAGTCGATTGTGGGACATTCCTTGATCCTTGAACGGCGGGACATTGCGTCATGGTGGGCTAATGCTTAGTTTGGGAGGACGGGCGACAAGCGCAAGACGAGGATGACATGAAGATTACCGTGGATGTGGACTGTACGCCGGAGGAGGCGCGGACCTTCCTCGGCCTGCCCGACGTCAAGCCCATGCAGGAGGCCATGATGAAGCAGATCCAGGATCAGATGGCCGCCAACCTGCACGCCATGGAGCCGGAGACCATGCTGAAGGTCTGGCTGCCCGCCGGCGTCCAGGGCATGGAGCACTTGCAGAAGATGTTCTGGTCCCAGTTCGCCTCCGGCGGCCAGCGTCCCAAGGAGAAGTAGCAGTGAGCCGTCTGCCCAGCGATCCGCCCGATTATTTCCGGGTCCACGTCTTCATCTGCACCAACCGTCGCCCCGACGACAACAAGCGCGGCTCCTGCGCCCAGAAGGGGTCCGAGGCCCTGCGCGAGCACATGAAGGACGCCCAGAAGAGGCTCGGTCTCAAGGACGTGCGCATCAATTCCGCCGGCTGTCTCGACCGTTGCGGCCAGGGCCCGGTGATGGTGATCTATCCCGAGGGCGTCTGGTACACTTTCGCCACCACCGCCGATATCGACGAGATCCTCGACACCCATGTGGTCAAGGGCGGCCGGGTCGAGCGCCTGATGCTCGCCCCCGATTCCTGATTTCCCTCCCATGTCCGACACCATCTATGCCCTCGCCAGCGCCACCGGCCGGGCCGGCGTGGCGGTGTGGCGGCTGTCGGGCGAGGGGAGCGGGACGGCGCTCGCCGCCCTGACCGGCAAGCCCCCGCCCGAGCCGCGCAAGGCCCGGCGGGTCCGCCTGCGCGACGGGACGGGCGAGATGATCGACGACGGGCTGGTCCTGTGGTTTCCCGCCCCTCATTCCTTCACCGGCGAGGATGTGGCCGAGCTGCACCTGCATGGTGGCCGCGCCGTGGCCGCCGCCCTGACCGCCCGTCTGGGGGAGTTGGGCCTGCGCCCCGCCGAGCCCGGCGAGTTCTCGCGCCGGGCCTTCCTGGGCGGCAAGCTCGACCTGACCCGCGCCGAGGCCATCGCCGATCTGGTGGACGCCGAGACGGCGGCGCAGCGGCGCCAGGCGCTGCGGCAGCTGGACGGCGGGCTGGCCGGTCTGGTGGAAGGCTGGCGTTCGCGCCTCGTCCGCGCCATGGCCCACCTGGAGGCGGTGATCGACTTCGCCGACGAGGACATTCCCGACACCCTGCTGGATCAATCGGTCGGGGAGGCGGACTCGCTGCGGGCCGAGATGGCGGGGCATCTGGACGAGCGACGCAGCGGCGAACGTCTGCGCGACGGTATCCACATCGCCATCCTCGGCGCCCCCAATGCCGGTAAGTCCAGCCTGCTCAACCGTCTGGCCGGGCGCGAGGCGGCCATCGTCTCGGCCCAGGCCGGCACCACCCGGGACGTCATCGAGGTGCATCTGGACCTGAACGGCTGGCCGGTGATCGTCGCCGACACCGCCGGGCTCAGGGACAGCGCCTGCGAAATCGAGAGCGAGGGGGTGCGCCGGGCCGAGGCCCGGGCAGCGGGGGCCGACCTCAAGCTCTGCGTCTTCGACGGGGCGCTCTATCCCGGTCTGGACGCCGCCACGCTGGAAATGATAGACGACGCCACCCTGGTGGTGCTCAACAAGCGCGACCTGATGACGGAAGAGGTTCCGGCCATCCTCATGGGCCGCCCGGTCCTCGCCCTGTCGGCCAAAGCGGGCGAGGGCATGGACGGGCTGGCCGCCGCCCTGGCCGAGACGGTGGAACGCCGCTTCGCCGTCGGGCCGGCCCCCGTCCTGACCCGCGAACGCCACCGGAAAGCGGTGGCCGAGGCGGTGGCGGCCTTGGGCCGCTTCGACCCGGCCTTGGGGGTGGAGACGGCCGCCGAGGACCTTCGTCTGGCGGCGCGCTCGTTGGGCCGCATCACCGGACGGGTGGAGGTGGACGAGATCCTGGACGTGATCTTCCACGAGTTCTGCATCGGCAAATGAATCCGATGGGCTTCTATGGATAGGGTCTGTTTCACGTGAAACAAACAAGTTCTTGCGATGTGGTGGTGATCGGGGCGGGCCATGCCGGATGCGAGGCGGCAGCGGCGGCGGCGCGCTTGGGGGCGCGCACCGTGCTGCTCACCCAGCGCCTGGAGACCATCGGCGAGATGTCGTGCAACCCGGCCATCGGCGGTCTGGCCAAGGGCCAGCTGGTGCGCGAGGTCGACGCAATGGACGGGCTGATGGGCCGCGCCATCGACCGGGCCGGCATCCAGTTCCGCATCCTCAACCGCAGCAAGGGACCGGCGGTGCAAGGCCCGCGCGCCCAGGCCGACCGCAAGCTCTATCGCCTCGCCATGCGCGCCTTGCTGGACGAGACCGCCAATCTGTCGCTGTTGCAGGGCTCGGCCGAGGATCTGGTGATCGCGGATGGACGGGTGACCGGCGTGGTGCTGGCCGACGATTCGACGCTGGCCTGCGGCGCGGTGGTGATCACCACCGGCACCTTTCTGCGCGGCCTGATCCATCTGGGGGAGAAGACTTGGGCCGCGGGACGGGTGGGGGACGCGCCGTCGCTCGGCCTGTCCCTGGCCCTGGAGCGGGCGGGCCTGCCGCTGGGCCGCCTCAAGACCGGCACGCCGGCACGCCTCGACGGCCGCACCATCGATTGGGATTCGCTGGACCGCCAGGAGGGCGACGACCCGCCGGTGCCGTTCTCCACTCTGACCGACCGCATCACCACGCCCCAGGTGGCCTGCGGCATCACCGCCACCACGCCGGAAACCCACGCCGTCATCCGCGCCAACCTGGCCCGCGCGCCGATGTATTCCGGCCAGATCCAGAGCACCGGGCCGCGCTATTGCCCCAGCATTGAGGACAAGGTGGTGCGCTTCGCCGAGCGCGAGCGGCATCAGATCTTCCTGGAGCCCGAGGGCCTGGACGACGACACCGTCTATCCCAACGGCATCTCCACCTCGCTGCCCGAGGATGTGCAGCGGGCGATGATCGCCACCATCCCCGGCCTGGAACATTGCCGGGTGATCCGCCCCGGCTACGCCATCGAATACGATTTCGTCGATCCCCGGGCGCTGCACCGCTCGCTGGAGACGAGGGCGGTGGGCGGGCTGTTCCTGGCCGGGCAGATCAACGGCACCACCGGTTACGAGGAGGCGGCGGGCCAGGGCCTGATGGCCGGGCTCAACGCGGCGCGCCGGGTGGGCGGGTCGGCGCCGCTGGTCCTCGACCGGGCCGACGCCTATCTCGGGGTGATGATCGACGATCTGGTCGGCCTGGGGACGTCGGAGCCCTACCGCATGTTCACCTCGCGGGCCGAGTACCGTCTGCTGCTCAGGGCCGACAACGCCGACCTCCGTCTGACCCCCAAGGGGCGCGAGGCGGGTTGCGTCGGCTCGGAGCGCTGGGCCTCCTTCATGGTCAAATCCGCCGGGCTGGAGCGGGGCAGGGCGTTGCTGCACACCCTCAAGGGGTCGCCCGACATGCTGCGACGCCATGGGCTGGAGATCAACCGCGACGGGGTGGTGCGCTCCGCCTGGGACCTGCTGGCCTATCCCGACCTCGGCCTGGGGCGTCTTGCCGGAGTGTGGCCCGAGCTGGGGCAGCTGTCGGGGGCGGTGGCCGAGCAGCTGGAGATCGAGGGCAAGTATGCCGGCTATCTCGAGCGGCAGGAGGCCGACATCCGCGCCTATCGCCGCGAGGAAGGCCTGTCCCTGCCAGCCGATCTGGATTACGACGCCATCGGCTCGCTGTCCAACGAGGTGCGGCAGAAGTTCAAGGCGGCGCGGCCCGAGACCCTGGCGGCGGCGGCGCGCATTCCGGGCATCACCCCGGCGGCGGTCACCGCCCTGTTGGGGCATGTGAAGCGGACCGCCTAGATTTAGTGTTTCACGTGAAACACACCACAGCATGGGGAATTCGATTGTGGGTCCGGAAGAGTTCCTAACGAAATCTGGTGTTTCACGTGAAACATTCGAACGCCTGCGCCTCTATGCCGAGTTGCTGCTCAAGTGGCAGGCCCGCATCAATCTGGTGGGGCCCGATACGCTGCCCGATCTGTGGTCGCGGCATCTTCTCGATTCCGCCCAGCTGTTTCCGCTGATCAAGCCGGGGGCCGGGCGGCTGGTTGATCTGGGCAGCGGCGCCGGCTTTCCCGGCCTGGTGCTGGCGCTGATGGGGGCGTCCGACGTCCATCTGGTGGAAAGCGATTCGCGCAAATGCGCCTTTCTGCGCGAAGCGGCGCGGGTCACCGGAACCCCGGTCACCGTGGTCAACAGGCGCATCGAGCAGGTGCCGCCGCTTTCCGCCGACGTGGTGACCGCCCGCGCCCTGGCGCCGCTCGACCGCCTGCTGGGTTGGGCCTTTCCCCACCTCGCCCCGGGGGGCGAATGCCTCTTCCTGAAGGGTAGGGGGGCGGAAGACGAATTGACCGCAAGTGCGAAAGAATGGAATATCACGGCGAGCCGGGTGCCTTCGCTTTCCGATCCCGGCGGTCTTGTCCTTCATCTGCGTGAGGTATCCCGTGGCCGAGCCCAGCCGTAGCAGCGCCCGTGTCATCGCCGTCGCCAACCAGAAGGGGGGCGTGGGCAAGACCACCACCGCCATCAATCTGGCCACCGCCATGGCGGCGACCAAGAAGACGGTGCTGATCATCGACCTCGACCCCCAGGGGAACGCCAGCACCGGGCTGGGCATCGACCGGGGCGCGCGCGAGGTCAATTCCTATCATGTGATGCTGGGCGAGGCGGCCCTGGCCGACGCGGTGATCGCCACCAATATTCCCGGCCTGTCCGTGGTGCCGTCGGGCGTCGACCTGTCGGGCGCCGAGATCGAGCTGGTGGAGTTCGAGCGCCGCGAGCATCGGCTGAAGGAATCCCTGGCCGGGTCGCTCGCCGCCTATGATTACGTGCTGATCGACTGCCCGCCGTCGCTCAATCTGCTGACGCTCAACGCCCTGGTGGCGGCCAACGCGGTGATGGTGCCGCTGCAGTGCGAGTTCTTCGCCCTGGAAGGCGTCAGCCATCTGATCAAGACCATCGAGCGGGTGCGCCAGGCCTTCAATCCCGGCCTGGAATTGCAGGGCATCATCCTGACCATGTTCGACAAGCGCAACAACCTGTCCGACCAGGTGGCCGCCGACGTGCGCGAGTATTTCGGCGACAAGGTCTACAAGACGGTGATTCCGCGCAACGTCCGGGTGTCCGAGGCCCCCAGCCATGGCAAGCCGGTGCTGCTCTACGACATGAAGTGCACGGGGTCCGAGGCGTATATCAACCTGGCGTCGGAAGTGTTGAAGCGCGAACGGGAATTGTTGAGGGCCTAGAAAGCCTGAGCGACGCGCTTAGGCAGACTGAGGGCTAACCAAGAGGGTCAAAGTGGCTGAAGAAAAGAAGAAGGGCCTGGGGCGCGGCCTGTCCGCCCTGCTGGGCGATCACGCGGCCTCGGCCATCGCGGCGGTGACCAGCGCGGCGGCGGCGGGACCGGAAGGCCAGGCGGCCATCAAGGGCCTGCGCACCATGCCGCTGGAGCATCTCCAGCCGGGCAAGTTCCAGCCGCGCCGCACCTTCGATGAGGATCGCATCGCCGATCTGGTGGAATCGGTGCGCGAGAAGGGCATCCTGCAGCCGCTGCTGGTGCGGCCGCTGCCGGGCAACCCGGCGCGCTTCGAGATCATCGCCGGCGAGCGCCGCTGGCGGGCGGCCCAGGGCGCCAAGCTGCACGAGGTTCCGGTCATCGTCCGCGAGCTTTCGGACCGCGAGGCCCTGGAAGTCGCCCTGGTCGAGAACCTGCAGCGCCAGGATCTGTCCCCCCTGGAAGAGGCCGATGGCTATCGCCGCCTGATGGACGAGTTCTCCCATACCCAGGAGGAACTGGCCAAGGCGGTGGGCAAGTCGCGCTCGCACGTGGCCAACATGATCCGCCTGCTGGCCTTGCCCGATCCGGTCAAGACCATGCTGGAGAAGGGCGAGCTGACGGCGGGCCACGCCCGCGCCCTGCTGACGGCGGCCGATCCCCTGCGCCTGGCCCGCGACGTGGTGGGCCGGGCGCTCAACGTGCGCCAGACGGAAAAGCTGGTCAACGACGAGGGCAAGGCCAGGCCGACCAACGGCGGCCGGCCGGCTGGTTCGGCCAAGGACCCGGACATCGCGGCGCTGGAACGCGACCTGACCTCGTCGCTGGGCTGCAAGGTGGGCATCCGCTCCCTGGGCAAGGGCGGCGAGCTGACCATCTCCTACGGCTCGCTGGAGCAGCTGGACGACATCCTGGCCCGCCTGTCGCGCAATCCCGACCGCTCCGTCGAGGATCTGGACGCCGTCTGATCCGCTTCAAATCTTCCCCTCTATGAAGACGTCGCCCGCCTTTGTAGTATGGGGCGGGCGGCGCGGAAGAATCCGGGGGGAAGACGAGGATGGCGAATACCGAAGACAATGCGACCCTGGATGCGTTGCTGGCCAATCTGCCGGACAACGTCATCGAATCCTTCACCCCCGAGCAGCGGGCCGCCCTGTGGAATGCCGCCAAGCCCATCAGTTGGCGCAAGCATCCCATCAACATCCGCATCACCTTTCCCTTCGTCGGCGGGCGCTATTTCGTCACCATCGTCGGCGGCTTCGAGCGCCGGTCCATCGACCGCATCGACCGCGACCGCCATATCCATCCCCTGCGCACCGCCGGCAACGTGCTGTTCATGCTGGGGGTGGGGGGGGCCTTCTACCTCGCCGCCGTCATCGGCATCTTCATGTTTTCCAACCTGATCGAGTTCTGAATGACCACCTGTCCCTGCGGCTCCGGCCAGACTTTCGCTTCCTGCTGCGAACCCTTCATCCTGGGCAAGGCGCTGCCGCCGAATCCGGAAGCGCTGATGCGTTCGCGCTATGCCGCCTTCACGGTGGCGGCCATCGACTACCTGCACGACACTCTGGCCCCCGGCGAGCGCGGCGATTTCCACCGTGCCGACACCGAGAAGTGGGCCAGGTCGTCGCAATGGCTGGGCCTGACCATCCACGGCGCCAACGGGGGCGGCGAGGGGGAGAATGAGGGCACGGTGGATTTCACCGCCCGCTTCCGCCTGGACGGCAAGAACGAGGCCCACCGCGAGCTGTCCTCCTTCCGGCGCGAGGACGGCCGCTGGTACTATGTCAGCGGCCATATCGGCGGCGCCCCGGTGGAACAGCGCCGTGTCGCCGTCAAGGCGGGCCGCAACGACCCCTGTCCCTGCGGCTCGGGCAAGAAATTCAAGAAGTGCTGCGGCGCCTGAGTTAAGCCGCTTAGATCAATCGGGCTACCCCGTCCGCCGCCGGATGGCATAGAATATTGCCGTCTGTTCCGGGAGGCGGGGATGCGCAAGCTTGCGGTGCCGATCCTGCTGCTCGCCCTCGGCGGGTGCGCGACCAAGGTGGAAAGCAGCGGCAACCTGCAGGTCTGCCGCAACGGCCGCTGCGCTCCCGCCGGGGAGACCATGACGCGCGCCGATCTGGTGGCGGCGCTGCACGGCCTGTTCCGCGATTCGGCCGGCGCGCCCATCGGCCTGTGCGAGGCCGCCGGCTCCGCCTGCAAGGACCGCAACGTCTCGTTCTACGTCCAGGGCGGGCCGATTCCCGGGCTGGCCAGCATCGACGCCGCCGACGCCGCCGGAATCAGCCTTGACCGCGACCAGGGAACCATCAGGCTGAGCCTGACCTACCGCGCCAGCTTCCTCGGTGTTCCCACCGCCTGCGGCGCCTCCGAGACGGTGGTCACCGTCGCCTCGCTGACCGATGTGCGGATCGAAAGCGGCAACTTCTACTGCAATTGGCTGCTGGTCGGCAACGTGGTGGCCAACAGCCATTACGCGGTGGAGCGCATCGATCTCGATACAGGAAAACTGACCGGTCGGTATTCCATGGGTACGGTGGGCCTGCTGGTGGTGGGCGGCGGCAAGGGCGAGTTCCTGCTCGACTTCAAGCGTCAGCCCGCGACGGCGGTGGCCGCCGCGCCGCCGTCATCGCCGTCGCCACCGCCGGCACCGTCGCCGCCGGCACCGATACCGCAATCCCGCCCGGAGTCGCCTCCGCTCTCGCCCTCGCCACCCATGGCCGTCCGGCCCGCGACAGCCGCTCCGCCGCCTATTCCCGAGGGTTTCGCCACCACGCCGCCGGTCACCCGCTTTCCCCGGGGGCCGGAGCGCCCCGACGACGTGGCGGTGGTCATCGGCAATGGCGACTATTCCCGCCAGGGCCGCGACATTCCCAACATCCGTCCGGCCTATGCCGATGCCGAGGGGGCGCGGCTGCTGGCCGTCCAGGCCCTGGGTATCCGCGAGGGCAACGTCATCTTCCTGCGCGACGCCACCGGCGCCCAGATGACCCGCATCTTCGGGTCCGAGCGCGACCATCGCGGCCAGCTGTTCGACTGGGTAAAAGCCGGCAAGAGCCGGGTCTACGTCTATTACGCCGGCCACGGGGCGCCGGGGGCGCGGGGCAACGGCCCCTATCTGGTGCCGTCCGACGCCGACGTCGCCCGCATCGAGCTGAACGGCTATCCCCTGAAGACGCTCTACGACAATCTCGGCAAGCTGCCCGCCGATTCGGTGACCCTGGTGCTGGAGGCCTGCTTCTCGGGCTTGAGCCCGGCCGGTTCGGTGCTGGGCCAGGCCTCGCCGGTGTTCTTCGAGGTCAAGTCCCCCGAGGTGCCGGCCAACCTGACGGTGATCTCGGCGGGCGCCGCCAACCAGATGGCCTCGTGGGAGCAGGACGGCAGCGACGGCCTGTTCACCAAGTACTATCTGCTGGGCATGAGCGGCAAGGCCGACGCGGCCCCCTACGGCAACGGCGACGGCAAGGTCGGCCTGGACGAGATGGACCGTTACCTCAAGGACACCATGACCTATTGGGCCCGGCGCTATTACGGCCGCGACCAGAACGCCCAGATCATTCGGGGAAGCGGACGTTAGAGCCAAATCTGGCGCACGCTTAGGCAGAGGGCAAGATCAAGGCTAAAGCGTGATGCAGATTTTCCGCGCCATGCTTTAGAAAAGCAGAAGGGCCACGGTTTCCCGCGGCCCTTTGGCTGGTCCGATTGGAGCGGGCGAAGGGATTCGAACCCTCGACCCCAACCTTGGCAAGCAAGAAACTACCACGTTCACTCGGTATCATTGTGTGCGCTGAATTTCAACCCAGTCCCGGCAAATGCAGCGTCTGACGGACGATCTGGGCATTTCGCCGGACTGAACTGCACGGAATTCGGTGACACGGTGTTGAAATTGGCTGGAGCCTGATGCGAGTAACCGGGCGGTAACCGCGGGCCAAGCAAAGCGATAAGCGAGAGGGGATCGCGTCCCAGGACGTGGTGTAACAGCGGTGTCGCCGTCTGATCCTCGGCCGGGTTGGCCGTGTTGATCAAGCTGCCGCGACGGGCGGCAGGCTCACCAGGGGATCATCGCTCAGGGGAGCGACGGTTTCCAGGGTCATGTAGCGGGATCGCTGGACGGCCCATTCGTCGTTCTGTTCAAGGAGGATGATGGCGTCTTCGTTGGGGAAGATGCCGACCACCTCGGTGCGGCGCTTGATCTCGCCGTTGAGGCGCTCGATGGGATTGGTCGAGTGCAGCTTGGTGCGGTGCGCCTGCGGGAAGCCCATGTAGGCCAGGACATCCATCTCGGCATGGTCCATCAAATCGACCAGCTTGTGCGCCCTGGGGCGAAGCTGATCGGCGACCTGGCGCCATTGGGCATGGGCGGCGGCATTGGCTTCCTGGGCAAAGGCGGTGCCGATGAAGGCGGAGACCACCAACTTGACGCCGCGCAGGCCGCGACGGGCCAGCTTGCGCAGGAAGTCCTTCCAGAAGATCTCGGCCTCCGAGG
>NZ_AONQ01000016.1 GCF_000342045.1 Paramagnetospirillum caucaseum | reverse complement strand
AACCAGCAGGACTTCATCATGTCCGGCTTCCACAACATCACCGGCTTCGCCGATGGCCGCGTCCACCGGCTGCTGTCCAAATTGGCGCTGATGCATCTGGGCGATCCCTTCCAGCCCTTCATCTACGGCCAGACCAACTATCCCCTGCAGATCGCCGCCAATTTCGACATCCCCCTGCTGATGTATGGCGAGAACGGCGAGGTCGAATACGGCGGCGAGATGAAGAACGCCTTCCGTGCCACCCGCGAGATCAGCGACCACGACCGCCACTATTTCTCCAACCTGCCGCCCGAGGCCTGGGCCGAATACGGCGTTGATCCCAAGGACCTGGTTCCCTACAAGGCTCCGCCCTATGAACGGATCAAGGAAAAGGGCCTGGAGATCCACTTCTTCGGCTACTACCACTTCTGGGACCCGCAGGAGAACTTCTACTACTGCTCCCAGCACACCGCCTTCACGCCCAATCCAGAGCGCAGCGAGGGCACCTATTCCAAGTATGCCAGCCTCGACGACAAGCTGGACTGCCTGCATTACTACCTGATGCATGTGAAGTTCGGCATCGGTCGGACCACCTCGGATACCGCTCACGAGATCCGCGACGGCAAGATCAGCCGTGAGGAAGGCATCGCCCTGGTCAAGCGCTTCGACGGGGAATACCCGCGCAAGTACTTCCAGTTCTGCATGGACTATCTGGACATCACCGAGGAGACTTTCCTGGAGATCTGCGACACCTGGCGCTCGGATCATCTGTGGGAGCAAAGCGGCAACGGCTGGAAGCTGAAGAAGCCCATCTGGGAGGCCGAGGGCTGAACGTGACGTCCGCACCTCCGGTTTACCTGATCCTGTCGGAAGCCAGCCTTCCCGCCGCGGCTTGGGCCATCCTGCGCGGACGCCCCCTGGCGCTGATCGAGATCCAGCCGATGTGGGAACGCAGCAGGCCCTGGCTGGAGCGGGTCGCAGCCAGATGGCTGGCCGAGGGCAAGATGGTCCGGGCGGGGGAGTCCTCGCCCGCCCTGGTCCGTATCCTCGAGAACATCAACTACCACGACATGACCGATCTGTTCCTGACGGTCGAGCCGTGGGTGGAGGCGTATTTCCGCTTCTCCGAGGCCGAAACCGCCAATCCCGCCTATCACCTGCCCTACAAGCACACCTGCTGGGGCGAGATCTACGATTCCGGACGCCTTGCCCACATGGTCGAGCTGATCAACCGGGAAGCCGGTGGCGGGGCCGAGTTCATCGGCATCTCGCCGACCGCCACGCGCATGGCCGAAATCTACGGCAAGCGCCCCATCCACGGGGGAACGCCCTGGACCCTGCTGCGGCTACCGGCCAACCTCCTGATGGCCCTGGTGGTGATGGCCTTCACCCTGCTGTGGGTGGCGCGGCGCGTCGTCGGCCAGTTGCCCGAGGGACGGAGTTTCCTGCTGGGCTCGACCTTCGCCAAGGACATCCGGCTGGTTCACAATCTGGGCGATATCGTGGACAGCCGTGAACAGTGCTGCATCATGTTCCACGACGAAGCGATCCGGGCCGTTGCCAACCGCGACTACGACCTGGCCGGCTTCAGCCAATGCCTGTTCGGCGATGGCCGGTTCCTGCCCGGCCAAGCGATGCAGGCCCTGGGCGGGGCGCTGGCCGATCTGGCTGGCCTGATCGCGGCCTTCTGGCGGCTTCCGCCCCTCACCTTCCTGAAGCTGGCCCGGCTGGCGTGGTACCGCGTCGCCTACCGGGCTCTGTTCCGCCGTCACCGCTTCGCCAATTTCTGGGGCCGCGACGAGATCAACTCGGACCACATGATCCGCAGCCAGGAACTGCGCCGGATCGGCGGCACCTCCATGGGCATGGCCCACGGCATCCCCTCGTCGCAAATCCTGTCGCCGCTGCGGCGCATCCAGGATTACAACGTCTATTTCTGCTTCGGCATGCACCTCTACCAAAAATACTACCATGCCCGCTGGCCAGCCCATATACGGGCGGTGCCGCTGGGCGCCTTCGGCATGAGCCATGCCCAGATGATGCAGATCCGCCGGGAGCGCAGCCGCGACATCATGGTATTCGTGTCCAGCACCCTTAACGACGAGGCCATCGTCGATGTCACGGTGGATCTTGCCCGCCTGATGCCCGAGCGCACCGTGTTCTTCAAGTGCAAGCGGGGCGCGCCGTCGGTGTTCCAGCGCTTCATAGACGGCGATCCGCCTGCCCCACCCAATCTGGTGGTCTCCGATACCGGCATCGACGTGACCTACGAGTTCCTGCGCACCGGCGGCTATGCCGTGGCCACCCATTCCACCCTGGGCGCTGAAGGCATCTATTACGGCACGCCAACCTTCGTGCAGGACAATAATTCACCCGACATGCCGTTCTATTACCGGGAATTCGACCGGTTGTGCTTCACTACGGCGGAGGAACTGGTCGAACGCATCCGCGCCATCGAAGAGGGCCGCGATACCTATCCCTGGCACAATTTCGATGGACTGATCCGCCTGGACAATCGCTTCCCCATGGCAGTGGTCAGGGAAGTGATGGGGTTGCCCCCCAAACCGGACGAGAATATCTGCCTGCCGCTGGCCCACATCCGCGGAGACGCCGTATGATCGGCACCCGGCGCGTCATCGCCCTGATTCCGGCGCGCGGCGGTTCCAAGGGGCTGCCCGGCAAGAATATCACGCCGCTGGGCGGCAAGCCGCTGATCGCCTGGAGCATCGAGGCGGCAAAGGCTTCGCGCTATGTCGACGATGTGGCGGTGACCACCGACGACCCGGCCATCGCCCAGGTGGCTCGGCAATGGGGCGCCACGGTGGTGGACCGCCCAGTCGAGCTGGCCACCGACACCGCCCCCATCGAAGGCGCCCTGTTCCACGCGGTGGACAGCCTGGGCGGCGGCTGGGAGGTTCTGGTGCTGCTGCAGCCGACCTCGCCCCTGCGCAGCGCCGAGGATATCGACCGCTGCGTCGAGACCATGGCCGAGCGCGAGGCACCCTGCGCGTTGACCGTCTGCGACCCCGGCAAGTCGCCCTACTGGATGTATACCCTGGGCGAGGGAGGCCGCATGTGCCCCGTCGTGCCCGGAATCGAGGGCCGCCGCCGCCAGGACCTGCCCGAGGCCTATGCGCTGAACGGCGCGGTCTACGTGGCCGAGATCGCCTGGCTGCGCGCCAACGGCAAATTCATGTCGCCCGAAACCGTGGCCAGCCTGATGCCGCGCGAACGCTCGGTCGATATCGACAGTGCTCACGACTTGATCATCGCCAAGGCGATCATCGCCGCCGCCGGCCAAGTTTGAGACCGTAACCAGGAGGATGTGTCATGGACGTGCTCAAGGGTAACTTCAAGACCAAGAAGGACGTGAAGATCGAAGACGCCGGGGGCGCCGAAACCCTGGAAGACCGCTTCGAGCGCGAGGCCCTGAAGCATCTGGGCGGCTCCATCGCCTTCGTCGCCAAGAAGAAGGTGCTGTGGGACCTGGACGAGGGCGGTAAGTAAGCATGGCGACCATCACCGAGGGACCTGGCGAGCTGGGCCGCAAGCTGGTCGCCAACATGGAGCGCATGACCCGCGACCGGATCGGCGGCGCCGCCCTGGACAATGCCCGCTTCAATCTGCGCTTCAAGGACCACGGCCAATCACTGGCGGCGCTGCGCAAGGAGAAGGTCGGCGAGAACGACGCCGCCATCGTCATCGCCGCCGGGCCTTCGGTGAAGCGCAAGGACCCGCTGAGGGCCATCCGGGAATCCGGTTTCAAGGGAGCCGTGGTCTGCACCGAGAGCGCCCTGCTCTATTGCCTGCGCAATGGCGTCGTTCCCGATCTGACCGTGACGCTCGATCCTCACGCCACCCGCATCGTCCGGTGGTTCGGTGACACCCGGCTGACCCCCGAGAAGCTTGGCGCCGATGATTATTACCGCCGCCAGGACATGGACCCGGCCTTCGCCGACGAGATGAAGGCCAACCAGGAGATCATGGGCCTGCTGAACGAGCACGGCTCCAAGATCCGCATCGCCCTGTCCAGCTCGGCCTCCGAGGCGGTGGTGGAGCGGGTGATGGAAACCGGCATGCAGGTCTACTGGTGGAATCCCATGCTGGACGACCCCGACACCGAAGGCAGCAAGACCCGCGAGCTTTACGCCCTCAACCGCTTTCCCTGCGTCAATGCCGGCGGCAATGTGGGCGCCGCCTGCTGGATGATGGCCTCGGCGGTGCTAGGCAAGAAACAGGTGGCGCTGACCGGTATGGACTTCTCGTATTACGGCGACACGCCCTACCGCAACACCCAGTATTATCACGAGGCGGTCAGCCTGGTGGGTGAGGAAAATCTGGATTCGGTCTATATCCGCATTCCCAATCCCTACACGGGCACTGAATTTTATACCGACCCCGCCTATATGTGGTACCGCGAGACCTTCCTGCAGATGGCAGGCGACGCGCATCCCGAATGCCAGACCTTCAACTGCACCGAAGGCGGCATCTTGTTCGGCGACCCCATCGTCTTCGAACCCCTGGCCGATTTCCTCGGCCGCCACTCATAAGGCTCAGTCCGCTCCATGGCCAAGGTCCTGTTCATCAATCCGGTGGTCCGCGAGGAAGACGTTCCCCGCCACGTTCCCTATGGCATCGCCCTGCTGTCGGCCATCGCCATGGAAAAGGGCCATCTGGTCCAGGTCTTCGACGCCAATGGCTGGCGAGCCGGTGACGACGTCCTGGCCCAGGTCCTGGATGCCGACGACTGGGAGGTGATCGCCCTGGGCGGCATCACCACCGCCTACGGCTCCATCAGGAAGATCGTGCGCGCCGCCCGCGCCCATTGCCCCAATGCCGTGATCGTCCTGGGCGGCGGCGTCATCACCTCGCTGCCCAAGGAGATGATGACCTGGCTGCCCGAAGTGGATGTGGGCTGCATCGGCGAGGGCTTCGTCACTTGGCCGGAGATCCTGGCCACCATCGACACCGGCAGCCACGATTTCTCCAAGGTGCTCGGAACCATTTCACGGGGCGAGGGCGACAGGCTGGTCATCACCGCCGCGCGGCCCCTGATCCACGACCTGGATTCCCTGCCCTATCCGGCCTGGGACCTGTTCCCGCTGGAGGAAGTGTATTTCCCCAATTCCGCCGCCCTGTTCTCGGAAGAGGGCATGCTGGCCAGCCGCCGCCTGGACATCAACATGTCCTATGGCTGCTCCATGATCTGCCGCTACTGCTACCACCTGGGCATCTCGGGCGACATGCGCTACGAGACCGCCGAGGACGGCGAGATCACCGGCGTCAGCTTCGACCGTCCCGGCCAGTACGATCGCACCATCCGCTATCACAGCCCGGATTACGTGGTGCGCCTGGTCAAGCATCTGCACGACAAGTATCAGGTTAATTTCATCACCTTCCTGGATGAGAACCTGATGACCATGGACCAGGCCTCGGGCCGGACCTGGCTCAGGGATATCTGCGGCAAGTGGCACGAGAACGGCTTGGCTCCGAAATTCCACGAGGACGGCAGCTGGGACGGCATCTGCTGGGCCGGCACCAGCCACGCCACCCTGTGCACACCCGGGATCCTGAAGATGATGCGCGCCGCCGGCTGCGCCCATCTGGTCTACGGCTACGAGAGCTTCGCGCCGCATGTGATGAAGCTGATCGGCAAGGGCGCCACGCCCACCACCAACATCCGCAGCTTCTTCGCCACCCTGGAATCCGGCATCCGACCGGTGCCCAACCAGATCATCGGCTTCCCCAACGAGGATTTCCAGTCCATCCGCCTCAACATGGAGGCGTGGACCAAGCTGGGCATCGTGGTCAAGCCCCACTTCGCCACGCCCTATCCAGGATCGGAATGGTTCACCGTCTACCGCCCCGCCATCGAGGCGCAATACGGCGGCAACCTGGAAGCCTTCATCCTGGACCTGGGCGACGCCACCAAGATCACCGCCACCATCAGCCATAATTTCAATGCGGTCGAGCTGCTCGGCCTGCGCGACATGATGCTGAACTTCGACTACCGGCACCTGGACGAGTACGAACGCATCTGGCGCAGGAATCATGGCGTTGCCGGGAATGCGCCATCGACATTGTATCAGGACCCCGCCGACGACGTGGTCGGATCCGTCGCCGCCACCAAGGTATGAGTTCCCAACACCTTGGAATCGTCTTGACGGCGGAGTTCAGTCTATGAACAATCACGCCGCCCGCGGCACCGCCGCTCTCTGAGGGAGGCGGAACTCCGCTCAGAATCAAAGGAAGCGCTTTTCCCATGCAGTCTCTCGTGACCGGTGGTGCCGGCTTTATCGGCAGTCACCTCGTGGACCGCCTCCTTGCCGAGGGGCACAAGGTCCGCGTCATCGACAACTTCGCCTGCGGTCATCGTGACAATCTGAGCCAGCATGCCGGCAACCCCGCGCTGGAAATTCACGAGATCGATATCACCGAGGCTGAAGCAATCCGGCCATTGTTTGAAGGCGTGGACTGGGTCTTCCATCTGGCGGCCATGGCCGACATCGTTCCGTCGATCAAGAACCCGGGCATCTATCACCACGCCAATGTGGACGGGACCATCGCCGTACTGGAAGCGGCCCGCGCCGCCGGCGTGAAGCGGTTCCTCTATACCGCATCGTCGTCGGCCTACGGTTTTCCCGACACCTTCCCGACACCGGAAACCGCCCCGCCCCGGCCCATGTATCCCTACGCCCTGACCAAGTGGGTCGGCGAGCAATACGTGCTGCATTGGGGCCAGACCTATGACATGCCGGTCGTCAGCCTGCGCCTGTTCAACGTCTATGGACCGCGCCACCGCACCGCAGGCACCTATGGCGCCATGTTCGGAGTGTTCCTGGCCCAGAAACTGGCCGGCAAGCCCTATACCGTGGTTGGTGACGGTACCCAGACTCGAGACTTCACCTTCGTCACCGACGTGGCCGATGCCTTCTTCACCGCCGCCTCTTCCGATCTCTGCAACGAGGTGATGAATGTGGGCTCCGACGGCACCTATGCCGTCAACCGCATCGTCGAACTGTTGCAGGGCGAGGTGTTGCACATCCCCAAGCGGCCGGGTGAGCCGGACTGCACCTGGGCCGACATCTCGAAGATCAAGCGCCTGCTCGGCTGGAGCCCCAAGGTGTCGCTCGAGCAAGGTGTCGGTGAATTGCTCAAGCATATCGATTGCTGGTCGGATGCGCCGGTCTGGACGCCCGACACCATCAAGACCGCCACGGTCGACTGGTTCAAATATCTCGGCAAGGGGGAGCCGACATGACGGCCCGTGACAAGATCAAGACACTGGCCGAGCTGGCCGAACTGGCCGCCACCGCCCGCAATGAAGGCCGCAAGGTGGTGCTTTGCCACGGCGTCTTCGACCTGCTGCACATGGGCCATGTCCGCCATTTCGAAGCGGCGCACAGCCATGGCGACGTGCTGATCGTCACCCTGACCGCCGACCGCTTCGTCAACAAGGGACCGGGCCGCCCGATCTTCCCGGAATTGTTGCGGGCCGAGATGGTCGCGGCGCTGGGCTATATCGACTGGGTCGGCATCAACCACGATTCCAGCGCCGAGCCCGTCCTCAACACCATCATGCCCGATGTCTACGTCAAGGGATCGGACTACGAGAATCCGGAAGAGGACGTCACCGGCAAGATCGTCTCCGAACGCGACACGGTGGAACGCCACGGCGGTCGCCTAGTGTTCACCAAGGACATCACCTTCAGCTCGTCCTCGCTGATCAACAAGTATCTCGACGTTTACGACTCGCCCTTGCGCGACTATCTCGAAGACTTCCGCCAGCAGGGCGCCGGGGCCGAGATCGCCGCCCTGATCGAGAAGGTCAAGGATTACCGGGTGCTGCTGGTCGGTGACACCATCATCGACGAATATCAGTATGTGGGACCCCTGGGAAAGTCGCCCAAGGAAAACATGATCGCCACGCTCTACCGCGAGAAGGAGATCTTCGCCGGCGGCGTCATCGCCGCAGCCAACCACGTCGCCAATTTCTGCCGCGAGGTCGAAGTGGTGACGGTATTGGGCGAGAACGACAGCTACGAGGATTTGGTTCGCGCCAGCGTCCATCCCAACGTCAAGCTTCACATCCTGCGCCGTCCCAACGTCCCCACCACCCGCAAATGCCGGTTCGTCGACCCCTCGTATATGCGCAAGCTGTTCGAAGTCTATCACATGGACGACAGCTATTACGGGGCCCGCATCGAGTCCCAGGTGGCGGATCTGGTGGCTGAGCGCGCCCAGGACTGCGATCTCACCATCATCACCGATTTCGGCCACGGTCTGCTGACCATGCCGGTCATCGACGCCGCGACGCGCAACGCACGCTTCCTGGCAGTCAATGCCCAGAGCAACAGCGCCAATATGGGCTTCAACCTGATCACCCGCTATCCGCGCGCCGATTACATCTGCATCGATATGCCGGAGATCCGCCTGGCCCTGGGCGACCGCGTCACCGATGTCGCCACCCTTGCCTCCGAAACGCTTCCCCAGCGGGTGGCCTGCTCGCGGGTGATGATCACCATGGGGTCGCACGGCTGCGCCGCATGGCAGCCGGAACATGGCGTCCATCGTATCCCCGCCTTCACCAAGACGGTCATCGACACGGTCGGCGCCGGCGACGCCTTCCTGGCGGTGACCTCGCCGCTGGTGGCGGCGGGCGGGCGCATGGATCATGTGGGCTTTGTCGGCAATGCCGCGGGCGCCATCAAGGTCGGTATCGTCGGCCACCGCCGCTCGGTGGAAAAGCCGCCGCTGGTCAAATTCATCACCACTCTGCTCAAGTAGGATGAGATCTCCCATGTCGAACAGGACCTGGAACGTGATGGTCACCGGCGGCGCCGGTTACGTGGGCTCGGTGCTGGTGCCCAAGCTGCTTGAGGCCGGCCACAAGGTGACGGTGCTCGACCTGTATCTCTACGGCGAGGTGTTCGAGGGTCTCAAGGGCCATGCCGGCCTGCGCGAGATCAAGGGCGACATCCGCGACATCAGCAAGGTGGAAGAAGCACTGTCGGGCTGCGACGCGGTCATCCATCTGGCCTGCATCTCCAATGATCCCTCCTACGACCTCGACCCCAACCTGGGCCGCTCCATCAACCATGACGCCTTCCGCCCCCTGGTCCAGGCGGCCAAGCGGGCCGGCGTGGAGCGCTTCATCTACGCCTCGTCGTCATCGGTCTACGGCATCAAGGACGAGCCCGAGGTCACCGAGGATTTGAGCCTGGAGCCGCTCACCGACTATTCCAGGTTCAAGGCCCTGTGCGAGCAGGAATTGCTGGAGGAGCGCGCACCCGGCTTCACCGTCTGCACCATCCGCCCCTCCACCGTCTGTGGCTTTGCCCCGCGCCAGCGCCTCGACGTGGTGGTCAATATCTTCACCAACCAGGCGGTGAACAACGGCAAGATCCGCGTCACCGGCGGCCCGCAGAAGCGGCCCAACATCCACATCGAGGACATGGCTGCCGTCTACCTCTACCTGCTGGACCAGCCGGCCGGGAAGATCGACGGCAAGATCTGGAACGCCGGCGACACCAACTTCCCCATCTCGCAGTTGGCCGAGATCGTGCGTAAGGTGGTGGGCGAGCATGTGGAAATCGAGACGCTGCCGACCAACGATCCCCGCTCCTACCATGTGTCGGGCAAGAAGATCCGCGACGACATCGGCTTCGAGCTGAAATACACCATCGAGGACGCGGTGCGCGGCTTGGCCGAGGCCATGAAGAGCGGCAAGCTCACCGACCCCCTGAACAACCCCATGTACTTCAACATCAAGCGCATGCAGCAGGTCGAGCTGAAGTAGTGCGCATCGGCATCGACTTCGACAACACCATTGCCAGCTACGATTCCGCGTTCCGGTCGGTGGCTGCGGAGTGGGGGCTGTTGCCGGAGGGTTTTACCGGCGGCAAGCATCAGGTGCGGGAGGTCATCCGTCGATTGCCCGACGGCGAGACCGCCTGGATGCGGCTGCAAGGGCGGATGTACGGCCACCATATGCCGCTGGCCCAGCCCATGCCGGGAGTGATGGATTTCCTGCGCCGGGCCAAGGCCGGCGGCGCCGAGCTGGTGGTGGTCAGCCACAAGACGCAGTACGGCCATTTCGATCCCGACCGCGTAGACCTGCGTCAGGCGGCGCGGGACTGGTTGGAGGCCAACGGCTTTTTCGAACTCATCGCGCGCGAGCGGGTATATTTCGAGAAGACCAGGGAGGAGAAGGTGGCCCGCATCGCCGCCATGGACCTCGACGCCTTTGTCGACGACCTGGAAGAGGTGTTCCGCGAGCCGGGGTTTCCCGCCCGCACCGAGGCCTGCCTGTTCGCCGCCGGCCATCAGAACCTGCCCCAGGGGCCATTTCTCGCCTTCGCCGATTTCTCCGCCATCTCCAGGCATCTGCTGACTCCGCTGGAAGCCGCCGCCCGCATGAGGGGAAGCCCCGTCTCGGGTCTGAGCCGGGCCAATGGCGGCGGCAACAACCGGCTTTACCGGGTGGAGACGGCCCAAGGCACCTTGGCTTTGAAGTCCTACCCATCCCTGGCCGAGGATTCCCGTGACCGGCTGGGTACCGAATTCACTGCCCTGGCCTTCCTTGGCTCCCACGGGGTGGCGGAGGTGCCGCGGGCCCTTGCCGCCGAGCCCTCGGACGGCTTCGCGCTGTATTCCTGGATCGAAGGCCAGCCGGTGACCGGTTCCGGCGAGGGGGACATCGACGCCGCCCTGGCCTTTGCCCACCGCCTGCATGGGCTGCGGGAGGCCGAAGGCGCCCAGGCACTGCCCCCCGCCTCGGAAGCCTGCCTGTCGGGGATGGAATTGGTTGCCCAGATCAGCTGGCGTCTGGAACGGCTGACGGAAGTGGCCCCCGGATACCCTGAACTGGCCGCCTTCCTGGAGAGGTTCTCCGCCGCCCAGGCCCGGCTGGTGGACACCGCCGGACGGAACATGGATCTGGCCGCCGAACTGCCACCCCGCCATCGCACCCTGTCGCCCTCTGATTTCGGCTTCCACAACGCGCTGCGGCGGCCCGATGGCGGCCTGACCTTCCTGGATTTGGAATATTTCGGCTGGGACGATCCGGTCAAGCTGACCGCCGATTTCGTGCTGCATCCCGGCATGAACCTGACAGCGGTACAGAAGGAACGGTTCCTGGACGGGGCAGGGCGGCTCTACGGCGCCGATCCCGCCTTCGACCTTCGCCTCAGGCTGTTCCTGCCGCTCTACGCGCTCCGCTGGTGCATGATCATCCTGAACGAGTTCCTGCCCGAACGCTGGGTCCGGCGCGCCCTGGCGGGCGCCGGCGACCGCCGGGCCGCCGAGGCCCGCCAGCTCGCCAAGGCCCAAGCCCTTCTTTCCGCCACCCTGGAAGCACATCCATGACGCTGCGCAACGATACGCCACCCCTGGACAACCGCTCGAAGATGCTCCGGCGTCTGGTCATCGACGCCCTGGACGGCGGTGGCCGGGGCCATCTCGGCTCGTCCCTGTCGCTGATCGAAATCGTACGGGTTCTCTACGACGACATCTTGCGCCACCGACCCCAAGAGCCCAAATGGGAAGGCCGTGACCGTTTCATCCTTTCCAAGGGCCATGGATGCCTGGCGCTCTACGCCATTCTTGCCGACAAGGGCTATTTCCCCGTGGAGGAACTGCGCCGGTTCTGTCACCGCGACAGCTATCTCGGCGGCCATCCCGAGGCCGGCAAGATCCCCGGCGTCGAAGCCTCGACCGGCGCGCTGGGCCACGGCCTGTCCATCGGCGTCGGCATGGCCCTGGCGGCGCGCATCAAACGGAGCGGAACACGGGTCTTCGTCGCCATGGGTGACGGCGAGATCAACGAGGGCAGCGTCTGGGAAGCGGCCATGAGCGCCGGCAAGCACGGGCTCGACAATCTGGTGGCCATGGTCGATTACAACAAGATCCAATCCTACGGCTTCGTCTCCGAGGTCCAGCCCCTCGAGCCCCTGGCCGACAAGTGGCGGGCCTTCGGCTTCGCCGCCATCGAGGTGGACGGCCACGACACCAACGCTCTCAGGCAGGTTCTGGCCGCCCCCGCCGAGACGGGCAAGCCGACTGCGATCATCTGCCACACCATCAAGGGGCGCGGCATTCCCTTCGCCGAGAACGAGCCTTCCTGGCATCACAAGTCCAAGATCGCCCCCGACCAGATCAGCGCCATGTATGCCGCTTTGGAGAACACCTGATGCGCCAGACCGCCCTCGACCAGGTTTACGAACTGGCCAAGCGCGACCAGCGTGTGGTCTTCGTCGGCTCCGATCTCGGCGTCGGCACCTTGAAGAAATTCAAGGCCGAGATGCCGGATCGCTTCTTCATGGAAGGCGTGGCCGAACAGAACATCATCGGCATGGCCGCCGGACTGGCCATGGAGGGGTTCATCCCCTACGTCAACACCATCGCCACCTTCCTGACCCGGCGCTGCTACGAGCAGGTCGCCGTCGATCTCTGCCTGCACAAGCTGCCGGTGCGGCTGTTGGCCAGCGGCGGCGGCGTGGTCTATGCCCCCCTGGGACCGACCCATCTGGCCATCGAGGACATGGCCATCCTGCGGGCGCTGCCCAACATGACGGTCATCGCCCCGGTGGATGCCGAGGAGATGACCCGCCTGATTCCCGCCACCCTGGACTATCCCGGCCCGGTCTATGTCCGCTTCGGCAAGGGCGGAGACCCGGTGGTGTCCAAGGCCGCACACGGCTTTGCCATCGGCACGGCCATCACCCTGAAGCCCGCCGGTCGGGTCGGCATGATCTCCACCGGCGTGATGAGTGAACGCTGCCTGCGGGCCGCCGGCCTGCTGGCTGAATCCGGCATCGAGGCCGGTGTCCTTCATTGCCATACGGTCAAGCCGCTGGATGTGGCCGCCATCGCCGATCTGGCGGCCCAGGTGGACCTGCTGGTCACCGTCGAGGAGCATGTGCTCACCGCCGGCCTGGGAAGCGCCGTGCTGGAGGCCCTGGCAGACCGGGGTGGACGACTGTCCAGAATCCTGCGCCTGGCGCTGCCCGATTCCTTCACCCGCACCTATGGCTCACAGGACAGCATGCTGGAACTGTACGGCCTGCACCCCGAGGGTATCGCCGCCAGCGTCCTCGGACGGTTGAACCAGACCTGACCGGCCCATCACCGCCTCCATCCAGAGCCGCCAGTCGGCGCTATCGTGAGCCCAACCCGAGGAAACTCCATCCATGGCCACCCTGTACAGCGCTCTTAAATTCCTGGGCTTCCCGGACCAGCTGACGGCCCTTCGGGAAGGCCGCGTGGCGGCGCCCGTACACATCAGAATCAAGCCTATCAACCATTGCAATCACCATTGCTGGTACTGCGCCTATCGCACCGATGATCTCAAGCTCGGCGAGGACATGGACGAGAACGACCAGATCCCCGCCGCCAAGATGATGGAAATCGTCGATGACATCGTCGCCATGGGAGTCAGGGCCGTCACATTCTCGGGCGGCGGCGAGCCACTGCTTTACAAGACCCTGCCCGAGGTGATCGAAAGACTGGCCGCGGGCGGGGTCAAGGTGGCGACGCTCACCAACGGATCGAACCTCAAGGGCCGGGTCGCCGAAGCCTTCGCCCGCCACGGCACCTGGGTCCGCGTCTCGGTGGATGCCTGGGACGACGAAAGCTATGTCGCCTCGCGCGGGGCCAAGGACGGCGAGTTCACCCGCCTGATGGCCAACATGCGCAATTTCGTCGCCACCGGCACCAAATGCGTTCTGGGCGTCTCGTTCATCATCGGCAAGAACAACTACCGCCGCGTGGCCGAGGTGGTGGAGATGTTCCGCGAGGTCGGCGTCAACCACGTCAAGCTGTCCGCTGCGGTGGTGGCCAACGACGTGACGGCCAACAACGCCTATCATCGCGAGCTGATGGAAGTGGTCACCAGCCAGATCGACCAGGCCATGGCCCTGCAGACCGACACCTTCCGGGTGCTGAACCATTTTCATGAAACCGAGGAACGCTTCGAGAAGAGCTATACCACCTGCCCGTTCCTGCAATTCCTCACCGTCATCGGGGCCGATCTTTCGGTTTACACCTGCCAGGACAAGGCATATACCGCCGAGGGAACCTTGGGGTCGATCCGTGATCGTTCGTTTCGTGACTACTGGTTCTCGGAAGAAAACCGCCAAAAGCTCTTCGCTTTCGATCCATCCCAGATGTGCCGCCACCACTGCGTGACCCACACCAAGAACCTGGCGCTGCACGAAGTCCTGTCCATCGACCCGGACCATGGCGTATTCGTCTGATGAGAAACGGTGGGTGACAGCCGCCAGCGCGGCGCCCTTCCTGACACAGATATAGGAGTGACGGAACAATGGGTATCAGCCCGTTCATCGCTGAGGGCCTAGCACAACTGGCCGCCGACGGCCATTTCAAGGACTCCCGCTCGTTGCTGGAATTCGGACCGCAGACCGTCGTCGCCATGAAGGACCATACCTACTACTTCGATCTGGCCCGGCGAGTGGGTGGACCGCAGGCGGCGCAGGACTTCGCCGGGGTCGCCCATGACGGCAAGGCCTTCAGGCCCGATGCCCAGAAAGCGCTCTACCGCCTGTTTGGCATCGAGGAATACGCCAGTGTCGATCTGCTGGACCCCACCGCCACCTACAACCACAACCTCAATGATCCGCTCGTCCTCGACCGCCAATTCGACATCGTCACCGACTTTGGCACTGGTGAGCACGTCTTCAACATCGGCCAGAACTTCGTCAACGCCCATAATGCCCTCAAGGTGGGCGGCCTGTGGCTGGCCCAGTGGCCAACTCTGGGCGGCTATCACCACGGCTTCTACAACATCCACAACATCTGGTACCGCAGCTTGGCGAAGTTCAGCGGCTACGAACTGGTGATGCTGCTGCACTCCTCGGACGTGGTCGTCACCGCCATGGCCTGCGAGCGTCAGAAGCGCCTGGTCAAGGCCCAGGATATCCGCACCCGTGAGCCCCGGCGCATGTCCATGTCGTTCTACCTTGCCGACGTGCTTGCCACCTTAAGCCGGGGCGAGCGTGTCTCGGCGGTGATCCTGGCTGCCCTGCGCAAGACCAAGGATGGCCCCCTGGTCTGGCCGCAGCAGGTCAACAAGTATGCCAAGCCAAGATAGTCGCTTCTTCTGATGCTCGGCCCCCAGGAAACACTGCCTTGAGCCAAATAGACGTCCTTGACCGCGACAACAAGGTAACCCGGCGCGACTATGTCGGTCGGGTAACCGCGCACGACAAGGCGGGGGGCCGCATTCTTGACGTTGGCTGTGGCAAGGCCCATCTGCCCTACGAGTTTACCCAGGCAGTCACGGGAGTAGAGGTTGCCAGTCTCGACATTTCGGACGACGACATCGCCGATTCCAAGGAAGAGGCGCGCTCCGATCCGGTGGTCGGCAACGGCACCTCGCGGCCCTGGCCCGACGGACGCTTTGATTTCGTCATCTCCATCAATACCCTGCACAACCTGATGAATTTCGATCTGTTCAAGTCGGACCGGAACGAGCGGGAGAAGGCCAACCTGCTGTATTGGCCGTTGACCTGCGAAACCGTCCACCCCCCCGCGGAATGGGTCTGGTTCGCCGGACAGGCCGGTTATACCGGCGACCTCGGCTTCATCTCTTTCGAGTAGTGACCCCATGAGCATCCTCACGCCTGCCAAGCGCGTCCTCAGTACCCTCAAGGAAAGGGTCATGAGGGCCATCGTCAACAACTACCTCCTGGAGGACGAGCTGCTCGTCCGCCGGTTCAAGCGGCACCCCCACACCCTGCATCTTCATCCTACGAACATCTGCAACGCCCGCTGCGTATTCTGCTCGTATCGCCACAGTACAGAGGAAAAGATCGTCGCCGAAACCCGCGAATTCTGCCGGGCCATCGACGACTGGATGTCCAAGGTCACCGGCGACACCCGCCTGGAGGTGGGAACCAATAACGGTGACGCACTGGTCGATCCCGATCTGATCACCAAGCTGCGTTACGCCAAGGACAAGGGGGTGACCACCATCTTCTTTCCCACCAACGGCATCCTGCTCAAACGCGGCAATCTGTGCGAGGAACTGGTGCAGGTGGTGGACAACATCGCCATCAGCATCCCTGGTTTCGACCGCGAGGATTACAAGCTGGTTTACGGCGTTGATAAGGCCGACGAGGTTCTGGAGGGTGTGATCAAATTGGCGGAGGCCAAGCGTGCCGCCAACAGCCCGATCAAGATCGAACTCTACCCACGGATCGACCGCCCCTGGGAGGAGGTCCTCCAGGACGAGGGCATGAAGCGACTGGAGCCCTATATCGCCGATGGCACTCTGATCATTCCCCCCGAGCAGATCCGCAACGAGGAAATGTTCACCTGGGGCGGCGTCATTACCGATGACGACATGCCTGGTACCATGAAGTTACGTCACCGCGAATTCGACCCCAAGCGGCGGCCCTGCCGCAACCCGCTGAAAGACGTGTCGATTCTGCCCGACGGCCAGGTCCGTGTCTGTTCGTGCCAGTATATGAACACCAATTATGACGAGCTGGTGATCGGCGACACCCGCGAGGCGTCGCTGGACGACATTCTGTTCGCCCCGCGTCACCGTCAGGTATTGAAGGACATGGCCAGCGGCAATTGGGCGCCGGTCTGCGCCAATTGCTCCATCTTCGAGCCGGTCCGACTTTCTCTGCGCGAGAGCTTCGCCTGGACCCTGGAGCTGATACGGCTCAGGCTAGCCCGCCGGTTCGGTCTCCGCTGGATCGGGGAATGAGGGAATGGCCCCGATAAAACGGCTTTTCCCGCTTATCGCGCGCCTGATCGCCTGGCCGGTTCTTGCGGTCCTGATCTGCCTGGAGCCGATCATACGGGTGCGCATCACTCATTTGTGGACCGCCCGCATCGGCCATCTGGCGCTAAACACCCTTATCTACGCGGCGGCGCGACGGCGCCTGGGGCCGGAGAAACGGACCTTCCGTATCTTCTTCGGCGCAAACCCCTGCAATCGGCAGCTGTTCAACATGTGGAAGCGAGTGCTTCCGGTCATTGAATCAAGGGTTCTATCCGCCATCTACCATTATGCCGGACAGCGCGTCCAGAAATCCCGGGTATTCGCGCCACTCGACTGCAATGCAGGCCTCCACAAGAACATCGCCCTATGTAACGGCGTCCTCTCCTTCACCGAAGAGGAGGAGCGCCTAGGCCACGAACTCTTGCAGCGCATGGGGCTCGGCCCCGACGATTGGTTCGTCTGCTTCACGTCCCGCGATCCCAGCTTTCATGAGGCCCGCGTCGGCCACGACGACAAGGATCACCGCAACTGCACCGTCGAATCCTATCTCGACGCGGCGCGGCTGGTGACCGAGCGGGGTGGCTTTGCCATTCGCATGGGCGCTATGGTGGATTCGCCGCTGCCCGATATCGGCAATCCCCGCATCATCGATTACGCCTCGAAGTTTCGTAGCGATTTTGGCGATATCTACCTTCTGGGCAAGTGCCTGTTCCTTCTGGGTTCGCCCACCGGAACCATTTCCATTCCCTCGTTGTTCGGCAGGCCGGTCGCCATGGCCAACAACCTCCCTTATATGGCCATGCCCGGAAACCCCATCTCTTTGCTGGTGCCCAAGCTGATCCGCGAGCCTACCGGCGAACTGATGACGTTTGCAGAGTTGCATCGCCAGGGCATGTTCAATTGCAATCCCGGAGCCAACAAGGAACCGTGGGTTTGGGACCAGTCGGAGTTCTATGCCCGCACCGGTCGCTGGCCGGTGGACAATACCGACGAGGAAATCCTGGATCTGTGCCGTGACATGTTCGACCGTCTGGACGGTCGCGCGCCCGACCCCGAGGCCGCCCGGCTGCAACGCCTTTACAAGGAGCGTTTCTGGGCGGAAGTCCCCGAGGTCGTGGAGTATGGCCCCGACATCGGTCCGAGCTTCGCGCTGAAATACCGCCATTTGATCGAGGCCAGTTGACCCCCGGTCAAAACCTGGCCCGGCGCATCCGCCTTGATGGGCTGGTTTGAATCGGATACTAAGGGCGCGAACTGCCCCAGTTCTTGGACGAATGCGCCATGTTCCCCATGGGCTGCCCCCCTAGAGCGGGATGGGGTTAGGTTGATACGCTTCGACGGTGACGATTTGCGAGACGCTGCCAGGAAAACACCGCCGAGCGTAGCGGGGCTACGGTCAAGGTGTTTGACGCAGCAGGGGTCGCAAATCGGCCCGTTCCTCCGGATTGCCCATGCGGCGGGCATCCGCTACGTTCCACCCCTTGCCCGATGCGCCGCATCGGCCTGCGGGGTGCGCCTCGCGGTCTGCCGCCCCGCATGGAGCAACGAAGTGTGTCAACCTAACCCCATCACGCTCTAACAATCGATTCCGACCACGGCAAGTTTGTTTGAGACCGGAGCCGCTGATGTTTCTTTCCATTGAAGACTACGATTCCCAGGAGCGGACAGCGCGCTCGCGGCTGAGTGCCCGTGAAATCTCGGCATTCGGCCCCGTTACCTTTCAAGATTACGGTTATCCCGTTGTGGTGCGCGAGGAAATCGAGCTGCTGCGCTATGTCGATGCCATGCACGAATACTCCGCGCCCAACCTGCTCGCCGATGGCGTCGTGCTGAGCATCGACGAGGCTGAGCTGATCCGCGATGTCAGCGAAGTGGTCCTCACTCTTACCGCCACCCATTTCCAGCGACCGATCCGGCCCTGGCTGGCGACACTGTCGGCCATCGAGACTCTGCGCCTCGTTAATGGCTGGGCTGGGAAAGTCGGCAAGAAGTCCTTGACCGTCTTCGAGTTCGGCCCCGGTAGCGCCTATCTCGGCGCCTTTCTCTGCCGCGCCGGTCACCGCCTCATCGCCATGGACAACTCCCAAGGCTTCTACTTGTGGCAGAACAGGCTGTACGGCGCGTTAGCTGGCGATTCCGTCCTCGACTTCGCCGTGCCGGATGCCGGGCCACTGCGTGACGACCCGACCAAGGTCATCACCCATGTCCCATGGTGGCAGTTCCTGACCTTGACAGGCACCATGCCGTTTGCCGTCGACGTGGTGCTCTCCGAGCACTGCCTGGTCGAGATGTCCCAGGACGCCCGGCGTTTTGCCCTTCGAATTTCAAATCAGATGCTCAAGCGCGATGGCGCCAGCGCCCATCTGTTCGAACATTTAGGCGGTACGTCCCGCCACGGCAGCAGAGCCGCCCTGTTCCACGAGTTTGACGCCGCCGGCTTCGACGCCATCGCCAAGCGTCTCTTCTATGCCTTCGTCCCCAAGAGCGGCCCGCTGTCGGACCTGGCCATCGCGCCGGACGACATGGCGGCGACCGGGATCTTCCGCCGGTTGGCGGTAAAGCGCCGACGCAACGCCCTCCGCGCCCGTTTCCCGCTGGTGTCCCTCGACAACGGCCTGCCCCGCTTCGCACCCAGCGGAAGGACCGAAACCGTGGCCGCGCGCGAGGTCATCCCGTTCCTCGCATCCGAGGCTCCCCTGGACTATGCCTTCCTGGCCCATGCCGGGGTTACGGTACCAGGCAATCTGAAATAAGGCACAATCGCCATGGCCGTCGTCGACTTCCTTGAATCCCTCCATACCAAAACCAAGCGCGACTACGTCCAGCGGGTGGTGGAACACGACAAGGCCGAATGCGCCACCGTGGCCAAGCAATGGGGCTTCGATTATTGGGACGGTGACCGCCGCCATGGCTATGGCGGCATGCGCTATGACGGACGCTGGCGCCCGGTGGCCGAGGCCATGGCCCGGCATTACGGCCTGAAGCCGGGCGACCGCATCCTGGACATCGGCTGCGGCAAGGCCTTTCTGCTGTACGAGCTGACCCAAGCGGTTCCTGGGATCGAGATCGCCGGCATCGACATTTCCGCCTATGGCATCGATAACGCCAAGGAGGAGGTGCGACCGTTCTTGAAAGCCGGCGACTGCGCCAAGCCGCTGCCCTGGCCCGATGGCCATTTCGACTTCGTTTTTTCCATCAACACCTTCCACAACCTGTTCAATTTCGAATTGTTCGCAGCGTTGCGGGAAATGCAGCGGGTCGGTCGGGAACGGCGCTGGCTGTGTGTGGAATCGTACCGAAACGAGCGGGAGAAGGCGAATCTCCTGTACTGGCAGCTCACCTGCCAGACGTTCCACACGCCCGAGGAATGGGCGTGGTTCGCGGATCTGGCGGGGTATCGGGGCGACCTGGGATTCATCTATTTCGAATGACCCAAGGGCGGATCATCATCGTTGGCGCCACCGGCAGCATCGGTCGACCCTTGCATGCTCTCGCCCGTGCCGCGCGACGGACGGTCGTCGCCACCAGCCGCGCCGGCGGCGCGGGCTTGCGGTCGTTCGACATGGTCGAAGGCCGGCTTGCCGATCTGGTGCCCAACCTTGGGGCCGGCGATTGTGCCTACGTGCTTGGTGCCATGACCTCCCCCGACGTGGTGAGCCGCGATCCCACCGCTGCCCGCGGGGTGAATGTGACGGCGGCCATACGCCTGCACGAGGAAGCGCTTGCGGCGCGCGCGCGCGTGGTGTTCGTCTCCTCCGAGATGGTCTTCGACGGCGAGACGGGTGGCTATACCGAGGACGACGCCACGACGCCGACCACCGAATACGGACGGCAGAAGGTGGAGGTAGAGCGCCACCTGCTCGAGCGACCGGGAAATTGGCTTATCCTGCGTACGGGCGCGACAGTGTGTCCTGGGGTGGATGACAATTGCGTTGTCTCCAAGACCTATCGTACCTTGCTGTCAGGGCAGGCGCGCATGGCGTCCGACAACCTGCTTTCCGTCACCGCTGTCGGGGACACCGCCCGTCTTCTGCTGGAACTCGCCGACCACCCGGTCACGGGTATTCTGCATGGCGTGGCCAACCCGCCGGTGACGCGGGCCGAACTGGCAGGCTGGATCGCCGAAGATAGTGTTTTCGGCGGACAAATGATGTATGAGGTGGCTCGTTTCGCGGATATTCCCTTCGCGGAGAAGCGGCCTCGGAAATCCTGGCTGCGCAACAGCCGCATCCGGTCCTTGCTTGGGATGGATTTCACTGCGCCGCGCGACGCGGTTCGCGACAAAGTCAAGATTCTGGATCGGTGGCGTTCCAGCACGAGCCCGGAAGGGATTGTAAATGGCTAGCAGCATTGCGTTCGACAGTATCGAGGACGCGCACTCCCGCGAAGAACACGCCGAAGCGATGTTCGACCGGATCTGGCCGCAACGCGCCATCCGTCGGGTGCTGCTGGTCACGCCGCCCGATGCCGATGCCGGCCTGTTCCGCTTTGACACCGCCCAGCGCGGCCGCTACACCAATTACCCGCCCTATGGCCTGATGCTGCTGGCTCAGGTTCTCCGCAAGAAAGGCATTGAGGTCCGCATCCTCAACCTCAATCACGCGCTGCTGAAACACAGCCACGAGGTGGAGAAAGCCGAGGATTTTGATTTCGACGGCACCTGGCGGCACCTGCTGGATGCCGAGATTGCCGCCTACCCGCCCGACCTCTGTGGCGTCACCTGCATGTTCACCATGACCCATGCGTCGCTGCGCCGGGTCTGTGCCGCCATCGCTGAAGCCAAGGTGCCGACGGTGGTGGGGGGCGTGCATGTGACCAACGATTTGCATCGCATCCTGGACGATCTCGAGACCCCTTGCGCCGCCGTCAGCGGCGAGGCCGAGGTCGCCTTTCCAATCCTGATCGACGCGATCAATAAAAAGCGTCCTTCGGCGGATCTGGGCCAGGTTGTACTGAACGATGGGCCGGGCCGCCATCTGGCCTTCAACCGCGATCTGCGTCCGGACGGCGACGATCTCGACACCCTGCCCGCCTATGATCTGGTGCCCATCGAGGAATATTCGCGCCACGGCACCATCGGCGCCTTCTATTGCTTCAAGCCCCAGGAAACCATTTTCGCCACCGCTCTGTCGAACCGCGGCTGCCGTGCCATGTGCACCTTCTGCTCGGTACGCAACTTCAATGGCAAGGGCGTGCGGCAGCGTTCCGTGTCCTCGGTGGTGGACGAGCTGGAGTATCTGACCAACGAGCGTGGCGTCACCCACGTCATGTGGCTGGATGACGACCTGCTCAAGGATCACGGTCGGGCAATCGAGTTATTCAATGAGATGACCCGGCGCAACCTGAACTTGACCTGGGACGCCACCAACGGCGTTCTGGCGGCTTCCTGCACCGACGAGGTCATTGCCGCCGCCGCCGCAAGCGGTTGCATCGCCGTGAACATCGGCATGGAATCGGGCAACCGAGAGATCCTGAAGAGCGTCCGCAAGCCCGGCACACCCGAGACGTTCCTGGAAGCGGCCGAAGTCCTGCGGCGCTATGAAAGCATTCATGCCAGCGTCTTCCTGATGATTGGCTTCCCCGGCGAAACCATGTCCATGATCCTGGACACCATCAATGTCGCCCGGGCCATGGACCTGGATTGGTATCGCTGTTCCCAGCTGCAGCCTCTGCCCAACACCCCGCTCTATGATTCCATGGTGGCGCAGGGCCTGATCCAGGCGGTGGACAAGGACATCCGTTTCAACGGCGGCGCCTACGGCAAGCAGACCGAGATCGAACAGGGTCTGGCGCTGGGCACGCCGGATTTCGAGCAGGCGTTCTCCTCCATTCCCATGGATTCGATCCCCACCGGCGAGCAATTGACCGACATCTGGTTCTTCATGAACTATCACCTCAATTTCCACCGGATCTTCCATGAGACCCGTCGGGTGAAGATTGAGCAGTTGATGGCGCATCTCCGGGTATTGGGTGACGTGATCTCCCCCGAGAACGGGTTTTCGCTGTATTTCCAGGGTTTCCTGCAATATCGCAGGGACGGGCGCGTGGATCCGGTCGTGGTCGAACGCCTTCAGCGCCGACTGGACAGCTCGCCCTATTGGCGCGACCGCTTCCACGCGTTCGGCCTCGCAGCCGAAGACCTCACCACGCTTGACTTCCGCAACCGCGACAAGCCGCGCATCCTCTCCAAGCTGAAGCTCTAGGCATGGACGAGATTCTGACCATTCCCGGATTCCGGCGTGCCGAGGGGGCAAGGACGCTTTCCTTTTTCTGCGACTCGGCCACGCCCCAGGTCGATAGCATCATGATCGACACCCTGGCCGAGGCCGCCCGACGCGCCGGCGGAGCCGCGCGGCTTTGCCTGCACCGCGATCCCCAGGATCCGTTTCACGACATGGTGATCGTGGAAAGTGCCTCGGGCTATGCCCGCCCGCATCGCCACCACGCCAAGGGCGAAACCTGTCATGTGATCCGTGGCAGCGTGGCCATGGTGCAGTTCGATGATCAGGGCAGCATCCTCCATGTCGCCCGCCTGGCGCCGGGTGGCGGAACGATCGCGCGGGTCGCGCCGCGCAGCTGGCACACGGTCTTGGTGTTGTCCGAGGACGCAGTCTATCACGAAAGCAAGCCCGGCCCCTTCGATCCGGCCTGTGATGCCGAACTTCCATCCTGGGCGCCGGTGGGCCAGGACGCCCAGGACCGTTGGATGTCTGACCTGCGCCGCCGGGTCTGCGAGGCGCCATGGGCCTGAACATTCTCGTCACTGGTGCGGGCGGATTTGTCGGTGGCGGCCTGGCACGGACCTTCGCCGCGCAGGGCCATCGCGTAACCGCGCTCTACCGCAAGTCACGCCCGCATTGGGACGGGGCGGTGACGGTGCAGGCCGACCTGGCCGATCCCGATTGCCGTCTGCCCGACAGGCGGTTCGATCTGGTGATCCACGCCGCGGCGCATACCCACCTCGAAGCCGACCTCAGCGCCGAGGCCTTCGTGGCGTCCAATGTACGGGGGACCCTGACCCTGGCCCGCCATTTATCCCGCACCGGGGCGGGCATGGTGGTCCATCTGTCGACCCTGTCGGTCTATGGCGCGATCAACGACCCGGTGGTGGATAGCGACACGCCGCTGCGCGACCCCGGCCTTTACGGGACCACCAAGCTGTTGGCGGAACAGGTCCTGGCGGAACAGGTGGCGGCCTTTCCCAGCCTTTCGCTACGCCTGCCCGGCGTGGTCGGGCCGGGTTATTACAAGCCGTGGCTTGGCCGCCTGGTGAACGATGCGTGCGCCGGTCGGCCGCTGTCCATCTTCAATCCCGATGGATTATTCAACAATGTGATCGACATCGACGGGCTGGCCGAGGCATGCGTCGCTGCGGCGGCGCGCGGGCGATCAGGCGCCGGTGTGTGTGCGATCGGCGCGGCCATGCCCATGACCATTCGCGATCTGGCCGCTTTGGTGGCGGAAACCGCCGGGACCGTGCCAAGCATCGTCGTCGGCCAGACGGCAAAACCATCTTTTCACATTTCCATCGAACCCCTGCGTGCACTCATCGGTTTCGAGCCGAAAACCACGGCCGATATCGTACGCCGCTATGTGCTTGCACGCGCAAGCGAAGGCAAAGGAGACAGAATTTGACCAAGATCCTCGTCATCGGTGGTGGCTTCGCCGGTTGCATCGCGTCCCACATGCTCACCGACAAGGGCTACGACGTCACCCTGATCGAGAAGGGGCCGGTTCTGGGCGGCGGCTGCCGCACCCTCGTCTATGGCGGCCATCCCTACACCATCGGCCCGCGCCACTTCCTGACCAAGAAGGAAGAGGTGTTCGAGTTCTTGAACCAGCACATCCCCATGCGCCGCTATCCGGACGGCCATGAATTCCTGACATATATCGAGAAGGACCAGTCCTTCTGGCATTTCCCCATCCACCGCGACGAAGTCGAAGAAATGCCCGATCGCGAGAAGATCCTTGAGGAATTCAAGGACTGTCCCGGTCCGGAAGGCGCCAAGAATCTCGAAGAATATTGGCTGATGTCGGTGGGGCCGACCCTTTATGGAAAGTTCGTCGAGAGCTATTCCAAGAAGATGTGGCAGATCGATTCCAACACCGAAATCACCGATTTCGGCTTCACGCCCAAGGGCGTCGCCATCAAGACCGGCCCCAAGGGTGCGTGGACCGAGGCCATCTCGGGCTACCCCAAGGCCATGAACGGCTATGACGATTATTTCGATATCTCCACACGGAACACCAAGGTTCACCTGAACACGCCCATCGAGGAATATGACGTCGAGAATCGTCGGGTGAAGGTGGCGGGCGAATGGCACACCTATGACATCATCATCAGCACCATCTTCCCCGAGGTGTTGATGAACAACGCATTCGGTCCGCTGCGTTGGATGGGCCGCGATTTCTTCAAGATCGTGCTGCCCGTCAAGAAGGTGTTCCCCGAAAACGTTTACTTCTTGTATTACGCGAACCAGGAGCCGTTCACCCGCATCGTGGAATACAAGAACTTCTATCATTATGATTCGCCGACCACGCTGCTTGGCCTGGAGATCCCGTCTTTCAACAATAAGTACTATCCATTCCCCATGAAGGCAGACCAGGATCGCGCCCAGCAATATTTCGACGCCCTGCCCAAGGATGTCTATTCGATCGGCCGTGCCGGCACCTACCGTTACATCGATGTCGGCAACATCATCGAACAGGCGCTGGAAATGTTCAGGAGCTTCTGACGATGACCGATGTCCAGGCACCCGGCTACCGACCGGAGGAGGGGGCGCCAGTCCCCTCGCTTCCGGCGCCGGAACCGGTTCCCAATATCGCCGCATTCCTGGACGAACGGGAACTGTGCCTGGCGGGCGATCCCCGGCGGCGGGAAAATTACAAGCGTTTCCTGGCGTCCAGCCGGCGCTCGGAACACGCGGATTATATGCCGCCGCGGCTGGATATCGAAAATGTCAGCCGGTGCAATTTCCGTTGCGGTATGTGCCAGGTCAGCGATTGGCCCAAGGGTCGCCGCGCCGCCGACATGGACCTGGATGCTTTCAAGCGACTGATCGATTCCCAATGGGGCCTGGTCGAGATCAAGCTGCAGGGCATGGGCGAGCCCACCATGCAGGGCGATGATTATTTCGCCATGATCCGCTATGCCCGCGAGCGCAACATCTGGGTGCGGACCACCACCAACGCCTCGTTGCTGCATCTCAAGGACAATTACCGCAAGCTGGTGGATTCCGGGGTCAACGAGATCCAGATCTCCATCGACGGTGCCGACAAGGAGACCTTCGAGAGCGTCCGGGCGGGCGGGGTGTTCGAGCGGGTCGTGGACAATTGCCGCCTGATCAACGCCTATTGCGCGGAACAGGGAATCGAGCGGACCAAGATGTGGACGGTGGTGCAGAAGGCCAACCACCACCAGCTAGAGGATTTCGTCCCGCTGGCGGCGCGGTTGGGGTTCACCTCCATGGCGTTTTCCACCACCATGGTCGATTGGGGTGATCCCGATTGGCGCCGCCGCAACGACGCCCAGACGGTCGATTACATGCGCTTGGCGGAAAAGGCCGACGTCATGATGCGCCGAGGCGAGGAACTGGGGGTCGCCGTGCGCTTTTGGAGCGTGACCTCGAAATACAGCACCGCCGAACCGGCCAAACTGTGCCCGTGGCCGTTCGAGCGGGGCTATGTCTCGTCTGACCTTCGCATCGTGCCGTGCTGCATCATCGGCAATCCGGAAACGTCGGATCTCGGCGATGCCAACCGGCTTGAGGAAGAATGGAATGGCGCGGCGTGGCGGGAATTCCGGCGCGCCCACCTGGAAGGCCGCATCCCCGCGGTCTGCCGCAGCTGCTATGAGGACTGACGTGAGCAAGATCGATTCTTCGGCGATGGGGTCCGATGTCGCCCGGTCCCGCAAGCAATATTTCGCACGGTTGTTGGCGGATCTGTTTCTGTCAGTGACCGGCGTCAATGGTGCCGGTTATCTGGCGACCGAGATCGTGCAGAAGATCCGCCCGGTGTGTCGGATCGAAACCGCCAAGGGTCCCCTGTGGTGCCGTGGCGGCCATGGCCGCCTGGTGTGGCGCGCCGAGACCTTCTACACCGAGGAGCCGGAAACCGTGACCTGGCTCGACGGCATCCGGGCCGACGACATTCTGTGGGACGTGGGGGCCAATGTCGGCCTCTACTCCCTCTATGCCGCCAAGGTCGCCGGCTGCAAGGTCATTTCCTTCGAGCCAGAGGCGCAGAATTTCGCCATCCTCACCGAGAACGTGGTCCTCAATGGGCTGGGCGCCCAGATCGAACCCTGCCCGGTGCCGCTGACCCGCGGCCTGGCGCTGGACCGTCTGGCGGTGCACGCCATGACCAAGGGCGGTGCCTTCAACCAGTTCGGCCAGCCGGCAGAGGGCGCGGCGGTGCGCCAACTGCAGATCGGCTGCTCCCTTGACGACCTGGTCTATACCTGGAACCTGCCGGCTCCGACCTTCCTCAAGGTGGACGTGGACGGCATCGAACCGCTGATCTTCGACGGGGCGGAACGTCTGACCCAGGACCCCCGGTTGCGCAGCGTCCTGGTCGAGATCCGCACCGACCTGCCGGACAACGTGGCCATCGTTGAAAAACTGGAACAACGTGGCTTCACGGTCTCGTCGCGGCGCTCCAATTGGCTCTCCCGCGAGAATCGCGAGGGCGAGAAGCACCACCCGGTCGAGAACGTTATTCTGGTTCGGGGATAGCCGATGAGCCGGACCACTTGCGCCTGGATGGAATGCTAGTAGGTTTTCTGAACACCACCGAGCCATCCCGGCCCCTTCGACGAGAGTCGTATATTGTTCCCTACGTTCAAGACATGTTGGAGGCTCATCGACCGCCGAACGCGGCGGCGGCTGCCGTTGATCGGATTCCTGTTGGTGATCGGAACCGTCCTGGAGGCGGTGGGGATCGGCGCGGTTTTTCCTCTGATCAAGCTGCTGGCCGACCCCTCGGGTATGGGCGATTCGCCCGTGATCGCTGCCATTGCCGGACTCTTCTCCCTAACCTCGCCGAACCAGGTGTTGGCGGTGATGGCCATCGGCATGACCGCCATCTTCGTCCTGAAGAACGTCCTGATGGCGATCTCCTCGGTGATCAATATGCGACTGCGCCGCGACACCGAGATCGTCCTGGCCCGCTCGCTGTTGCGCAGCTACCTGTTCATGCCCTACGCCGAGCTGATCCGGCGCAGCGTCCCCGCGATGACGCTGAACCTGACGGCCCAGATCCCCAGCTTCTTCGCCAACGTCGTCCTCGGGATGGTCCGTATCGTCACCGACCTGCTGATCATCATCGCCATCCTGGCGGTGCTGTTCTCGGTCGAGCCGCTGATGACCTTTTGCGTATTCTCCATCCTGGCCCTGGCCCTGGCCCTGCCCCTTTACTTGATCCGTCACCGTCTCAAGGCATGGGGCGCGGGCCAGACCGAGTTGGCCACCCAGCGCCAGCGCTGCCTGCAGCAATGCTTCGGCGCCATCCGCGAGATCAAGGTGGATGAATCGCACGGGGTCTACCTCCAGAAGCTCAGCGGCATCCTGTGGCGGCTGATGAGCATTCAGACCCGTGTCAATCTAGTCCGCGACTTACCGCGCATGGTGATCGAAGTTGTGATGATCTCGACCATGACCCTGGTGATCGTCGTCATGCTGCTGCAGGACCGCAGCGGCGGCGAAATCATGGCGGCCCTCGGCCTGTTCGCCGCCGCCGGTTTCAGGATGATCCCCCAATTGAATCGCCTGTTCGTGTCCCTCGGCGAAATAAGGATCTCTCTGCCGGCGGCCGAACTGATCAGCCGGGATTTCAGCGGCTTCATCGCCGAGGATGAAAGGCTCGATCAGGGGAGCACCAAGGCCGACCGCATGCCCTTCGAGCGGGAAATCCGGGTTGAATCCCTGTCCTATGCCTATCCTGGAACCGACAGGCTGGTCCTCGATTCGGTCAATCTGGAAATCAACCGGGGTGACGTGGTGGGGCTTGTCGGCCCCTCTGGCGCCGGCAAGAGCACCCTGGCCGACATCCTCCTCGGCCTGCTCGATCCGACCTCCGGCCAGATCCGGGTGGATGGGCAGAATATCGCGGACGACATCCGCGGCTGGCGCCGGAATCTGGGAACCGTCCCCCAGGACATCTTCATCATTGATGACAGCCTCCGCCGCAATGTGGCTTTCGCCGTGGATTCCGGCCAGATCGATGAACTGCGGGTCGACAACGCCCTTCGGATGGCCCAATTGGACGATCTCGTCGCCAGCCTTCCCGAGGGTAACGCCACCATCCTTGGGGAACGCGGCGCCGGTCTTTCCGGCGGGCAGCGTCAGCGACTTGGCCTCGCCCGCGCTCTTTATCGCGACCCCGAAGTGCTGGTGCTCGACGAGCCCACCTCGGCCCTCGACATCGAGACGGAGCAGGAAGTGTCCAGAACCATCTTCTCCCTGGCCGGGCACAAGACCATCGTCATTATCGCCCACCGTCTCAGTACCCTGACCCGCTGCGACAAGATCATCTTTCTCGAGGATGGCCGAGTTTCGGCGATCGGCAGCTTTGCCGAATTGCGGCAGATCAATCCACGCTTTGCCCGTCTGGTGGCCATGGCGTCGCATGGCGTAATCGACGAACAAGCAGCGAGTTGAGCCCATGATCCATCCCCGCCCCCAGCTCGCCGAGGTGTCCCGTCCCGACTGGACCAAGGACGCAAGCCGCAACCCCGCCATGCTGTGGCTCGACAAGAACGAGAACACCGATCCCGAACTGTCCAAGGTGGTGGCCGGGGTGGTGGCCAGCCTGCCGCCCGAGACCTTCTTCACCTATCCCGAAGCCGCCAGGCTTTACGCCAAGCTGGCTGCCTGGGTGGGCTGCTTGCCGCACAACCTGTGCCTGGCCCACGGCTCGGACGGGGTGATCCGCTCGGTGTTCGAGGCCTATGTCTCGGTGGGTGACAAAGTGCTGCACCCCGTCCCCACCTTCGCCATGTATCCGGTCTATTCGAAGATGTACGGCGCCCGGACCGTCGGGCTCGAGTATGAGGCTTCGGACAAGGGTCCCGCCCTTCCGCCCGAGCGGATCATCGCCGCCATTGCCAAGGAACGGCCCCGCGTGGTCTGCCTGCCCAATCCCGACAGCCCCACCGGCACCATCATCCCTCCCGACGAGTTGGAGGCGATCATCGCCGCCGCCGGTGAGGTGGGCGCCATCATCTTAGTGGACGAGGCCTATCATCCCTTCCATGCCGACAGCGTGGTGCCCCTGATCACCCGCCATCCCCACCTGGTGGTGGCGCGCTCCACCGGCAAGGCCTGGGGCATGGCCGGGGTGCGCATCGGTTACGCCATCGCCTCGGAAGAGGTGGCGATAGCGCTGCACAAGGTGCGGCCCATGTACGAGACCGGCACCATGGCGGTGGCGGTGTTCGAGCGCATGCTGGACCACGCCGACGCCATGGAGGCCTCGGTGACGCGGCTTTCCGCCGGCAAGACCCTGTTCCTCGACCGTATGGAAGCCCTGGGCCTGCGCACGTTGCGGGGCGGCGGCAACTTCCTGCATGTGGCCTTCGGCGCGCACGCGGAGAAGGTGCATGCGGCGCTGTCCGATCTGGTGTATTACCGCAAGGATTTCGCGGAACCCTGTCTTAAGGGTTTCTCCCGCTTCTCGGCAACCACGCCGGAATTGTTCGGGCCGGTCATCACCCGTATCGAGGAGAGTGTGCGGACATGAGCGCTGTCAAGGTTGCCCTGATCGGCTGTGGCCGCGTCGCCGGCCATCACCTGCGGTCCATCGCCAAGGTGGACGGCGGCACCATCGTCGCCGTCTGCGATCTGGTGGCGGAGAAGGCCAAGGCCTATGGCGACGAATTCGGCGTCAAGTGGTTCACCAATTACCACGAGATGCTGCAAAGCATGCCCGAGATCGACGTGGTGGCCGTCATCACCCCGTCCGGCATGCATTTCGAGCACGCCATGGAGGTGATGGAGCGTTATTCCAAGCATCTGATCGTGGAAAAGCCCACCTTCATGCGGCCCGAGCAACTGCACGCCGCCTACGATCTCGCCGCCCGCCAGGGCCGGCAGATCTTCCCGGTGTTCCAGAACCGCCACAACAAGGCGGTGCAGAAGGTCAAGCACTCGCTGGAGAACGGCGAGCTGGGCGACATCCGCATCATGAACGTGCGCCTGCGCTGGTGCCGGCCGCAGCGTTATTACGACCTCGCCCCCTGGCGCGGCACCTTCAGCCATGACGGCGGCGCCATCTCCAACCAGGGTATCCACCATATCGACCTGCTGCGCTATCTGGGTGGCGAGGTGGAATCGGTGTCGGCCACCATGCGTACGCTGGGCGCCGAAATCGAGGTGGAGGACACCGTGGTCTCCACCTACACCTACCCCTCCGGCGCGGTGGGCTCGCTGGAAGTGACCACCGCCGCCCGGCCCGACGATTTCGAGGCCTCGCTGTCCATCGTCGGCTCCAAGGGCCTGGCCCAGCTGGGCGGCTGGGCGGTCAACGAGCTGCAGGTCTTCACCCCCGATCCCAATGCCTGCGCCGAGTATTCGGAAAAGATCCCCGACGCCTACGGCTTCGGCCACATCGCCGTCTATGAAGGCCTGGTCGCCGCGCTGAACGGCGTGCGTCCCTTCCAGGTCAGCCGCGAGGATTGCCTGGCCAGCCTTAAGCTGTGGCATTCCTTCTACCGCTCGGACGAGGCGGGCGGCGCCTGGGTCACGGTGGATTCCGACGAACAGTCCACCCGGCTGGGCCGCGCCAATGACACGGTGTCCGATCTCTACCGGACTCCCAAGCCGTGATACCCTTGAGGGTCGGCATCGCGGGTTACGGCGTGGTGGGCAGGCGCCGCCGCGAGGTGATCGACCGCCGCACCGACATGCAAACCGTGGCGGTGTGCGACCGCGCCTTCGAGTCGGAAGGCGTGATGGAGGACGGTGTGCGCCACTATCGCACCCCTCAACGCCTGCTGGAGGCGGAAAAACTCGACGCCCTGCTGGTGTGCCTGACCAACGACGTGGCCGCCGACGTCACCATCGCCGGGCTGGAGCGCGGCCTGCACGTCTTCTGCGAGAAGCCGCCGGGCCGCGACGTGGCCGATATCCGCCGGGTGATCGCCGCCGAAACCCGCCATCCCGGTCTGCGGCTCAAATACGGCTTCAACCACCGCTATCATGATTCGGTGCGTGACGCGCTGGCCCTGGTGCGGGCCGGCTCGCTGGGCCGCGTGCTCAACATGCGCGGCGTCTACGGCAAGAGCCAGTTCATCAGCTTCGGACAGCAATCAGACTGGCGCACCCAGCGGAGCGTGGCCGGCGGCGGCATCCTGCTCGACCAGGGCATCCACATGGTGGATCTGATGCGCCTCTTCGGCGGCGAATTCCATGAGGTCAGCAGCATCGTCTCCAACGATTTCTGGAAGCACGATGTGGAGGACAATGCCTATGCGCTGATGCGCTCGGACCAGGGCTGCGTCGCCATGCTGCATTCCACTGCCACCCAGTGGCGACATCGTTTCAATCTCGAAATAACCTGTGAGAAGGGCGCCCTGATCCTGTCGGGCATCCTGTCGGGCTCCAAGAGCTATGGTGCCGAGACCCTGACCGTGCTGTGGGCGGGCGACGACGACCAGGGCGATCCCAAGGAACAGACCACCCGCTACAACCGGGACCCCAGCTGGGAGGACGAAATCGCCGAATTCGCCGAGGCGATTCTCAACGGCGGCCCCATCCTGGCCGGGTCCAGCGACGACGCCCTGAAGACCATGGAGCTGGTCTATCGCATCTATTGCGCCGATCCCGCCTGGAAGGCACGCTGGCGCCTCACCGATTGCCCGCCGGAGACTCCTCTATGACCAAGATCATCGGCCTCATCCCCGCCCGCATGGCCGCCAGCCGCTTTCCCGGCAAGCCGCTGTTTCCCATCATGGGCCGCCCCATGATCGAGCACGTCTTCGAGCGGGCCAAATTGTTCCCCCGCTTCGACGTGCTGGCCATCTGCACCTGCGACGAGGAGATCCGGGCCTTTGCCGAGAGCAAGGGCTATCCGGTGATCATGACCAGCGACAGCCATACCCGCGCCCTGGACCGGGTCGCCGAAGCGGCCACCAAATGCGGCATCGAGGTGGCCGACGACGACATCGTGCTGAACGTCCAGGGTGACGAGCCCATGATGCATCCCGACATGATCAAAGCCACCATCGCCCCCATGGAGGAGCGTCCGGGCGAGGTGCGCGGCACCATGCTGGCCATGGACATCGTCGACGAGGCCCAGTTCCGCAATCCCGACGCGCTGAAGATCATTTCCGACCTGTCGGGCCGGGTGCTCTACACCTCGCGCCAGCCCATCCCCCATTGCAAGTCCTTCGGCCCGGACTTAGGCGCCCGGCGTATCTACGGCATCTTCGGCTTCAAGTGGGAGTTCCTGAAGCTGTTCACCAATCTTCCCCCCAGCCCGCTGGAGATCAAGGAAGCGTGTGATTCCAACCGGCTCTACGACCATGGCTTCCATCAGCACATCGCCCCCTATCCCTTCCGCCCCAGCTATTCCGTGGACAGCCCCCACGATATCGGCATCGTCGAGGCGGCCATGCAGGATGACGTGCTGTGGGGCAAGTATTGAGCGGCTGGCGCACCCTGCTGGAGCGCGACGCCGCCGGGGCGCTGCGCTGCCCGGTGTGCCGCCAGGGTGCCCTGGCCCTATCCGGTGAGGATCTGGCCTGCGGCTGCGGCGCCCGCTTCCCCGTGGACCAGGACCGCCACATCGCTGCCCTGCTGCCGCCCGAGTCCATCGCCAGCGAGGCCAAGAGCAATATCCGCGCCTGGTGGGGCGATCTCTACGAGCAGCTTTACGGCCCCACCGATAAGGGCCTGACGCCTGAGCGCCTCGAGCATCTTCTCGACCTCACCGAGGATCTGTTCAGGCGGCGCGGCCTGCTGCCGGTGGTCGAGATGCCCCTGGCCCAATTGGCGGGCAGCCAGGTCCTGGAGATCGGCCCCGGCGGCGGCGGCCATTCCTGCCTGTTCAAGCGCCATGGCGCCTCGGTCACCGCCGTGGACATCACGCCCCAGCGCGCCATCTCCACCGCGTTGCGCCTCTCGCTGGTCAAGGGCGACGAGGGCCGCGCCTATCAGGGCGACGCCGAGAACCTGCCGTTCCGGGACGGGGTGTTCGACATCGTCTATTCCAACGGCGTGCTGCACCATTCCAGCGACACCGATCAGGCCCTGGCCGAGGTGCACCGGGTCCTGAAGCCCGGCGGCAAGGCCGTGCTCATGCTCTATGCCCGCCATTCGGCGGTGTTCTGGGCCAATATCGTGCCGCGCGGCCTGTTCTCGGGCGAGATGTTCCGCTGGCCCGAGGCCGAATGGGTGGGTCGGGTCACCGAGGGCAAGCCAAAGTTCGGCCAGACCCGCAATCCCTTCACCCGGATTTATTCCGAGACCGAATTGAGGCAGGCCCTGCGGGCCTTCCGCGTGGTGTCCTTGCGCAAGAACAGCTTCCAGTTCGACAATTTCGCCATTCCGCGACTGACCCAGCTGCGCAACGCGGTGCTGAAGGCGCTGGGCCACCGGCCCCATCCCGGCGCCGAGCTGGTCTATGGCGCGGCGGAATTCGTGCCGGAGACGGCACTGGAACTGTGGTTGGGACAATTCATGGGCTTCGGCTGGAACATCGTGGTGGAGAAGGTGGCATGACCCTTCCCCTCTCGCGCCGCAAGGCCCTGATCACCGGCGGCACGCGCGGTATCGGCAAGGCCATCGCGCTGCGTCTGGCCGCCGATGGCGCCCAGGTAACGGTGACCGGCACCAGGGCCGATGGCGCGGCCCCCGAGGGCTGCGGCTATCTGGCCGTGGATTTCTCCGATCTCGAGGCGACCACGGCTTTCACGGCATCTGTGGCCGGACAGGGCTTCGACATCCTGGTCAACAATGCCGGCATCAACAGGATCGCCCCCTTCGCCGAGATCGATCCGGCGGATTTCCTGGCCATCCAGCAGGTCAACGTCACCGCCCCCATGCTGCTGATGCAGGCGCTGGCACCGGGCATGCGGGAGCGGGGCTGGGGCCGTATCGTCAATATGGGCTCCATCTGGGGGATCATCTCGAAAGCGCAACGTGGTAGCTATTCCGCCTCAAAATTCGCCCTCGCCGGGCTGACCGCCGCCCTCGCCGCCGAGGTGGCGGAAAACGGCGTGCTGGTCAATTGCGTGGCGCCCGGCTTCATCGACACCGAGCTGACCCGGCGCGTGCTGGGCGAGGACGGCATCCGCGAACTGGTCGCCCAGGTTCCGGCCAGGCGCCTGGGGACCCCGGAAGAGGTGGCGGCCTTCGTCGCCTGGCTGGCGGGGCCGGAAAACACCTTCATCAGCGGCCAGACCATCGCCATCGACGGGGGTTTCACCAATGTCTGATCCGATGGTCATCCAGTCTCACAAGGGCGCCTATTGCGTCCATGTCGAGCCCGACGCCGCCCAGCGGCTGAACGCCGCCGATCCCTCCAATCTCCACGTCATCATCGACGGGCGGGTGGCCGAGCTTTACGCGACCGAGTTGGACAAAGTGCTGGCCGGTCCCAGCGTGCTCAGGATCGAGGCCACCGAATCCGCCAAGTCACTGGAACGCTTCCCATCCTACGTGGAGCATCTGGTTGCCAAGGGTTTGCGCCGCGACCACCGACTGGTGGCCATGGGCGGCGGCATCATCCAGGACATCACCTGCTTCCTGGCCGCCACCATGCTGCGCGGCGTGCCCTGGACCTTCTACCCCACCACCCTGCTGGCCCAATGCGATTCCTGCATCGGCTCCAAGAGCTCGATCAATTGCGGCGCGGCCAAGAATATCCTGGGCACCTTCACGCCGCCCTCGGAGATTCATCTCTCCACCCGTTTTCTCGCCACCCTGGACGAGCGTGATATCCGTTCCGGCATCGGCGAGATGCTGAAGGTCCATGCCATCGCCGGCCCCGAGGCCTTCACCCGCTTCGCCGCCGGTTACGATTCCATGCTGTCCGATCCCAAGGCCATGGAGGCGGCCATCCGCGCCTCGCTGGAGATCAAGAAAGGCTATATCGAGAAGGACGAGTTCGATACCGGCCCGCGCCTGGTGTTCAACCTGGGCCATTCCTTCGGCCACGCCATGGAAGCCGCCACGGATTTCTCCATCCCCCACGGCATCGCGGTGACCATCGGCCTCGACATGGCCAACTGGATGAGCTGGAGGATGGGCATCGGCACGGAAGACCATTGGCGGACGGCGCATGGGGTGCTGGCCCGTAATTACCAGGGCTTCGAGGCTCATCCGGTGCCGCTCGACCGCGTCCTGGCGGCGCTCGCCAAGGACAAGAAGAACACCGGGGCCGGCTCGGTGACCCTTATCCTGCCCGATGCCGAGGGCCGGATCGTCCGGGGCGTGCACCGGGCCGATGACGGCTTCAAGGCCCTCTGCGGCCAGTATCTGGAGCAGGTGCGGTGCATCTCCTAGAGCAAATTCCGACCAATCCGGATCACGGCCTCAGGATCACGTCCATCGATGGCCTGCGTGGCATCGCCGCCTGCATGGTAATGCTGGCCCATCTCATGCCGGTTCCCGCCGACCCGCTGGGCGCCCAGATCGTCAGTGGCCTGGACTGGCTGTTCCAGCACGGCCAGACCGGGGTGCTGCTGTTTTTCCTGATCAGCGGCTATGTGGTGCCGTCCAGCCTGCTCGGCCATCCCGATTCCCATCTTCGGCGGTTCGCGGTGTCGCGGGTGATGCGCCTTTATCCCGCCTATTGGGCCTCGATCATACTGGCGCTGTTCATTCTGCCCAGTCCGCCGGGCTGGACCGCCATCGCCGTCAACGTCACCCTCGGTCAGCGCTTCCTCGGCGTCGAAGACCTGCTGGGAGTTTATTGGACCCTTCAGGTGGAGATGGTGTTCTACGTCCTGTGCACCTTGCTGTTCCTCTGCCGCATTCTCCAGACACCCGAGCGCCTGGGATGGCTGGTGGCGAGCCTGGGTATCGCCCTGCTCGCCGCCGCCTTCATCCGCCGCCAGTTCGGAGTGGGTCTGCCCGTGGGTTGGGGCCTTTATATGCTGCTCATGCTGTTCGGGGCCTGGTGCCGTCTGGCAGCCCCCGCCCCGGCCCGCCAGTGGCGGGCGGCGGGTGCCTTGATCCTGTTGCTCCTGGGCATCTGCTGGGCTCTTTATTATCCCCAGGCCTTCGCCCGCCACTGGCTGTCCCATTTCGCCGGCTTCGCCATCGCCCTGCTGCTGTTCCTGGCACTCAACCGTTCGACCCATCTGTCGTGGCGGCCTTTGGTGCTGCTGGGCGAGATCAGCTATTCGGTCTACCTGCTGCATAGCCTGATGCGGCCAGCAAGCCTGGAATTGTGGCCGGCACTGGCCGCCGATCCCTACCTTGCCTTCCTGGTGCAAGTCGGCCTTTCGCTGGTCCTTTCCGCCTTGATATACAGGGTTATCGAAAAGCCGGGCGTTCGTCTGGGACGCCGCTGGGCCGATGCCTGGGTCGCCCACGCCGCCCGGCGCCGCGCCTTGATCACGGTTTGAAGGCTGGGGGATTGATGAACCGCACCGACCGCGTTGCCGTGGCATCCCGCTCGTTCTCCCGCCATCCGGTCCTGCGGGCGGAACTGATGAGCCGATACGAGATCGTAACGTTCAATGATGCGGGGCTGTCGCTGTCCGGCGACGCCCTGGTGACTTTCCTGGACGGTCACGCCAAGGCCATCACCGCCCTGGAAAAGCTCGACGAGAGCGTGTTGTCGCGCCTTCCCGGGCTGAAGGTGGTGGGCAAGTACGGCGTCGGCCTCGACATGATCGACCTGGCGGCCATGAGCCGGCTGGACAAACGCCTGGGCTGGACCGGCGGCGTCAACCGCCGTTCGGTGGCCGAACTGACCATCTGCGCCGCCATCGCCCTTCTGCGCCATGTGCCCGAGGCCAACACCCTGGTTCGAGGCGGCCAGTGGCGCCAGCTGATGGGTCGGCAATTGTCGGAAAGAGTGGTGGGCATCGTCGGCTGCGGCCATGTGGGCAAGGACCTCGCTATCTTGCTGCGCGCCTTCGGCTGCACGGTGCTGGCCCATGACATCAAGGATTTCCCGGACTTCTACGCCGCCCACGGGGTGCGACCGGTGAGCCTCGGCGAGTTGCTGGCCCGCGCCGATATCGTCACCCTGCACCTGCCGCTCGATGCCTCGACCCGAGGGATGATGACGGCGGAAAAGCTGGCGTCCATGCGTGAGGGGGCGATTTTGCTGAATCTGGCCCGTGGTGGATTGGTCGACGAGGTCGCCCTCAAGCACCTGCTGATGAGCGGCCATCTGGCCGGGGCCGCCTTCGACGTCTTCGCCGAGGAGCCACCCACCGACCTCGAACTCCTTCGCCTGCCCAACATGCTGGCGCTCCCCCATATCGGCGGTTCCGCCGAGGAGGCTGTGCTGGCCATGGGCCGCGCCGCCATCGCCGGCCTGGACGCCGGACGCGACCCCCTGGATTTCGCGGGTCAAGGCTGATGAGCAATCCCTATGATCATATCGATTCAGAAACGATGCTGGCGGACAAGGACCGGCTGGTCCTGACCCTGGCGCGGCGGCTGGCCAAACTGGGTCTCAAGCCCGATTACGCCATCCGGGTGATAGAGGCGGCTCGCGGAGTGGAGGCGGTCGAGCGGATCGCCGTCCTGGAGGGTCTGGTAGAGATCGAGGCGCTGAAATATGCTCTGGCGGCCAGACGGGTGCGGGAATTAGAGGCCGGGGAGGACGAATGAACAACGCCGATGCCTGGGGCCTTGACGGGGTTCTCGACTTCTTCGACACGGAACGGTCCAACACGGGGCAGGTCTACGCCTCGGAGTGGTTCTTCCTCAAGGACCGCATGCGGGAAGGGATGCGGGTCCTGGACGTGGGCTGCGCCCAGGGCGGGTTCGCCTCGGTCCTGGCCGAGCACCTGAAGGACTTCCGCTATACCGGTATCGACATCAATCCCGCCATGATCGAGCGCGCCCGCGCCCGTCATCCCGGCCATACCTTCCAGACCATCACCGAGGACGCCGATTGGGCCTGCCTGGGCGACGAAACCTTCGACTTAGTCCTGGTTCTCGGCATCCTGCATCTGCACGAGGGCTGGCGCCGGACCATTGCCCAGGCGTGGTCCCATACCGCCGGCTGTCTGCTGATGGATCTGCGCGAGACGGAAGGCCCGACCATCGAGGACAAGGCCCGCTCGTACTTTCGCATGGATTTCGGCGGCAAGGATGAACGTTACGCCTCCACTACCCTGCCCTATGTCCTGATCAATTCCGCCGAAGCGCTGGAGACGGTGCGCCGCCTGACCCCCGGCGCCCGGCGGACCAGCCATTACGGCTATCTCCACCCGGCCTCGGCCTCGGCCTCGGTGCCAGTGGACGGTGTGATGACCAACGTCTGGTGCGTGGAACGATGAGAAATCATGACAAACCTTCCTGGATCGCCGTGGCCGGTATCGCCTGGATGGCCTCGGTGAACCTTGCCTACTTCGCCAAATCCCAATCTTATTTTGTGGGCAAGCTCGCCGTGATGGGCCGGTTTTTAGGAATAGGTCCATGACGGCATTCCTTTTCATCCTTGCTGTAGGCGTCATCCTGACCGGTTGCGGTTGGACCGTCGTAACGAAGCTCGACCGTGACGCGGTGCTGAACGATCTGGAGCGCCTGGCTTTCGGCCTGGCCGTGGCCGCGCTGGGCCTCCATCTGGCGGTCTTCGCCGTGGGGCATTGGCGGCTGGACCCGCTGGGCATGGGGCTGGTGGCGGGTGCCTTCATCCTGGGGGCCATACCGGGTCTGCGGGCCATGCCCTGGGCTGCGTGGCGCGGGCTTGTCACTGCCTCGGTCAGGGGATCCGCAGGCCATCGGTTCGAAGCATTGCTCTGGGTGCTGATCCTGGGCATCGCTCTGTCAGCCCTGCTCCAGGGTCTGGCACCGCCCAACGACTACGACAGCTTGATGTACCACCTGTCCATCCCGCTTTACGACGTGGCGAAGGGATGGATGGAGATCGCCTGGGGTTGGCACAACCGGAACTTTTTCCCCATCCTGGTGGAGAATCTGGCGCGCTTCGCCCTGGTCTTTTCCGGCACCGGCGCTGCTCAGATGATGCACGGCCTGCTGGGGTTGGGCGCCGCCATGATGACGGCGGCCCTGGCCCGGCGGCTGGGCGGCGGTCGGAAGACGGCATTGGCCGCGGCCCTGATGTTCCTTAGCGTCCGCGTCGTCGTCTGGGAGATGGCCACGCTTGAGGTCGAAGTGGCCCAAGCCTTGTATTGCGGCGGTGCGCTGCTGGCCTACATGCTGCTTCGCCGCCAAGGCGGTTACGGCCTGGCCTGCCTGTTCGGCCTGATGCTGGCCGGAGCCTTCCACGTCAAATACACATCCCTGCTCTATGCAGGTGCCTTTGCTCCCATCATGCTCTGGGATCTGTTCCGGCGACGGATGAAGATCGGCCCTTGGCTGACCGGGCCTCTGGTGACGCTGGCGATCTTCGTCCCGCATCTGGCGCGCAATCTGGCCATGACCGGCAACCCGCTGTTTCCCCTGCTCAATCCCGTCTTCAACAAAGGGGGCCCCGCCTTCATGGAAGACGCCAGGGAGCAGTACGGCGTCGGACGTGATCTGCTGTCCCACCTGGAGGCACCCTGGGCGTTCTCCGTTGATCCCCTCCGGAATTTCGACGGTGTCATTCTCGGCGCCCCCTACCTCCTGGCCCTGGTTCCCTTCGCCTTTCTGGGGCGCCGTCGGGCGCGCGATGTCGTTCCGGCCGTGGCGGTCGCGCTGGGCTTCTACCTTGGCTGGTTCCACCTGATTTCCCAGCAGGTGCGGTTTCTGGCGCCACTGTTCCCGCTGCTGGCCGGCCTGGCCGCCCTGGGCGCCGCGTCACTGTGGGAAGAGGCGGGAGCGTCGCGTCCCCTCCGTCTGGGACTGGCGACCCTCTTCCTGGTCCTGGCGGCCACCCAGTCCATGTTCGTCGGCATCTATACCGTGCTTCGACTGCCGGTGGCCCTCGGCTTGCAAAGCGTCGAGACCTATCTGACCACGACCCCGACCATGGACGGCAGCCACTACCTGGCCTGCAAATATCTGACCGAGCGTCTGCAGCCGGGCCAACGCTATCTCAGCATGCTGCAGCCGCATTTCGCCACCTGCCCGACGACCTCGGCGGTGATCTGGCTGCCGGGCGAGGAAAAGGCCTGGATGACCGGGAAGCTACCCACCTATTCGACGGCGGAGTTCCTGGCCAAGCTGGACGAGGCCGACATCCGCTATGTCATCGTGCAATCACGCTTCGAGAACCGACGCAATGCCGACGCCCGCGCGGAAATGCGGACGGCCGTTCTCTCGGGTGACCGCATCGCGAAGCATATCGTTCCGGCTCTCGACAGTGTACAGCCCCTGTTTTCCGACAAATTCGCCGATGTCTACGACGGGGTGGAAATCCGCGAGGCCCTGCGCCGCCGTTTGCGTGCGGGAGGCTGATCATGTGCGGACTGGCCGGACTGTTCCTGCCCCGCGAGACTGCCCCCCGTGACGCGGATATTGCCGCCATGCTGACGGCCATGCGCCATCGCGGTCCCGACGGCACCGGCACCTGGACCTCGCCTGACCGCCGTTACCAGTGCGGCTTCGCCCGCCTGGCCATCATCGATCTGGACACGGGCGGCCAGCCCATCGTCGAGGCCGGCGGGCGTCGGGTCCTGATGGGCAACGGCGAGATCTACAATTACCAGGAACTGCGCCGCCGCCCGGACTGCGCCGGTTACGCCTTCCAGACCAAGGGCGACATGGAGCCGGTCCTGCCCCTGGCCGATTCCCTGGGTGCGGATTTTGTCCACGCCCTCAACGGCATGTACGCCCTTGCCCTCTACGAGCCCGAACCGCACCGGCTGGTGCTGGTGCGCGACCGCTTAGGCATCAAGCCGCTCTATTGGAGCCGTCTGGCGGGCGGCGGCATCGTGTTCGCCTCCGAGGTCAAGGCGCTGTTCGCTTCCGGCCTGGTCGAGCCACGGGTGTGCGAGGTTGCCGTTTCCAGCTATCTCGCCCATGGCTGGGTGCCCGCCCCGGACACCTTGTGGCAGGGCATCCACAAGCTGCCCCCCGGCCATCGCCTGACCGTGGAGGCCGATGGCGCCCTCCGGCTGGAGCGTTATTGGCGTCCCGCTCCCGCAGCGGACCTGCCGGACGGGGCGGATGCCATCCGTGAACACCTGACCGCCTTGCTCGATGATGCCGTCGGGCTGCAATTGCGTTCGGACGTGCCGCTGGGCGCCCTGCTGTCCGGCGGAATCGATTCCGGCCTTCTGGTGGCCCTGGCGGCGCGGCGGCTGGACCGTCCGCTCAACACCTACACCGTCCGCTTCCAGGGCGCCCCGGCGGATGAGAGCCCGCTGGCCGCGCTGGTGGCGGCGCGCTACGGCACCCGCCATACCTGCTTCGACCTGTCCATGACGGACGTGGCCGCCCACCTGCCCCGGCTGGCCTGGGCCTGCGACGAGCCACTCTCCGACGCCAGCCTGCTGCCCAACCAGCTGATCGAGGACGTGCTGGGGCACGAGGTGCGGGTGGCCCTGAACGGCACCGGCGGCGACGAGCTGTTCGCCGGCTATGGCCGTTACTTCCAGCTGCCGGTCGAGGCCCGCTATCTGCGGCTGCCCCAAGTCCTGCGCCGAGGCCTGGCCGAGCCGCTGGCCGGGCTGATCGACCCCATGACCGCCTGGCGCCTGGCGCGGTCGGAGAAATTCGCCGGCGATCCCGGCGCCTATCTCCACGACCATTCCACCTTGTTTCCGCCGCCCATCCGCGCCCTGGTCGGCAATCGCATGGTCCCGCCGCCACCCGCCCAGGCCGCCCATTTCGGCAATTTCCACGGCCCGCGCCAGTCCGGCATGCTGTACGCCGACCTGATGACCTACCTGCCCGAGGACCTGCTGACCCTGCTGGACCGCACCAGCATGGCCGCCAGTGTCGAGGGCCGGGTTCCCTTCCTCGACCACCGGCTGGTGGAGGCCGCCCTGGCTGTGCCGCCGGACATCCGGACTCCGGGCGGACGCCAGAAGGGACTGGAGCGCGCCATGGCCGCGCCCTTCCTGCCGCCGGAAATCCTGGACGCGCCCAAGCAGGGTTTCGCCTCACCGGTGCCGAGCTGGCTGCGGGCCGGACTGGCGGAACCGGCCCGGCGCCTGCTGACCTCGCGCCGGGCGCTGGAGCGTGGCTGGTGGAGTGCCGCCGGCATTCAGCGGCTGCTGGCCGACCCCTCCCGCCATGCCCACCGGGTCTATGCTTTGCTGATGCTGGAGCTGACCATCCTCATCCATGGCGAAAACCGCCTTGCCGCTGCCCCCCAGGGCGGTCTGGAGGCTTTCGTCGATGGCTGAGACCACCGACGTCAGCGTCATCATTCCCGCCTACCGCAATGCCGGCACCATCGGTCGCGCCCTGGCCTCCATCGCGGCCCAGACACGCCTCCCCCGGCAGGTCATCGTCGTCGATGACGGCTCGGACGACGCCACCTTCGAGGCCGCCGAAGCCTGCCGCCCGCTGTTCGGCGATACCCGGCTGAGCGTGCTGCGCCAGGACAATGCCGGCGCGGGTGCCGCCCGCAATGCCGCCATTGCCCAGGCCGAGGGGTGCTGGCTGGCCTTTCTCGACGCCGATGACGAGTGGCTGCCGGGCAAGCTGGCTGCCAGCCTGTCCCATCTCGAGGCAACCGAGCTGCTGTTCGCCTCCCATGACATGGAAGTGCTGTCACCGGATGGAAGCAGCGTGGTGTTCGACTGCGCCCGCCATTTCCGGGCCGCCGCCGATCCTTTCTCTGCCCTGTTCCTGCGCGGATTCGTCGCCACCTCGACGGTGGTGGCGCGCCGTGACGCGGTGGTGGCGGCAGGCGGGTTCGAAATCTCCCTGCGGGCCGCCCAGGATTACGACCTATGGCTGCGTCTGGCGGCCAAGGGGAGCTTCACGGTCTTTGCCGGGGCGCTGACCCGCTATCACAGCAATCCCCAGGGCATCACCGCCAACGTGGAGCGTCGCCGCCGGTGCTCCCTGGCGGTGCTGGAGCGTAACCGGAGCGCCCTGACGGGCCGCGCCGTCCACCCATGGCTGGTGGCGGCCCAGCGGCTGGCGGTGATCCATTACGAGGCAGCCAACGCCCTGCGCGGACAAAAACGCCCCTGGGCGGCGCTGGGTGCCGCCAGCCGATTGATCCCCGAGACCTTCGCCGCCTTTCCCCACACATCGGCCATGGCCCTGTGGTTCTGGGTCGTGGGGGTTTTCCTCGGCTATCTCGTCCAGTTCGACACCATGGCCGCACGGCTTCTGACCTTGGCGGGACAGTGAGCATGACCGCTGCCCTTGGCCTTCCCCTGTTGCTGGCGGGCTGCCTGGGCTGGGGAGCCATCGCACTTCGCCTGCTGGGACTGATCCGTAACCTACGCCAAGCCGAGGCGCTGGCTTGGTCCTTCGCCCTGGGTCAGGGGATCTGGGGCTGGTTGATGTTCTGGATCGGCACCTCGGGCCACCTGAATGCCGGAATGGTTGCCGGTGGATTGCTGGCTGGAATGGTTGGCTGCCTGCTGCTAAGCCAAACCGATTCCGCCCCGTCCCTGACCGAGGGCGGCAGGTTGCATCCCCTGCTGATTCTCGCGGCAGCCGGATCTGCCGCCATGCTGGCGCTGGAAGCGATCAGCCCGCCGACTGATGCCGATTCCCTGGCCTATCATTTTGCCCTGGCCCGCGACTTCGCCCAAGCAGGGCGGATCGTGTTCGTCGCCCGTGCCATCGACGGTGCCGTTCCCCTCCTGACTCAAATGCATTATACCGCCGCCTTCACCCTGGGCGGCGAGATCATGATGACCGCCTGGGCCGCCACCCTGTCGGCGGGCATGGTCCTGGTCCTTTACGCTTTGGCCCGAATCTGGCTGAACCGCAACTGGTCGGCCATGACCGCCCTGGCCTTCGCCACCCTGCCCGCCACCATCTATGGCGCGGGATCCGGGCAGGTGGAAGTCAAGCTGGGACTGCTGGTGATCATCGGTGCCCTGGCCGCCGCCCGTGCCGTGGAACGGGGCTGCGTGCGCCACGCCGCCGTCGCCGGGGTGGCCGCTGGATTTTTCGTCGCCAGCAAGTATACCGGGTTGCTGTTCGCCGTAGCCCTAGGACTCGTTCTGCTGTTGCCGGCATGGCGCTGGCGGTTGGCCCTGGTTTTCACTGCGACCGCCCTGCTGGCCGGTTTCCAATGGTACGGCTGGAACTGGCTCCATATGGGCGACCCGCTGTTCCCGACGCTCCGCCCCTGGCTGCCCCCTTCCGACCCGTCCGTGTGGCCCCTGGAGTTCCATGCCTGGCACAAGCGGACCTGGAACGAGGGGGAACTGGCCCTTTCGCGCACACCCTGGTCCTTGCTGGTCTATCCCTTCCTGGCCACCTTCACGCCACCACCTGCCCTGGATTCGGCGAGAGTCGGCCTGGGCGCCCTGCCCATGGCACTGTTGCCCCTGGCGCTGGGGGCCGCGTGGACAAGGCGGGATACGCCCGGGGCCCGGATTCTCTGGCGCATGCTGGCCGTGGCGCTGGTGTTCGGCGGCCTGTGGTTCTTCCTGGGCGCCTCCCAACGGATTCGCCATTTCCTGCCGATTCTGCCGGTACTGCTGCTGGCCGCCTCGGTGGCGGCCGAACGGCTGACCCGCAATCGCCCGGCGCGCCAGGCGATAATTGCAGCCTTCATCCTGGCCATCGGCCTGCAACTGGCCGGACAAGCAATCTATGCCCAACGCTTCGCCCGCGACCTGTGGAAGGGGGCTTCCCGCGACCAACGGCTTGCACAATCGGTCTCCTATTACGACGCCGTGCGTTGGATCAACACCAATCTGGGGAGTGAGGCGCGAGTGATCCACGATTCGCGCTTCCTCAACTATCTGCTCACCGTGCCCTATTACAACGCCCACCCCACTAATCAGGCCCTGGTCGACCTCAGTCCCGCCGGTGACGAGATCCGGCGTTTTCTCGCTGGACTGTGCCGGGCCGGCGGAACCCATGTGTTGGCCGTCGGTGGCCGCCTCGGTGACGGGTCCGATGCCTCTGTCCTGAAAAAGCGGATGGACCAGCTGAGAGCTCTCGGGCTGGCCGAAACGGTGACGGTGCTGGACGGGCGGCTGATCGAATCACGCACCCTGGGCGGGATGGGAGCCACCATCCCATTGCATGTGTTCAAGATCCACTGTCAGCCGGATATGGCGGGCAATGGGAAAATCCGCTAAGAACCGGCGCGTGTGATGCAGGAACCGATCATGACCCATGTGGGCCCCCTCGACGATGACGATCTGACCTTTCCGCCGCCGCCGGAGTACAGCGGCGAGGATCTGGAGATTCTTGCCAGTCTTCATCGCTATCGAACCTGGATCGTCGACGCCATCTCTCCCCACGTCCAGGGGCAGGTGGCCGAGATTGGGGCTGGCATCGGGTCGTTCACCGCCGATCTGCTGCGTCTTCCGACCGTCCGGCATATCGACGTGGTCGAGCCCTCGCCCCCGCTGTTCGCCCACCTGCAGGCCCGCTTCACGGGAGAAGAGCGCATCACGGTGATTCCGCGCATGTGCGAGGAATGGTCGGTCAAGGCCGAGGCGGCAAGCCTGGACACCGTGGTGATGATCAACGTGCTCGAGCACATCGAGGACGACCTCGCCGTGGTCAACTCCATCCGGCAAGCCCTGCGGCCAGGCGGGAAATTGGTGATCTTCGTTCCCGCCATGATGTTCCTATTCAGCGAACTGGACCGATTCTACGGCCACTTCCGCCGCTATCAGCGCCCCGGGCTGGCCGAGTTGATGGAAAAGGCGGGGATGACGGTCCTGGAGAACCGCTATTTCGACCTTTTGGGGGTTCTACCCTGGCTGGTAATGAACCGCTGGCTGGGCAAGATCGAATTCAACCCCAAGCAGATCGCCCTCTACGACCGGATCGGGATTCCGATCACCCGCACCATCGAAACATTGATCCGCCCACCCTTCGGCAAGAATCTGCTGCTAGTGGCGCAGCGGAAAGCTGGGTAGGAGTCGCGTCATGCCGGTCCTGCTGGTGACGTCCACGGCGACCGCGACAATCGGTGGACGGCGCTGGTGTGCAGCAGCAACACCGGCACTTGCCGATCCGGCACGCCGTCTGCCCGGCATGGCTGCCGCCCTGGATGCCGCCTTCGAGCGGGCTGCCCCTGTCTGGCTGGATCTGGCCCGCACTCTCGGGCAAAGCGGGGATGCCCGGCTTGCCCATGCCCCCAGCGCCGCCGGAACCATCTCCGATCTCGGCCTGATGCTGGCCTGGACCCTGGTGGTTGGCGATCTGGCCGCCGGCAGCGAGGATGTCGCGGTGGTCTGCGACGATCCATGGCTTTTTCGCCATCTTGCGGCCCTGCCCGGTGTACGGGCCGAGGGAGAGCCACCGCCACTACACCGCCGTGAGTACCTTTTGGCCCTGCGTGGCCTAGCGTCCAGGCTGCGCGTCGGCCTGCGCATGGCCATGGCCGCAATCGCACTGCGACGACAGCGCCGTCTGACCCGACCGGGAACGCCGGTCCTGCTGGTCTATGGCCATCCCGCCAGCCGGACCGACGGCTTCGACGCCTATTTCGGCCCCCTGATGCAGAACATCCCGTCCCTGGGCCGCATGCTGCACGTGGATTGCCTGCCGGAGCGGGCACGGGCGCTCGAGGACGGGGGCCGCACCCTGTCGCTGCATGGCTTCGGCTCACCGCTCTACGCCCTGACACGGCTGTGGTCCGCCCGCTGGCGGCCCCGCTGCCACGGGCCCCACTCATGGCTGCTGCGTCGGGCCGCAGCCCTGGAAAGCGGGGGAGGACAAGCGGCGATGATCCGCTGGCAGATCCATTGCCAAAGGCGATGGCTGGACGCCGCCAAGCCTGCGGTCGTCGCTTGGCCGTGGGAGAATCACGGCTGGGAGCGCGATTTCGCGGCGGCCTGCCGCCGGCGCGGCATCGCCACGATCGGGTGCCAGCACGCCACCATCGGTCGCCACGAATTGAACCACGCCGCCCATTCCCTGAATGATCCGGCCCTCGAACTGCCCGACCGCATCAGCGCCGTCGGTCCCGCCGCCGCCCGACGATTGGCGGAGTGGGGCATTCCCGCCTCCCATCTGGTCATCGGCGGAGTCTGGCGCTTCGCTCCCGCCGCGCCGCTCCCCTTCGACCCCGCCGGTCCGGTGTTCCTGGCCTTGCCCGCCCAGACGGATATCGCGCGCCAGATGATCGCCGCCGGACGCCGTCTGGGCGCCGCCGATCATCGCGTGCTGGTGCGCGAGCACCCCATGACCCCCGTGGGCTTTAAGCCGGAACCCGGCATGGAGGCTGCATCCGGCTCTCTGCCTCAAGTTGGAGCGGTGAGAGCCGTGGTCTTTGCCGCCACCACCGTGGGGCTGGAAGCGCTGCTGGCCGGGCTGCCGGTAGTGCGTTTCCTGCCGGAAGGGATTCTGGCCAACGATATCCTGCCCGACCGACCGCCGGTTCCCGCCGCCGACGCAGAGGGGCTGGCCGAGGCGGTGGTCATGGCCCGTCCGGTGGCGGGGCTGGCCGAAAGCGATGTCTTCATCCCCGCCGGGACCGCAGCATGGCGCCAGTGGCTGACGGGGGGAACGCCATGATCGGCGCCCTGCGCCGCAAGGTGCGGCAACTGGCCGACGACCCTGCCTTGCGCCGCTGGCTGTTGGAGCGGGTGCTGGGCCGCACCAGTGGAGCACCGCCCTTTACTCCTCACCGGCCACCCTATCTCGATGACGGCGCCTTCGATCTGGGGACTGCGCCGCCCGTCACTCTGACCGAGGCCCCGCAACCCCTGCCCCAGGGGCCGCTCGCCCTCACCCTTCCGGGGGCGACCCTGGCCCTGGAGCCGGGCGGCGAGGCCGCCTTGTTCCAGGACTGGGCCGACCTTGAGACCAGATTGGCGGTGCATCGCTTTGCCTGGCTGCCCCTGCTGGGCCCCTCGGCCAACCCCGCCTGGGTAGCGCGTCTGTTCGCCTGTTGGGCGGAGCGCCATGGGCGACCGGACGAGTCCTGGGCCTGGCATCCCTACACCGCCGCCGAGCGCGCCGCCAACCTGCTGGATTACAGCCGCCATCACCCCCTGCCGCCGGGTGCCGGCGCCCTGCTGGCGGCTCACCCGCCGGCCATCGCCGCCCGCCTCGAGTATTTCGGCCAGCATTACACCGGCAACCATCTGGCCAACAACGGTCGCGGCCTATACCTGATCGGACTGGCGCTCGGCTGGGAGCGTTGCGCCAAGCTGGGCCTTGCCATCCTGCTGACGGAGGCCGGACGGCTGTTCGGCCCCTCCGGCATCCTCAACGAACAATCCAGCCATTACCATCTGCTGCTCACCCGCAACTACCTGTCGTGCCAACTGGCCGCAAGCCGGCATGGACGGCCCGAGGCGGCCCAGCTGGAAGCCATCGTCCTGCGGGGTCTGGGAATCCTGCCCCATCTGGCCTTGCCCGGCGGACTGCCGCTGGTGGGCGACATTTCCCCGGACTGCCCCCCTGAATTCCTGGACGGATTGCTGCCCGGCGGCGGGCTCGAGCAAGGCTGGGGCGCCTGGCTGTCCGGTGAGGAACGGGTGGCGGTCACGGCCATGCGCGACGGAGCGCCTTCATCCGATCCGGGCCTGCTACGGGCCGAGGGCTGGGTGCGGGGTGATTTCGGCCCATGGAGCGGCCTGTGGCACGCCTCGCCGCAGGGCTGGCCCGCCATGCCCGGTCATGCCCACCAGGATCTGGGCGCCGCCGAACTGCATTGGCGCGGCCAGCCCGTCTTCATCGATCCGGGGCGCGGGGCCTATGGCGAAACAGGCGAGGCGGCCCGCTACCGCTCGGCGGAGGTCCATGGCCTGCTTCAGGTGGACGGCGCCGATCCCTACCCCCCCAACCGTCCCTATTACGACGCCGATTTTCGCCGCCGCCTGGGCAGGGCTGCGCCTTGCCTGGCCAAGGCGGGAGATGTCGTCAAACTCTCGCACCAGGGTTTTCGCGCCCAGGGCGTGTCCGAGGCCGGGCGGTCCTGGATCTTCGCCGGAGGCCGGCTGGAGATCAGCGATAGCCTCGACGGACACGGCATGCACCGGATCACCCGGCGGCTGGTGACCCCGTTCCCGGCCCGCCTGGAGGAAAAGGGCGTGATGATCACCACCCCGGTCGGACGGTTGCTGATGACCGCCGACGCGCCGTTTACGCTGGAAGGGATGACGTATTGGTCCGCCTATGGCCGGGCGGCATCCTGCTTCGCCATCCTTGTCCACACACGGTCTGGGCTTCCTTGGAACGGCAGGATCTCGGTGACGGCGGTCTGATCGAGCCGCCTTGCCAAAACCAGGATGGAAGCCTATAGAAGCAAGCCTTCGTCCACAGTGATCGCCAAGGGTTCCGATGGATTTCAAAACGCTTTCGGCGGTCATTCCCTGCTACAACGAGGAACGGACCCTAGAAACCATCGTCGGACACCTATTGGCCGCCAACCGCAAAGGGTCGGGCCTCGAGGGCGATATCGTTCTCGTTCAGGACGCCGATCCGGAATACAGCCCCAACGACTATCCCAAGCTGCGGGGCCCCATCCTGGACGGACGCGCCGACGTGGTGTTCGGCTCCCGCTACAATCTGTTTCCCTGACCGCCCCAAAAGCCAGAGACGTGAAGGCTATGACACCTCACAGCTTGGCCGCGACAGCCCTAGCGGTATCGGCGCTTCTGCTGCCTTTGGTCGGTATCTTTGCGCCGCTGGGCCTGGCCCCTCTGGGCGCCGTTGCCGCCCTGGCCTGCCTTCCGCTGGTCATTCGCGAGAGAAGTTGGGGCAACCTGCCCGCCGCCGTACTTTGGCTACCGCTGCTGCTGGCCGTTTGGGCCGCGGTGTCGGCCCTGTGGGCCATCGACCCCCGCGAAGCCTTGGCGGGAGCGGCCAAGCAGGCGCTATCCACCATCGGAGGCTTGATCCTGGTTGCCGCCGCCCTCGACCTTGACCAGAAGGATCGGCGGCGACTGGCTTGGTACCTGATGGCCGGGAGTTTGGCAGGGGCCGCGCTGCTCACCGCCGAGTACCTCACCGACCGGGGCATTTCCTCCCTGATCGCCAAGGCGAAACATCGCCCTCTGGTTGGTATCAAAAGCCCGCTCAATCGCGGCGCTACCATCTTGATCCTCTGCACCGCGACCTGCATGGCCCAGTTCCGCCATAGCAAGCCGCGTTGGCCGCTGGTTGTATCGGCGATTGCGCTGCTTGCCATGTTCAGCAGCGACAGCCTGTCCACCCGCCTGGCCGCCCTCACGGGGCTTGCCGCCGGCGCAATCGTGATGGCATGGCCACGACGCGGCATCCACCTCGTGATAGCAGCAGTGGCTGCGCTGTGGATCGTCGCGCCCATCGGCGCCGCCAATATGCCCTCACCTCACTACACCTTCCAGCATTGGACGTGGCTACCGCTGTCGTCCCACCACCGAACAACCATTTGGGGCTTCACTGGGAGCCATATCGCTGAGAAGCCGATTATTGGCTGGGGGATGGAGGCATCGCGTCAGTTGCCCGGCGCCGATGACGAGGTACAGTTGTGGCGTACCTTCGACAATGGCCAGCCTCGTTTGGGCATTACCGAGTCCATGTTGCCGCTGCATCCCCACAACGGGATACTGCAAATCTGGCTGGAGCTGGGGGTCTTTGGCGCATTGCTGGCGGGAGCATTCCTAGTCCGGGTGCTGGCCGGGATCGATCGGCTGGACTCAGCGGACCGAACCGGTCGTGCTATTGCTTGCGGCATCTATTGCGCGGCCTTGACCATCGGCACAACGTCCTACGGCATATGGCAGAGCTGGTGGCAAGCCGGCCTATGGTTCATCGCCGCTTTCACCTTGTCAGGCCTGAAGCAACGAGATATCCCATGACCGTCCATCTCGACCACCTGGAAGCCGAAAGCATCCATATCATCCGCGATGCGGCCGCCCAGGCCCGCAACCCGGTGATGCTGTACTCCATCGGCAAGGACAGCGCGGTGATGCTGCATCTGGCCATGAAGGCGTTTTACCCGGCCAAGCCACCCTTTCCGCTGATGCATGTGGATACCACCTGGAAGTTCCGCGAGATGATCGCCTTCCGCGATCAACGCGCCCGTGAGTTGGGCCTGGACCTGATCACCCATGTCAACGAAGAGGGGGTGCAGGCGAGGGTCGGGCCGTTCAGCCACGGCTCGGCGGTGCACACCGACGTGATGAAGACCGAGGCCCTGAAGCAGGCCCTGGATAAATACGGCTTCGATGCTGCCTTCGGGGGCGCACGCCGCGACGAGGAAAAAAGCCGCGCCAAGGAGCGGGTCTTCTCGTTCCGCAACGCCCAGCACCGCTGGGACCCCAAGACCCAGCGCCCCGAGTTGTGGAGCCTGTACAACGGACGGGTGGCCCCGGGCGAGAGCATCCGTGTCTTCCCGCTGTCCAACTGGACCGAGCTGGACGTCTGGCTCTACATCCGGCGCGAGGGCATCCCGGTGGTGCCCCTCTATTTCGCCGCCGAGCGTCCCATCGTCCGCCGCGACGGCAATCTGCTGATGGTTGATGATGATCGCATGGATTTCAAGCCGGGCGAAACGGTGGAAAACCTGCGCGTGCGTTTCCGCACGCTCGGCTGCTGGCCTTTAACCGGTGCCGTGGAATCCTCGGCGACCACGCTGGAAGAGGTGATCCGCGAAATGATGACCAGCCGCACCAGCGAGCGCCAGGGCCGCATCATCGACCACGATCAGGCCGGTTCCATGGAAAGAAAGAAGCAGGAAGGCTACTTCTGATGATCGATCTCACCCAGATGGACGCCCGGGCGTTCTCCGATCATCTCGACCACATCCAGGACCGCGCGTTGCTCCGCTTCCTTACCTGCGGCAGCGTCGACGACGGCAAGAGCACCCTGATCGGCCGCATCCTGCACGATTCCGGCAGCCTGACCGACGACCAGTTGGCGACACTGGAACGCGACAGCCGCCGCACCATGCCGGGCGGCGGACTGGACTTTTCGCTGCTGGTGGACGGCCTGCAGGCCGAACGCGAGCAGGGCATCACCATTGACGTTGCCTACCGCTATTTCGGCACCGAACGGCGGAATTTCATCGTCGCCGATACCCCCGGCCATGAGCAGTACACCCGCAACATGGTGACCGGTGCCTCCACCGCGGAACTGGCGGTGCTGCTGGTCGATGCCCGCAAGGGCGTCCTGGCCCAGACCCGACGCCACGCCTATCTGGTGGCGCTGACCGGTATCCGCGAGGTGGTGCTGGCCGTCAACAAGATGGACCTGGTGGGCTATTCCCAGGTCGTGTTCGACGCCATCGCCGCCGAATTCGCCGGTTTCGCCGCCTCGGTGGGTCTGGAGCGGATCACCGCCATTCCCGTCTCGGCGGTGACCGGCGCTAATCTGCTGGCTCCGGTGGTCGAAACGCCCTGGTATCGCGGCCCCGCCTTGCTCCCCTTCCTGGAGACCGCCGAGCCTCCGCGGCCCGAGGCCCGTAGGCCGTTGCGCCTGCCGGTACAGACCGTCATCCGCCCGGACCAGAATTTCCGCGGCTATGCCGGAACCATCGCCGCCGGTCGCATTCGGATCGGACAGGAGATCAGCGTCGAGCCGGCGGGACGCACCAGCAAAGTGACCGGCGTATTTTGCGGCGCCCGCGCGCTGGACGAAGCAAGCGCCGGACAGGCGGTGACCGTCACCCTGGCCGACGATGTCGATATCTCGCGCGGCGACGTGCTGGCGGCGGTCGATGACCGCCCGGCCTCGTCCGATCAGTTCTCCGCCCATGTGGTGTGGATGGCCGAACAGCCCATGCTGCCCGGACGCTCTTACCTGCTGCGCCTGGGCACCCGCACCGCCAATTGCCGCATCACCCACATCAAACATGTGGTCAACGTCAATACTCTGGAGAAGCTGGCGGCCACCCGCCTCGGCCTCAACGACGTATCAGTCTGCACCCTGGCACTGGATCAGCGGGTGCCGTTCGAGCCCTATGGGCGCGGGCACGGCCTGGGCGGCTTCATCCTGATCGACAAGGTGACCAACGCCACTGTGGCCTGCGGCATGATCGACTTCGCGCTGCGCCGCGCCCAGAACATCCACTGGCAGGCCCTCACCGTGGACAAGCCGGCCCATGCCACCCTGAAGGGCCACAAGGCCTGCCTTCTGTGGTTTACCGGTTTGTCGGGATCGGGAAAGTCCACCATCGCCGATCTGGTGGAAAAGCAATTGCACGCCATGGGCCACCATACCTATCTGCTGGACGGCGACAATCTCCGCCACGGCCTGAACAGGGACCTGGGCTTCACCGACGAGGACCGGGTGGAAAACATTCGCCGGGTCGGTGAGGTGGGCAGCCTGTTCGTCGATGCCGGACTGATCGTGCTGGCCGCCTTCATCTCGCCGTTCAAGGCGGACCGCGCCATGGTGCGAGAGATGCTGGACCCGGGCGAGATGGTCGAGATCTTTGTTGATGCGCCCCTGGCCGTCTGCGAGCAGCGCGATTCCAAGGGGCTCTACCGCAAGGCCCGTGCCGGGCAGTTGCAGCACTTCACCGGGGTGGATTCCCCCTACGAGCCGCCGGAGAGCCCTGAATTGCGCCTCGATGCCCAGGCCTCCAGTCCCATGGCCCTGGCCGATTCTGTGGTGACCTTGCTGCGCATGAAGGGCATCATTGCTGGCTGATCGCCCCGGTCCGGAAGTGACATGACCAAGAATAGATCTTCCTTCCTTCTCGTAATGGCGGTTGTTCTTGTCCTCCTGGCCACACCGCTGCTTTGGCCGGTGTCGCCCTGGCTGGTGCGGGCATTGGCCCTGGCAATCCTGGGCCTTCTCACCGTCGTACAATGGCGTAAAGGCAACGGGCTTGTCCTGAGTTCCGCCTTATTCATCCTGCCAAACCTCATCCTTGTGTTCTATTCCATCGCCGGAGCCGTGATGGTGGAGACCCTGGGGGGCGCCGCACCCATTGACGATCCCATGGTCTATGCGACCGAATATGCTAGGCGAGCTCAAGCGACTGACATCCTCGTCGTCATGAATGTTGTCCTTGCCTATGGTTCGGCGGTGGAGCTGATAGTCGTCCAGTTCGCGCTTTGCCTGCTCGCAGCCTCCACCGTGATCGCCGGCCTTCCGGGCGTGGCAGCAAATACGCCGCCACTCCCGCGAAAGACCGAAATTCTGGCCTTGCTCGGCATGATTGCGGTTGTGCTCGCTACCCACCGTCTGATCAAGGGCGGGGACGCCCCGGCGGGAGAGGTGGGCAAACAGCTTGCCTTCCTCTTGCTGCCGCTAGCGGCCTTCGCCATCGCCCAGGCCGCTCGGTGGTGGGCGGCGGGATTACCCGGTGGCGCGCTGCTTCTTGCCGGTGTGACATTGGTGTCCTGGGTGGAATTCATCGGGGACGGGATAAAGCCATTGGCCCTGGTGCTGCCCTCGTGCCTGATCCTGGTTTCCTGCCAACGCCTGCGGACACTCCGCCAAGGCCTTTGGCTGCTGATGGCCGTGGCAATTCTCTGCATGGCCAGTGTCGCCCTGATTGGCTTCCAACGCGGAAATTACGGCATCAACAATCCGGTGGAGGGGGCGTTCCGCAGCCTGAGAAGCAAGGTTGCTCTGCGGCAGGCGGAAACCATGTTCTGCCTGACCAGTGCGGCCAATGCCGCCAGCTTGGCCAGCATGGAGGGGCGCAATCCGCCTGATCCCGGTTACCTGTTCGGAATTCTCGTTCCGCGCCAGATCTGGCCCGACAAGCCGGACTATTCCCAGGGTGGAGCCTATGCCGTCGATTATTGCCTGTTCCCGCCCCAAGACCTGGCCAGAAGCCATCATTCCGCATCCATAACGTTGTTGGGGGAGCCGCTGTTGCACGGGGGCAAGCCGATGCTTCTGGTGTTCGGCGCCGTCGTGGTGGCTGGCCTAGCCGGGCTGGCCTTGGCGGCGAGGCGCGGTCCCCCCGCACTCGCCACATCCATCCTCGCCATGACCGGCTGGATGGTGGATTTCGACCAGCATTCCACCCTTTACCTTGGAAACGCCGTCAAGGTGGCGCTTTGCCTGATCGGCCCGGCATTGCTGTTCCACTGGCTGTCGGCCCGGACGGCCCGCTCATCAGATCCAGGGCCTGCCCCAGGCTCATGACGTCGCTGCGTCCCTCGGCCCAGCGCGGATCGTAGACCGAACGGTAGACGGCGCAGTCGCGGCAGACCTTGGGAAAATCCCCCCTGTCCATGCCCTCCAGCAGCGAGCTATAGCGGGGATTGTCCCACGACAGGATGGTGGCCAGCGGTTCGACCTTCAGGTCACCCAGCACCAGCATGTCCATGGTATCGCGCGAGGCGCAGGCATCCACCTGGCCGTTGACACGGATCAGCGGCTGGCCCAGCGCCTTGATGCAGGCCCCCCGGTTGTAGACCGGGCGTCCCTGGCGGATGGTGATGTCCAGCCCCTCCACATGGGCTTCGGTGATCCGGCCACACCAATCGTCGTAATCGGTATCGGTATTGAGCGTCACGCCCAAGCGGTCGCGCAGATGCAGCACCCGTTCGGCCAGCGGACCGGTCCAGCCGTCGAGACGGAAGGAATCTCCAACCCGCAGCGTCAGCCCAGGCAGCAGCCCAGGCCAATCGGGCAGCAGGGCGATCAAGGCATCGAGATTGGCGAGCAGGCGCTGGAACTGGCTGGCCGTACGGCGGGTGATCGCCAAGAAACCCGCTTCGTCGGCGCCATAAAGGCTGATCTGGATGCCGCTGACCTTGGAGAAGAGCCTAAGCCCGGCCAGACGTTCGGGTGTTGCCGCAACGAAATTGGTGAAGAACCCGACGCCCTGGATGCCGGGCAGGCCTTCAAGAACCGCCAGTTTCTCTTCCAGGCCCTTGTCCATGAACACGTCGCCGGTCTGCGGTGTCAGGTAGACCTGGGAGAATCCCATCCGTTCCGCCTGGATGGCGAAGGATTCGAACATCTCCAGATCCATGGTCTGGCGCGGTCGCAATTCCATCTCATAGGTGCAGAAGCGGCAGCCCAGATTGCAGGTCGACGTGGGTTCGATGAAGATGGCCCGGCGCGGCGAGGGCGCCCACGAGCGGCCCAGCAGGCGGTTGCCTTCCAGCAGAAGCCGCCACCCCAGGGATCGCTTGAGGGTCTTCAGCATCGACGGGATCAGTCCAGCTCGAAGGCGTTCTTGTAATCGAGCTTCAGCGCCGGGTCCTGCTCTTCCTTCCGAAGGAAGCAATTACCCACCACCAGGACCTCGATTTCACTGCCCATGAAGCAGCGGAAGGCATCTTCCGGCGTGCACACGATGGGCTCGCCCCGCACGTTGAAGCTGGTATTGACCACCACGCCGCACCCCGTGCGGGCCTTGAACGCCGAGATCAGGGCGTGGTAGCGCGGATTGGTGTCGGCGTGGATGGTCTGTACGCGGGCGGAATAATCCACATGGGTCACCGCCGGAAGGCTTGAACGCGGCACGTTCAGCTTGTCGATGCCGAACAGCCTCTGCTCGTCCTCGGTCATGGCGCGGCGGTGCTTTTCGGAGACGGGCGCCACCAGCAGCATATAGGGAGAATCGCCGTCCAGGTCGAACCATTCGGCCACATCTTCGCGCAGCACGCTGGGCGCGAAGGGGCGGAAGCTTTCCCGGTACTTGACCTTGAGGTTCAGCGTCTTCTGCATGGAAGGCGAACGGGGATCGCCCAGGATAGAGCGGCCACCTAGGGCCCGGGGGCCGAATTCCATGCGGCCCTGCATCCAGCCCACCGCCTTCTCGTCGGCCAGGGCCGTGGCCGTGGCCTCGATCACCTGATCCTCGCCCATCACCTCGAATTTGGCCCCGGCTTTCGTCAACCGCGCCTCGATATCAGACTGCTCGAAGAGAGGGCCGAGATAGGAGCCCTTCATGGCATCCTTGCCGGGCGTCACGCTGCGCGGCTGGCCCTTGTGGATGTGGTAGCCGGCCAGGGCGGCACCCAGGGCGCCGCCGGCATCGCCGGCCGCCGGCTGAATCCAGATGTTCTCGAAGATGCCTTCGCGCAGGATCTTGCCGTTGGCGACGCAGTTGAGCGCCACGCCGCCGGCCAGGCACAGGTTCTTGGCCCCGGTCTCCTTTTTGATGCCGTGGCACAGCTTGGACACGATGATCTCGGTGACCTCCTGGATGGAGGCGGCGATGTCCATGTGGAACTGGGTCAGCGGCTCCCTGTCGGCCTTGCGCACGGGTTGGCCGAACAGCGCCGAGAAACGCCCGTTGGTCATGGTCAGCCCGGTGCAATAGTCGAAATACGACTGGTCCAGGCGGAACGAGCCGTCCTCCTTGAGATCCACCAGATGGTCGAGGATCAGCCTGGTGTATTTCGGCTCGCCATAGGGCGCCAGGCCCATCAGCTTGTACTCGCCGGAATTGACCTTGAAGCCGGTATAGTAGGTGAAGGCGGAATAGAGCAGCCCCAGGGAATGGGGGAAGTGCAGTTCCTTGTGGATCTCCAGCCGGTTGCCCGAACCCATGGCCAGCGAGGTGGTGGTCCACTCCCCCACGCCGTCCATGGTCAGCACGGCGGCGTCCTCGAAGGGGGAGGGAAAGAAGGCGCTGGCCGCGTGACTGAGATGATGCTCGGCGAACAGCAGCTTGTTCATCCAGTCGAAATCGGGCGCAAAACGCTTGAACTCGCGCGCCAGCAAATCCTTCTGGAACAGCTTTTCCTTCAGCCACACCGGAATGGCGGTCTTGAACGAGGTGAACCCCTTGGGAGCAAAGGCCACATAGGTTTCCAGCAGCCGTTCGAACTTGAGGAACGGCTTGTCGTAGAACACCACGTGATCCAGGTCGTTCAGGCCGATCCCGGCTTCCGCCAGGCAATAGGCGATGGCGTTCTCGGGGAAGGCGGCGTCGTGCTTTTTGCGGGTGAAGCGCTCTTCCTGGGCGCAGGCGACGATACGCCCATCCTCGATCAGGGCGGCGGCGCTGTCGTGATACAGGGCGGACAGACCGAGAATGCGCAAGGGCCGGAACCTTTAGAACAGGGTGTAGATGAAGGGTGCCACCGCCGAACCCTGGCTCAGCACGATCAGGCCGCCGAACACCACCATCATGATCAGGATAGGCAAAAGCCAGAATTTCTTGCGCTCGCGCAAAAACTGCCAAAGCTCGATGAGGAAACTCACGGGCAATCTCCTAGAACTGGCGGCGCATGCTGTCGGGCGCCGGGCCAGGCGGGGTGCGGTTGATCCAATAGCTGGCGGCCTTGTCATCGCGGGCCAGGCGCAGCGGGTCCTTGCCCAAGGCCCTCATAATCAGGGCGGTCGGCGTCACCGTCAGGAAGAACAACAGCCCCATGACCAGCGGTGTCACCACATGATGCAGCGCCACGCCCACCAGGAACCACAGCCTGTTGAGCGGCTTCAGCGCCTGGGGATAGACAAAGGCCACCACGAGGAAGGCGGCGGCAATGGCACCGGCCCACAGCCGGGGCCCGCCGCCATCCTTCAGCGGAAACAGCGCGACGATGGCGAAAACGACGGCAAAAACCAGCCCGAAAGACCGGTCCGAACCCATCTCGACTTTGCGGGCATGGGATCCGCCGTCGATGGCACCCTGTGACTTGCTCATGCTGCTGGGTCAGGCCTGATTGCTGAAATCTGGCGGACTTCTACCACAGCCGGCCCCAAGCTGGCAAACCGTCAAGCCGGGGCCGCCATGGCCTCGACCTGGTCACAGAGCGCATGGCCGATCAGGATGTGCATCTCCTGGATACGGGCGGTGACCATGGACGGCACGATCAACAGCGGATCGGCCAGCCCCACCATCTTGCCGCCGTCGCGGCCAGCGAGGCCCGCCGCCACCAGCCCCATGTCGCGGGCCACCGCCAGGGCGGTGAGCACGTTCGGGCTGTTGCCCGAGGTGGTGATGCCGATGGCCACGTCGCCGGGCCGGCCCAGGGCCTCGACCTGACGCGAGAAGATCTCCTCGTAGGAGAAGTCGTTGGAGCAGGCCGTGAGAATCGAGGTGTCGGTGGTCAGAGCCACGGCGGCGATAGCCTTGCGGTTGACCCGGTAACGCACCACCAGCTCGGCGGCCAAATGCTGGGCATCGGCGGCGGACCCGCCATTGCCGAAGAACAGGATCTTGCCACCGGCGGCCAGGGAATCGATGCAGGCCTGGACCAGATGCTGGAAGGGCTCGCGCACCGCCGCTCCGGTGACCGCCAGGGTCTCGGCGTGCTCGGCGATCTGCTGGTCGAGAAAAGCGGCAAATTTCATGGGACAATCCTCATCCAGGAATGAATTTCCTTACGGCGCCGTAACACCCGATTCCGTCAGGGTGCGCAGCTGCCGGTTGGCGACCATGATCATGGATAGATCGATATGGGACGCGGCCTTCAGTTCAGCCAGCAGCGTCTCGGCCCGTTCCACCGCCGCCCGGTTGGCCTCCAGCCAGACCTGCACCGCCTCGTCGGGCGCCAGGCCGGGATAGGACGCCGCCACCGCACTGGTGATGTCGCGCTGATGGCCGTAGAGATCCTCGATGGCGGCCGCCGCCGCCAGCTTCAGCCAGTGGCCGCGACCGGACAGTTTCTCGGCGGAAGCGCGCAGCCAGCCCAGCGAGAAGCGGGCGCCCACCGCGAAATAGAGGCGTCCCGCCGCCTCGATGGTGAGAGCCTGACGGGTGGCGATGCGCAGGATGTCGGCAGCCGAGGCCAGGACGATCAGATTGCCCACCCGCTGCGCCAAGTCGTGGGGCACACCTTGTCCGACGAAATGCTCGATGCGGGCCAGCACCGCCGCCGCCGCATCCGGGGGCAGGATGCCCGGCACCGCGCCTTCCAGGGCTTTGACGCCGGGCGACAGTTCGGCGATGCCGGCCCCCAGCGCGAAGGGCGACGGCATGGAACGCAGCACCCACATGGTGGCGCGCTCCACCAGCCGGTTGGCCTCCAGCTGCATGGCGGTCTGGGCCACGGCGGCGACCTTGCCGTCCAGCTCCTCGATGGCCCGCCACACCTCGCGCATGCGGAAGGCATCGCGGGCCACGATATAGGCCCTGGCCACCTGGGCGGGGGGATGGCCGGTGGTCTCCATCAGTTCCGAGACGAAGGCGCCGCCCACCCTGTTGACGATGGAATTGGTCACCACCGTGGCGATGATCTCGCGCCGCAGCCGGTGGCGCTGGATATCGTGACCGAAACGATCCCGTAGCTGCGTCGGAAAGTAGTTGGTAAGGTCGATGGCCATGAAGGGGTCATCGGGCAGTTCCGAGGCCAGGATATGGTCGTACAGCCAGATCTTGCCATAGGCCAGCAGCACCGCCAGTTCGGGGCGGGTGAAGCCCTGCTTGCGGGCCGCCCGGTCGGTCAGCGCTTCGTCGGTGGGCAGGAATTCAATACCCCGGTCCAGCCGTCCGCTCTTTTCCAGCAGGCGCATGAAGCGGGCCTCGGCATCCAGCAGCTCAGGCCCCTGGGCCTGCAGCATGGTCAGGGCCTGGGTCTGCAGGTAATTGTCGCGCAGCACCAGGGCGCCCACCTCCTCGGTCATTTCGGCCAGCAGCTTGTCGCGCTGCTTTGGCGTCAGGTCGCCCGCCGCCACCAGGTCGTTGACCAGGATCTTGATGTTGACCTCGTGGTCCGAGCAATCCACCCCGGCGGAATTGTCGATGGCGTCGGTGTCGATGCGCCCGCCTTCGCCGCCCGCCCCGCTCATGGCGTATTCGATGCGGCCCAGCTGGGTGAAGCCCAGATTGGCGCCCTCGCCCACCACTTTGGCTCCGATCTCGGCGCCGTTGATGCGCAAGGAATCGTTGGCGCGGTCGCCGGCCTCGGCGTTGCTTTCGCTGGACGCCTTCACATAGGTGCCGATACCGCCGAAGAACAGCAGGTCCACCGGCGCCTTCAGCAGAACGCGGATCAGCTCTGTGGGGGTCAGGCTATCCGCTTCGATACCGAAACGGGCCTTGACTTGCCGGCTGATGGCAATGGTCTTGGCGGTGCGCGGCCAGATGCCGCCGCCTTCCGAGATCAGCGAGACGTCGTAATCGGGCCAGGCCTTGACGGCGTTGAACAGCCTTTCGCGCTCGGCGAAGGTCTTCTCCCGGTCGGGCTCGGGGTCGAGGAAGATGTGGGCGTGGTTGAAGGCGGCCACCAGCCCGGCATGGCGCGACCGCAGCAGACCGTTGCCGAACACGTCGCCCGACATGTCGCCCACCCCGATCACCGTGAAATCCTCGCTCCGCGTATCGACGCCCATCTCGCGGAAATGGCGCTCGACCGCCACCCAGGCACCCTTGGCGGTGATGCCCATCTTCTTGTGGTCGTAGCCCTGGGACCCGCCCGAGGCGAAGGCGTCGCCCAGCCAATGGCCGTAATCCAGCGAGACGGAATTGGCGATGTCGGAGAAGGTGGCGGTGCCCTTGTCGGCGGCCACCACCAGATAGGGGTCGTCGCCGTCTTTGCGCAACACATCCGGGGGCGGCCTGACCCCTTCCGGCGTCAGATTGTCGGTAAGGTCCAGCAGACCGCGCATCAGGGTCTTGTAGCACTCGATGCCCTCGGCCAGATACGCCTCGCGCCCACCTGTCGCAGGCGGTCGCTTGACCACGAAGCCGCCCTTGGCGCCTACCGGCACGATCACCGCGTTCTTGACCATCTGGGCCTTCATCAGGCCGAGAATCTCGGTGCGGAAATCCTCGCGCCGGTCGGACCAGCGGATGCCGCCGCGCGCCACCTTGCCGCCGCGCAGGTGGATGGCCTCGACCCGGGGGGAATAGACGAACACCTCGACCAGGGGCCGGGGCGCCGGCAACTCGTCCACCGCCCTGGAATCCAGCTTGAAGGACAGATAGGCCTTGGGCCTGCCGTCGGCGCCGGCCTGGAAGTAGTTCGTTCTCAAGGTGGAACGGATCAGGTTGAGGAAGCGCCGCAGGATGCGGTCGTCGTCGGCGCTGACCACCTTGTCCAGCCCGGCCAGCAGCACCGCCTCGGCATCGCCCGCGTCGCCGGACTGCCCCTTGGGGTCGAAGACGGCGAGGAACAGCCGGACCAGCCCGGCCGCCATGTCGGCATTGCCGCCCAGCGCCTGCTCGATATAGGCCTGGCTGTAGGTGATGCCGGTCTGGCGCAGATACTTGGTGCAGGCGCGCAGCACCATGATCTCGCGCCATGACAGGCCGGCCGACAGCACCAGCCGGTTGAAGCCGTCGCTTTCGGAATCGCCCCGCCACACCGCCGCCAGGGCATCGTGGAACAGCTCGCGCCGTTCGGCCACGTCGAGCGCCGAGCCGTCGGCGCTTTCCACCTCGAAATCGTGAATCCACACGGTCACGCCGCCGGATTCGGGAATGATCTCGTGGGGGACCTCGGCGATGACCACCAGCCCCATGGCTTCGAGCATGGGCAGCACGCCGGACAGCGGCACCGGATTGCCCGAGCGGTAGAGCTTCAGCCTGCCCTGGCGCGGCTCGGCCTCCACCGGGCGGTAGAGATTGAGGACGATGTCGCCGCCCGCCGCCGCCTGGATGCGCCCCACGTCGGCCACCGCCGCCAGGGCGCCGTGGCTTTCGCGGTAGGAGGCGGGGAATCCCTTGCCCCAGCGGCGCGACAGGGCCAGCCCGCTGGCCTCGCCATGGGTCTGGATCAGGGCGTCGCCCAGATGCTCGTGCCAGGTGCGCGCCGCGTCGGCGATGCGGGCCTCCAGCGCCGAGGCGTCGATGCGGGGCAGATGGCCGGGGCTGGTGCGGATGATGAAATGCAGCCGGGCCAGGGGCAGGTCGGCCACCTGGGTGTAGAAGGCGTCCAGGGTGCCGCCCACCGCCTCTTCCAGCATGGCGGTGATGGCCAGGCGCAGCGGCGTGTCGTAGCGGTCGCGCGGCACGAACACCAGGCAGGAGACGAAGCGCTCGAACTCGTCGTTCCGGAGGAACACCGCCACGCGCTGGCGGTCCTGCAGGTGCAGGATGCCGATGCTGGTCTCGAACAGGGCGTCCTCGGACACCTGGAACAGCTCGTCCCTGGGATAGGTCTCCAGGATGTTGGTCAGGGCCTTGGCGTCGTGGCCGGACCGGTTGAAACCGGCGCGGGCCTCGACCCGGGCGATCTTGCGCCTGAGCAGGGGAATCTGCGCCGGGCGGTCGTTATAGGCGGCCGAGGTGAACAGGCCGAGGAAGGCGTGCAGCCCGACCACCCGGCCCTTGGAATCGAACTGCTTCAGCCCGATGATATCCATGCGCACCGGCCGGTGGATCACCGCGTGGCGGGCCGATTTGGTGACCATCAGCGGCTCGGGCCGCTGGACGAAGGCCCTGAGCTCGGCCGGCATGTCGGCCAGGGTCATGGTGTCGTCGAATACGTGGGCCTGCGCGTCGGACAGGATGCCCAGGCCGCTGGCCGGGTCGGCGGCGACCCCCTTGGCGAGGTCGAAGCGGCGGTAGCCCAGGAAGGTGAAGTGGTTGTCGGCCAGCCATTCCAGGAAGGCCAGCCCCTCCTGCTTCTCCTCGGCGGGCACCTTGGCCGCCGCGCCCTCGAACTCGGCGATTCCGGTCCACAGGGTGTCCAGCATCCGCCGCCAGTCGGCGACGGCGAAGCGCACCTGGCCCAGCACCTCGGCCAGCGAGGCGGCCAGCTGGGCCTGGATATCGGCCGGTTGGCGGTCGATCTCCACATGCATCACCGATTCCTGCAGCGTGCCGCCGCCGTTGTCCGCCACGCCGGCCAGCATCCCCGATTGCTCGCGGTCCACCCGCACCACGGGATGAACCAGCAGATGCACCTTGATGCCGTGCCGGGCCAGTTCCATGGCCACCGAATCCACCAGGAACGGCATGTCGTCGTTGACGATCTCCACCACCGAATGGCTGGACACCCAGCCGTGGCGGTCGAGATCGGGATCGAACACCCGGATGGACGGCGCGCCCGGCTTGCGCTCGCGCATGAAGGCGAACAGGCCGAGCGCGGCGCCGTAGACCAGCTCCGGGTCGGCCTCGGCCAGATCGGCCAGGGGAACGCCGGCCACATAGGCGCGGATCAGGCGTTCGGCGCCGGCCTTGGCCAAGGGTTCGGACAACTCGGCGATGCGCCGATCCAGATAAGCGGAGATTTCCATGGCCCACCCCCCTTGATCCGGCAATGTCTGTGCATGCCTTATCCCAGGAAGAATGGGGGCGATCTCCACTTTGTACAAGACGGAGATATCGTCGAATAGTATCAGGACTCAGCGGATTATTGCGCCAGTACCGGCGCCAGGCGGGGGGCCAGCCACTGGGCGATGCGGCGATTGCCCGCCGGCGTGGTGTGGACCCAGTCGTAGAAGTCGCCGTCCTCGAAGGCCAGGTCGCGGCCCAGGTCGAGACAGACCGCCCCCGCCTCGGCGCAGGCCGCCATGGCGCGGCGGTTGAAGGCGGTCTGCATGGCCCACGAGCCGAAATTCACGGAATCCGGGGCCATCCCCCGCCCCAGGGGCTGGCCGGCCGCGCCCACCCGGTAGTCGGAGCGGCTCTGGGTGACGATGATCGCCTGGGCTCCGGCGGCCCGGATGCGGGCGATCAAAGCGGTGACCCGCTGACCGTAGGCCTCGACCAAGGCGGCATCCGCCGCCTGCGCCGGATCGGGCGGCCGGCCCGCCACCCACGGGCCGCGCGCCACCTCGGTCCCGCCATGCACCACATGGGCCTTGCGGGCCTTCAGCGTCCCCTGGATGGTGGTCGCCACCTGCACCAGGGCCGAATGGTTGGCGACGTAGCGCCCGGCCCGGCGCCAGACGGAGGGCGACGCCATGTCGTCCCATTGCTGCTGGCCCTGCAGGTGGGCGTCGTTGACCCCGATATAGGCCAGGACGAAACGGGGCTTCAGGCCGGGAATCTGCGACAGCCAGCGGTCGAAGGCCCGCAGATGGCCGAGCGTCGACTGGCCGTCGATACCGGCATTGACCACCACCCGGCCGCCCAGATCCTGGGACAGGTAATCCTGCCAGGTCTGGCCGTCGCCGATGAAGCGCTGGTCGGTGGTCGAGCCGCCGATGGTCAGGACGTCGATGGCGCCGGGGTCCTCGTAGACACCCCGCAGACCCCAGCGGTCGCGGCTGTAGACAGCGTCCTTGGGTCCGCCGTACAGGCCGCTGACGTCGAAGATCCGGCGGACGTCGCGGGGAATGTTCATGGTTCCCCAGCCGGGGCCGAACAGCCAGCTGCCGAACGCCAGTTCGGCGATCACCAGGCCGGCCAGGAGAATCCCCAGGTTGACGGCGATCAGGCGCCCGAGGGAGGTGCGGCCGGCCATCAGCGCCTCGCCGCCGCCCGGGCGATCATCATCAGGGCGCGCGAGGCGATCTCGGCGGCCGGCATGCCGGTGGTCTTGCAATCCACCTCGGCCTCGGTCAGCAGGTCCAACGCCTTGCCCAGCCGGTCGGCGGGCCAGCGCGACAGCTGGCGCCTGAAGCGCTCGGCGGCCTTGAAGATCACCGGCGGCTTCAGGGCGGCCATGGCCTGATCGGTGGACTTGCCCTGGGCCATCAATCCGGCGGCCAGATGCAGGCGCTGGAAGTGCCGGGCCACCGAGCGCAGCATGCCCACCGGCTGGCCGCCCTCGCGCAGCAGGCGGTCCAGCACCCGCTGCGCCCCGGCATGGTCGCCCTCGGCGGTGGCCAGGGCCAGATCGTCCAGCCCCAAGGCGGCGGTGTCGCCGATGCAGGCGACGGCATCCTCGAGGCCCACCCGCCCCGGCCCGCCCATGTAAAGGGCCAGTTTGCCCAGCTCGGCGCGGGTCAGGCGGCGGTCGCCGCCCAGATGTTCGGTCAGATAGGCCATGGCGTCCGGTTCGGCCATCAGCCCGGCGGCCTTCAGCTCCTCCTGGATCACCCCGGCCAGCGAGCCGCCCTCGTCGCCGTAGCAGGCCAGGGCGGCGGCATTGTCGGCACCCTCGAACAGCTTGCGCAAGCTGGAGCGCGGCCCCAGTTCGCCGCCTTCGATCACCACCAGGGCGTCGCCCATGGGCCGCGCCAGGAACGAGGACGCCGCGCCGCTCTGGCCGTCGCCGGCGTCACGCAGCACCACCACCCGCCGTCCGCCGCCCAGCGCCATGGAAGCGGCCTCGTCGGCCAGACGGGAGGGAACCTCCTTCAGGGCGGCCGGCGTCAGCTCGGCCACCCGGAAGGGATCGGCGGCATCGGGCACCACGGAGCGGATCAGCCGCTGCACCCGTTCGCGCACCAGCCCCAGATCGGGACCGAACACCAGGACGGCGCGGACGGACGGGTCCGGCGCCTTGAGAAACGCCTCGGCCCGCGACCCGCTCAGCTTCACCGCCGGCCCTCGCCGCCTTCGCCGCCGAACAGGGAACGGCGGCGGTAGCGCTCGTCGTTGGGATTGGCCTGGTAGCGCTGAAGCGCTACCGCGATGCGGTTGCGGATATCGTCGGCCAGCTGGTTGAGGGCCCGTTCCTGGGCGTCGCGCTCGGTGGCGACGCTGGCGTAGCGCGGTCCCAGATGGTCGAAATAGACGGTGGTGGTGACCGTCTCCCCCAGGATCGTCGCATTATCGCCGCTCAGCTGGATCTGGGCGGACATGCTCAGGTTGGCGACGGTGGCGTAGGTATCCTTGCGGAACCCGAGATTGCTGACGCCTTCGCTCAGCACGACCTTCAGGCTGTAGGCATAGTCGGCGGCCTCGCCCCGCGGTGACAGGCGCTGCAGCAGGCCGTTGCGCAATTGCTGGCCGATCCGGTCCTTGATCGGCTCGATACGGATGGCGGCCAGATTGGCGTCGATGCCCGACGCGGCGCCGGACGGCGCGCCGTACATGGGCTTGAAGCCGCAGCCCGCCGGGCCCAGCGCCAGAACAGCGAAGAGAAGAAGCGCTCTAGACCACCACATTGACGATCCGATTGGGCACGACCACGACCTTGCGCGCGGGTTTTCCCGACATTGCCGAAATCACCGGGGGTTGCGCAAGCGCCGTCTGCTCCGCCAGGGCGGCATCGGCGTCCTTGGGCAGTTCGATGGTAGCGCGCAGCTTGCCGTTGACCTGGACGGCCACGGTGACGCTGTCCTCGACCAGCAAAGCGGGATCGGCCACCGGCCAGGCGGCCTCGGCCAGCAGGCCCGACCCGCCCAGGGCCAGCCACATCTCCTCGGCCAGATGGGGCATCATCGGCCCGACCAGCCGGGCGGTGGCCTCCAGTCCCTCGCGCAGCACCCAGGCGGCCCCGGCATCGCCGGCTGGCAATTCGCCCAGGCCGTTGGTCATCTCGCGGATGCGGGCCACCGCCTTGTTGAAGTGGAAGCGCTCGAGATCCTCGCCCACCTGGGCGATGGTCTTGTGCAGCAGGCGGCGGATCTTGACGGTCTCGGGCGACAGCTCGGGCATGGGCGTGCCGGCGGGCGGCAGCTCGGCGACGGCGACCATGCGCCACAGCCGGTTGACGTAGCGCCAGGCCCCGTCGATGCCGGCCTCGGTCCAGTCCAGGTCGCGCTCGGGCGGAGAATCCGACAGCATGAACAGCCGCGCGGTGTCGGCGCCGTAGCCGTCGATGATGCCGGCGGGATCGACCACGTTCTTCTTGGACTTGCTCATCTTCTCGGAGCGGCCGCCGGCGACCGGGGCGCCCGTCTCGGCGTGCACCAGCGTGCCGTCGGGACCGGGAACCACCTCGGTGGGGAACAGCCAGGCGCCGTCCTCGGATTTGTAGGTCTCGTGGCAGATCATGCCCTGGGTCAACAGGCCGGCGAAGGGCTCCTTGACGTTCAGGTAGCCGCAATCCTTGAGCGCCCGGGTGAAGAAACGGGAATACAGCAGGTGCAGCACCGCGTGCTCGATGCCGCCGATATATTGATCGACGCTCATCCAGTAATCCGCCGCCGCCCGGTCGAAGGCCACGTCGGACCGGTCGGGCGAGGTGTAGCGGGCGAAGTACCAGCTGGATTCGAAGAAGGTGTCGAAGGTGTCGGTCTCGCGCCGGGCCGGCTTGCCGCAGCACGGGCAGTCCACGTGCTTCCAGGTGGGATGGTGGTCGAGCGGGTTGCCCGGCCTGTCGAAGCCGACATCCTCGGGCAGCACCACCGGCAGCTGCTCGGCCGGCACCGGCACGGTGCCGCAGGACTCGCAGTGAATCACCGGGATGGGACAGCCCCAATAGCGCTGGCGCGACACGCCCCAGTCGCGCAGGCGGTAGTTGATGGTGCGCTCGCCGCGGCCCATCTCCTCGATGCGGCGGATGGCCTCGGCCTTGGCCTCGTCCACCGCCAGCCCGTCGAGGAATTTCGAATTGACCGCCTTGCCGTCGCCGGCATAGGCCTCGCCCTTGGCGATGGCGGCCAGCACCGCCTCTTTGTCGGAAGCGGGCTCCACCACCTGGGTCCAGCCCAGGCCGTACTTGTTGGCGAAGTCGAGGTCGCGCTGGTCATGGGCCGGGCAGCCGAAGATGGCGCCCGAGCCGTAATCCATCAGCACGAAATTGGCCACGTAGATGGGCAGCGTCCAGGTGGGATCGAAGGGATGCACGGCCTTGAGACCGGTATCGAAGCCCTTCTTCTCGGCGGTCTCGATGGCCGCTTCCGAGGTGCCCATGCGGTTGCATTCGGCCACGAACCCGGCCAGGGCCGGATTGGCGGCCGCCAGCTCGCCGGCCAGGGGATGGTTGGCGGCGATGGCGACGAACTTGGCGCCGAACAGGGTGTCGGGGCGGGTGGTGAAGACCTCCAGCTTATCCGCCCGTCCCGCCAGGTCGAACATCAGCCGGGCGCCCTCGGAGCGGCCGATCCAGTTCTCCTGCATCAGGCGCACCCGCTCGGGCCAGCGCTCCAGCGTCGCCAGACTGTCGAGCAGGTCCTGGGCGTAATGGGTGATCTTGAGGAACCACTGGGAGAGCAGGCGCTTCTCCACCAGGGCGCCGGAACGCCAGCCGCGGCCGTCGATCACCTGTTCGTTGGCCAGCACGGTGTTTTCCACCGGGTCCCAATTGACCCAGGATTCCTTGCGGTAGACCAGCCCGGCCTTGAGGAAGTCCAGGAACATCTTCTGTTCGTGGCGGTAGTATTCGGGCTCGCAGGTGGCCACCTCGCGCCGCCAGTCATAGGACAGGCCCATGGACTTCAGCTGCTCGCGCATGGCGGCGATATTCTCGCGCGTCCACTTGGCGGGATGGACGTTGTTGGAGATGGCGGCGTTCTCGGCGGGCAGGCCGAAGGCGTCCCAACCCATGGGGTGCAGGACGTTGAAGCCCCTGGCCCGCTTGTAGCGCGCCACCACGTCGCCCAGGGTGTAGTTGCGCACATGGCCCATATGGATGCGCCCCGACGGATAGGGGAACATCTCCAGCACGTAATATTTGGGCTTGCCCGGCGCGATCTCGGCCTCGAAGCAGCGCTTCTCTTCCCAGGCCTTCTGCCAGCGGGCTTCGGTTTCCTTGACGTTGTAGCGGTCGCCGCTGATGCCTTCCGGGCGCGACATGGGTCTGTCCATTGCTGCTGGTGGGATGTCTCGGTTGCCGCCGGGCGGCATCGCCGCCCGGGAACCGGCTCTATTCGGTCGAAACGACCCGGAGCTGGCGCGCCCGGGTCAGGATCGAGTTTTCCAGGTCGACGACCATCTTGGGATCGACGCGCACATCGACCCAGTTGCCGGTGCCATCGCGGACCTGCTTGAACAGCGAGACCTTGACGCCGTCGGCGCGCAGCGTCCGGTCGAGGATGAAGACGTTGACCTTGTAGCGCTCGCTGGGCGTCTCGGGCAGCTGGTACCAATCGGTGATGATGGTGCCGCCGAAGGCGTCGGCCGTGGTGATCGGCATGAAGGAAACGGTATCGAGCGACGCCCGCCACAGGAAGGCGTTGACGCCGATGCCCACCCCTTCGTTATCCGACTTGCTCTTGCCGAACAGGCCTTCCGGCCCGAAGATGGTCTCGCGCTTCTCGTTGGACATGCGCGGGGCGGCGTCGCCCTTCTCCTTGGTCGGGTAGACCGCCTGACCCTGATCGCAGGCTGCCAGCACCAGGGCCGCGCCGACCAGCACCAGGGCGCCCAGGCCCTTCACCGACATTTTCCCGCCCACCGAAATCTTCCTCGTCATCACCGTCTTCACCCCGCCGCACCGATGCGCGGCCTGTTGGCACGCGAAAATCCTCCGACGGCAGGCTCCCGCCGTCGCGACAGGCAAGAATGCTACGAGAGGCGCCCACCCTGCAAGCGGTAACGCCGGATGCTCCCGGACACCCCCCTGTGTTGCATCGATGCCACAGTGCGGAGTTTTCGATACAGACACCGCCCCGCCTTGCTTGACTGTCGCCGCCGGCCATGGCGTGATGTCGACCGTTCGTTCATTCATTTGGATAGCGGGTGCGGCCATTGGGGGTCGTCGTCGCAAGGCCAAAGAAGAGGAGATACCATGAAGAAGATTCTTTTCGCCAGCACCGCGCTGGTCGCCGCCGGCATGATGAGCGCCGGCGCCGCTTCCGCCGCTGAGAAGATCAAGCTGGACATCAGCGGCTACTCCAAGTGGTGGGTTGTCGGTGTGTGGCAGGACGACTCCTTCCAGGAGCAGGCCGGCCTGGCCGCCGCCAGCTATCGCTCGAACGCCGACGTCAAGGGCGACAACGAGATCCACTTCAAGGGCAGCACCGCCCTGGACAACGGCCTGAAGGTCGGCGTCGTGATCACCATGGAAGCCGGCGGCCACTCCGATGGCGTCACCGACGGCATCGACAACGCCTATTCGTGGATCGAAGGCGGCTTCGGTAAGGTCCTGGCCGGCATGCACGCCAACGGCACCTCGCTGCTGCACGTCCAGGCTCCTGACGCCGCTGCCAACTTCACCAAAGGCGGCATGATGCTGGGCAACTTCTCGGTTTCCCGTCCGGGCACCGTGATGGGCATGAACCAGCGCGTCGGCTACACCTCGTCGTCCAACACCACCAACATCATCAGCGACGACAAGGCCGAGAAGCTCACCTACGTGGCTCCGTCCTTCTATGGTCTGACCCTGGGCGCCTCGTACGTCCCGAACGTCGCCCGCAACGCGACCGGCACCTCCCTCGGCGGCCACTCCCGTGGCACCGGCAACGACCGTCTGCAGGCCTGGGGCGGCGGCGCCCTCTACGCCAACACCTTCGGCCCGGTGGGCGTGAAGGCTTCGGCCGGCTACGTCTGGGTCGATCTGAAGGCCGTTGCCAACAAGGCCGAGAACGCCTTCACGCAGCAGTCCTACGGCGCTCAGCTGTCCTATGCCGGCTTCACCCTGGGTGGCTCGTTCCAGCGCGCCTCGGATGACCGTCGCAACGGCGGCAACACCGCCGCGGCTCTGAGCGGCACCTCGCAGATCGGCACCATCAAGGGTGCCCAGGCTGCCGGCGTCGACGTCGACTTCGGCGGCTATGCCTACGACGTGGGTCTGCAGTACGCTTCCGGCCCGTACGCCGTGTCCTTCGCCTACTTCCACTCGTCGGTGATCGGCCTGTCGAACACCACCCTGCGTAACGGCAAGGACGACACCATCGACGCCTACCAGGCTTCGGGCAAGTACAACCTCGGCCCGGGCGTGGACGTCCTGGCTTCGGTCGGCTACATCGAGTACCGCGACCAGCGCGACGGCATCGCCGGTGCCACCGCCGCTGTGAACAGCCAGTATTCCAACTCCGGTTGGGCTGCCATGACCGGTCTGTCGCTGGCCTTCTAATAGGCCGTCGACATCTCGACATGGGGAGGGCGGCTTCGGCCGCCCTCTTTCTTTTTGTGAGTCCCTCATGACCGCCCCCAGTTTCGAACAGGCCGTGCTCCATATGAGCCAGGGCCGGCCGGCCGAGGCCGCCCGGACCGCCGAGACGCTGCTGCGGACCGAGCCGGGAAATTCCCGGCTGTGGCATCTGCTGGGTTGCGCCCGTTTGCAGCTGGGCCGGCCCGACGAGGCGGCGCGGGATATCCGCCGCGCCATCGGCCTCGACGCCTCCAACCCCGCCGCCCATGCCAATCTGGCCCGCGCTCTGCTGGCCCTGGGCCGCGCCGCCGACCGGGACGAGGCGGAACGCTCGCTGCGCCATGCCATCGCCGCGGGGCCGGCCGATCTGTCCTTCCGCCTGACCCTGGCCGAGTTGCTGCAGGCCGCCCGCCGCTATCCCGAGGCGGTGGCCGAGCTGGGCCTGGCCCTGGGCCTGGCCCCCGGCCATCCCGACATCGCCGCCACCCTGGCCTCGGCCCTGCATCTGGCCGGCCGGGCCGACGAGGCGCTGGACCTGTGCCACCAGGTGCTGGCCGCAATCCCCGGCCATGTGGGCGCCTGGATCAATCGCGGCAACGCCCATCTGCTGAAGGGCGAGGTTGCCGCCGCCCGCGCCGCCCTCGACCGGGCGGTGGAGCTGGCCCCCGGCAACAAGCAGGCCCGCTTCAACCGGGGCTTCGCCGCCCTGCGCCAGGAGGATTACGCCATCGGCTGGGCCGATTACGAATCCCGGCACGACCGCCCCTTCGCCCGACTGCCCGACCGGCTGGACGGCAGCGTCATCCTGATCGACCAGGATCAATACGCTGGCGATACGTTCCAGTATATCCGCTTTGTCCTGCCCTTGCTGGAGCGGGGCGCCCGCGTCGTTCTGTCGCTGCCGGCCCGGCTGAACGCCATGCTGCGCGTCTGTTTCCCCACCCATCCCCGCCTGGATTACCACGCCATGGGCACGCCGGAGCCCGATCACGACCACAAGGTCGGTATCGCCAGCCTGCCGCTGCTGCTGTGGCCGAGTGAACCGTTCGGGGCCGGCCGCGTCCCCTATCTCCACGCCCCCGGCGACGCGGTGGAGGCATGGCGCCGCCGCATCCGCCGCCCTGGGCGGCTGGCGGTGGCCATCAACTGGCAGGGCAACCCGGATTATGATCTGGATCACTTCCGCTCGGTGCCGCTGTCCCATCTGGCGCCGCTGGCGGAAGTCGCCGACCGGGTGGATTTCTTCAGCGTCCACGGCGGCGGGCCGGTGGGCCAGGCGCCTTTCCCCCTCACCCCGCTGCCCGGGGATTGCGACGCGGCCGGCGCGTTTCTCGGCACTGCCGCCCTGATGCGGGCCTGCGACCTGGTGGTGTCGTCGGATACCTCGACCGCTCATCTGGCCGGGGCGCTGGGCTGTCCCCTGTGGCTGATGGCCTCGGCCTACCCGGAATGGCGCTGGCTCGACGGGCGGAGCGATTCCCCCTGGTATCCCACGGCACGCCTGTTCCGCCAGCCCGCCATCGGTGACTGGCGCCCGGTGGCGGCCGCCATCGCCCAGGCCCTCAGGATTTTGTAAGGGAGCCGATCGCCGCCATCCCCGCCGCCGCGCCGCGGGGCAGACGGCGCAGACGGCGGCGGCTCATGCCGCCCAGGGCGATCACCGGCAGGCCGGCGCGGCGCACCCACAAGCCGAAGCGCAGCGGCCCGATGGTCGCCGCGCCCGGATGGCTTCGGGTGGGAAACACCGGCGACAGCAGAGCGGCATCGGCGTCCAGAATCCTCGCCCGCGCCAGTGCCGCCATACCGTGGCAGGCCACCAGCAGCAGGCGCCGCCGCCGCCGCACCCAGCCCAATGCCCCGGCCAGCAGGCCATGACGGGCCAGTCCCTCCGGCAGATGCAGCCCGTCCGCCCCCAGCCGTGCCGCCAGCCGCCAGTCTCCCGCCACCACCAGGACAAGCCGCCGCCGCCGGGCCAGCCGGGCCACATCGCGCGCCAGACCGGCCCGCCGCTCACCGGCATAATGACGCAGGATCACCCCCGCCCCCGGCGGCAGGCGCGCCATGGCGGCCAGGGGATCGGGCAGGCGGATGTCGTCGGTCACCAGCAGCAGGCGGGGGGGCTTGTTGAGTCGGGGGCGGCGGTTTGCTACGGTCATGGCCGCATTCTAACGGAGAAATCCCCGCCTTGTCCGCCGTCGCCGCCGGCCTTGCCGCCGTCCACTCCCGCATCGAGGCCGCCGCCCGCGGCCGTCCCGTCACCCTGGTGGCGGTCAGCAAGACCCATCCGGCCGAGGCGGTGCGCGAAGCCCTGGCCGCCGGCCATCGTGTGTTCGGCGAAAACCGGGTGCAGGAGGCCAAAGGCAAGTTCCCTGGCCTTAAGACGGAGTTTCCCGGCCTGGAACTTCACCTGATCGGCCCGCTGCAGAGCAACAAGGTGCGCGACGCCGTCGCCCTGTTCGACATGATCGAGACCATCGACCGGCCCAAGCTGGCCCGCGCCGTCGCCGACGAGATGGAGCGCAGCGGCCGGCGGCCCCGCGTCCTCATCCAGGTCAATACCGGGCGCGAACCGCAGA
>NZ_AONQ01000015.1 GCF_000342045.1 Paramagnetospirillum caucaseum | reverse complement strand
GAACCGGCCTGGGCGCGGCGGCGGCAGCCTTGGCGGCGGCCTGGGCGACAGAGACGGCGCGGGCCGCCTCGACCACGATCTCCACATTGCGGATGGCCGGGTTCTCGGCCCCCCACAGGGTGCGGATGCGCTCGGCATAGTGGGTATTGACCCAGTCGCGCATGAAGCGGGTGGGCAGGGACAGCTTGACGGCGCCGTCGCTCATGCCGTGCAGGGTGATGGGGCGAAGCCAAGACCGATAGGCGGCATCGCCGACTTCGTCCTTCAGCCTGACCTTCACACGATCCCACTCAGACTTTACCATTGCCGACCCCGAATCCTTGACCCACCGTCCCACGGCGCCGTGAAACCTTGGTTCCGGCACCGTCCCTCTTTACGCCAGCGACGGCATCATGCGTTGGGCTCCCCTCCCGACGGTCCGCGAAGGTCCCGTCCGCATGCGGCCTTGCTGTCCCCCAGCCTTGGCCGCGCCGAGTCATACTCTGGCGTGACCACACTGTAAATATGCCGAACAATCCATATTACAAAAAGTCATCAACAGGCTGTGATCTGCTTCACACAATGATGCGAAGCAGAGAACAAATAAAAAAGGCAAAATTCTATTGATTTCGCGACGCCGCATTATTGCGGCCAGCGAGGTTCGCGACTCTACCGAGCCCGCCGATGACTCGCAACGTGATCGGAACGCGAACATGGAAAATTTTTTGCTTGCAATTCCGGACTCGCGGATTCGCCGGGACTTGCCAAAACGACAAGGGCCGCGCACTTGGCGCGGCCCTTGAAAATCTCAGGAAAATCAAGCCATTGGCATTAGGCCAGCGGCTTCATCTCCTTGACGCGGGCGACAAGGCGGGAAACCTTGCGCGACGCGGTGTTCTTGTGCAGCACGCCGGCCTGGGCGCCCTTCATCAGTTCGGGCTGGGCCTCCTTGAGGGCGGCCTGGGCGGCGGCGGAATCACCGCCGGTGATGGCAAGCTCGACCTTCTTGACGAAGGTACGGATGCGGCTCACGCGGGCGCGATTGACCTCGGTGCGACGCTCGGTCTGGCGGATGCGCTTCTTAGCCGACTTATGATGGGCCATGGATCAGAACCTTGGAACACGGTTGCAAATTCGAAGGCGCGTTTATATGTCCGCGCCGGGAGGTCGTCAAGCGTTGAATCGGAGCCCGGCGGATTCACCGGGCTCCGGGCGGCTCAACAGTTCTTGAAAGCGGCCGGGCGCTTCTCGACGAAGGCGGCCATGCCTTCCTTCTGGTCAAGGGTGGAGAAGGTGGAATGGAACAGCCGGCGCTCGAAGGTGACGCCCTGGGCCAGCATGGTCTCGAAGGCGGCGTTGACCGATTCCTTGCACAGCATGACGATGGGGCGCGACAGCGAGGCGATCTTGCCGGCGGTCTTGACCGCCTCGTCCACCAGTTCGGCCACCGGCACGATGCGGCTGACCAGGCCGGCGCGCTCGGCCTCGGCGGCGTCCATCAGGCGGCCGGTGAGGCACATCTCCATGGCCTTGGACTTGCCCACGGCGCGGGTCAGGCGCTGGGTGCCGCCGGCGCCGGGGATGGTGCCGATGGTGATCTCGGGCTGGCCGAACCGGGCGTTGTCGCCGGCGATGATGAAGTCGCACATCATGGCCATCTCGCAGCCGCCGCCCAGGGCGAAGCCGGCCACCGCCGCCACGATGGGCTTGCGGCACTTGGTGACGCGCTCCCAGCCGTCGGTGATGAAGTTGGCGAGGTAGACGTCCATGTAGCCCTTCGACGCCATCTCCTTGATGTCGGCGCCGGCGGCGAAGGCCTTGTCCGAACCGGTCAGCACCACGGCACCGATGGAATCGTCGGCCTCGAAGGCGTCGAGCGCCTGGCCCAGCTCGGTGATCAGGGCGGCGCACAGCGCATTCATGGCCTTGGGACGGTTGAGGGCGATCAGGCCGACATTGCCGCGGGTCTCGACGGTGATGTTCTCGAAAGCCATGGGAATTCCTCTTCGCTGAAGTGTCATTCGGGGGAAATGGTGAAACGCAGGGTGACCCCGGCGCGGTCCTGGGTGGTCTCGAGGCGCAGCACCTCGGCCTCGCGGCGGTACAGCCGGTCGCCTTCCCGCGCCCAGCCCAGCTGGGGCAAGGTGGCGGCGTAGAATTTCAGGATGTCGGCAGCCTTGGCGGCGCCGTGGGCATAGGCCTCGACGATACGGCCCGAGGGCGAATCGAACGACACGCCCGAGCCCGCCAGCTCGGTCAGGCCGGGGGCGAGCGGCAGATCCTCGTAGGCGGACAGGAAGGCCTCGGCCCGCGCCGATCCGGGGCCAAGCAGGAGGATGAGCGCGAAAGCGGTAAGCAGATGCCGAAAACGTGCCATGGAAAGCCTATACCATCACCCTTGACGCTTCGCACAATAGAAAGTGGAGCGCCCGGCCTGGACGATCCGCCGGATGCCGCCGCATTCCGGCGCCCCCGGGCAGGCGGGGCAGGTTTCGCCCTCGCGGCCGTAGACCTGGAAGGAATGCTGGAAATAGCCCAGTTCGCCGTCGGGCCGCGCGTGGTCGCGGAGCGTGGAGCCGCCCGCCCGGATGGCCTCGGCCAGCACCGCCTTGATCTCGGGCAGCAGCCGGCCGATTTCGGCCCGGCTCAGGCTTCCGGCCGGGCGCAGCGGCGCGATGGCGGCGCGGAACAGGCTTTCGCACACATAGATATTGCCCAGGCCCGCCACCACCTTCTGGTCCAGCAGCACCGTCTTGATGGGGCCGCTCTTGCCGGCCAAGGCCCCGGCCAGCACGCGGGCGTCGAAGGCATCGTCCAGCGGCTCCGGCCCGATCCCGGCCAGCAGCGGATGGGCGGCCAGCTCCGACGCATCGCACAGGGTGAACAGGCCGAAGCGGCGGGGATCGGTCAGCGTCACGGCGACCCCCTGGTCGGTCACCCATTCCACATGGTCGTGGGGACCGGGCGGGGCGTTGCGCAAAGCCCCGATGGCCATGCGCCCCGACATGCCGAGATGGCCCAGCATGACCAGCCCGCCGTCGAGCCGCACCACCAGATACTTGGCGCGGCGCCCGACCGTCTCCACCGTGCGGCCGGTCAGGCGCTGGGCGAAGCCGGCGGGGAAGGGAACGCGCAGGCCGGCCCGGCGGGTCTCGACCGACACGAAGCGCCGTCCGTCCCACACTTGGGCCAGGCCTTTGGCGACGGTTTCGACTTCGGGCAGCTCGGGCATGGCGGGGAGTATAATGGAGGCGCCGCCCCGTGACAGCGGCGAATTTCCGCGATAAGGTGCCGCACCATGACGAACAGCCATTCCCACAACGACGGCACCACCCATTTCGGCTTCAAGACCGTGGCCGAGAACGAGAAGGTCTCGCTGGTCCGCGGCGTCTTCGATTCGGTGGCGTCCAAATACGACCTGATGAACGACCTGATGAGCGCCGGCGTCCACCGCCTGTGGAAGTCGGCGTTCCTCGACATGCTGCGCCCCCGTCCCGACCAGACCCTGCTGGACGTGGGCGGCGGCACCGGCGACATCGCCTTCGGCTGGAAGAAGCGGGGCGGCGGCCCGGTCACCGTGTGCGACATCAACCGCGAGATGCTGTCCGTCGGGCGCGACCGCGCCGTGGACCGCAATTTGCTGAATGGGCTGACCTGGGTGTGCGGCAATGCCGAGGACCTGCCCATACCCGACCGGTCGGTCGACCGCTACACCATCGCGTTTTGCCTGCGCAACGTCACCCATTGGGACCGGGCCATCGCCGAGGCCTATCGGGTCTTACGTCCCGGCGGGCGCTTCATGTGCCTGGAATTCTCGCGCGTCATCGTGCCGGGCCTGCGCGAGGCCTACGATTCCTATTCCTTCAACGTCCTGCCCAAGGTGGGCGGCATGGTCACCGGCAACGCCGAGGCCTATCAGTACCTGGTGGAAAGCATCCGCAAGTTCCCGCCCCAGGAAGAGATGGCCGCCATGGTCGAGGCCGCCGGCTTCGCCCGCGTCGAGGTGCGCAACCTGTCGGCGGGCATCGCCGCCATCCATTCGGGGTGGCGCCTGTAAATGATCCGCTCCATTCGCAACCTCAACCGCCTGCTGACCATCGGCCGCGTCCTGGCCCGCCACGACGCCCTGTTCCTGCTGGAAGAGATCCTGCCCGTCGCGCGCTTCGGCTCCAGGCTGCTGCGCGGCGGCCGCGCGCCGGTCAGCGCCGGGCGTCCGGGCCTGCGGCTGGCCGCCGCCCTGGCCGAACTGGGGCCGTCCTTCATCAAGCTGGGTCAGGCGCTGTCCACCCGCGCCGACCTGCTGGGCGAGGAGATGGCCGCCGACCTGTCGGGCCTGCAGGACGAACTGCCGCCGTTTTCGCCCGAGGAGGCGCGGCGCATCGTCGAGGAGGAACTGGGCGGGCCGCTCGCCAATTTCTATTCCAGCTTCGACGACACGCCGGTGGCGGCGGCCTCCATCGCCCAGGTGCATTTCGCCACGACGCGGGAAGGCCGCGAGGTGGCGGTCAAGGTGCTGCGCCCCGGCGTCGAGGCCAAGTTCCACCGCGATATCGACCTGCTGTACTGGCTGGCCGAGTGGGCGGAGCTGACCGTTCCCCGCATCCGCCGCCTCAAGCCGGTGGAAACGGTCAAGACCTTCGAGGAATCCGTCACCCTGGAGATGGATCTGCGCTTCGAGGCGGCCGCCGCCTCCGAGCTGGCCGAGAATTTCCGCGGCGACGACAATTTCAAGGTTCCCGAGGTGGACTGGCTGCGCACCGGCAAGCGCCTGCTGACCCTGGAGCGGGTGGCGGGCATTCCGGTGGACGAGACCGACCGTCTGCGGGCCGCCGGCATCGACCCGGTCGACGTGCTGGCCAAGGCCGCCGAGGCCATGTTCAAGCAGGTGTTCCGCGACGGCTTCTTCCACGCCGACATGCACCCGGGCAATCTGTTCATCGGCGAGGGTGGCCAGCTCATCGCCATGGATTTCGGCATCATGGGCCGGGTCGATAAGCGCACAAGGCGTTTCCTGGGCGAGATGCTGCTGGGCTTCCTGTCGGGCGACTACCGCAAGGTGGCCGAGGTGCACTTCGCCGCCGGCTACGTGCCCGCCGACCAGTCCATGGACACCTTCACCCAAGCCTGCCGCTCCATCGCCGAGCCCATCCTGGGCCGTCCGCTGCACGAGATTTCCATCGCCAAGCTGCTGGGCCAGCTGTTCCAGGTCACCGAGACCTTCGCCATGGAGACCCAGCCGCAACTACTGCTGTTGCAAAAGAGCATGCTGGTGGCCGAGGGCGTCGGGCGCATCCTCGACCCCAACATCAACATGTGGCATCTGGCCCAGCCGCTGATCGAGGGCTGGATGCGCGAGAATCTCGGCCCCGAGGCCCGGGTGCGCGAGACAGTGAGCAGCGTGGTCGGCTCGCTGGAGCGCCTGCCCCGCCTGCTGGCCGAGACCGAGAAGACCTACGCCATGCTGGTCAACCAGGGGCTCAAGCTGCACCCCGATACGGTCAAGGCCATCTTCCCCGACCAGGGCCGCATCCGCCGGCCGTCGTCCCTGCTGGCCTGGGTGATCGCCGCCGGTCTGGCGGTGGCGCTGTATCTGAAGTAGAGGAGGCGGGCGAGACGCCCTATTCCGCCGCGCCGACCTTGTTGGAATTGGCGGGCAGGTCGGGATCGCGCAGCACGTAGCCGCGTCCCCACACCGTCTCGATGTAGGATTCGCCGCCGGTGGCCGTGGCCAGCTTCTTCCTGAGCTTGCAGATGAAGACGTCGATGATCTTCAACTCCGGCTCGTCGATGCCGCCGTAGAGGTGGTTGAGGAACTGCTCCTTGGTCAGGGTCTGGCCCTTGCGCAAGGAGAGCAGTTCCAGGATGCCGTATTCCTTGGCGGTGAGGTGCAGCGGCTCGCCGGTCACCGCGACGGTCCGCGCGTCCAGGTTGACCGACAGCTTGCCGGTGTCGATCACCGACTGGGCGTGGCCCTTGGAGCGCCGCACGATGGCCTGGATGCGGGCCACCAGTTCGCCCTTGTCGAACGGCTTGGTCAGGTAATCGTCGGCGCCGGACCCCAGGCCCTTGATCTTCTTCTCCGGCTCGGAAAGGCCGGACAGGATCAGCACCGGCGTCTCGATGCGCGCCGAGCGGAGGCGGCGCAGCACCTCGTAGCCGTCCATGTCGGGCAGCATCAGGTCCAGCAGGATGATGTCGTAATCGTAGAGCTTGCCGATCTCAAGACCGTCTTCGCCCAGCGCAGTGGTGTCGACCACCATGCCCTCGGCCTTGAGCATGGATTCGATGGCTCTGGACATTAACTGGTCGTCTTCGACCACCAAGACTCGCATCGTAAGATCCCCGGTCCCATCCCTCTCTACGATGTGTTAACCATACGGGGGTATTCTGACGAGTTCAAGGCGGCTGGAAGGGGCGGTGCAATTGAAATTCCTTGTCCGCAACCTGATCAGCGACATCGAACGGGTCTCCAACATCCAGGTTTACGGCCAGGTGGCTGCCGTTCAGGGCATGTTGCTGGAGGCCGGGGGCGTGCAGCGGACCATTTCGGTGGGTGATCGCTGCAACGTGGTGGCCCGCGACGGCCGCCGGGTGATCTGCGAAGTGGTGGGCTTCCGCCAGGGCCGCGCCCTCCTGATGCCCTATTCGCCCATCGAGGGAATCGGCCTGGGCTGCCGCACCGAGGTCCAGGACGCCGAGCCGGTGGTCTATCCCGACCGCGGCTGGCTGGGGCGGGTGATCAACGGCTTCGGCGACCCGGTGGACGGCCTGGGGCCGTTGCCCGGCGGCGACACCGCCTATCCGGTCAAGGCCCAGCCGCCGTCGGCCCATTCCCGCTCACGGGTGTCGGGCAAGATCGATCTGGGCCTGCGCTCGGTCAATTCCTTCCTCACCTGCTGCCGCGGCCAGCGCATGGGCATCTTCGCCGGCTCGGGCGTCGGCAAGTCGTCCTTGATGTCCATGATGGCGCGCAACACCTCGGCCGATATCTCGGTGCTGGGCCTGATCGGCGAGCGCGGCCGGGAGGCCCGCGAGTTCATCGAGGACGATCTGGGGCCGGAAGGCATGAAGCGCTCCGTCGTGGTGGTCTCCACCTCGGACGAAAGCCCGCTGATGCGCCGCCAGGCCGCCTACATGACCCTGACCGTGGCCGAGTTCTTCCGCGACCAGGGGCTGGACGTGCTGTGCATGATGGATTCGGTGACCCGCTTCGCCATGGCCCAGCGCGAAATCTCGCTGTCGGCGGGCGAGCCGCCGGCCTCCAAGGGCTATACCCCCACGGTGTTCGCCGAACTGCCCCGCCTGCTGGAGCGGGCCGGGCCGGGGGTGGGCAAGGGCTCCATCACCGGGCTGTTCACCGTGCTGGTGGACGCCGACGATCATAACGAACCCATCGCCGACGCGGTGCGCGGCATCCTGGACGGCCACATCGTGCTCGACCGCTCCATCGCCGAGCGTGGCCGCTATCCCGCCATCAACATCCTGCGCTCGGTCAGCCGGACCATGCCCGGCTGCAACAACGAGCAGGAGAACGCCCTGGTGCGCCGCGCCCGCGCCCTGCTGTCCACCTACGAGGACATGGCCGAGCTGATCCGCCTGGGCGCCTATCGCCGGGGCACCGACCCCAAGGTGGACGAGGCCATCCACTACTACCCGGCCATCGAGGCCTTTCTCGGCCAGTTGAAGACCGAGGCCACCAACCTGCAGGCCTGCTATGCCCAGCTGGCCGAGGTGCTGGGCATGCCGTTCGACGGCGACGGCATGGGGCGGAAGTAGCGACCGATGGCCGCCAAGGGGCTGGGGACCCTCATCCGTCTCGCCAAATGGCACGTGGACGAGAAGCAGCGCATCCTGGTGGCGCTGCAGGGCCGCGAGGATGAGATTCTGGCCGCCATCCATCAGGCCGAGCAGAGCCTGATCCACGAGCAGCAGGTGGCCTCCGAGGATGCGGCCGGCGTCGGCTTCGCCTATGCCGCCTTCGCCAATGCCTGGCTGGCCCGGCGCGAACAGTTGATGCAGATGCTCGACCAGGTGCGCCAGGAGATCGTCCGGGCCCGCGACGACCTGGCCGACGCCTTCAACCAGCTGAAGACCTACGAGATCACCCAGAAGGAACGCGACCGCCGCGCCCAGGCCGAGCGCGACAAGAAGGAACAGGCCTTCCTGGACGAGATCGGGCTGAACATCCACCGCCGCAAGGACAAGGAAGAGGGCTAGGGCCAATGGACATTCAAGCGGATGGGACGAAAAACGGGCCACAGATGAACACAGATTCCCGCTACGCGGGACACAGATAAGTAATATTCTCAATTCACCTGTATTTACCTGTGTTCATCTGTGGCTGAAATTTCTGTCTGGAAGACGCTCTGGCCTGAAATCAGCCGAATTCCCTGAATGTCGATACAGCCTAGCGCCGCCCGTCCAGCCCGCCATCCCAAGGCCCAAACCGGGCGGGCGGCCGAAACGGCGGGATGGGCAATCATTTTAAATCGGCATTCCTTGACCGAATTGCCCCGGGCTCCTACCTTTCTGGACAAGAAGGAGTGAGCCGATGTCGTTCAAGGGTACCGAGACTTATGTGGCGACCGAGGACCTGCTGGTCGCGGTCAACGCGGCGCTGCGCCTCGAGCGTCCGCTGCTGATCAAGGGCGAGCCGGGCACCGGCAAGACCGTGCTGGCCGCCGAGGTGGCCAAGGCGCTGGGCCGCCCGCTGCTGCAATGGCACGTCAAATCCACCACCAAGGCGCAGCAGGGCCTGTACGAGTACGACGCGGTGGCGCGTCTCCGGGATTCGCAACTGGGCGATGCCCGCGTCCACGACATCTCCAACTACATCGTCCGGGGCAAGCTGTGGGAGGCGTTTGAGGCGCCTGAGCCGCCGGTGCTGCTGATCGACGAGATCGACAAGGCCGACATCGAATTCCCCAACGACCTGCTGCTGGAACTCGACCGCATGGAATTCCATGTCTACGAGACCAAGCAGGTGGTCCGGGCGGTGCGCCGCCCCATGGTGATCATCACGTCGAACAACGAGAAGGAACTGCCCGACGCCTTCCTGCGCCGCTGCTTCTTCCACTACATCCGCTTCCCCGACCGCGAGACCATGGAGCGCATCGTCGCCGTGCACTATCCCGGCATCAAGCCGGCCCTGCTGCACGAGGCGCTGACCGCCTTCTTCGACATCCGCGAGGTGGCGGGACTGAAGAAGAAGCCGTCCACCTCGGAACTGCTGGACTGGATCAAGCTGCTGCTGTCCGAGGATCTCAGCCCCGAGGATCTGCGGGCCAAGGACAAGAATTCGCTGATCCCCAAGCTGCACGGCGCCCTGCTGAAGAACGAGCAGGATGTCCACCTGTTCGAGCGTCTGGCCTTCTTGAACCGGCGGGAGGGACGCTGATGACCGTCATCCAGTGGACCGAAGCCATGAGCGTGGGAAATCCCGCCCTGGACAAGGACCACCAGAAGCTGATCCAGATGATCAACGACCTGGACCAGGCGGCCCCGGATTTTCTGGAGCTGTTCAACGCGGTCCTCGACTACACCACCGGCCATTTCGAGCGGGAGGAAACCCATCTGGAGGTCATTGGCTTCCCCGGCCTCGACGCCCACCGGGTGCAGCACGATTCCTTCGCCGACGAGGTGGCGGCCATGGTCAAGGAATACCGCGGCCACGCTTTCCAGGCCGGCGACACCCGGCTGAAGGATTTCCTGTGGTCCTGGCTCAAGGGCCACATCCTGATCGAGGATCAGCGCTACGCCGCATGGACCCGGGCCAGGGGCGGCTGATGTTCCTCACCCTGTTCCTCGAACTGCGCGACGCCAAGGTGCCGGTCACCTTGAAGGAATACCTCACCCTGCTGGAGGCGCTGTGCCAGGGCGTCGCCGAGATGAGCGTCGACACCTTCTATTACCTGGCCCGCTCGTGCATGGTGAAGGACGAGCGCAATCTGGACAAGTTCGACCGGGTGTTCGGCCGGGTGTTCAACGGCATCGTCGGCTCGGGCGATGAACTGGCCGCCGCGCTGAAGGCCGCCATCCCCGAGGAATGGCTGCGCAAGCTGGCGGAAAAGCACCTGACGCCGGAGGAGATGGAGCAGATCCAGTCGGCGGGCGGCTTCGAGAAGCTGATGGAGACGCTCCGGAAGCGCCTGGAGGAGCAGAAGGAGCGCCACCAGGGCGGCTCCAAGTGGATCGGCACCGCCGGCACCTCGCCGTTCGGCGCCTACGGCTACAATCCCGAGGGCGTGCGCATCGGCCAGGACGAATCGCGGCACCGCCGCGCCGTCAAGGTATGGGACGAGCGGGCCTACCGCAATCTCGACGACAATATCGAACTGGGCACGCGCAACTTCCGCATGGCGCTGCGCCGCCTGCGCCGCTTTGCCCGCGAGGGCGCCGCCACCGAACTGGACCTGCCCGGCACCATCACCTCCACGGCGCGGGCCGGCGGCTGGCTCGACCTCAAGATGCGGCCGGAACGCCACAACAAGGTCAAGGTGCTGCTGCTGCTCGACATCGGCGGCTCCATGGACGAGCATGTCCGCACCTGCGAGGAGCTGTTCTCGGCGGTACGCTCCGAGTTCAAGCACCTGGAGCACTTCTACTTCCACAACTGCCCCTATTCCGGCCTGTGGAAGGACAATCACCGCCGCCGCCAGGACGTCACCAACACCCTGGACGTGATCCACACCTACCCCTCGGACTGGAAGCTGATCTTCGTGGGCGACGCCGCCATGAGCCCCTACGAGATCACCATGCCGGGCGGCGCGGTGGAGGAATGGAACGAGGAGCCGGGCCATGTCTGGATGCGCCGCCTGCTCGACCAGTGGCCCAGCGCCGTCTGGCTCAACCCGGCGCCCCAGGCCCGCTGGCAGTGGACCCACTCCACCCAGATGCTCGAACAGCTGATGGGCGGGCGCATGCACCCGCTGACCCTGGAGGGGCTGGATGGCGCCATGCGCGACCTCAATCGCGGCGGCACCCATCAATGACGGATAGCCGGTATTGGTTTGTCCCCGCCATATGTTAGCCTGCGGGGGCGCACGGTTGTCTTGGGGGGAACTCACCGAATGGCGGACAGGGGCAGGCGGACCCTGACTTGGCTGGGCGGAGCACGCGGCCACCTGTTCCAGGTGGTCATGCTCGGCCTTATCCCCGCCGTCTTCCTGGGAACCCTGGCGGTCATCGCCCAATTGGTGGAATCCCTGTCGCTGCAGGCGGCGAGCGCCCAGGTGGAAACCCTGGCCCGCATGGCCGCCGCCATCCACGACCGCGGGCTGGAAAGCTCGCGCGAGGCCCTGGCCGCCCTGGCCAATAACCCCGACGACGAGGAATGCGGCAGCGATTACCGCCACTTCCTGCTGGCCATCGAGGGACATGAAGGCTTCCTGCGCACCGATCCTTCCGGCCGCGTGAAGTGCAGCATCGGCCTGGGCTCCGACATTTCCTGGCTGGCCAAGGGGCCCCATATCGGCCAGGCCATGGACAGCGGAGCCTTCGCCACCGCCCCCTACGAACTGCTCGCCGACGGCCGCGCCGCCCTGCCCATGGCCTATCCCATCCTCGACTGGCTGGGAACTCCCCGCGGCGCGGTGATCACCGCCCGCTCGCTCGACCATCTGGCCAAGGCGGTGGCGCCGCCCATCCTGCCCGAGGGCGCCCGGCTGCTGGTGCTGAAATCCGACGGCACCGTGCTGGCCCGGGTGCCGCCCCTGCCCGAACCGGCCCCCGCCGTCACCCCGGTGCCCGAGTTGAAGGCGGCGGCGGCGCACGGCGTCGCCGGATCATTCACCGCCGCTTCCATCACCGGCGAGATGGCGGTGTTCGGCATCGCGCCGCTGGGCCGCATGGCCCCGGAAGCCATCGTCGCGGTGACCATTCCGGTGGATATGCTGGGCGGCTCGGAACGGCAATTCCTGCGCATGGCGGTGATCGCCTTCGCGGTGGCCGGGGCGGGCGCCGTGCTGTTGCTGTGGTATGCCAGCCGCCGCCTGCTGTTCGCGCCGCTGGGCCGTCTGGCCGACGCCATGCGCCGGGTGCGGGAAGGCGACATGACCGCCCGGGCCGGCGGCGGGCTGGGGGAAGTGGGCGAGATGGGCGCCACCTTCGACACCATGCTGGGCGCGCTGAACGAGCGCGAGGTCCTGCTGAAGGACAGCGAGGACCGCTTTCGCGCCACCTTCGAGCAGGCCGCCGTGGGCATGAGCCATGCTACCCCCAACCGCCGCTTCATCCGCGTCAACCGCCGCTTCGCCGCCATGCTGGGCTACGAGCCCGAGGAACTGATCGGCCGTTCCACCCCCGACCTCACCCATCCCGAGGATCGCGGCCTGGGAACCGAGGAAATCGCCGCCATGATGCGGGGCGAGCGGGAAAGCTATTCCGTCGAGAAGCGCTTCATCCGCAAGGACGGCTCCATCGCCTGGAGCAACCTGACGGTGTCGGCCCTGCGGCGCGAGGGGCGCATCGAGTACCTGATCGGCGTCACCGAGGATATCGCCCGGCGCAAGCAGGCCGAGGCCCAGCTGCTGGCCGCCAAGGAACAGGCCGAAAGCGCCAGCCGCGCCAAGAGCGAGTTCCTGGCCGGCATGAGCCATGAACTGCGCACCCCGCTCAACGCCATCATCGGCTTCGCCGAGACCATGTATTCCCAGGTCCTCGGCCCCATGCCCGACCGCTACCGCGAATATGCCGGCGATATCTCGGCCTCGGGCCGCCATCTGCTGGGCATCATCACCGACATCCTCGATCTGGCCAAGATCGAGGCGGGAAAGATGGAGCTGGACGACCGCCCCCTGGACGTTCTCCCCATGGTCGAGACCGTCATCCGCCTGTTGCGCGACCGTGGCGCCGCCGCCGGCCTGGAACTGAGCGTCGAGATTCCGGTCGGCCTGCCGCAGATCATGGCCGACGAGCGGCGCATCCGGCAGGTGCTGATCAACCTGCTGGCCAATGCCGTCAAGTTCACGCCCCATGGCGGGACGGTGAGTGTCTCCGCCGCCGCCCCCCCCGAGGGCGGGCTGGAACTGCACGTCTGCGACACCGGCATCGGCATGACCGAGGACGAGATCGCCCAGGCGATCGAGCCCTTCGTCCAGGTGGATGCCCGCATCGCCCGGCGCCACGAGGGCACGGGTCTCGGCCTGCCCATGGTGTCGGCCATCATGGAGATGCATGGCGGATCGATGACCATCCGCAGCCACCCCAATCAGGGAACCATGGTCACCGTCGCCCTGCCTCCCGGCCGGGTGTTCAGCGCGGCCCCGCCGGCCGCATGAACGCCGCCATGGCGGCGTTCACCTCGGATTCGCGGCCGAAGAAACCGTGGGCCGACATGGCCTGGCAGGCCGCCGACCGCGCCGGGGCGCCGCCCTCGACCAGCAGCAGTTCCCGCCGGGGCGACTTCACCATGCTGTCGAGCAGCCGGGGGGCGTCGGCGGGGGGAGTGACCTCGCAGGAATCGCCGGCATGGGCGACGACCATGGCCGGGACGGCCACCGTCTCGAGCCCCAGACCGAAGACGCCGTTGGGCGGGTAGGAATGCCTGGGATGCCCGCGGGTGATGGACGAGGTCAGGATCACCCCGCCGATCTCCCCGCCAAGCTTCGACGCCACGCTGGCCACCGACAGGGTTCCCATGCTGGTGCCGATCAGCCACACCGGCAGATCGCCCCCCTGACGCCGCAGCCAGGCGGCCAGCGCCGCGATATCGGCGGCATGTTCCTCCGACTGGCGGAAGCGCGCCGTCATGGCCCACCCCTGGTCGGAGGGCGCATCCATGGTCGCCACCAGGATACCCTGGCCGGCCAGCAGCCATCGCGACCGCACCAGGAAATTGCCCCGCCCGAAAGCCACCGGCGCGACAATCGCCTCGCCCGGCTGGATTCCCAGGCTGCCGTCGCCCCCGGCGAGCAGGATGGCGATGGCGGCGGGCGGGGCCGCCGGCTCCGTCAGATAGAAGGCGGTGGTGACCCCCGGACGGCTTTCGATCTCCAGCGCCCGCTCCCCCGCCACGTCGTTTTCCGCCCGCGCGCCCTGCCCGGCCAGCAGAAACGCCAGGACCATCACCCATCCACGCATTGCCACATCTCCCCATGCCGCTTGGCCTCGACGGCTCCATCATGGCACAGTACGGCATCGGCAACATTCCTGGACCGCTCCACCCCTCATGGTCAGCGAACTGCTACGCCCCGATTCCGAGTTTTCCCGCGCCGTGTACAAGGAAATCCGCCCGGCCATTCCCCGTGCCCACTGGCCGGTGGAGGCCCTGCGCGCCACCTTCACGCCGACCAATGACGGGCTGGCGCTGATCGCCCATTTCGAGGGACTGGCGCCCAACTACGCCGCCCTGGCCGCCCAGGTGGTGCTGCAGGCCAAGGTCGACATGGTGCTGGTCTCGCCGGTGGCGGCCCTGGCCTCGGCGGTGGTCTACAGCCGGCGCTGGCGCGACACCTTCCTCTACGCCCTGGTGCCCGTCCTGTTCGCCATCCCCCTGATGGCCCCCCTGGGCGGCCTGGCCATGCGGGCCAGCATGGTCCTGTTCGCCCTGAACGCCGCCGCCCTGCTGCTCAGTCATTTCCGCCTGCTGCAGCGCCGCGGGGCCTTGCAGCAGGGCCGCTTCATCGCCGAGATTCCCACTCCCGGCCTGCGCATCAAGGTGCCCCAGGGCACCCCGGTCCACCACCAGGAGTGAAAGGCCCCGCCATGCCCTCCCCCCAGTCTCCCCGACGCCGCGCCCTGATCCTGGCCCTGCCGGCCGCCGGTTGCGCCCTCGCCCTGGCGCCCGGCGCCGCCCTGGCCAGCCGGGCCGAGGCCGACGAGGCGGCGCTGCGTCTGACCGGCGGCGCCAGGCCCAAGGACGGCAAGGTCCGCCTGAAGCTGCCCGAGATCGCCGACAGCGGCGCCACCGTGCCGTTCACCGTCTCGGTGGACCATCCCATGGCGCCGGACAATTACGTCAAGGCCATCCACGTCCTGGCCCACGACAATCCCGCCCCCCAGGTGGCCAGCTTCCACTTCACCCCCACAGGCAAGGCCGAGGTGTCGGGCCGCCTGCGCCTGGCCCGCAGCCAGGAGGTGCGCGCCGTCGCCCTGCTGTCCGACGGCAGTGCCTGGGAGACCCGGCGCGAGGTTAAGGTCACGGTCGGCGGTTGCGGAGGCTGACGGACATGCCCACTCCCAAGGTGAAATTCCCCGAGACCGCCGCCAGGGGCGAGATCATCGAGATCAAGACCCTGATCGACCACGACATGGAATCCGGCCAGCGCAAGGACATGAACGGCGTCCTGCTGCCGCGCCGGATCATCAACCGCTTCACCTGCGCGCTGAACGGCAAGGTGGTGTTCACGGCGGAGCTTCATCCGGGGATTTCAGCCAATCCGGGTCTGACCTTCTACATCACCGCCAGCGAGAGCGGCCCCCTGGACTTCACCTGGGAGGACGACGACGGCAGCCGCTACACCCTGTCGCGTCCGCTGACGGTGAAGTGAGACCAACAATCGAAACTTTCCGCCGCTGGACGGCCGCAAGCGCGGCCGCGCACCTTATGGCGGGGGAGCCAAACGAAGTGCCCGGCGATTGAGGACTTTACGGCGGCTCAATTCAGTGAGCCGCCGGTATTCCGATTCACTCACCGGCGGAAGGCCGCTTGGCCCGCGTCTTGACCTCCGCCCACACCGCTTCGTGGCGGTGCTGGGCAATGTCGCCGCAGGACGGCAGGAAGCCGACCTTGGCCGGCCACGGCGCCACCATTTCCGGCGCGGCCAGCACGGTGGCGGCCAGAAAGCCCTCGCTGCCGCGGATCATGTTGGCGTAGCCGTTGAAGTTGGAATCCAGCGCCGCATTCTCCGGCTTCAGCATGAAGGTCAGGAACTTCATGGCGTTGGCCCGGTTGGGCGGATGGCGCGGCACCACCACCACATCGGTCCACACCAGATTGCCCTCGCGCGGATAGGCGTAGGCCAGGCTGGGACGCTTCTCCCTGGCCCGCATGGCATCGCCGTTCCAGGTGACCGCCAGGACGATGGCGGGATCGGCCAGGGCGGCCATCACCCGCTCGGCGGCCACCAGCCGGTTGCGGACCAGCAGCGGCTCCAGCAGGCGGGCGGCCTTTTCCAGCTTGCCCGGGTCGGTGGTGCAGCGCGCCTCGCCCAGATAGACCAGGGCCAGTTGGACCATGTCGCCTTCGTCCAGCAGGCCGATGCGCCCGTCCACCTCCGGCGGCGGCTCGAACAGCAGGCGCAGCGAATCGATGTCGCCGCGATGGACCGAGGTGTCGACGGCGAAGGCGGTGGTCCCCCACTGATGGGGAATGGTGTACTCGTTGCGCGGATCGAACGAACGCGACCGCCAGGGGTCCTCGACGTTCCAGAAACCGTTGAGGCGATCGGCCAGCACCCGTTCGATCAGGCCGCCGCGGATCAGGCCGCCCACGTGGTAGTCGGGGGAAAAGGCGATGTCGAAGCCCGACCTGGCCCCGGCCAGACGGGCAACCACCTGATCGCGATCGGCCGCCACCGTCAGATTGACGGTGATTCCGGTCTCGCGCTCGAACTTGCGCAGCAATTCCGGCGACAGGTAGGAGGAGCGGGTCAACACCCGGAGCTCGCTGGCCGCCACGCCGGCGGAGGCCAGCAGCAGGACGGCGAGCAGGAGCAGCCGGCGCAGCATCACCCGCCGCCGCCGTTGCGGCCCAAGCCGCCGGACAGCCGGGGCATGGCCAGATCCTCGGCCCGGCGCATGAAGGCGCCGAGACGCGCCGCCACCCGCCGGTTGATGGAACCCGAGGGGAACTTCCCCTCGGCATCGCGCTCGCCGGCCGGGTATCCGGTCAGCAGCGCCATACCCTGATCGACGCTCTCCACCGGATAGACGGCGAACAGCCCGGCTTCGGCCGCCTCGACCACGTCCTTGCGCAGCATCAGGTGCGGCACGTTGGCGGCGGGGATCAGCACGCCGTGGCTGCCGTCCAGCCCCCGGGCCCGGCACAGGTCGAAGAAGCCCTCGATCTTTTCGTTGACCCCGCCGATGGCCTGGACGCGGCCGAACTGGTCGATGGAACCGGTCACCGCCAGACCCTGGCGGATGGGCAGATCGGCCAGGGCGGAGAGCAGGGCGTAGAGTTCGGTGGACGAGGCGGAATCCCCTTCGATGCCGCCATAGGACTGCTCGAACACCAGGGTGGCCGACAGGGCCAGGGGCAACTCGGTGGCATAGCGCGACGCCAGGAAGGACGACAGGATCATCACCCCCTTGCCGTGGATGGGACCGCCCAGCAGGACCTCGCGCTCGATATCCACCACGTCGCCCTTGCCGAAGCGCACCCGCGCCGTCACCCGGGTCGGGCGGCCGAACGAGAAGCGGCCCAGTTCCAGCACCGCCAGCCCGTTGATCTGGCCCACCGCCTCGCCGTCGGTGGCGATGTGGACGGTGCCGCTCAGCATCTCGTCCTGGACGTTGTCGCGCACCCGGTCGAGACGGCGGATGGAGGCGGCCACCGCCCGCTCCACATGGGACGCGGCCACGGTTTGCGCGCCTGCGTCGCCGGCCCAGTAATCGGCCTCGCGCACCAGGTCGGCCAGGCTGGCCATGTGGGTGGACAGCCGGGTGGAATCGGCCACCTCGCGCGAGGCCTGCTCGACGATGCGGGCCACGGCACCCCGGTCCAGCGGCCTCAGCCCCTCCTTGCGCGCCAGGGCGGCCACCGAACGGGCCAGCAGGGCGGTGTTGGTCTCGCTGCGCTCCATGTGCCAGTCGAAATCGGCCGAGACCTTGAACAGCTCGCCGAATTCCGGGTCGTTGTGGCTGAGCAGGTAATAGAGCATGGGATCGCCGACCAGCACCACCTTGAGGTCGAGCGGAATGGGCTGGGGTTCCAGCGACAGGGTACTGATCAGTCCCATGGCCTGGCCGGGGGATTCGATGCGGATCTCGTGGTCGCGCAGCGCCCGCTTCAGATCCTCCCAGGCGAAGGGGTGCATCAGCAGCTTCAGGGCGTCCATCACCAGATAGCCGCCATTGGCCCGGTGCAGGCTGCCCGCCTTGATCAGGTTGAAATCGGTGATCAGGGTGCCGTACTGGGCGATATGCTCGACCCGGCCGATGAGATTGGGCTGGGTGGGATAGGTCTCCATCACCACCGGGGCGCCGGTCTCGCCCTCGCGGCAGACCAGCACGTTGACCCGGTAGCGGCGGAAGCGCCCGTCGGGGCCGCGCGGCCGCCCCTCGCCCCGGTGCTCGCCCTCCTCGGACTCGGGCAGGAAGTCCTGGGCGTTGAGCGCCACGTCGCGGGCCACGTCGTCGAGATAGGCCCCCACCTCCGGCAGGTCGACCCAGGCGCGCCTGAGATCGTCCATCAGATGGACGATGGCGCGGCCTACCGCCTCGCGCTCCAGTTCGCGCAGGCGCGCGCGCGCGTCGCGGTCCCAGCGCGGCACCTGCTTGATGGTGGCCTCCAACCGTTCCTGCAGCCGTTCCATCTCGGCCCGCAGCCGGGCCTGGACCTCGTCGGGCAGCTGCTTGAACTCGTCGGGGGGCAGCACCTCGTCGCCCTTGGACGGCGCCAGGCCCAGCCCCCCCGGGGTGCGGACCAGGGCGATGCCGTGCGCCTCGGCGTCCTCCTGGATGGCGGAAAAGGCCGCTTCGCGCTGCTGCTTGGCCTCGCTCTCCACCATCTGGCGGCGGGCGCGGTAATCCTCGGCCTCGAAGGCGGCGGGCAGGGCGTGGCCCAGTTCCTCCACCAGATGGGCCATGTCGCGCTCCAGCGCCCGCCCCCGCCCGGCGGGAAGGCGCAGCGCCCGGGGGCGGGCCGTTGCCGCAAAATTCTCCACATAGACCCAATCGTCGGCGGGCGGACGGGCGGCAGCTGCCTCGCGCAGATGGTCGAGGATCAGGCTGCGCCGCCCGGTGCCCTCGGCCCCCAGGGCGAACAGGTTGAAACCGCGGTGGCGCATGCCGATGGCGAAGCGGATGGCCTCCACCGCCCGCTCCTGGCCCAGGGCCGGAGCGGGGCCGTCGAAATCGCCGGGCAGGTCGGCGGTGGTGGCGAAATCGAACCGGGCCGAATCACACACCCGGTAGAGCGCGGAAGGCGGCAGCGGCGCCGGCCCTTTTTCCGCCTTGCGCCGTTTGCTCACTCTTCATCCTCGATACGCTGCATGTCGTCGTCCGACAGGCCGAAATGGTGGCCGATCTCGTGGATCAGCACATGCCGGATCAGGGTGGACAGATCCTCGCCGGTCTCGCACCAGTAATCCAGGATGGGGCGGCGGTAGAGGAAGATCATGTCCACGTCGCCGGGCGCCCCGCCGAAGGCGTGGATGTCCATGGCCGAACCGTGATAGAGCCCCAGCAGGTCGAACGGGGTCTCCAAATCCATCTCGCGCTCCACCTCCTCGTCGGGGAAATCCTCGACGCGGATCACCACGTCGGCGGCATAACGCCGCAACTCCTCGGGAATGTCGGCGAAGGCGGCCTGGGCGATGGTCTCCAGGTCGGCCAGGCCGGGGGGCGTGCTATGGTGGGGCATCACTCTGCTCATGGAAAGAGAATCTACCCTGTCCTTGCGCCCGGCACCAGGGGTCCCCACTCTCTCGGAAGCACCGTCGAGGAGAGACCGGGATGAACGCCAAGCTGAGCAACGAGCAACGGGCCGCCGCCCTGGCGGAACTGGACGGCTGGACGGACGTGGAAGGACGCGACGCTATCCGCCGCTCGTTGCGCTTCGGCGATTTCACCGAAGCCTTCGGCTTCATGACCAGGGTGGCCCTGGTCGCCGAACGGATGAATCATCATCCCGAGTGGTTCAATGTGTGGAATCGGGTCGACGTCACCTTGTCCACCCATGACGCGGGCGGAGTGACGCAAAAAGACATCGATCTGGCCCACGCCATCGACGGCGCGGCCAGCCATGCCAGGACGGGATAGCCGCAGTCTAGACCGAGATGTCCAGAACCTGCCCCACGGCACCGCTCTTGACGGCGGCATCGGCGGTGGCAACGGCTTGCTGTGCCGTCTGCCCACCCTGGGTCAGCACCTGGGCGATGGCCAAGGCGGCATTCTCTTGCTGTTTGACGGCCGTCAGCGGCGCCTGCAATCCGGCCTGAGCCCGCTGAAGATAGAGCGCCGAATTCCCGGCGCCGACGGATGATGCGTCCATGGTCCTGCCTTTCTGGCTGAACGTTTAGAGGCTCACGTTAACGTATTCTTCAGGAAATGTCACGTTCCGGATTCCACGGGCCGGATTCCACGGGCCGGATTCCACGGGCCGGATTCTACAGGATGAAATCCTCGCCCGACCCGTCCCCGGCCTGCGCCGCCTCCAGCCGCTCCAGGCGGCGGGCGAGGTTCCGGTTCTCGCGCCGCAGGGCCTCGAGGTCGCGGGCCTGGGCGGCGGTCACGTCGGACAGGTCCTGGATGGCCATCTCGGCATGGGCCAGGGCGGTTTCCAGGCCGTCGAGGCGGCTGCCGACGCTCATTGCGGTTCCCCCGCCAGTTCCCGCATGACCTGCCCCAGCAGGCGGGTGAAGCGGGCATCATCCGGCCCCTCGACCCTGGCCACCCAGCCGCGCACCCACGACAGCGTCCCGCCGCTGCTGCAGAAAGCGGCCAGCAATTCCACGCGCCCGCCCTCGCCCCGGGCGGCGGCGGTCACCACCCGGCCGGCGCACAGTTCGGCAGCGTCCAGGGAGGGCGGAGCCCCGAAGGCGACCACCACCCGGATCTTGGGGCTGGGCGCCGCCTGGGGGTCGGTGGTCATGGTGAAGGGACGGCCGGGAAGGGCGGCGGACATGGCCCTGGCCACTCCGGCCCGCAGGTCGGCGGCGGAACCGCCGAACGGGTCGCCATGCACTTCCAGCAGCAGCGGCCCGGACGAGGTGGCGGAGAAGAAGGTGCTCCAGGTGGCGGGGCTGCGATAGCCGCCCGGCACCGTGGAGGGGCCGTCGCCGCATCCGCCCAGCAGGGCGGCAAGGGCGGCAGCGCCCAGCGAGAGGAGCTTTTTCATCATGCCTTCCATCGTCACTCCGGACGGGTCGTTAGGCAAGCCCCGCGCCCCAACTTTTCGCCGCCGAACCGGAATCTACCTAATACTAGAGACTCGATTTTCCCCGACACTTCATCGGTGTTAAGGTATTCACCGGATAAGCTGTGAAGGCATCCATAATCCGGTCAACGAGCCGGATCAGGGAAGGCGAATGCGCGGCATGCGACCCCACGGGGTCCGGCCCGCCATGTCTCGGGGGAACGGGTATGGGGCGGCGCGTCTGCGTCTTGATCATCGAGCCGAACGCCCATATGCGGCGCCTGATCGGCATCCTGATGGGGGCCGTGCCCGCCCACGAGGTGATCGAGGCCCGCACGCCGCAGCAGGCGGCGGCGCTGGTGGCGGAGCGGGCGCCTCATCTGGTGATCATGGACTGGTCCGACGACCCCACCGAAGGCGTGCTGTTCGTCCACCGTCTGCGCCGGGGCGAGATCGGCCGCGCCGACGTGCCGATCCTGGCCATCAGCCCCACCCTGCACCACGCCGTGCTGGAATCGGCGGGGGAGAGCGGCATCGACGAAATCATCGCCAAGCCCATCTCGGCGGTTGAAATCATCGCGCGCGCCACCGACCTGATCGAACTGGATCGCCGGCGCACGGAATCGGCGGAACAAGCCGCGGAATAGCCCCCCATGGCCGGAGACGGCGAGCTTCCCGAACTTTCCCCCGAAATCCTGGCCCGGGCCGAGGCGGCCCTGGCCGGGCTCTCCGGCCGCTATCTGGAATGGGCCGGGGCCGATGCCGCGCGGCTGCGCGCCTGCCTGGACGAGATCCTGACCCCGGGGGCCGACCTCGCCCTGCTGCTGCCCCGCCTGTTCACCATCAGCCACGACATGAAGGGCCAAGCCGCCACCTTCGGCTATCCCCTGGTCAGCGAGTTGGGCAACCGGTTGTGCCGGCTGATCGAGACCGAGCCGGCGCCGGACCCCGGGGGACTGGCCCGCATGGCCCGGCTGGCGGAGGGCATGATGCAGGTCATCGCCCAGCGCCTGGACGGCGACGGCGGCGAGACGGGCCGCGCCCTGCTCGAGGAAGCCTGATCAGAGCCCGGCGAGGTCGCGCAGTTCCTGCACCAGTTGGCGGGCCCGCGCGGTCTGCTTCTGGTTCATGCCCTTGGCGATGGCGTCGCGGGCCGCCTTGGCCCCGGCTTCGCCCTGGGCGATGGCCAGTTCGTACATGACATAGGCCCGCACCGGGTCCTTGGCGTGGAACCCCTGGCCCTTGGCGGCCAGGTCGCCCAGGGCCAGCAGGGCCTCGGCATGCCCCTGGACGGCGGCGGCTTCCAGCCACGCCACACCCTCGACCATGTCCAGGGGAAGCTCCATGCCCGCCACCTTGGCGGCGCCCAGCAGGTACTGCGCCTCGGCGTGGCCACGCCGGGCGGCGGAGCGCAGCCAGCGCTCCCCCTCGTTGATGCCGGGACGCAATTGCACCGCCCGGGCCTCGTCGGCGTTGAGCGGCTTGGTGGAATACCACACCGCGCCGAACGGATGGCTCTTGCGCTCGGCCTCCTTGGCGTTCCACTCCTCCTCGGCGGGTTTGCGCCACATGGCCGGACGCTCGAGCAGCAGGCGGCCCAGCCGGAAGCGGGCTTCCACGTCGCCATGCAGCAGGGCGGCCTGCCGGTACAGGCCCTCGGCCTGGGCGATGTCGGGCGGCACGCCGTGGCCGCGCTCCAGCACGTCGGCCAGCCCCATCATGGCGCGCAAATCGCCGGCCTGGGCGGCTTCGGCCAGCCAGGCGATGCCGTCGCGGCCGCCGATGGCGTGAACCTCGCCCTCGATGAACAGGTCGACCCAGCGGGCCCGCGCCTGGGCGTCGCCCAGGGTCCCGGCCTTGTACCACCAGTTGCCGGCGGCATTGAGGTCGCGCTTGACGCCCCGCCCGGCCTCGAACGCCTTGGCCGCCTCGACGGCGGCGGCGGCATGTCCCTCGGCCCCGGCCAGGGTGAACCACACCAGCGCCACCGCGGCATCGGCCTTGAGCCCGTGGCCGCCGCCGCGATAGGCTAGGCCCATCTGGTACTGGGCTTCCATGTCGCCAGTGGCGGCGGCCGCCGCCAGGGCGGCATGGCGCGACTCGGCGGCGGCGGCCGGCTTGGCCGCCTTCCTGGCGGCGGCATGGCCGCCCCCGGCCAGAGGCAGGGAGAGGGCGAGCAACGCGGCGACGGCAGCGGCGATCCTCATGAAACGGCACTTTCCACAGGCTGAAAGATGGGCGGGCATGATTCCACTTCCCGAGCGGGATGGCAATCGGAGCTTCGGCCCTGATCCTTACGCCCCGCTCCGATCAGGCATTCTAGCACGAAATCAGGATGATCCTTGCACTCGTGCGCCCGCGCGCGTACCTTCGCCCCCCGCGAATTCTCACTCTCTTTCCGAGGACCCGACCCATGCCGTTCATCGCCGACAGGCTTTCCGCCATCAAGCCGTCCCCGACCATCGCGGTGACCCAGAAGGCCGCCGAACTGAAGGCCGCCGGCCGCGACGTCATCGGCCTGGGCGCGGGCGAGCCCGATTTCGACACCCCGGACAACATCAAGGCCGCCGCCAAGGCCGCCATCGACCGGGGCCAGACCAAGTACGTGGCCCCGGCCGGCACCCTGGAACTGCGCCAGGCCATCGCCGCCAAGCTCAAGCGCGAGAACGGCCTGGACTACACCCCGGACCAGGTCACCGTCGGGGTCGGCGGCAAGGGCGTGATCTTCAACGCCTTCATGGCCACCATCAATCCCGGCGACGAGGTGATCGTCCCCGCCCCCTATTGGGTGAGCTATCCCGACATCGCCCTGATGTTCGGCGGCCAGCCGGTGTTCGTGCGCTGCCCCGAGGACAAGGGCTTCAAGCTGCAGGCCGCCGACCTGGACGCCGCCATCACGCCGAAGACCAAGTGGCTGGTGCTGAACTCGCCGTCCAACCCGACCGGCGCCGCCTATTCCTGGGACGAGATGAAGGCGCTGACCGACGTGCTGCTGAAGCACCCGCATGTGTGGATCATGTCCGACGACATGTACGAGCACCTGATCTATGACGATTTCAAGTTCTGCACCCCGGCCCAGGTCGAGCCCAGGCTCTACGAGCGCACGCTGACCATGAACGGCGTGTCCAAGGCCTATGCCATGACCGGCTGGCGCGTCGGCTACGCCGCCGGCCCGCTGCCGATCATCAAGGCCATCAACATGATCCAGTCCCAGTCGGTGACCCACACCGCCTCCATCAGCCAGGCGGCGTCGGTCGAGGCCCTGAACGGCACCCAGGACTTCATCCCGAAGAACGCCGAGCTGTTCAAGCGCCGCCGCGACCTGATCGTCCGCCTGCTCAACGACTGCCCCGGCATCACCTGCCGCACCCCGGAGGGCGCCTTCTACGTCTATCCGTCCTGCGCCGGGCTGATCGGCAAGAAGACCCCCGACGGCAAGGTCATCGCCAGCGACACCGACTTCGTCGGCGCCCTGCTGGAGGCCGAGGGCGTGGCGGTGGTCCAGGGCGCCGCCTTCGGCCTGGAGCCCTATTTCCGCATCTCCTACGCCACCTCGGACGCCGCCCTGACCAAGGCGGGCGAGCGCATCAAGCGCTTCTGCGAAAGCCTGAAATAGGCTCAAGCCACCAGGGCATGGAAAAGGGGCGGTTCCGCGAGGAACCGCCCCTTCGTTCTTTCGCGTCGGCGCGGGTCAGGCCGCCTGGGTGCGGATTTCCCGCAGGAAGCCGTCGATCTCGCGGGTCAACGAGCCGTTCTGGGTCACCATCTCGCGCGCCGAGCCCGCCACCTCCTCGGCGGCGCTGCGCGAGGTGTTTGTGCCCTCCTCCACCTTGCCGATATGCTCGGACACCTCGCGGGTGCCGCGCGCCGCTTCCTGGACGCTGCGGGTGATCTCGTGGATGGCGGCGTTCTGCTCCTCCACCGCGCTGGCGATGGAGGACGTCGCCTCGTCCACCTTGTTGATGGTCTCGCCGATATGGCGGATGGCGGCCACCGCCTTGGTGGTCTCCGCCTGGACCGCGGCGATCTGGGCGGTGATCTCCTGGGTGGCCTTGGCGGTCTGGTTGGCCAGGGTCTTGACCTCGCCGGCCACCACCGCGAAGCCCTTGCCCGCTTCGCCGGCGCGGGCCGCCTCGATGGTGGCGTTCAAGGCCAGCAGGTTGGTCTGACCGGCGATGGCGTCGATCAACTGCACCACCTCGCCGATGCGGCCGGCGGCGGCGGCCAGGGCCGAGACCATGGAATTGGTCTGCTCCGCCTCGTCGGCGGCGGTCCGGGCGATGTCGGCGGTCAGCGCCACCTGGCGGCTGATCTCGTTGCCCGACGCGCTCAGCTCCTCGGCGGCGGCGGCCACGGTCTGCACGTTGGTCGAGGTCTGCTCGGTGGCGGCGACCACCGCGCTGGTCTGTTCCGAGGTCTGCTCCGCCGTGTGGGTCATGGCGCTGGAGGCGCCGTTGAGGCGCTGTCCCACCTGGTTGATGGCGTCCACCGCCGACTTGACCCGGCGTTCCAGCCCCTCGGCCATGTCCTGCAGCGCCCGGTTGCGCTCCCGGGCGGCGGCCTGCTTCAGCTGTTCCTGTTCGTCGAGCAGGCGGCGGTTCTCGATGGCGCTGCCCCGGAACACCTCCATGGCGCGGGCCAGGGCGCCCATCTCGTCCTGGCGCTCGGTCCCCTGGACCGCGTGGGTGATGTCGCCGTCGGCCAGGGCCCGCATGCGGGTCACCAGGCGGCCCAGCGGCCCGGTGATGGAGCGGGCGATCAGGATCGCCACCAGGCCGGCCAGCAGACCCAGCCCCAGGGCCTTCAGCCCCAGTTCGATGGCCTTGGCCCGGAACTGCTCGTCGATGTCGTCGATATAGACGCCCGAGAGCAGGGTCCAGCCCCAGGGCTTGAACATCTGGGCATAGGCCAGCTTCGGCAGCGGCGGCCCGTCCTTGACGCGGGGAAAGACATAGGCCACGTACGAGTGGCCGAACTGCTTGGATTCCTCCACCTGCTGCCGGGCGAAATACACGCCGTTGGCGTCCTTGACCTGGGACATGTCCTTGCCGTTCAGGTCGGGCCGCAGCGGATGCATGATGGTCACGACGTTGGGGTCGGTCACCACGAAATAGTCGTTGTTGCCGTAGCGGAAGGCCCGCAGCACGTCGAGGGCGGCCGCCTTCGCCGCCTCCTCGGTCATTTCGCCCTTGGCCGCCCGCTGCTGGAACATGCCCACCGCGCTGGCGGCGGTCTCCACCAGCTGCCGCAGAGCCTGGCGCCGGTCCTCCATCAGGGTGTCGCGGGCCGAGGACAGGCTCTGGGCGGTCAGCAACCCCAGGCCGACAACCAACAAAGCCACCAGCGCCCAGATCTTGGCCCCGATTCCCAGTTTCAATCCACCCATGGAAGACCTCCGTCACTCACCGCCACAACCCCCTCCACACATCCGAAAGGCCGTGGCCCACTCGCATAAGACACAGCTATTACATTAGGCCTAGATTCATCGTTTTTTAAAGACTTTCGTCCGGGACGACGTCGATTCCATCATTGGTTCATGCGGGAAATACCTATATTTTTCAGAACCTTGATCATTGTCAAATCATCCCCACTCCGCCATACCGCCCCATCCGAAGCGCATAAACGGCAAGCCTGGCACGCTCCCAGGCCCCTTAACATCATCGCCGCGTTATGTCTCAATGGTGGAAGCGCTTCGGACCTCGGCTCGGGCGGCGTCCGGTGGGACGGAGGACACCTCGATGCATCTGAAGCGGGATCTGGAAATGACCGACATGCGATCGAGGGAAGTGGACCTCCTGGTGGTGGAGGACAATCCCGCCGACGCCCGCCTGATCGAATTGCTGCTGAGCGAGGTCGGCGGCTTCAACTGCCGCCGGGCCGCCACCCTGGGCGAGGCCATCGCCGGGGCCGGGGCCGAGCCCCCCGATGCCGTCCTGCTCGACCTTTCCCTTCCCGACGCCCACGGCATTGAGACGGTGGAGCGGTTCCGCGCCGCCGCGCCGGCCCTGCCCATCGTCATCTGCACCGGGCTGGACGACGAATCCATGGGCCTGCTGGCCCTGCAGCACGGCTGCCAGGACTATCTGGTCAAGGGCCAGGGCGACGGCAACCTGATCCGCCGCACCATCCTCTACGCCATCGAGCGCAAGGCGGTGGAGGAAGAGCGCCGCGCCACCGCCGAACGCCTGAAGCGGGTGCTGCTCCAGACCGTCCGCTCGCTGTCGCTGACGCTGGAGATGCGCGACCCCTACACCACCGGCCACCAGCGCCGGGTGGCGCAATTGTCCACCGCCATCGGGCGGCAGATGGGCCTGTCCGACGCCACGGTGGAGGGGCTGCGCACTGGCGGGCTGCTGCACGACATCGGCAAGATCCACATCCCCGCCGAGTTCCTCTCGCGCCCCGGCAAGCTGTCGGCCGAGGTGCACAAGGTAATCCGCATGCATCCCCAGATGGGCTGGGAGATCATGAAGGACATCGAATTCCCCTGGCCGGTGGCCGACATGATCCGCCAGCACCACGAGCGGCTGGACGGCAGCGGCTATCCCCTGGGGCTGAAGGGTGACGAGATCATCCTGGAATCGCGGATCATCGCGGTAGCCGACGTGCTGGAGGCCATCAGTTCCCACCGCCCCTACCGGCCGGCCCTGGGCCTCGACGTGGCCATCCAGGAATTGCGCGACCATTCCGGCAGCCGCTACGACCCGGCGGTGGTCCGGGCCTGCATCGCAGTGGTGGAGGAAAAGGGGGTCGGCATCCTCGACGAGGATGCCCCGCCGCCGCTGTGACGGCGCCTATTCCGCGGCGATGACCGAAGCCCGTCCGTCGCGGCGGGCCATGCGGCGCAGTTGGGCCATCAGCAGTTCACGCGGATTGTGGCACGAGCCGCACCAGACGATGGCGGTGCCGTCTCCGTAGGAATGGACGCGGTGGTCGCTGCTCTGCTGGCAATGCGGGCAGTCCAGCACGGTCTTGGGCAGGCTCATTAGTACCCCCTGGATGACGCCCAAAGAGTTACCTGGAAACGCCCCGGAATGGAAGGCGGAAACACCGCCTCCCAGCCTTGCGTCCAGGTCACGCCTCGCGGATGCCGCTCAGGAAGCGGTCAACCTCGGCGCGCAGCGTCATGGCCTGGCGCTGCAGGGTCTCCACCGCCCCCAGCACGTCCTTGGCCGCCTGGTCGGTCTCGTGGATGGTCTGCGTCACCGCGTTGATGTTGTCGTAGACGAACCGGGTGCCCGAGGCGGCGTGGTCGATGTTGCGGGCGATCTCCTGGGTGGCGGCGCCCTGCTCCTCGATGGCCGAGGCGATGGCGGTGGTGATGCCGTCCATGGAGGAGATGGTGGTGTTGATGCCGCGGATGGCGCGCACCGTCTTGTCGGTTTCCTGCTGGATGGTGTTGACCTGCGATGCGATATCCTCGGTGGCGCCTACCGTCTGGCGGGCCAGATTCTTGACCTCGGAGGCCACCACGTTGAAGCCCTTGCCCGCCTCGCCGGCCCGCGCCGCCTCGACGGTGGCGTTGAGCGCCAGCAGGTTGGTCTGTTCGGCGATACCGGTGATCATCTCGACGATCTCGCCGATCTTGTCGGCGGCGCCGGCCAGACCCTGGACGCGGGTATTGACCGAATCGGCCTCCTTGGTGGCGGAAACCGCCACCTGGTTGGACATGCCGACCTGCTGGGCGATCTCGCTGATGGACGACGACAGCTCCTCGGCGGCGGCGGCCACGGTGCTGACGTTCTGGTTGGCCTCGTTGGCCTGATGGGCGGCGGTATTGGCCTTCTCCAGCGCCTGGTCGGCCGAGTTCACCATGCTGCGCGCCGTCTGGATCATCTGCTGCGCCGAGGCGGCCACCGAATCCAGCACCGCCGTCACCGCCTTGTCGAAGGCGGCGATCAGGCCTTCCAGCCGGTGCATGCGCTCCTCGCGCGCGGCGGCGGCGGCCTGGGCCTCCACCTCCATCTTCTGCTTGGCGATGGTGTTGTCCTTGAACACCTGGACGGCGCGGGCGATGTCGCCCACCTCGTCCCGGCGGCCGAGGGCCGGCACGTCCACCGAGACGTCGCCTCGCGCCAACTGGTCCATGCGCACGGTCATGTCCTCGATGGGATCGGCGATGATCCGCTTCAGGATGGTGCGCACGCCGAACACCGCCAGCACGGTGGCGATGACGCCGCCCACCACCAGCCAGGTCAGCACCTGGTTCAGCCGGGCCTCGGATTCGGCGGTGGACAGCGACGAGGACAGAACGGCGATGACGTCGCCGTCGTTCATCCCCATGCCGCCGTGACAGGCGTGGCAGACCTCGTCCTTGGCGCCTTCGGTGACGCCCAGCACGATGGGCAGGGAATAGCGGTAGAAGCCGTCCTCGAACCGTCCGACCGCCGCCTTGGTCTCGAAAGCCTCGCGGTCCACGCCATCCTTGGGCAGCTTGGCCGGCTTTTCGGGCTCGACCTCCTTCATGTGGGCGGCCACCTTGGGCCCCCAGGCGCTCCACACCTTGCCGGGATAGTGGATGTTGCGCGAATCGAACCAGTTGTTGAAGACGGCGATGCCGATGTTGTCGCCGTCGTCGGGCCGCTTGGCCATGACGTTCTGGATCAGGGCGTGCAGCGAGGTCATCTCGTTGGCCGAGAGCTGCTGCAGCTGGCGCTCCATTTCGGCGCGCTCGAACCGGGCGATGGTGAGGACGACACCGGCGATCAAGATCACGACGCCGGCCCCGACGATCAGCATGAAACGGCTGGACAGCCGCAAATTCTGCCACGCGTGCGACACGGAGACTCCCATCCGTTCTAACGCGGCCGGCCCGACCCGGTCGCAACGCCCATCCGATTTCCCAAGCGGAGCGTATTACGAAAGCCCGGAAATGAAAATACCGGGATTTGACGTTCCTCAGGAAAATGGCCGGCCCCAGGAAAATGGCGGGCGTTGCGACCGAATATTATTCAGGCCCGCACCAGGGCGTCATAATCCGTGATCAGTTGACGGGTAATATCGCCGGGAGTGAAGGTATAGGTGCCGATCTCGCGCACCGGGGTCACCTCGGCGGCGGTGCCGGTAAGGAAGCATTCCGACGCCTTGACCATGTCCTCGGGGAAAATGGCCCGTTCCACCACCGTGATGCCCCGCGCCTTGGCCAGGGCGATCACCGTCTGACGGGTGATGCCGTTCAGGAAGCAATCGGGCGTTGGGGTGTGCAGTTCATTGCCGAACACGAAGAAGATATTGGCGCCGGTGGCCTCGGCGACTTGGCCACGCCAGTCGAGCATAAGGGAATCCTCGTACCCGTCACCCTCGGCCTTGTGCTTGCTCATGGTGCAGATCATGTACAGGCCGGCCGCCTTGGACGCGGTCGGCGCCGTCTCGGGATGGGGGCGCTTCCAGGTGGAGACGTTGAGGCGGATGCCCTTCATGCGGGCCTCGGGGCTCCAGTAGCTGGGCCACGTCCAGGTGGCCACCGCGAAGCGGATGGTGGTGGCCTGGGCGGCGACGCCCATCATCTCGGAACCGCGCCACGCCACCGGGCGGACATAGCCGTCGACGATGTTGTTGGCCTTGACGGTGGCCATGGTGGCCTCGTCGATCTCCTCGGCGGTCCACGGCACCTCGAAACCCAGGATACGGCCCGATTCTATCAGGCGCTGGGAATGTTCGCGCAGCTTGAACACCTTGCCGCCATACACCCGCTCGCCCTCGAACACGCAGGACCCGTAATGCAGGCCGTGGGTCAGCACGTGAATCTTGGCGTCGCGCCAGGGAACCAGCTTGCCGTCGAGCCAGAGAAAGCCGTCGCGGTCATCGAAGGGGAGGACTGACATGGTCGTTCCGTTCCAAAATCAGGGGGTGGGCCAAAAGTAAGGTGGCAAGGGCGTGAGACGTTGGAAAATTACCAAACTCTCTTGCATGGCGTAACATTTATAGGCCATATATGTCAACATGACTGACTTAACCACGCCATGAGCGACATCAAGACCGGCATCAACCCGCTGTTCCTGCGCGAGGAGGAACTGCGCCAGGGGATCGAGCTGCTGTTCTTCGCCTATCGCGACTTCACGGCCGAGCCCGACGCCATCCTGGGGGAATACGGCTTCGGCCGCGCCCACCACCGCGTCATCTATTTCGTCGGCCGCCATCCCGGCATTACGGTCAGCGACCTGCTGGACATCCTGCGCATCACCAAGCAGAGCCTGTCGCGCGTCCTGGGCCAGTTGGTGACCGAGAAGTTCATCACCCAGCGGCCGGGACTCCGCGACCGTCGCCAGCGCCTGCTGGAACTGACCGAGAAGGGCGTCGAGCTCGAGCGGCTGCTGACCGAGCGCCAGCGGGCCCGCATCGCCCGTACCTACCGCGAGGCCGGGGCCGAGGCGGTGGAAGGCTTCCGCAAGGTGATGCTGGGTCTGGTGGACGAGGCCGACCGCGGCCGCTTCCCCACCCGCGCCGCCGGGCCGCGCCGGGGGGGCTGAGCCATGGACGACGCCCACATCCTGGTGGTGGACGACGACCGGCGCCTGCGCGAACTGTTGCGCAAGTATCTTTCCGACAACGGCTACCTGGTGGCCACCGCCGCCGATGCCGCCGAGGCGCGCCAGTGCATGGCCGGCCTGGCCTTCGATCTGATGGTGCTGGACGTGATGATGCCGGGCGAGGACGGCATGGCGCTGACCCGCGCGCTCCGGGCCGAGGGCAAGAGCCTGCCCATCCTGCTGCTGACGGCGCGCGGCGAGGTGGACGACCGCATCAAGGGGCTGGAATCCGGGGCCGACGACTACCTGTCCAAGCCGTTCGAGCCGCGCGAATTGCTGCTGCGGGTGGCCTCCATCCTGCGCCGCAGCCCCCGCGATGAGCCGGAACCGACCCGCGAGCTGCGGCTGGGCGCCTTCGTCTGGGACATGGACCGCGCCGAGCTGCGCCAGGACGGCCAGCCGGCCCACCTGACCCAGGCCGAGCGCGACCTGCTGTCCATCCTGGCCGAGGCGGCCGGCCAGGGGGTGTCGCGCGACGATCTGGCGGTGCGCACCGGCAATTCCGCCAATCCACGCACCGTCGACGTCCAGGTGACGCGGCTGCGCAAGAAGATCGAGGACGACCCCAAGATGCCGCGCTATCTTCAGACGGTGCGCGGCATGGGCTACATGCTGCGTCCCGATTGACCGGGGAGTCCGGGACGTGAGGACCCTGCAACGATGACCCAGATCGGCTCCTGGCTGAAACGTCTGGCCCCCCAGGGCCTGCTGGGGCGGTCGCTGCTGATCATCGTCATGCCGCTGGTGGTGCTGCAACTGGTATCGGCCTACGTCTTCTACGGCAGCCACTGGGAGACCGTCGCCAAGCGCCTGGCCAAGGGACTGGCCGGCGACATCGGCTCGATCATCGAATCCATGCGCGCCTTCCCCGGCGAGGACGAGCGCACCATCATCTTGTCCATCGCCGCCAACCGGATGGAACTGGACACCCGCTTCCTGCCCGGGGCCATCCTGCCCAACCAGCCGCGCGACGCTGCCTCGGGCCTGCTGGACCGCGCCCTGGCCGAGGCCATGGACGAACGGGTGCAGCGCCCCTACCGCATCGACACCGAAAGCCTGGAACGCGAGGTGGTGATCCGCGTCCAGTTGTCCGATGGCATGCTGGAGGTCTTCGCCCCCAAGAAGCGGCTGTTCAGCTCCACCACCTACGTCTTCATCCTGTGGATGATCGGCACCGCCATGCTGCTGTTCGGCATCGCCACCGTGTTCATGCGCAACCAGGTGCGCAGCGTGCGCAAGCTGGCGCTGGCCGCCGACCGCTTCGGCAAGGGCCAGGACGTGGCCGATTTCAAGCCCGAGGGAGCACGGGAGGTCCGCCAGGCCGCCCAGGCCTTCAACCTGATGCGAAGCCGCATCCAGCGCCAGATCCAGCAGCGCACCGAGATGCTGGCCGGCGTGTCCCACGACCTGCGTACGCCGCTGACCCGCATGAAGCTGCAGTTGGCCATCATGGGCGACGTGGAGGGGCGCGCCGAACTGGACGAGGATGTCGCCGAGATGGAGCGCATGGTCGAGGGCTATCTGGCCTTCGCCCGCGGCGAGGGCAGCGAACAGCCCGAAGCGGTCGACCTGCCCGCCCTGGTCGACGAGGTGGTCGCCCGCTTCCGCCGCCAGGGCGCCGTCATCGACCTGCACCACGAGGGCGAGATCGTCATGCCGCTGCGCCCCGATTCCCTGGCCCGCGCGCTCGGCAACCTGATCGGCAACGCCATCCGCTACGCCGGCCACGTCTGGGTCCGGGTGGGCTGCCGCCAGAACGCCGCCGAGGTGCTGATCGACGACGACGGCCCCGGCATCCCCCCCGACCGGCGCGAAGAGGTGTTCAAGGCCTTCACCCGTCTGGAAGTCTCGCGCAATCCCGGAACCGGCGGCGTCGGGCTGGGGCTGACCATCGCCCGCGACATCGTGCGCACCCATGGCGGCGACGTGCTGCTGGAGGACTCGCCGCTGGGCGGATTGCGGGCGCGCGTGCGGCTGCCTTTGTGATACCGTTCCCCGGCACGGCGGAGGAAAGGCGGATCATGCGGACGGTGCTGGTGGGAAACATCAAGGGCGGCTGCGGCAAGACCACGCTGGCCACCCATATCGCCGCCGCCTTCGCCGGCCAAGGGCTGGTCACCGCCATCGGCGACTGCGACCGCCAGCGCTCCAGCCTCAACTGGCTGCGCCGCCGCCCTGCCGCCCTGCCGCCCATCACCGGCCTGGACTGGGCCAAGGACGTCGGCTCGCCGCCCAAGGGCCTGGACCGCCTGGTGATCGACGCCCCCGCCGCCATGCACCACAAGGATGTCGAAGACCTGATCGCCATCTCGGACGTGGTGGTGGTGCCGGTGCTGCCCGGCGCCTTCGACGAGGACGCCACCGCCCATTTCCTCGAGCGCCTCGCCAAGGTCAAGGCGGTGCGCAAGAACAAGCGGGTGGTGGCGGTGGTGGGCAACCGCCTGCGGCCGGGGACCAAGGCCAGCGAGCACCTGGACGGCTTCTTCGGCGGGCTGGGTTTTCCCGTGGTGGCGCGCCTGCGCGACAGCCAGATCTACACCGCCGCCGCCGCCGCCGGCTCGTCGGTGCTGGAGGCCGGCGACCGCCGCGCCCGCGCCTACGCCGCCGAATGGGTTCCGTTGCTGGCCCTGATCGACAGCCCTTGATCGAAGGCTGAAGATTTAATCCCGGCGTCCCACCCTTTCGCCATTTCCCTCGCAGCACCCTGATGCGCTAAACTCGCCGAAATACGTAGAGTGACGGAGCTCGGCACAGTGCACCCCGCGGCCACCCAGCCGACCCCCTTTCCCGATCCCAGCCGCCCGGCCCCGCACGGAATTCGCTTATTGATAGTAACACTGGCCGGGGCCGTCATGGCCATGCTGGTGGGCGGAACCGTTTTCTGGATCATGGTGACGCGCAACGAGGCGTTGTTCGACGCCGACACCAACCTGCGCCACACCTCACACCTGCTGGCCGAAGCGGCGGCCTCGAACTTCATCGCCATCGACAAGGTGCTGCTCGGCACCGCCGAGGTGGCGGCGCTGCAGGGACAGGGGGCCGGCCTGCTGTCCTTCCTGCGGCGGCAGCTGGCCGAAGCCCCCGCCGCCCGCGCCCTGCTGGTCATCGGCCCGGACGGCATGTCCCGGGTGGCCACCAACCTGCCCGATCCCTACAAGCCGGTGGACCTGTCCGACCGCCCCTATTTCCGCCATCACCGCGACGGTTCGCCCAAAGCCCTCCATGTCAGCGGCCTGATCCAGAGCCGCAACGACAACCGCTGGATCATGGTGCTGAGCCGGCGGATCGAGACGCCGGACGGCAGCTTCGCCGGCGTGGCCGCCGCCACCATCAACCTGGAGCAACTGGCGTCGATCCTCACGGCTGCCGCCCGCAACGCCTCGGATTCCGCCCTGCTGGTCACGCCGGACGGCACCATCCTGGCGCGGACGCCCGACCATGACCGCTATGTCGGTAAATCCCTGGCCGGCCTGCCCGCCTTCGAGCGGACCAGGACCGAGGCCAACGGCAACGGGGAGATCGTCTCGCCCCTGGACGGGCGCAAGCGGCTCTATGCCTTTCACAAGGCGACCAGCCACCCGGTGATCGCCGTGGCCACCAATCAACAGGACATCCTGCTGGCCGACTGGCGCCGGCACAGCGTGCTGCTGGCGGTGGTGGCCGTCCTGGTCGGCCTGGTCACCGGCACCCTGGCCCTGCTGCTGGTCCGGCAACTGGACCGGATGCACCGCACCCTGGGCGAACTGGCGCAATCCCGCCTGGCCGCCGATGCGGCCAACCGTGCCAAATCGGCCTTCCTGGCCAATATGAGCCACGAGCTGCGCACCCCGCTCAACGCCATCATCGGCTTCTCGGACGCGCTGATGACCGGGATTCCCGGTCATTCCTGCCAGACGCGCTGCCACGACTATCTCGGCCATGTCCAGTCGTCCGGGCGTCACCTGCTGGCACTGATCAACGACATTCTCGACCTGTCCAAGATCGAGGCCGGCAGCGTCGAGGTCGAGCCCGCCCCCACCCGCATCGCCCCCCTGGTCGAGGAATGCGTCGAGCTGATCAGGGGACCGGCCGGGATCAAGACCATCGCGCTGGCCACCACCGGACTGAACCAGGACCTGGAAGCCGTCGTCGATTCGCGCCGCCTGCGCCAGATTCTGCTCAACCTGCTGTCCAACGCCGTCAAGTTCACCCCCGAGGGCGGCCGGGTCATCGTCGAGGTGGAAAGCGATGCCCATCAGTTGTCCCTCACGGTCAACGATACCGGCATCGGCATGACGCCCGAGGAAATCGCCGTGGCGCTGACCCCGTTCGGGCAGAACCCGTCCCGCCTGACCTCGACGGAAACCGGAACCGGCCTGGGATTGCCCCTGTCCAAGCGCCTGGCGGAAATGCACGGCGGCTCCATCGCCATCGCCAGCATTCCCGGGCGCGGCACCACCGTCACCGTCAGCCTGCCGCTGTCGCCCCCGGCGACGGCCACGGCGTAACCGGTTCTAAGCCACCTTCGGCGCCGCCTCGGCCAGGATCGCCCGAATTTCCGGCACGCACGAGCCGCAATTGGTCCCGGCCTTCAGCATCGGCCCCCACCTCGGCGGCGCTGGACAGGCGATGGTCGCGGATGGCGGCGCGGATGGTCGCGAGGCCGACGTTGAAGCAGGCGCAGACCGTCTTGTCGCGGCCCCGGTCGCCGCCGGGCGGAGCGCCGGCCACCAGGGTGGCGCGCTCGCCGCCCTCGATGGCGGCGCGGCCGAAGGCGGCAGCCACCCAGTCGGGCGAGAAATCGGTGGCCCAGGGAAAGACGAACAGCACCGAATCCAGGCGGCCGTCCACCAGCCGGGCGCCGCGGTAATGGCCGCGATTGGGGTCGAGGAACTCGATCCACTCGCCATCCGTTCCCAGCCATTGCTTGGCGGTGGCGGGCCAGTCCTCGCCGGCCTCGCCCGCCAGCCGCCAGATGGAATGGGCGTGGCCCGCCGCCTTGGCCCAATAGAGCGAGCGCGGCAGTTCCACCGGGTTGCGGCTGAGCAGCACGCCGTGCCAGGCGGCGGCCAGGGGCGCGACCATCACCGGCGCCTGCTTCAGCTCCGGCTGGCCCGAGACCGGATCGGTGGCGGCGTCGATCAGGCTGCCGACCACCGCGCCGGAGGCGGTGCGGTCGTTCCAGTGGATGGGGGCGAAGACCTCGCCCGGGCGCTGACCGCTGTCCAGGGCGACGCGCAGCACTACCGCGGCCCGGCGGCCCGATACCCGGGCCAGGCCGCCATCGGCGAGGCCGAAACGCAGCGCGTCCCTGGGGTGGACGGACAGCAGCGGTTCGGGGGCATGGGCGGCCAGACGAGCCGAGCGGCCGGTGCGCGTCATGGTGTGCCACTGGTCGCGCATGCGCCCGGTGTTGAGGATCAGGGGAAAGGCCTCGTCGGGCAACCGGGCCGGCGGACGCGGCTCGATGTCGAGCATCCGGGACCGGCCGTCGGGGTGGTAGAAACGGCCGTCGGCGAACAGCCGCGCCGTGCCCTGCCCCGGGGCCTTCACCGGCCACTGGATGGGCTCGAGGCTCTCGTAATCGCCGCCGACCAGACCGGCAAGGTCCAGATCGCGGGCGCCATCGTTCTCGAAGGCGGTCAGGCGGCAGAACTCGTCGAAGATTTCCCCGGCGCCGGTCCAAGCGAAGGCCTCGCCGAACCCCATGCGCCCGGCCACCTGGGCGATGATCCACCAATCGCCCCTGGCCTCGCCCGGGGCGGGCAGGAAGGGGCGCTGGCGCGAGATGCGGCGCTCGGAATTGGTGACGGTGCCCACCTTCTCGCCCCAGGCCAGGGCCGGCAGGCGCACATGGGCGAACTGGGCCGAATCGGTGTCGGCCTCGCATTCGGAGATCACCACGAAGGGGCAGGCCGCCATGGCGGCGCGGACCTCGTCGGCCTCGGGCAGGCTGACCGCCGGATTGGTGGCCATCACCCACAGCGCCTTGATCCTGCCGTCCTTGACCGCCTTGAACAGGTCTACCGCCTTGAGGCCGGGCTTGGCGGCCATGCGCGGCGCGTTCCAGAAACGGCCCACCCGTTCCACATTGGCCTCGTCGAAGCCCATATGGGCGGCCAGCATGTTGGCCAGCCCCCCCACCTCGCGCCCGCCCATGGCGTTGGGCTGGCCGGTCAGCGAGAACGGCCCCATGCCGGGCCGCCCGATGCGCCCCGTCAGGAGGTGGCAGTTGATGATGGCATCCACCTTGTCGGTGCCGGACGACGACTGGTTGATGCCCTGGGACCATACGGTGACGGTCTTCTCGGTGTCGGCGAACCACGAGAAGAAGCTGACGATCTGCTCCAGGGGCACGCCCACGTCCAGGTCGGTCTCCTCGCCCTTGAGATGGGCGAGCAGGCCGTTGAACAGGATGGCGTCGGAGCCGGGACGGATGGCCAGATGCAGGTCGGCGCATTCGGCGGTGGCGGTGCGGCGCGGATCGATGACCACGATGCGCATGTCGGGCCGCCTTGTCTTGGCGGCCAGGATGCGCTGAAAGGCCACCGGATGGCACCAGGCGGTGTTGGAGCCGACCAGGACCACCAGGTCGGCCAGGTCCAGGTCCTCGTAGCAGCCGGGGACGGTGTCGGAGCCGAAGGCCCGCACATGGCCGGCCACGGTGGACGACATGCACAGCCGGGAATTGGTGTCGATGTTGGCCGAGCCGATGAACCCCTTCATCAGCTTGTTGGCGGCGTAGTAATCCTCGGTCAGCAACTGGCCGGAGACGTAGAAGGCCACCGAATCCGGGCCGTGCTCGGCGATGACGGCGGAGAACTTTTCCGCCACCAGATCCAGCGCCGTCTCCCAGCCCGCCGCCGCGCCGCCGATCATCGGGTGGAGCAGACGGCCGTCGAGGCCGATGGTCTCGGCCAGGGCGGCGCCCTTGACGCACAGCCGGCCGAAATTGGCGGGATGGCCGGGATCGCCACGCACCGCCCATGCCCCGGACGCGTCATCACGTTCGGCGATGACGCCGCAGCCGACGCCGCAATAGGGACAGGTGGTGCGGATCGCGGTGTCGATCATGATGCTCTCCTCGCTTTTGCCCCCTGCCCGGCCTCAGCCATGGGCCACCTTTTTCGCGCATTCCAGCTTCAGCCAGACCTGCCCGTCGGCCACCCTGGACTCCACCGGGCGGGTGCAGCCCTCGTCGGGGGCGGTGGCCTCGCCGGTCTCCAGGTCGATGGTCCATGAATGCAGCGGGCAGACCACCACCTTGCCGGTGACGATGCCCTCGGACAGCGGCCCGCCCTTGTGGGGACAGCGGTTGAACAGGGCGAAGATATCGTCGCCCGAGGTACGGAACACCGCGATATCGCCCTTGGTCGTGTGGACGGTGCGGGCGCCCAGCCTGGGGATGTCCTCGACCCGTCCGATCTTGATCCAGTCCTGCATGGTTCAGCCCACCTCGGCCAGGGTTTTGAATTCGTGCGCATCGACCCGCCCCGAGGCCCGCTCGGCCCAGGGGTCGATCTGCGCGTATTCCTGCGAGAAGACGAAGCGGGCGAAGGCGGCGCGACGGCCTTCGGCATCCTCGACCACCCGCTTCTTGACATAGTCCATGCCGACCCGTTCGACCCATGGCGCGGTGCGCTCCAGGTAGCGGGCCTCCTCGCGGTAGATCTGCATGAAGGCGCCGGCATATTCGAGCACCTCTCCTTCCGTGGCGACGCGCACCAGATGGTCGGTGCCGCGCAGTTCGATGCCGCCGTTGCCGCCCACCGAGATGTCGTAGCCGGCCTCGACGCAGACCACGCCGATATCCTTGATGGTGGCCTCGGCGCAGTTGCGCGGGCAGCCCGACACCGCCAGCTTGACCTTGTGCGGCGTCCACGAGCCCCACATCAGCTTCTCCAGCTTGACGCCGAGGCCGGTGGAGTCCTGGGTGCCGAAGCGGCACCATTCCGAGCCGACGCAGGTCTTGACGGTGCGCAGGCCCTTGGAATAGGCGTGGCCCGAGATCAGCCCGGCCTTGCCCAGGTCGGCCCACACGCCGGGCAGGTCCTCTTTCTTGACGCCCAGCAGGTCGATGCGCTGGCCGCCGGTGACCTTGACGGTGGGGATCTCGTACTTGTCGGCCACGTCGGCGATGGCGCGCAGCTCATCGGGGGTGGTCAGGCCGCCCCACATGCGCGGCACCACCGAATAGGTGCCGTCCTTCTGGATGTTGGCGTGGACGCGCTCGTTGATGAAGCGGCTCTGGTAATCGTCGACGTATTCCGCCGGCCAGGCGCACAGCAGGTAGTAGTTCAGGGCCGGGCGGCATTTGGCGCAGCCATCGGCATGGCGCCAGCCCAGGGCCGAACGCACCGCGTCCTGGGTCTTGAGACCCTGATGGAGGATTTCCTTGCGCACCTCGTCGTGGGAGAGGTCGGTGCAGCCGCACATGCCGGCGGCCTTGGCCTCCACCACCTCGCCGGTGACATGGGTCAGGATGGCCTGGACCACCGAGGCGCACTGGCCGCAGGAGGCCGAGGCCTTGGTGTGGGCCTTGACCTCGTCCAGCGAGGTGAGGCCCTTCCCGGTGATGGCCCTGACGATGGCGCCCTTGCTGACGCCGTTGCAGCCGCAGACCTGGGCATCGTCGCTCATGGCGGCGACGTCGACGCCGCCCGCATGGCCCTTGCAGGTGGCGTCGGCATAGGCCTGACCGAAGATCATGCGGTCGCGGATGGCGGCCACGTCGGCCTTTTCCCGAATCAGCTGGAAGTACCAGGAGCCGTCGGCCACGTCGCCGTACATCACGGCGCCCACCACCTTGTCGGCGCGCAGCACCAGCTTCTTGTAGATGCCCCTGGCGCTGTCGCGGTAGACCAGTTCCTCGTCGGCCTCGTCCTGGGCCGCCAGCTGTCCCGCCGAGAACACGTCGATGCCGGTGATCTTGAGGCGGGTGGACAGCGGCGGGGTCTCGTAATGGGCGTCGTCGCGGCCGGCGAGGCGCGAGGCGCAGACCTTGGCCTGCTCCCAGATGGGCGCCACTAGGCCGAAGATCTGGCCGCGATGCTCGACGCATTCGCCCACCGAATAGATGGCCGGGTCCGAGGTGGCCATGTCGTCGCCCACCGCGATGCCGCGGTTGATGTCGAGGCCCGAGGCCTTGGCTAGGTCGACGTTGGGACGGATGCCGATGGCGACGACCACCAGATCGGCGGGAATCTCGCGGCCGTCGGTCAGCTTGACGCCCTGGGCGCGGCCGTCCTCGACGCCCATGATCTCCTCGGTCTGGCCCGAGGTGAAGAAGTGCAGGCCGCGCTCGGTCAGGTCCTTCTGCAGCAGGCCGCCGGCCTCCACGTCCAACTGGCGCTCCATCAGGGTGGGCATCAGGTGGACCAGGGCGACGGGCATGCCGCGCCGCTTCAGGCCCCAGGCGGCCTCCAGGCCCAGCAGGCCGCCGCCGATCACCACGGCGCGCTGCTTGGCCTCGGCGGCGTCCAGCATCTTCTCCACGTCGGCGATGTCGCGGAAGGCGACCACGCCGGGCAGCTCCAGGCCTGGCAGCGGCGGCATCAGCGGCTTGGAGCCGGTGGCCAGCAGCAGCTTGTCATAGGGGACCACCACGCCGTTGGCCGAGGTGACGGTCTTGGCCGCGCGGTCGATGCCGACCACCGGGTCGCCGGTGTGAAGGGTGATGCCGTTGTCGGCGTACCAGGCGCGCGGGTTGATGACGATGTCGTCCACCTGCTTCTCGCCGGCCAGCACCGAGGACAGCATGATGCGGTTGTAATTGGGGTGGGGCTCGGCGCCGAACACCGTGATGTCGTAGCGGGCCGGGGCGATGGCCAGCAGCTCCTCGACGGTGCGCATGCCGGCCATGCCGTTGCCGATGACCACCAGCTTCTGACGGGGAACAGCGTTCATGTGAGGTCTCCTGATTCGGTTCTGGCCGTCGGGGGCAAGGCGGTAACGCGGGAGGTGAAGGGGTCGAAGGTCAGGCCGCCCAGCAGCAGGTCCGGCCCCATCTCCATGGGCCCCGTGGCCTTCAGCAGGGTCCAGGGGGCGGCATGGGTGCCCTCGGTCTTGTAGTCGGTCAGCGGGACGCCGAGGCCCAGCGCCAGGGCGGCCACCCGGTAGAGGTCGGGGCGGAACACGGCCTCGGCGGCGGCCCGCGTATCCAGGGCGGCCGGCGCCATGTCCCAGCGCTTCATCATCTCCAGGTACCACATGGCCTGGGAGCGCCAGGGGAAGTTGGCGGCATGGGCGTGGAAGACCAGCAAATCCCCGGGCAGTCCGTTCTCGCCCAGCAGCGGCGCCAGCAGCGCCTCGACCGGGGCGTTGACGTATTGCGGCTGGGCCAGCAGCCCGGCCAGTTCCGAACGGTTGCCGTCGCACCAGATGGCGGCGGAGATCAACGCCCGCAGTACCGCCAGATGGGTCTCGGGATAGGTTTCGGCCCACGCCTGCGTCACGGCGAAGACCTTTTCCAGCCGGCCGGCGAAGATGTCGGCGCTGGCGGCGGCGGTGCGGCCCAGGCTCATGCGCACCGCCAGGCTGCCCCAGGGCTCGCCCACCGCATAGCCGACGATGTTGCCCGCCGACAGGAACGAGATCATCTGGGACGGCGGCACCACGGTGAGGAGGACGTCCGTCCGGGTATCGATGCCGGCGGCCTCCATCCACAGGCGCAACTCGGCGGCGTGGGGGGAATAGGGATAGACGGTGGCGAAGGTCATGGGCGGGCGGCCGCAGGCCTTGTCGGCCTCGATGACCCGCTTCAGGGCGCGGGCCGAGACCGGCCGGACGGCCATGGATTCGGGATCGGCCTGTTCCATGCGCTCCCACAGCGCGTTGCCGATGGTGATGGTGTTGCCGCCCAGGCTGAGCGCCATGCCGGCGGCCATGGGCAGCTTCAGCGGCGACAGCCCCAGGCTCATGGCCAGGGGCATGGGGGCCAGCATCTGGGCGCCGTCCAGGGCGCCCACCGCCACCTTGTCGCGGATGGAGGCCCACGAGGCCTCGCGCGACAGCTCGACGTCCAGGCCCATCTCGGCGAAGAAGCCGCGCTCCTTGGCCACCACCAGGGGGGCCGCGTCGATCAGCGGCACGATACCGAGCTTCAGGCGGGTCTTTTCCACTCTCATCTCTTGGGTCCCTCGGCCAAACAAAAAAGGCGTTCCGCGGAATGCCCGGCGCCGGGCCCCGTCCGGGGCCGCGCCGAATTCCGTGGAACGCCTTTGTTCCGTCACCCGGCCGGCCGCTTCGTCGCGGCCCGCGGGCTTTGTTCCGGGCGGCGGTCACCTCGCCATTGAGGCCGTTTGCCGCCCGGTACCAAACTCGCCCTTTCACTTGCATGTCCCGTGCCAGGGCCGGAATGGCGGTCTGTCAGGGATTTCGGCGAATGTCCGGGTCGATGTGCCTAAATTTAGAACAGAGACAATAGTGCTGGTTATTTTCTATGCAGATCAGGAGGCCTTAGAATGGGCGCCGGTTTCGTACTCGTCCAGGAAATCCAGCACCTCGGCGCGATACTCGTAGTAGCGGGGGTGCTCGAGCAGGGCGCGGCGCGAGCGCGGACGCGGGATGTCCACATGCAGCACCTTGCCGATGCGGGCATTGGGGCCGTTGGTCATCATCACCACCCGGTCGGCCATCAGGATGGCCTCGTCCACGTCATGGGTGACGCAGATGGCGGTGACCTGGGTGCGCGCCCAGACCTCCATCAGCACCTCCTGCAGTTCCCAGCGGGTGAGCGAGTCCAGCATGCCGAAGGGCTCGTCGAGCAGCAGCAGCTTGGGGCTCAGCGCGAAGGCCCGCGCGATGCCGACCCGCTGCCTCATGCCGTTGGACAGGTCCGCGGCCTTCTTGTCCATGGAATCGCCGAGGCCGACCCGTTCCAGGTAATAGGACACGATGTCCAGGCGCTCGGCCGGGCTGGCGTGGGGATAGACCCGGTCGACGCCCAGCGCCACATTCTGCAGCGCCGTCAGCCAGGGAAACAGCGAGGGGGCCTGGAACACCACGGCGCGGTCGGGGCCGGCGTCGGTGACCTCGCGGCCGTCCAGGATGACACCGCCTTCCGACACCTCGGTCAGGCCCGCCGTCATGGTCAGCACCGTGGACTTGCCGCAGCCGGAATGGCCGATCAGCGAGATGAACTCGCCCCGGTGCATCTTGAGGTCGAAGCCGTCCACCACGGTCAGCGGCCCCTTGGGGGTCGGGAAGATCTTCTTGACCTGCGAGAATTCGACGTAGCGGTCGGGATTGTTGACCCGCCCGGCCTCGCGATAGGCCTTGGGCGGGCCGCCGACGCTGATGGGCGCCACGTCGGGCAGGGCGCGGCCGTCGCCGGCCTCGGCGCCGCGCTCGACGCCGACCGCCATCAGGTATTCGGTGATCTCGGCCCGCAGGCGCTTGAAATCCTCGTCGTGATTGACGGCGGCGCGGTCGCGCGGACGGGGCAGGTTGACCTTGAAGGCCGGCCCCAGGGTAGCGCCCCCCATCAGCGTTTTGGGTCCGGGATTGAGCGGAATGATCCGGTCGGCCAGCAGCAGCGCCTCGTCCACGTCGTTGGTGATCAGGACGACGGTCTTCTTCTCCTGCTCCCAGATGGACTCGATCTCGTCCTGGAGCTTGGCCCGCGTCAGGGCGTCGAGCGCCGACAGCGGCTCGTCGAGCAGCAGGATGTCGGGGCTCATGGCCAGGGCGCGGGCCACGGCGACCCGCTGGCGCATGCCGCCCGACAGTTCGGCCGGGCGGCGGTCCACCGCGTGGGACAGGCCGACCATGCCGATATACTTGGCGACCTTGGCGGCGCGCTCGGCCTTGGGGGCGCCGGCCATGACGGCATCCACCGCCAGGGCGACGTTGCCCTCCACCGTCAGCCAGGGCATCAGGGAATAGCTCTGGAACACCACGCCGCGATCGGCGCCGGGGCCAACCACCGGCTTACCGCGCAGCAGCACCTGGCCGGCATCGGGGGCGGCGAGGCCGGCCATCAGGGAGACCAGGGTGGTCTTGCCCGAGCCGGAGAAGCCGAGGATGGCGATGAACTCGCCCTCCTCGATGGCCAGGTCGATGTCGCGCAGGACCGTGGTCTGGCCGTAGGCCTTGGCGACGCCCTTGAGTTCGAGGAATGCCATGATGAACCCTCCTCAGCGGGTGGCGGAGTGGGAGAACATGGCCTGCAGCGCCATCATCACCCGGTCGAGCAGGAAGCCGATCAGGCCGATGGTCAGCACCGCCACCATGATCTTGGCCAGCGATTGCGACGAGCCGTTCTGGAACTCGTCCCACACGAACTTGCCGAGGCCGGGGTTCTGGGCCAGCATCTCCGCGGCGATCAGCACCATCCAGCCCACGCCCAGCGACAGCCGCATGCCGGTGAAGATGTAGGGCAGCGCCGAGGGCAGGACCAGCTTGCGGATGGTGGTGGTCATGGGCAGGTTGAGCACCCGGCCCACATTGACCAGATCCTTGTCGATGGAGGCGACGCCGATGGCGGTGTTGATCAGGGTGGTCCACAGCGAGCACAGCGTCACGGTGATCGCCGAGTTGAGGAAGGCCTTCTCGAACATGGGATCATTGCTGACATAGGTGGCCGACACCACCATGGTGACGATGGGCAGCCAGGCCAGCGGCGAGACCGGCTTGAAGATCTGGATCAGCGGGTTCAGCGCGGCGTTGACCGTCTTGGACAGGCCGCACATGACGCCCAGCGGCACCGCCACCAGGGTGGCCAGCACGAAGCCCATGAACACCGTCTTCAGGCTGGTGGCGATCTGGTCGAGATAGGTGGGCTTGCCGGTGAACCTGCGGGTCTTGACCTCGCCGCCCTCGGCCTTGGCCTCGGCGTTGCGTTTGGCCTGGCGCTCGTTGAAGGCGGCCTCCTTGGCACGCTCGGCCCGGTGGTCGGCGATCAGGTTGTCCACCTGCGCCCAGACCTCGACCGGACCGGGAACCGCACCCAGCGAGGTCTGCACCTTGGGGGCCAGCGCCCCCCAGGCCAGCAGGAACAGGACGATGGCCGCCAGGGGAATGCCCAGTTGGCGCCACAGCTCGGCCACCTGCCGGCGGGGTTCGGTGCCGGTGGCCAGCCGGCCCAGCGGGACGACCCAGCCGAACCCGGCGACGGTCAGGATGGCACCGGCCCGGTTGAAGGCGTAGCCGAGCGAGATGGCGGACTTCTTGGGAGCGGCGGCCTGGGCGCCGGCGACCTGGGTGATGCTGGTCATGGTCTTATCCTCGTTCACGTTCGTTGTCCCTCGATCGCCCGATCCCTCCCCCGGCCGCACCGGGGGAGGGATTGGTCCTTCAGTTCCCGACGACCTTGTTGTTTTCCACCTTCTGGCCGCCCTTGAGGCCGACCGCGAACTTCTTCAGGTAGTCGTTGGGCTTCCTGTCGTCATAGGCGACGCCGTCGATGAAGTCGGAGGTGGGAGCGCGGAAGCCGTCGGTGTCCCAGGGAAAGTCCTCCTTGGCCACCTTGCCCTCCTCCAGCAGGGCCTTGGCCGCCTTCAGGTAGGTGTCCGGCTTGTAGACCGACCGGGCGGTCTCCAGGTACCACGAGTCCGGCTTGCCCTCGGCGATCTGCCCCCAGCGGCGCATCTGGCTCAGGTACCAGATGGCGTCCGAGTAGTAGGGATAGGTGGCGAAATAGCGGTAGAACACGTTGAAATCGGGAACGGCGCGCTTGTCGCCCTTCTCGTATTCGAAGGTGCCGGTCATGGAATTGGCGATGACCTTGGCGTCGGCGCCCACGTATTCCGGCTTGGCCAGGATCTTCACCGCCTCGTCGCGGTTGGCGTTGTTGTTCTCGTCCAGCCACTTGCCGGCGCGGATCAGCGCCTTGACCACCGCCACGTGGGTGTTGGGATATTTCTCGGCCCAGGCGTTGTTGACGCCGAACACCTTCTCGGGATTGTTTTTCCAGATTTCGTAATCGGTGATCACCGGCACGCCGATGCCCTTGAACACGGCGGCCTGGTTCCAGGGTTCGCCCACCGAATAGCCGGAGATGGTGCCGGCCTCCAGGGTGGCGGGCATCTGGGGCGGCGGGGTGACCGACAGCAAGGCGTCGGCGCCGATCTGGCCGCCGACGTTCTCGGGCGAGTAGAAGCCGGGATTGATGCCGCCCGAGGCCAGCCAGTAGCGCAGTTCGTAGTTATGGGTGGAGACCGGGAAGACCATGCCCATGTTGAAGGACTTGCCCTGGGCCTTGTAGGCGTCGATCACCTTCTTCAGGGCGTCGGCCTTGATGGGATGGACGATCTTGCCGTCGGGACCCTTGGGCAGGTGCGGCCTCATCATCTCCCATACCTCGTTGGAGACGGTGATGCCGTTGCCGTTGAGGTCCATGGAGAAGGCGGTGACCACGTGGGCCTTGGTACCGTAGCCGATGGTGGCGCCCAGCGGCTGACCGGCCAGCATGTGGGCGCCGTCCAACTCGCCCGAGATCACCCGGTCCAGCAGCACCTTCCAGTTGGCCTGGGGCTCCAGGGTGACGAACAGCCCCTCGTCCTCGAAGAAGCCCTTCTCCTTGGCGATGGCCAGCGGCGCCATGTCGGTCAGCTTGATGAAGCCGAGCTTGATCTCGTCCTTCTCCAGCTTCAGCTTGGCGGCACCGGCCGGAAGCGGCATGGCCACGGCGAGCAGGGCCGCCGCCGCAAGTCCCATGGCCCCACGGCGGCCGAAGGCGGCCAGAATATCCTTGGACCCGTCACTCATCGTCTTCGTCATGTCAGTCCTCGCCAAGTCTTGAAGCCAAACGCAAAAAAGGCGTTCCGCGGCGTCGCGCCACCCGCAGCGGGGGCGCAATTCCGTGGAACGCCTTTGTTCCCTTTCGGCCGGGCCCGGCATCGTCGCCGGGTCGGCCGTCCGTCAATTCCTGCGGCGGGACCTCGCCATTGAGGGGCTCCGCCGTGCATGACGGATCAAAGCAACCATCGTGCCAGATAGGAATTTGACCGATTCCGGGAGTTTGCGGCGGTGCAGCATATGGACGCTGCATATATTTTAATCACGCGCACTCTAATGATTAAAATATAGGCTTAATGTGCCCCTGCGGTAAACCTGCCCGCCCTCCGCCGCCGATGCATATATTTTGATCGATATATGGCATTTGGGCTAAAATTTATGCAGATCAGCCGAGCAGTTCGGCTGCCTCGATGATCCTGTTGGCGACGTCGATCAGGCGCTGCTTCTGGTCCATGGCCATGCGCCGCATCAGGCGGTAGGCCTCGTCCTCCTCGACCTTGCGCCGCTTCATCAGGATGCCCTTGGCCTTCTCGATCTGCTTGCGTTCGGCCAGCGTGGTGCGGGCCTTGTCCAGCTCGCCCCGCAGGGACTGGAACTGTGCGAAGCGGGCAATGGCCACGTCGATCACCGGACGCACCCGGTCGGGCTTCAGCCCGTCCACCACATAGGCGGAAACCCCGGCGTCCACCGCCGCCTTGATGGTCTCGGGCTTGCCGTCCTGGGCGAACATCACCACCGGGCGACCCTGCTCGATGCCGACCCGGCGCATGTCCTCCAGGGTGTCGCGGTCAGGGGAATCGATATCGACGATGATCACGTCGGCGGCCAGCTCCGCCACCCGGGCGGGCAAGCCGGCGCCGCTGCCGAACACCGCCACCACGGTGAAGCCGTCCGCTTCCAGCGCGTCGCGGACCATCTCGGCCCGGTCCCGCTCATCGTCCACCACGATGACCCGCAATTGCCTGGTCCTTCCTCGTTACCACCCCGACAAACAAGCATGTATCATGCCAGTTGCAGCGAACACCCCTCCCCCGGGACCTTAAGCCATCGGCCGGCCATTGCAATGGCCGGCGACGGTGCTACCCTCGCGGCAGAGGCGGAGGAGGAGCGGAGCGGTAATGACCCGATCGATCACGGCGGTGGCGCTGCTCATGGCCCTGGCGGCCCTTCCCGCCGCGGCGGCGAGCCAAGGCGGCAGCAAGGAAGGCGCCGGCGAATCCGCCGCCGCCGCGTGGGCCGCCCTGCCGGGCCCGCGGGAACTGGTGATGCAGCCGCAGCAGGCCAGCGAGAGCCTGGGCATGGTGACCATCAGCGCCACCATGTGGGCGGGGTCGGGTTCCGCCAAGTGCCGGGTCAACTTCACCATCGAGAACTATTCCTCGGCCACGGTGGCGCTGGGCTTCATCGGCCGCACCTTCGGGGCCAAGGACGAGTTGGTGGACAACTGGGTGGTCACCATCGCCGCCCTGCCGCCCAACGGCCGCACCGGCCGGCTGTTCTCCTGCACTCTGGGAGCGACCCAGCTGATCCTGGTCCCCACCGCCAGCTACGACTGGCCGCCGGCCAAATGCGTCAAGGGCGCCGAGGAGACCGAGGCCTGCCCCCTGACCGTCAAGCTGACGTCGACACTGCCCGTCGCCGAGAAGAAGGAGATCAAGAAGGAAGATCCCAAGGACGACAAGAAGGGCAAGAAGTAGCCCTACGCATAGGGCTGGGCGTTGACCGTCTCGACACGCCAGCCCGAACCCGTGGAATCCAGCCGGGTCAGCGACAGCGGCTTGACCGCGAAGCGCAGCGCCTGCTCCGGGGTGAGGCCCAGCGCCACCGCCAGGGCGGCGCGCACCGTTCCCGCGTGAACCACCGCCAGGATGTCGCGGCCGGCCTGGGCGGCGGTGATCTGCTCGAGGGCGGCGCGCACCCGCTCGACCATGGCGGCGAAGCTCTCGCCGCCCGGCGGCGTGGATGCGGCCGGGTCGGCCCAGAAGGCGGCGAGATCCGGGTCCTTGGCCGCTTCCAGATCCATCCACGACCGGCCCTGCCAGCGGCCGAAATCCTGCTCCGCCAGATCGGGCTCGACCATGGGGGGCGGCAGCAGCAGACCGGCGGCCTCCAGGGCGCCGGCGGTCTGGCGGCAACGGATCAGGCCGCTTTCCACCAGCACCGGGTTGACCGGCAGGATACGGGCCAGGGCCAGGAACACCTCCTCCTCCGAGGTGTCGCAGGCCACGTCCAGGCGGCCGGTGATGCGGCCGTGGGGGCAGGGAACCGGGGCGTGGCGCAGCAGCCACCAGCGCGTCGAATTCTGGCTCATGTCAAAGCTCCGGCAGCGGCCAGCAGGATGGCGATCTCGGCGGCCTGCTGCACGGCCCCCAGCACGTCGCCGGTATAGCCGCCCAGCGCCCGGCGGGCGAGCCACACCACGGCGCCGCCCGCCGCCAGGGCGGCCAGCAGGACGGCCAGGGTGCCGCTCAATCCCAGCCCGATCAGGCAGGCCAGCAGGCCGAGCCCGGCGGCGGCGGCGGCGACGGTGGCGTCGGGGCAGCCCGCCCCGGCGCCCAGCCCGTCGGTCCGCGCCGGCCCCATCACCTGCATGGCGGCGGGGATCAGGGCGCGCGACAGGGCCAGGGCCGCCACCAGGGCGGCGCACTGGCCCCAGCCCAGGGGAATGGCCGCCAGGGCCGAGGCCCTGAGGCCGATGGAAAAGATCAGGGCCAGCACGCCGAAGGCGCCGGTACGCGAATCGCGCATCACCTCCAGGCGGCGTTCGCGCCCGCCGCGCGCCCCCAGACCGTCGGCCAGGTCGGCCAGCCCGTCCTCGTGCAGGGCGCCGGTGGCCAGCACCAGGGCGAGGACGGCCAGCAGGGCGGCGGGCAAGGGCGGCAGCACGCTTGCCGCCGCCCAGGCGATCGCGGCGGTTCCCAGGCCGAGGGCGATCCCCACCAGGGGAAAGGCGCGCATGGACCGCGCCAGATCGCCCATGCCGGCATCGGGCAGCGGCAGGCGGGTGAGGAACACCGCCGCCAGATGGGCGTCGCCCAGCCAGGATCGCGGCGGCGGATTCTCGTCGATGACAGGTGACTCGCTCATGACGATGGGTTATAGGACGACCAAGGCCAAGCCGCAATATGTTGGGGAGAGAATCCTTGAATTCGTCTATTTCTAGCGTTGCCCAGATCCGCTCCCTGCTGGCCGCCCTGCCCGGCCCCGATGCCGCCGCTTCGGCCGCCTGGGCGGCGCGCGAGCCCCAGCTGACCAAGCCGGCCGGCTCGCTGGGCCGCCTGGAAGAGGTGTCGGCCTGGCTGGCCGCCTGGCAGGGCCGCCATCCGCCGCGCATGGAGACGCCGGCGGCCCGCATCTTCGCCGGCAACCACGGCGTGGCGGCGTTGGGCGTCTCGGCCTTTCCGCCCGAGGTGACGGTGCAGATGGTGGCCAATTTCCGCCACGGCGGCGCCGCCATCAACCAGTTGTGCAAGACCTTCGGCATCGAACTGGACGTGCTGGCGCTGGACCTCGACCGCCCCACCGCCGACTTCACCAAAGGAGCGGCCCTGGACGAGGCGGAATTCGTCGCCGCCTTCCGGGCCGGCATGGATGCGGTGCCGGACGGTGCCGACGTGCTGGTGATCGGCGAAATGGGCATCGGCAACACTACCCCGGCGGCGGCGGTGTCGGCGGCGCTGTTCGGCGGCGAGGCCGCCGACTGGACCGGGCGTGGCACCGGCGTCGAGGGCGGCGCCCTGGCCCGCAAGATCGAGGTGGTCGGCCAGGGCGTGGCGCGGCACAAGGGCAATACCCCGCTGGACATCCTGCGCTGCCTGGGCGGGCGCGAGCTGGCCGCCATGGCCGGCGCGGTGCTGGCGGCGCGGCAAAAGCGCGTGCCGGTGCTGCTCGACGGCTACGTCACCACGGCGGCGGTGGCCGCCCTGGAGGCCGAGGCCAAGGGGGCGCTGGACCATTGCATGGTCGGCCACGTCTCGGTGGAGCCGGGCCACAGGCGCCTGCTGGCCGCCCTGGGCAAGACCGCCCTGTTCGACCTGGGCATGCGCCTGGGCGAGGGATCGGGCGCCGCCCTGGCGGTGGGCGTGCTGAAGGCCGCCTGCGCCTGCCACGCCGGCATGGCCACCTTCGCCGAGGCGGGAGTCAGTGACAAGGACGAGGCATAGAGTCATAATCGTCCCTTGCTTTTCCAAGAGGCCGCCATGCAAAGCCAGAAGCCCTTCTTCGACGATCTCGCCCGTGTCGCGTCCGGCGCGCTGGGGGCGCTGTCCGGCCTGCGCGCCGAGATGGAAGCGATGATGCGCCAGCAATTCGAGCGCTTCACCTCCAGTCTCGACCTGGTCCCGCGCGAGGAGTTCGAGGTGGTGCGCGCCATGGCCATCAAGGCCCGCGAGGACAACGAGGCCCAGGCCGCCCGCATCAATGAGCTGGAGGCCCGGCTGGCCGCCCTCTCCGCCGCCCCGGCTCCGGCTCCCACCAGGCCCAAGGCGGCGCCCAAGCCCAAGGCGCCCCCCAAGGCGGTCAAGTAATGCCCCGCCCCGGCGGGCGGGACCCATCGGGGTGCGGGTTATCCACATAAATTCATAAATACTCCGTAAATAAAGCCTTGCGCCCCCGGCTGGCGTTTGGGTAGGCTACCCCTTGTGCAAATTCCGCAGGCGCGAACACAATCTTTTGATTCGGGTCGGCGGAATCGACGGTAGCCATGCCAAGGGAGGGCGCAGGCATGACCTTGACCGCCACGTATCAGGAAGAGCCCCAGATCAATCCTGTCGACCTTGTCGAGCAAGTCGTCGCCGCCAATGACTGGGTGTTCGACCGCCGCAACGACGAGGAACTGGCCGCCGAGGCCCCCGGCCAGTGGTGCAATTACAGCCTTTATTTCGCCTGGCGCGAAGACATGGGGGCCATGCACTTCACCTGTGCCTTCGACATGAAGATTCCGCCGTCCCGCCGGGCGGTGGTTCACGAGCTGCTCGCCACCCTGAACGAGAAGCTGTGGATCGGCCATTTCGGCCTGTGGGAGGACGAGGGCGTGCCCATGTTCCGCCACACCTCGCTGCTGCGCGGCGGGGCCGGATTCGCCCCCGAGCAGGTGGAAGACCTGGTGGACATCGCCGTCACCGAGTGCGAGCGCTTCTACCCCGCCTTCCAGTTCGTCATCTGGGGCGGCAAGACCGCCGCCGAGGCTATTGCCGCCTCGCTGCTGGAGACCGTGGGCGAGGCTTGACTTCGCCCGCGTCCCCGTGCCATGCCGGACGCCTCGGATGACCCAGGCGCGGAGGCTTTTCCCATGACCAAGATTCTGCTGGTCGGTTGCGGCAAGATGGGGTCGGCCATGCTGGCCGGCTGGCTCGAGCGCGGCGTTGCCCCGGCCGACGTGGTGGTGGTCGAGCCCTCGTCGCCCGCCCTCGGGGCGGTGCGGGTGGTGGCCTCCGACGCCGCCATTCCCATGGACTTCGTCCCCGACGTGGTGATCTTCGCCGTCAAGCCGCAGGTGATGGCCGAGGTGGTGCCGCCCTATGCCCGCTTCGGCCGCGCCGTCTTCCTGTCCATCGCCGCCGGCCGGACCATCGCCTTCTTCCGCGGCCAGTTGGGCGCCTCGGCGACCATCGTCCGGGCCATGCCCAACACCCCGGCGGCGGTGCGGCGCGGCATCACCGTGTGCTGCGCCGAAGCCGGCGTGCCGGCGACGGCGCGCGACCTCTGCCAGTCGCTGCTGGAAGCGGTGGGCGAAGTCGGCTGGGTCGAGGACGAAAGCCTGATGGACGTGGTCACCGCCGTGTCGGGATCGGGTCCCGCCTATATCTTCCTGCTGGCCGAGGCCATGGAGGCCGCCGGCCTGGCCCAGGGGCTCCCCCCCGCCCTGGCCGAACGGCTGGCGCGGGCCACGGTGGCCGGAGCCGGCGAATTGCTGCGCCTGTCGCCCGAGCCGGCGGCGCAGTTGCGCAAGAACGTCACCTCGCCCGGCGGCACCACGGCGGCGGCGCTGTCTGTACTGATGGCCGACAGCCACGGCATCCCCAGCCTGATGACCGAGGCGGTGGCCGCCGCGACTCGCCGGGGACGGGAACTGGCCGGCTAGCCATACCATTTGCGCAATGTAGGTATTTCCACCATCTGAAATCAGTCGGGTACGACTCCGTTTGACTCGAAGCCGCCCCCGCGATTATGTTCGCTGCACCGCAACATAAAAACCCGGGTGGAGATTTAATCATGGCCGGCAAGCAGACTGAGCAGTTCTTTGATTTCGACGTCGCCAAGTATCTGGGCGACTTCAAGGTTCCCGGCGTGGATGTCGAGACCATCGTCGCCAACCAGCGCAAGAACATCGAGGCGCTGACCCAGGCCAACAAGCTGGCCTTCGAGGGTCTGCAGAACGTGGTGAAGCGTCAGGTCGAAATCCTGCGCCAGACCATGGACGAGGTCGCCCTGGTCTCCAAGGACTTCGCCGAGCCCGGCTCCCCCCAGGACAAGGCCGCCAAGCAGGCCGAGTTCGCCAAGGATGCCTTCGAGCGCGCCCTGTCCAACGCCCGTGAGCTGGCCGAGATGATCGCCAAGGCCAATTCCGAGGCCTTCGACCTGCTGAACAAGCGCTTCACCCAGAGCCTGGACGAAGCCCGCGACCTGTTCGCCAAGGCCGGCAAGAAGTAATCCTCCGCCCGTTCGGACGGATACGCCGACGGCCGCTCCCGCAAGGGGGCGGCCGTTTCGTTTGGCGTCACTTCTCGAAAACGGCCCAGCCCTTGTCGCCCTTGACGAAGCGGCCCGAGGCCTTCTCGGTCTTCTCGCCCAGCGGGCCGTTCAGCGTCATCTCGAAGTCGCAGGCGAAGCCGGGATTGCCCTTGGCCTCGGCGCAGGCCAGCTTCCTGAAGCCCTTGACCTTGGTGGACAGGTCCTTGCCGATCAGCTTGCCGACCCCTCCCAGCTGCTCGTTCATGCCGCCGAAGGTCTGTTCGACGGCGGCCTTCATGTCGGCCTCGGACGGCTCGCCGCTGCAGGCGGCCAGGGCCAGGCAGACGGTGGAAACGGCGGCAAGCGACCGGGCAAGGGCGAAACGGGACATGTGATCTCCTCCATCCATCATCCTTCGGGTATAGCCGCCGGCCGGCCGCGCGGCAAGGTGGCGACTGGTAGAGGGTGGGCATTTCGTGGTATTGGCCCGTCGCCCCTTTTCCCAGCAGCCGGAGTCCAGCGTGGCGCCCGACGCCAAGACCATTCGCCCCCCAACCGTCGGGACCAGGGATTTCGCCCTGCTGGCCGGACTGACGGCGGCGGCCGCGCTGCTGCATCTGTGGCTGGCGGGAGCAACGCTGCTGTCGGGCGACGAGGCCTATTACTGGCTGTGGTCGCGGCGCCTGCAATTGTCCTATTACGACCATCCGGCCATGATGGCCTGGTGGATGGCCGCCAGCACCGCCCTGTTCGGCGAATCCGAGGCGGCCATCCGCCTGCCCGCCGTCCTGGCCGTCGCCGCCGTCACATTCCTGGGCTTCGACATCGCCCGGCTGGCCTTCCGCGACATCCGCGCCGGCTGGTGGACGGTGGTGGTGCTCAACGCCACCATCCTGTTCGCCGCCGCCGGGGTGATCGTCACCCCGGATTCGCCGCTGCTGGTGTTCTGGTCGGCCTCCCTGTGGGCCATGGTCCGCCTGCTGGACGAAGGCCGCCTGCGCTGGCTCTACGTCCTGGGCCTGTCGCTGGGGCTGGGCTTCACCTCCAAATACACCATGGTGCTGATCGCCCCGGGCATCCTGGCGGTGTTCGCCCTGTTCCCCGAAGGGCGGCGCTGGTGGAAAAGCCCGCATTTCTGGGCGGCCATCGTGCTGGCGCTGGCCTGCACCTCGCCGGTGCTGATCTGGAACGCCCTGTACGACTGGGTTTCCATCCGCAAGCAGTTGTCCCACTCCTTCGACGCGCCGGTGGGCAATCCCTGGAAAAGCCTCGTCACCTTCCTCGGCACCCAATTGGGTACCGTCACCCCGCTGATCTTCGCCTTCATGCTGTGGGGCATGGGCTGGGCGCTGTGGACCGGCTGGCGGCGGGGCAATCCCGCCTGGTTCCTGCTGGGCGCCACCTCGGCGCCGCTGCTGGCTTTTTTCCTCAATCACAGCCTGGGCGGGCTGGTGCAGCCCCATTGGCCGGGGCCGGCCTATCTGGGGGCGGCCATCGCCACCGCGGGCGCCTGGGTGAGTCTGGGGCCGGCCTGGAGCCGGAGCCTGCGGGGGGCCTGGATCGCGGCGATCTGCCTGGGCGGCCTGATGGTGGCCGCCACCTACGCGCAGATGGCGTCCGCCCTGCTGCCCATTCCCATCAAGTCCGACCCCATGAGCCGCCTGGGGGAATGGGACAGGCTGGCCCGCGCCGTCGAGGCCGAACGGGCCAAGCGCCCCGACGCCTTCGTCTTCGCCGCCAAGCACGAGGTGGCCGGGCTGCTGACCTATTACCTGCCCGGCCATCCCATCGTCTTCCTGACCGGTTCGGCTGGCTTTCCCCGGATTCCTTCGTATGATGCGCGGGACGCGGCCGCCCTGCCGGGACGGGACGGGCTGTTCGTGATCAAGGACGGGCGCTACGCGCTGCAGGATATCCGCCCGTCGTTTCGCGGCCTGTCCCTGCTGACCACGGTGGAGAGGACCTGGGGCGGCAAGGTGGTCGACCGGTACGAAATCTGGCTGGCCGAGTCCTATGGCTCGGGCACCTTCGAGAACAAGTGAGGCGGGCGTGAACGTCGACAGGATGCGGCAGATCGATTTCTGGGCGGGAGTGCCGCTCGCCTTCCTGATGACCCTTTACTGGCGCATCCGCTGCTTCTTCAGCCCGCCGGCGCCGTCCTCGGCCAGGAACATCCTGTTCATCGAATTGTCCGAGATGGGCAGCGCGGTGATCGCCGACGCGGCGCTGAAGCGCGCGGCGGCGCTGTTCCCCGACGCCAGGGTCTATTTCCTGATCTTCGCCAAGAACCGCCCCAGCCTGGACATCATGGGCACCATCGCGCCGGAAAACATGCTGACCATCCGCGCCGACAGCCTGGTCACCCTGGTGGCCGACACCCTGCGCATGATCCGCACCATGCGTTCGCTCGACCTGATGGCGGCCATCGACATGGAGATGTTCTCGCGCTTCTCGGCGCTGCTGACCTTCCTGTCGGGGGCGCCCAAGCGGGTGGGCTTCCACCGCTTCCACACCGAGGGCCTCTATCGCGGCGAACTGCTGACCCACCGGGTGGGCTACAATCCGCACCAGCACATCGCCAAGAGCTTCATGGCCCTGGTCCACGCCCTGGCCGAGCCCGAGGGCACCACGCCGCACGGCAAGGCCCACTTCACCGACGCGGAGGTCCGCCTTGCCCCCGTCGTCCCGGCCCTGGAAACCCTGGAGGCCTTCAAGACCCGGCTGTTCGGGGCCTATCCGGTGCTGCGGGACGTCAAGCGCTGGGTGATCCTCAATCCCAACAGCAGCGAGCTGATGCCGTTGCGCCGCTGGCCCTACGACCGCTACACCGAGGTGGCGCGCCGCCTGCTCGACGACGACAGCCTGGCGGTGATCATCACCGGCGTGGCCTCGGAAAAGGCCGAGGCCCAGCGGCTGGTGGACGCCACCGGCTCGAAGCGCGCCTGCAACCTGGCCGGCTTCACCCGCATGGAGGACCTGATCCCCCTCTACGCCCTGTCGGCGGTGATGGTCACCAACGATTCCGGCCCGGCCCATTTCGCCGCGCCGGTCGGCCTGCCGACCATCGTGCTGTTCGGCCCGGAGACCCCCGCCTTGTACGGCGCCCTCAACGACAACGCCGAATTCATCACCGCCCGGCTGGCCTGCTCGCCCTGCGTCTCGGCCATGAACCACCGCAGCACCGCCTGCACCGATGCCGCCTGCATGCGGGCCATCCCGGTGGAGCAGGTGCTCGACGCCATCCGGCGCCGGCTGGGATGATGCTGATCGGCCATCGCGGACTGGCCGGCCTCGCCCCCGAGAACACCCTGGAATCGTTCCGTGCCGCCGCCGCCCATGGCCTTGCCATGGTGGAATTCGACGTCCGCCTGTCCAGGGACGGCGTGCCCGTGGTCTTCCACGACGACGCCCTGGAGCGCACCACCGATGGGACCGGCCCGGTGGCGGAGCGGGACTGGGCGGAGATCGCCGGGCTGGACGCCGGTTCGTGGTTCGCCCCCACCTTCGCCGGGGAGAGGGTTCCCAGCCTGGAGCAGGTGCTGCGCCTGTGCCGCGAGCTGGGGCTCATGGTCAACATGGAGATCAAGCCCGATGCCGGCCGCGAGGCGGACACCGCCGGGGCCGCCCTGGCCCTGGCGCTCCGCCTGTGGCCGGATGCCGCGCCGCCGCCGGTGATATCGAGTTTCGAAACCGCCTGCCTGGAGGTTTCCCGCCGCGCCGCGCCCGCCTGGCCGCGCGCCCTGCTGGCCGAGAGGCGGCCGGCCGACTGGCGGGAGCGGGCGCGGCGGCTGGACGCCGCCGCCCTGCACCTGGACCACCGTTTCCTGGAAGCCGGGCCGGTGGCGGAGATCATGGCCGAGGGGATGGCGGTGCGGGCCTACACCGTCAACGATCCGCTTCGCGCCCGCCTGCTGCGCAACTGGGGCGTCGCCGCCCTATTCAGCGATTATCCTCATTCGTCATGAGTCCGTAACGTCACTGTGGCGCATGACGGCAAAGGGCTATATATGTGCCGTCATCGGCAGGCTCGGGAGAAGCATGCCGGGCTATCCGAGGAGTTACCCCAGACGTGAAACCGCTCGATCCTATCCTGATTTCCGGTCGCGAGGTCCTGCCCCTGGTCGAGGGCGGCAAGGGGATCAACGTCTCCAACGGCGAAAGCTCGGGCGCCTGGGCGGCCGCCGGCGGCGTCGCCACCTTCTCCGGGGTCAACGCCGATCTCTACGACGAGAACGGCAACCACATCGACATGGTCTATCACGGCAAGACCAGGACCGAGAAACACCACGAACTGATCGCCTACGGCATCAAGGGCGGCATCGCCCAGGCCCGCATCGCCCACGACATCGCCGGCGGCAATGGCCGCATCCACATGAACGTGCTGTGGGAGATGGGCGGCGCCGAGCCGATTCTCGAAGGCGTGCTGGAAGGGGCCAAGGGCCTGATCCACGGCGTGACCTGCGGCGCCGGCATGCCCTACCGCGTCGCCGAGATCGCGGCGCGCTACAACGTCTACTACTACCCCATCGTGTCGTCGGCCCGCGCCTTCCGCGCGCTGTGGAAGCGCGCCTACCACAAATACGGCCAACTGCTGGGCGGCGTGGTCTACGAGGACCCCTGGCTGGCCGGCGGCCATAACGGCCTGTCCAATTCCGAGGACCCCAGGAAGCCCGAGCCGCCCTATGGCCGCGTCGCCGAACTGCGCAAGACCATGGCCGAATGCGGCCTGGGCAACGTGCCGATCTTCATGGCCGGCGGCGTCTGGTGGCTGAAGGAGTGGGAGGACTGGATCGGCAATCCCGAGCTGGGCCCCATCGCCTTCCAGTATGGCACCCGTCCGCTGCTGACCCGGGAAAGCCCCATTTCCGACGCCTGGAAGCAGCGCCTGCTGACGCTCAAGCCCGGCGACGTGCTGCTCCACCATTTCAGCCCGACCGGCTTCTACTCCTCGGCGGTGAAGAACGGCTTCATCAACGAGCTGTGCCAGCGCCTGGACCACCAGATCCCCTATTCCAGCGAATGCGTCGGCGACCACGAGGCCGAGTTGCCCATCGGCGCCAGGAAGCGCATCGTCTGGGTCACCCCCCACGACCGCGACCGGGCGCTGGGCTGGATGAACGAGGGCTTCACCGAGGCGCTGCGCACCCCCGATTCGACCCTGATCTTCGTCACCCCCGACAAGGCCGAGGAAATCCGCGTCGATCAGGTCAAGTGCATGGGCTGCCTGTCCCAGTGCATGTTCTCCAACTGGGCCCAGAACGAGGCGGGCACCACCGGCAAGAAGGCCGATCCCCGCAGCTTCTGCATCCAGAAGACCCTGCAGAACATCGGCCATGGCGGCGACGTGGAGAACGAACTGATGTTCGCCGGCCACAACGCCTACCGCTTCGGCGCCGACCCGTTCTACAAGAACGGCTTCATCCCGACGGTCAAGCAGCTGGTGGAGCGCATCGCCATCGGCGAGTAAGCCGAGCCCCCGCGAGGGATCCCGTCCCGGCACGGCGCCTCAGAATCGGCGGCGACGGAGCAGGCGGAGATGCCTCGCGACACTCGGAATGGCGGGCGTTTCCATACTTCCGCCGTAATTACGGTCCACAAACGAAAACGCCGCCCGGTCCGGGCGGCGTTTTGCGTTGGGATAATGCCGATGGCGCTAGTCGTTGACCGCGGTCTTCAGCACGGCGCGGGCCTCGTGCTCGTCGATCTGGTGCACGTCCGAGAGGTGGGTTTCCCAGTTCTCGACGTATTCCTTGACCGCGACAGCCAGGCATTCCCCCACCGTCTGCCCGGTCTCGGCGGCCAGCGCCTCGAGGCGCTGCTTCAGTTCGGGCGGGACGGCAATCGACAGGGTTTCCATGGTTCGGTCCTCGTTAAACATTCCGCTGGGACTCTACATCCAATGAACGGATGTTGCCAGTTCCGAGCGGCCCCCGCCCCGTGGTAGAAGGCGCCATGGCAGTTCCACCTTCCCGCCCCAAGGGCGCCGGCAACCCGTTCAAGCTTTCCATCGACCCCGCCGACCGGCTGTTGCCCAGCGGCGGCGGCGGATCGGGAGGCCGCGAGCCGCCGCCGCCCACTCCGAGGAAGGCGCGCGAGCCCCGGGAACCGCGCAAGCCCAGGGCGGCGAAAAAGGGTGGCGGCGGCGGACGCACCTGGACCCGGCGCCTGCTGCTGTGGGCGCTGACCTTGGCCATCTGGGCCGGCATCGGCATCGGCGGCGTGGTGGCCTATTACGCCCTGGACCTGCCCGACATCGACCGCATGACCGCCCAGACCCGGCGGCCCAGCGTGGTGTTCCACTCGGTGGAGGGCGAGACCTTCGCCGCCTATGGCGATCTTTACGGCGAGGCGCTGGACCTGGGCGAGATGTCGCCCTTCATCTCCCAGGCGGTGCTGGCCACCGAGGATCGCCGCTTCTACAGCCATTTCGGCGTCGATCCCATCGGCCTGGCCCGCGCCCTGTTCGTCAACCTGAAGGCCGGCCACACGGTGCAGGGCGGTTCGACCATCACCCAGCAGCTGGCCAAGAACCTGTTCCTCACCCCCGACCGCACCATGAAGCGCAAGGTGCAGGAAGTGCTGATGGCGCTGTGGCTGGAAAAGCGCTTTTCCAAGGAACAGATCCTGGGGCTCTACCTCAACCGGGTCTATCTCGGCTCGGGCACCTTCGGGGTGGACGCCGCCGCCAAACGCTATTTCGACGCCTCGGCCCGCAAGGTGAACCTGTATCAGGCGGCGCTGCTGGCCGGGCTGCTGAAGGCGCCGTCCCGCTACTCGCCGCTCAACGACCCCGAGGCGTCGCGCAAGCGGACCGCCGACGTGCTGGGCCTGATGGTCAAGGCCGGCTATATCGACCAGCGCACCGCCGACACCGCCGAGGTGACCGGCGCGTCGCAGCTGGTCCGCCGCCCGGTCCCCGCCGGGCGCTATTTCGCCGACTGGGTGATGGGCAACCTGGACCAATTCGGCGAGGTGGCGGGCAAGGACATCGTTGTGCACACCACCCTGGACATCGCGCTGCAGCGCAAGGTGGAGGCCGACCTCAAGGCCATGATGGCCGGCCCCGGCGCCAAGGCCAAGGCCGGCCAGGGCGCCGTGGTGGTGATGAGCCCCGACGGCGCCGTCCGGGCGCTGACCGGCGGCAAGGATTACGACGACAGCCAGTTCAACCGCGCCACCCAGGGACTGCGCCAGCCGGGTTCGTCGTTCAAGCCCTTCGTCTATCTCACCGCCATGGAGAAGGGCCGCACCCCCGACGACGTCTACGACGACGCCCCCATCAAGCTCGGCAACTGGAGCCCCGGCAACTACACCGGCAAGTATCTCGGCCCCATCCCGCTGCGCCAGGCCCTGGCCGAATCGGTCAACACGATCGCCGTGCGGCTGGTGGAGGAAATGGGACCCGCCCGGGTAATCGCCACCGCAAGGCGGCTGGGCGTCACCTCGGAGCTGCGGGGCGACGCAACCCTGGCTCTCGGCACCAGCGAGGTCTCCCTGCTGGAGCTGACCACCGCCTATGCCGCCCTGGCCAATGGCGGGTTCGGGGTCACCGCCTTCGGCGTCTCCCACATCACCGATCCCGCCGGCAAGATGCTCTATCAGCGCCAGGGCGGCGGTTTCGGCCAGGTGGTGTCGCCGTCGGCGCTGGCCCGCATGCACGACATGATGGGCGCCGTCATCACCCAAGGATCGGGCAAGGCCGCCCGCCTCGACCGTCCGGCGGCGGGCAAGACCGGCACCACCCAGGATTACCGCGACGCCTGGTTCATGGGCTTCACCGGCGATTTCGTCGCCGGAGTGTGGATGGGCAACGACGATTACCGCGTCGAGATGAAGAAGGTCACCGGCGGCGGCCTGCCGGCCCAATTGTGGAAACAGGTGATGACGGCCGCCCATCGCGGCCTGCCCGCCCACCCGCTGCGCACCCCCGAGCTTCCCGCCGAGCCCGCCCCGGCCGAAAGCGTCGGCGACTTCGTGGCCGGCGCCGCCCAGGCGGCCGGCGACGCGGCGCGCGGCATCGGCGGCGCCATCGACGACCTGCTCAAGGGGATTTTCGGGCGCTAGCTATCCGAAGAGCGCCAGCCCCAGCACCGCCACGCCGAAGCCGATGCGGATCACCGCGAAGGGGGCGAAAGTGTGGCGCGCCACCCAGGCCATCATGACGGCCAGCCCCAGGAACGAGGCCAGCCCGGCGGTGATCATGGCCATGGCCAGATCGCCGGAGAACACCAGCTCCGCCCGGTGGGCCAGGCCCCAGAAGGTCTTGATGCCGTGCCCCAGGACCAGCGGCATGGCCAGCAGCATGGAAAAGCGGATCGCCGCCTGGCGCTCCCAGCCCAGCAGGCGGGCGGCGGTGATGGTGATGCCGGTACGCGACACCCCGGGCACCAGGGCGAGAATCTGCAGGGCGCCCAGGCCGGCGGCACTGAGCCAGCCCATGTGCTCGACCCGGCGGACGGTGACCCCCAGCTTGTCGCAGATCCACAGCAGCACGCCGCCAGCGATGAGGATGACCGCCGCGCCGGTCTGCCCCACCAGGGTAGACGAACGCTCCAGCAGCAGCCAGCCGGCGATGGCGGCGGGGATGGTGCCGGCCAGCACGTGCAGGAGGAGGAGCGAGCCGTTGTCGGGCTTGCCCTTGGCCAGCCGCCACAGCCCGATGCTCATGGCCAGGACATCGCGCCAGAAATAGACCAGCAGAGCCAGCAGAATCCCGGCATGGGCGGCCACCGACAGCGCCGCCCGCCCCTCGGGCGTGCCGGCCAGCGTCGGCAACGCCGCCAGATAACCGGCAGCGCCAAGAGGCAACACCTCTCCCAGCCCCTGAATCAGGGCTATGACCAGAACTTCCAGGAACGTCACTCGGGTGTCCCCCGTATACCGCCGCCCTGTTATAGCACCGCCCCCGGAGAGTCGGAAGGGAATCGGAAAGGACCGGATCGGAACCATAGTGGCGGTGGCGCAACTCGGATACTCCATCATAAATCACGCAGACGGATGCCTATTTTACATATGAGACAGTATTACTGCCTCATATGCGCGATTCCCATTGATCGGTCATGTTCTCTGACGTATTTTTCCTCCCCGGCCCCAGGGTTCGAGGATTCGCCATGTCCCGCAAGATGCTGCAGTTCACCCATCTCCATCAGCGCCAGCCGGACAAGCGCGGCGCCGCCGAACGCCGCAAGGATTTCGGCGAGATCAGCACCGCCTTCGGCGTCCCCCAGGCCGGCGAGCAGGCGTCGCGCTGCGAGCAGTGCGGCATCCCCTTCTGCTCCATCCACTGCCCGCTGGGCAACAATGTCCCCGACTGGTTGATGCTGGTGGCGCAGGACCGGCTGGAGGAGGCCTACGCCGTCTCGTCTTCCACCAACACCTTCCCCGAGATCTGCGGCCGCATCTGTCCCCAGGACCGCCTGTGCGAGGGCAATTGCGTGCTGGAGCAGTCGCTGCACGGCAACGTCACCATCGGCGCGGTGGAAAAGCACATCACCGAGACCGCCTTCACCGAGGGCTGGGTCAGGCCGGTGCTGCCCGGCGCCGAATCGGGCCGCTCGGTGGGCATCGTCGGCGGCGGCCCCGCCGGCCTGGCGGCGGCCGAGGCCCTGCGCCGCAAGGGCCACGCCGTCACCGTCTACGACCGCCACGACCGCATGGGCGGCCTGCTGATCTACGGCATCCCCGGCTTCAAGCTGGAAAAGGACGTGGTGGAGCGCCGCATCCGCCTGCTGGCCGAATCCGGCGTCAGGTTCGAGACCGGGGTGGAGATCGGCGGGACCGTCACCTTCGCCGAGCTGCGGCGCCGCCACGACGCGGTGCTGATCGCCACCGGCGTCTACAAGGCCAAGCCCCTGGGCATCGCCGGTTCGGAGCTGCCCGGCGTGCATGCCGCGCTGGACTATCTGATCGCCCAGAACCGCCGCGACCTGGGCGAGACGGTGGCCGAGCTGAACGCCGCCGGCAAGAACGTCGTGGTGATCGGCGGCGGCGATACCGCCATGGATTGCGTGCGCACCGCCATCCGCCAGGGCGCCAGGTCGGTGAAGTGCCTTTATCGCCGCGACCGGGCCAACATGCCCGGCTCCAAGCGCGAGGTGGCCCACGCCGAGGAGGAAGGCGTCGAGTTCGTCTGGATGGCCGCCCCCGAGGCCATCGCCGGCAAGGACAAGGCCGAGGGCGTCAAGGCCGTCCGCATGCATCTGGGCATGGCCGATGCCTCGGGCCGCCAGAGCCCGGTGGCCATCGAGGGCTCGGGCTTCACCTTGGCCTCCGACATGGTCATCGCCGCGCTCGGCTTCGACCCCGAGGACGTGCCCGCCCTGTTCGCCGAACCCGGCCTCAAGGTCTCCAAGTGGAGCACCGTCGAGACCGACGTCGCCCTGATGACCAGCCTGGATGGCGTGTTCGCCGCCGGCGACATCGTGCGCGGCGCCTCGCTGGTGGTCTGGGCCATCAAGGACGGCCGCGACGCCGCCGAGTCCATTCACCGTTACGTCAGTGCCAAGTCCGCCCAGGCGGCGGAGTAGGAGTACGAGCCATGTCCGATTTCGTCTCCCAGTACCTCGCCAACCAGGAGATCCTGGAATCCGCCGGCATCGACACCCGTCCGCACGACGCCTGCGGCGTCGGCATGGTGGCGGCGCTGGACGGCAAGCCCCGGCGCGACGTGGTGGAGGCCGGCATCCAGGCCCTTTCGGTGCTGTTCCATCGCGGCGCGGTGGACGCCGACGGCAAGACCGGCGACGGCGCCGGCATCCATGTGGAAATCCCCCAGGACTTCTTCAAAGAGCATGTGGCCAATTCCGGGCACGCGGTGGCCGAGGGCCATCTGGCGGTGGGCATGGTGTTCCTGCCCAAGACCGACCTGGGCGCCCAGGAAAACTGCCGTTGCATCGTCGAGACCGAAATCCTCAACTTCGGCTATTCCATCTACGGCTGGCGGCAGGTGCCGGTGGACGTGTCGATCATCGGCGAGAAGGCCAACGCCACCCGCCCCGAGATCGAGCAGATCATGATCGCCAACACGCTGGGCACGTCGGAGGAGCGGTTCGAGGCCGATCTGTTCGTCATCCGCCGCCGCATCGAGAAGCGGGTGCTGGGCAGCCACATCAACGACTTCTACATCTGCTCGCTGTCCTGCCGCTCCATCATCTACAAGGGCATGTTCCTGGCCGAGCAGCTGACCAGCTTCTATCCCGACCTGCTGGACAAGCGCTTCGTGTCGCGCTTCGCCATCTATCACCAGCGCTATTCCACCAACACCTTCCCCACCTGGCGTCTGGCCCAGCCGTTCCGCATGCTGGCCCATAACGGCGAGATCAACACGCTGACCGGCAACATCAACTGGATGAAGGCCCACGAGCCGCGCATGGAGCACGAGGTGTTCGGCCAAGCCATGGACGACCTGAAACCCGTCGTCCAGCCGGGCGGTTCCGATTCCGCCGCGCTCGACAACGTCTTCGAGGTGATGTGTCGCGCCGGGCGCCCGGCGCCGCTGGTCAAGCAGATGCTGATCCCGGAATCCTTGGGCTCCAACGCCCTGATGCCCGAGGCGCACCGCACCTTCTTCGGCTATTGCAACTCGGTGATCGAGCCGTGGGACGGCCCGGCGGCCATCTGCGCCACCGACGGTTCGTGGGCGGTGGCCGGCGTCGACCGCAACGGCCTGCGTCCCATGCGCTTCACCATCACCAAGGGCGGCCTGCTGATCCTCGGCTCCGAGACCGGCATGGTGAAGGTCAAGGATTGCGACGTGGTGGAGAAGGGCCGGGTCGGGCCGGGGCAAAGCATCGCCGTCGACCTGGACGCCGGCAAGTTCTACCGCGACGCCGAGATCAAGGATCTGCTGGCGTCGCGCCGCAATTACTCCGCCTGGGTCAAGCGCATCACCGAGCTGGATTCCCTGGTCAAGACCGGGGCGCCCGAGCCGGCGGAGCTGTCCTCGGACGAGTTGAAGCGCCGCCAGGCCGCCTACGGCATGACCATGGAGGACATGGAGCTGATCCTCCACCCCATGGTCGAGGACGCCAAGGAAGCCATCGGCTCCATGGGCGACGACACGCCGCTGGCGGTGCTGTCGGCGGGCTATCGCGGCCTGCACCACTTCTTCAAGCAGAACTTCAGCCAGGTGACCAATCCGCCCATCGATTCCTTGCGCGAATCGCGGGTGATGTCGCTCCGCACCCGTCTTGGCAACCTGGGCAACATCCTCGACGAGGACGAGAGCCAGTGCGACCTGCTGCAGTTGGAAAGCCCGGTGCTGTCCAACGCCGAATTCGCCGCCATGCGCAAGTATATGGGCGAGGCGGCGGCCTCCATCGACTGTACCTTCGATCCCAACGGCGGCGTCGAGGCGCTGCGCGACGCGCTGGCCCGCGTGCGCCGCGAATCGGAAGAGGCGGTCAGGGGCGGCTGCACCCACCTGATCCTCACCGACGAGGGCATCGGCGAATCCAAGGCCGCCATCCCCATGATCCTGGCGGCGGGCGGCGTGCACTCCCATCTGGTGCGCCTCAGCTTGCGCACCTGGACCTCGCTCAACGTGCGCTCGGGCGAGTGCCTGGACGTCCATTACTTCGCCGTGCTGATCGGCGTCGGCGCCACCACGGTCAACGCCTATCTCGCCCAGGAAGCCATCGCCGACCGCCAGCGCCGGGGCCTGTTCGGCTCCATGCCGCTGGAGGAATGCGTGCGGCGCTACAAGTACGCCCTGGACCAGGGCCTCTTGAAGATCATGGCCAAGATGGGCATCTCCATCGTCAGTTCCTATCGCGGCGGCTACAATTTCGAGGCGGTGGGCCTGTCGCGCACCCTGGTGGCCGAGTTCTTCCCCGGCATGACCAGCCGCATCTCCGGCATCGGCCTGGGCGGCATCCAGAAGAAGACCGTCGAGCAGCACGCCACCGGCTTTGCCGGCCCGGCCCCCGCCTTGCCCATCGGCGGCTTCTACCGGGTGCGGCGCGGCTCCGAGGCCCATTCCTTCGACGGCAGCCTGATCCACCTGCTGCAGATGGCGGTGGCCGGCGATTCCTACGCCACCTACAAGAAGTATTCGGACGGCATGCGCAAGCTGCCGCCCATCACCATCCGCGACCTTCTCGACCTGAAGCCGGCCGGTGCGGCCGTCAGCCTGGACGAGGTGGAAAGCATCACCGAGATCAGGAAGCGCTTCCTGACGCCGGGCATGAGCCTGGGCGCCCTGTCGCCCGAGGCCCACGGCACGCTCAACATCGCCATGAACCGCATCGGCGCGAAGTCGGTGTCGGGCGAGGGCGGCGAGGACCGCGAGCGCTATCGCCCGCGTCCCAACGGCGACAACGCCAATTCGGCGGTGAAGCAGATCGCCTCGGGCCGCTTCGGCGTCACCGCCGAATACCTCAACATGTGCCGCGAGATCGAGATCAAGGTGGCCCAGGGTGCCAAGCCCGGCGAGGGCGGCCAGTTGCCCGGCTTCAAGGTGACGGTGGAGATCGCCAAGCTGCGCCACGCCACCCCGGGCGTCATGCTGATCAGCCCGCCGCCCCACCACGACATCTACTCCATCGAGGACCTGGCCCAGCTGATCTACGACCTGAAGCAGATCAACCCCCAGGCCCGCGTCACGGTGAAGCTGGTCTCGCGCTCCGGCATCGGCACGGTGGCCGCCGGCGTGGCCAAGGCCAAGGCCGACACCATCTTGGTCTCCGGCCATGTGGGCGGCACCGGTGCCTCGCCCCAGACCTCCATCAAGTTCGCCGGCCTGCCCTGGGAACTGGGCCTGTCCGAGGCCCATCAGGTGCTGACGCTGAACCGCCTGCGCCACCGGGTCCGCCTGCGCGCCGACGGCGGATTGAAGACCGGTCGCGACATCGTCATCGCCGCCATGCTGGGGGCCGAGGAATTCGGCATCGGCACCTCGTCCCTGGTGGCCATGGGCTGCATCATGGTGCGCCAGTGCCATTCCAACACCTGTCCGGTGGGGGTGTGCACCCAGGACCTCTCCTTGCGCGAGAAGTTCACCGGTTCGCCGGAAAAGGTGGTCAACCTGTTCAGCTTCATCGCCGAGGAGGTCCGCGAAATCCTCGCCGCGCTGGGCGTGCGCTCCCTGGCCGAAATCATCGGCCGCGCCGATCTGCTGCATCAGGTCAGCCGGGGGGCCAGCCACCTGGACGACCTCGACCTCAATCCGCTGCTGGCCCAGGCCGACACCGGCGGCTTCCCGCGTTATTGCGTCGAGGAGAAGGGCAACGAGGTTCCCGAGACCCTGGACGCCCAGATGATCATCGACGCCAAGCCGGCGCTGGAGGACGGCGAGAAGATGCAGCTGGACTACAACGTGCGCAACGTCCAGCGCGCCATCGGCACCAAGCTGTCCCACAAGATCTTCAAGCGCCACGGCATGACCGGGCTGGCCCCCGGTCACGTCACCGTGCGGCTGCGCGGTTCGGCGGGGCAGTCGCTGGGCGCCTTCGCGGTGCAGGGACTGACCCTGGAAGTGTTCGGCGATTCCAACGATTACGTGGGCAAGGGCCTGTCGGGCGGCACCATCATCGTTCGCCCGCCGGTGGCCTCGGCGCTGAAGAGCAACCACAACACCATCATCGGCAACACGGTGCTGTACGGCGCCACCGCCGGCAAGCTGTTCGCCGCCGGCCAGGCGGGCGAGCGCTTCGCCGTCCGCAACTCGGGCGCCGAGACGGTGATCGAGGGCTGCGGCTCCAACGGCTGCGAGTACATGACCGGCGGCACCGCCGTGATCCTCGGGCCGGTGGGGGCCAATTTCGCCGCCGGCATGACCGGGGGCATGGCCTTCGTCTACGATTCCGACGGCACTTTCGCCAAGCGCGTCAACCCGGAAAGCGTCATCTGGCAGCGGCCGGAAACGTCCCATTGGGAGGGCGCGCTGAAGGCCCTGGTGCAGGAACACGCCGCCGTCACCGGCTCGGCCTGGGCGGAATCCCTGCTGGCCGACTGGGAGCGCGAACTGCCCCGCTTCTGGCAGGTGGTGCCGAAGGAAATGCTGTCCCGCCTCGCCCATCCGGTGGGCCGCGCCGCCGCCGCCGAATAGCCGGAAGTATAAGGGTTCTAAGCCGGAGGAGGGTTTCCCCTCCTCCGGCCGCTCCGTCTTTCTACCCGTTTACCCCCATCAACATTGCGGGTATGCCCAGGCACTCTTGAGAAAGGGTGAATTCGGGGATGGATGGGGATGATCGCCATTTGGGACACGCGCTTCTCGGTGGGCAATGCCCTGGCCGATGCAGAGCACCGGCAGGTGATCAGCGTCCTCAACGAGATCGACGTCGCCCGCACGGTCGGCGCGCCGCCCGAGGTGGTGGAGAAGGCGCTGGAAACCCTGGCCCGGACCATCGACGCCCACTTCGCCCGCGACGACACCCCGCGCAGCGAGCATCTGGCCCTGTCCGCCTCGGCCCGCCGCCTGTTGGATTCGTGGCGGAACGGCGCCCCCGGCGCCCTGGAACGCCGGGTGCTGGTCAATCTGGCACGGCGCTGGATCGATCATATGGGCCGCCATGAAGGCGCCCAGCCGTCCCAGCGCCTGGCCGGCTAAAACACCGTTCTCGATACGATCAAGGCCGGTGGGGACGCGGGTGCCCCTGCGCTTGCTCAGCTTTCTTCCATCACCTGCTTCACCGCCCCGGCCAGTTGCTTGAGCGAGAAGGGCTTGGGCAGGAAGTGGATGCCGGCGTCGGGATCGATGCCGTCGCGGGCGACGTCCTCGGAATAGCCGGAAATGAGGATGACCTTGATCGCCGGGCGCTCCATGCGCACGAAGCGGGCCAGGGTCACGCCGTCCATGCCGGGCATCACCACGTCGGAGATCAGCACCTGGATGGGCTCGCCGCCGTTCAGCACCTCCATGGCCTGCTCGCCCGAGCGGGCCTCGATCACCGTGTAACCCTTGTTGCGCAGCGCCCGGGCGCCGAACAGACGGACGGCGTCCTCGTCCTCGACCAGCAAGATGGTGCCCGAGCCGGTGAGGTCGGCGCCGGAGGCTTCCGATTGCTGGGCGGGGCGTTTGGTCTCGGCGGCGGGCTCGGCATCGATGCGCGGCAGATAGATGGAGAAGGTGGCGCCCTGGCCGGGCTCGGATTCCACGAAGATGAAGCCGTCGGTCTGGCGCACGATGCCGTAGACGGTGGACAGGCCGAGGCCGGTGCCGGCCCCCACCTCCTTGGTGGAGAAGAACGGCTCGAAGATGCGCGCCAGGTTCTCCTTGCCGATGCCGGTGCCGGTGTCCACCACCTCGATCTGGACGTAATCGCCGGCCGGCATCAGCTCCGGGCCGCGCTGCACCGGCTGGTCCACGTGCACGGCGTTGGTGCGGATGGTCAGCGCCCCGCCGCCCGGCATGGCGTCGCGGGCGTTGACGGCGAGGTTGATGATCACTTGGTCGAACTGGCCGGGATCGACCCGCACCAGCCCCAGGGCGCGGCCATGGATCATGCGCAGCTCGATGGTCTCGCCCAGCAGGCGGCGCAGCAGGTTGGACAGTTCGGCCAGGGCGTCGGTGACGTTGAGCAGGCGGGGCTGCAAGGCCTGCCGGCGCGAGAAGGCCAGCAGCTGGCGCACCAGCGAGGCGGCACGGTTGGCGTTCTGCTTGACCTGCATGATGTCGGCGAAGCTGGGGTCGCCGGCCCCGTGACGCTGCAGCAGCAGGTCGCAGAAGCCGATCATGGCGGTGAGCAGGTTGTTGAAGTCGTGGGCGACGCCGCCGGCCAGCTGGCCCATGGCCTGCATCTTCTGGCTCTGGGCGAACTGCATCTCCAGGTTGCGCTGTTCGGTGGCGTCGATGAAATGGATCACCAGGCCCGAGATGTCGCCGTCCTCGTGGCTGGGGCTGACGAACAGCTGGGCGATCAGGTTGCGCCGCCCCTTCAGCCGCACTTCCAGATGGGTTCCGGGGGTGGAACCGGCGATCACCTTGCCCAGTTGCTCCGAGGCTTGCGCCCGGTTCTCCTCGGCAATGACGTCGATCACCGCGCGGCCGATCATGTCGTCGCGGTCGATGCCCAGCATGGCCTGCAGCGCCAGATTGCAGGCGCCGATGGCCCCGTCCAGGTCCACCAGGGCGATGCCGACGGGAGCGTCGTCGAACAGCCAGCGGAAGCGGCGTTCGGCGGCGCGCAACGCCTTTTCCCATTGCTGTTCCGGCACCAGGTCGCGCACCACCACCGAGCGGGTGAACATCTCACCGCCCTCGTCGAACACCGAATGGGCGACCAGGGCCTGGAACACCTCGCCCGAGCGGCCGCGCAGGCGCAGCTCGGCGCGCTCCTCCTCGGGATTGGGCACGGTGCCGAACACCTCGGCCAGATTGTGGCCGACGATTTCGTCGCCGCTCTTGCCCAGCCATTCGGCCAGACGCTGGTTGACGTAGCGCACCGTGCCGTCGGCGTCGGCGGAATAGCAGCCCACCGGCAGCAGGTCGACGAAGTCGGAGAGCAGTTCGTTCTCGCGCCGCAGCGTCTCCTCGATGGCGCGGCGCGCGCTGACGTCCTCGGCGATCCAGGCCACCGCCTGGGGGCTGCCAGCCGGCCGGACCTCGAGCGCGAACCACTCGCGCCCGCCGCCCGCCGAGATCAGGGTGATCTCGGTGCGCCGGGGGGCGCCCACCGCGGCCGCCGCGTCCAGGCGCTCCAGCTCGGCCAGGGCGCGGTCGTCATCGGCGGCCAGCGCCTTGAGCGGGGCCAGGGGGTCGGCGGCGGCGCCCAGCAGGCGGCGCGCCGCCTGGTTGCGGTAGAACTCGCCGCCGTCGGAGGCCACCACCAGGACGGCGCGGCTTTCCGAGTCCAGCGCCCCGGCCAGGATGGAGGCACCTCCCGCCGGGCGGCGGGCACGGCGCAGCAGCATGGCCCCCGACGCCGCCGCCACCAGGGCGGCGGCGGAGATGGCCGGCCAGCCGGCCCCGGCCACGCCCAGCAGGGCGGTTCCGGCCACCGAGGCGGCCAGGCAGAGGGCCAGCGGAGAGGGGATGGCGTCAGTTCGCAAGTTCGCCCTTCAGCTTCATGACGTAACCGATGATTTCCGCCACCGTCTTGTAATGCTCGGGCGGAATTTCCTCGTCCAGCTCGACGGTAGCGTACAGCGCGCGGGCCAGCGGCGGATTCTCGACGATGGGCACCTCGTTCTCAGTGGCGAGATCGCGGATGCGCTTGGCGATCAGATCGACGCCCTTGGCCACCAGGATGGGAGCGCTCATGGAATCCACGTCGTATTGCAGTGCCACCGCGTAGTGGGTCGGGTTGGTCACCACGACGCTGGCCTTGGGCACCGCCTGCATCATGCGCTGGCGGGCGCGCTGCATGCGGAGCGCCCTGAGGCGGCCCTTGATCATGGGATCGCCCTCGGTCTGCTTGTGCTCGTCCTTGATCTCCTGCTTGGTCATCTTCATCTGCTGGGTGAACGCCCAACGCTGGTAGAACCAGTCGGCGGCGGCCAGGACGAAGACCAGCAGCACCACCACCAGGATCATGGCGATCACCTGATCGCGCAGGTAATCCATCATGGCCATCAGGTCCAGCGCCGCCAGTCCGGCATACTCGCTCAGGCGGGATTTCAGCATCAGGTAGATGACGATGCCGATGGCCCCGACCTTGAACAGCGACTTGAAGAACTCCACCAGATTGCGGCCCGAGAAGATGCGCGTGATGCCCTTCATGGGACTCAGCTTGCTGAAATCCATGGTCAGCTTGTCGGGCAGGAACATCAGGCCGCTCTGGGCCATGGCCGAGACCAGCGCCAGGAGCATCAGCAGCAGCATGGGCAGGACCAGGAGCTTGATCATGCTGATGGTGATCTCGGCCAGCACCTGCCCCACATCGGATTGCCCCATGGGGAAGGCGTGGGGATGCTCGATGAAGGGGACCAGCAGACGCTTCACGTCCCGGGCCATGTAAGGGGCGAACAGGGCGACGATGACCAGGGCGCCCACCAGGCCGGCCCAGATCTTCACCTCCTGGGAGGTGGGAATGTTGCCCTGCTCGCGGGCCTGGCTCAGTTTTCGGTCTGTTGGTTCTTCTGTTTTGTCTTCGGCGTCTTCGGCCATGGTCTCACCTGGGCTGGACGTAAGGCATCAGGCCGGATTCGAAGAAGCGCAGGAACAGGGAAACAATCAGCGGCAAGGTCACCGCGAACAGCCACATCCCCACCATCACCTGCACCGGCATGCCGACGAAGAACACCTGCAGCTGGGGCACCAGCCGCGACAGCAGGCCGAGGCCAGTGTAGAACACCAGGCCGAACACCACCAGCGGCGCCGCGAACTGGGTGCCGACCTTGAAGGTGTCGGTGACCAGATGCCCCAGCGTCTCGGCATAATCGCCGAACTGCAGCGGCTGGCCCGGCGGAAACAGGGTGTAGGATTCGAACACCGCCTGGAACATCAGGTGGTGCAGGTCGGTGGCGAACACCGCCACCAGCCCGATATTGGACAGGAAACCGGTCAGCAGCTGGCTCTGCTGCTGGGCGATGGGGTCGAAGGAGAAGGCGTTGGTCAGGCCGGTCTGGTAGCCGATCATCGAGCCGGCCATGTTCAGGGTCGACATGATGATCATGATCACCGTACCGAGGAAGATGCCGATCACCGCCTCGCCGAAGATGGCCAGCACGATGCCGCCCACCGTGCCGGGCACCCGCGGGAACGTCCCGCCCACCACCGGCAGCATCACGAAGGCGATGGACAGCGCCAGCAGCAGGCGGATGCGGGTCGAGACCAGCGAGCCGCCCAGGCCGGGAAACAGCATCAGCGCCGCGCCGATGCGGGTGAAGACCAGGAAGAAACGGAAGATGTCGAGCTGCAGCAGTTCGGTCAGCACGTCAACCGCCGCCGGCGATGACGCGGTCCATGACCAGCCTCCAGAACTCGCTCAGGGAATGCAGCATGAAGGGCAGGAAGATGATCATCGAGGCGAAGACCAGCAGCATCTTCGGCACGAAGGTGAGCGTCTGCTCCTGAATCTGGGTCAAGGTCTGGAAGATGGAGATGACCAGACCCACCACCAGACCGGTCAGCAGGGTGGGCGCCGCCACCTTGAGCATGACGATGATGGTTTCGCGCGCGACATCGATCAGTTCGGGCTCGGTCATCTGCGGCGAACCCGCTCAGATGGGCATGCGCAGGATTTCATTGTAGGCGTTGATCACCTTGTCGCGGACGTTGACCACGGTTTCCAGGGTCATTTCCGCATTGGCGACGGCGGCCACCACCTCGCGGATGTCGGCCTTGCCGGCGATGGCCGACATGGAGGCCTTTTCCGCCGCCTTGGCGTCGCCCGCCGCCACCTTGGCGGCATCCTTCAGCACGCTGGCGAAATCGGTGCCGGTCCCCTCGGACTCGGAGGACTTGCCCACCGATTCGAACGGATTGGCGGCACTCTTGTAGGCGGAGATGGCGTCGGTGAGGCGGGAAGTCATGGCGGCTAATCCTTAACGCGGCATCCGGCCTAGCGCAACATCTCGATGGTGCGCGACAGCAGCGAGCGGGAGGTGTTGATGACGTTCATGTTGGCCTCGTAGCTGCGCTGGGCCTCGCGCATGTCCATCATCTCGATCAGCGGATTGACGTTGGGGGCCAGCACATAGCCGTCGCGGTCGGCGGCCGGGTGCTTGGGATCGTAGCGGCGCTGGAACTCGGCCGAATCGCCCCGCACCTTGTCCACCTTGACCTGGGCGATTCCGGTGGCGCGATCCAACTCGTTCTTGAAGGTCATCACCTTGCGGCGATAGGGCAAGCCTTCGGGGGTCTGGGCCAGCGAATCGGCGTTGGCGAGATTCTCCGAGATCAGACGCAAACGCTGCGACTGCACCTTCATGCCCGATATGGCGGTCTGCGTGCTTTTGCTCAGTTCGTCCATGGCTGTCTCTTCGGCTTATCGGCTAAGGCTCATCGGCCGCCCGAGGCGAGCTTGATCATCTTCTGGTACTTCTGGAACAGCGAGGCGGCGGCGTTGTACTTGGAATTGGCCTCGCCGAGCTTGGCCATCTGCTCTTCCAGGATGACGGCGTTGCCGTCGGGCGTGGATTCGAAGGTGCGGCGCTGGGTGACCGACTTGAACGGGCTGGGCGCCATCTCGGGCACGATGTGCTTGGCGTTGGTGGCCGCCACCCCCACGTCGGGCTCGGCGCTGCCGGCCAGCACCGCCTTGAAGTCGAGCGGCTTGATGTCCTTGGGCAGGTAGCGGGGCGTGTTGGCGTTGGCGATGTTGCCGGCCAGCACCTCCTGGCGCTGGGCGATCCAGTCCATCTGAGCCTTGGCCATCTTGAAGATGCCGAGATCGTCGTACATTCCGCGCAACCTTCGCTATCCAGGTCCATGGGCCAGATCCATGGGCGGGCGGACCCGATTCGCCATGATCACTATCCGCCCGACCCGTTTAAGATTCGGTAAAGCCCGAGTCGCGGCGCGGGTTTGGGGCGGGTCCGGCCGCCTCCGGCTTAAACGAATTTTAAGCGCGCGCCCCCC
>NZ_AONQ01000014.1 GCF_000342045.1 Paramagnetospirillum caucaseum | reverse complement strand
GCCTTTTTCGCTGATATATCAACACGATAGCCGGTAACGGTTTTCAGCGAAGTTTGATCGCCCTGGTTCGACCCTACATCGACAATGACCGACAGCCTATTGCCTGCTGCACCTCATCAACATGGAATCGCCAAACCACGTCCTGATGTAAGGCGGCATTCGCTCACGCGATATGCAGCCACATCAGGACTGACGACCCGCTTGCGGGTCGCTCATCGGTCAGTCGAGCTTCCGCCCGACATCGGCGGCACGGAGATGGGTGTATCGAGCCAGCATCCGAAAATCCCGATGTCCCGATACAACCGCCGTTTCAGGAATCGACAACCCTTTTTCGAACAGTCTGGAAATGGCTTCATGGCGTAGGTCATGGAAATGGAGATCGTCAATTCCAGCCCGATGGATCGTTTTCGACCACGCGAATTGGACCATCCTGATGCTGTAAGGGAAGGGTGCCTCCAGCTTGGCAGCAGCATGTTCGCCCAATATGCCGACCGCTCTGGTGGTCAGCGGCACCTCACGGGAAAAGCCGTTCTTGGTCATCGGCAGGAAGGCGATCTTGCCGCGAAAGTTGATGTGCTTCCATTCCAGTCCGATGATTTCCGCCTGCCGCATGGCGGTTTCCAACGCGAAATCGATTACATCCCAGATGTATTGGGTGTTTCCAGCAGCCGCAGCTTCCCGAAGGGCTTCATATTCACCGGGATAGAGCCGACGATCCCGCGACGGCGGCATTTTTGGTTTCCGAACTGCGTCGAGGCACACCTCTTTCAACGGAACATCCCAATCCAGGCGGGCAGTTCGCAGGATTACCCCGAAAGCCAACAGGTCATGCCGCACCTGCTGCGATCCAACGCTCTTGAGCCTTTCGTCGCGGTAGCTGGCGAACACCCCGGTCGTGAGGCGATCCAGGGTGAGCTTGGTGACCGGATGCCGCAGCAGCCGCTCCAACCGATACCGTTCCTGGTATGCAGATTTCTTGGTTGGGGTGACCGTATCTCGATACCGTTCAATGAGGTCGGAGAGCGTGGTGGTCGCCAATTCGATCACATGATGGGGATGCTCGGCTATATCGAGATTCGCCTCGATGGACTTCGACCAAGCGACCGCATCAACCTTTTTGGAAAAGGTCTGGGAGACGGTTTTTTGCCCAGAACGGCGGACCAAAGCCTGCCATTTTTTGCCGTGTTTTCTGATAGTTGCCAAACGCAATCACCCCCTGACTGGACCAAAATTGGACCAAAAGGGTGATTTTGGGGGGTTTTAGGCACACTTCGCTGAAAACCGTTACCGGCTATCGTGTTGATATATCAGCGAAAAAGGCTTGGAGCGGGTGAAGGGAATCGAACCCTCGTCGTAAGCTTGGGAAGCTTCTGCTCTACCATTGAGCTACACCCGCCCTATCGTGGAAATGGCTGAAAACAGCCATTCCTGCGTGGGGACCGGCATTATGCCAGATGCCCGTTTTTAGGCAAGTCCGGCATTCGGAGTGGCAGAAGAGTGGCGGCTTTTTTAAGCTTCCGCCGAGGGTTAGATTCCCTTCCCCCGCCCCAATCGTGGCACGAACACGGTTTCGGCCACGCTGACCATAACCGACCGGGCGACTGTGCCTTCAATTTTCCGGGAAGGGTTAATTAGAACGCCCTTGACGAACAAGGAACAAATCACGAACATGGGTTCGTTATCGTTCTGGAGGTCGGTATGGCACAGTCCGTGTTGTTCGCAGTGGATTACAACCAATCCCCGTTTTGCATCGTTCGGGCGGGTGATTTTCGGGATGCCATCAAGGTGGCATCAGGGTTTCTGGCAATGCCCGTTGCTGGGCAGGATGAATGGCGTAGCCCGACACCCGATGAAGTCGCCAAACTTCGTGCACGCCGCCCCAGTGACAGGGAACGCTACGCATTCGCCGTAATGCAGACCCAGTTCAGTGCGGGTGGGGAAGTTGAATTGTCGGCAGTGCCGCTGGGTCGTTTAGCTTGATAGCATTATCCAGCGGCTCATCCCCGATGAAGTCCAACAGGTCTTCCAGGCTGAGGCGGTGCCAGCCATCAATACCAGGGTCTATCGGCAAGTTTTCGGGAACATAAGGGTGTGTTAGGGCGATGAAGTAGCCGCCGCCTTGGGATGGCGAACCATACGCCCGCCAACCTTGGCTATGAACGATACTGGCGATGGCCCCCGCCCATCCCGCATACTCTTTCTTCATTGAGCGAATTGAGGTTGTAACCCTGAATATGAGATGGGCATAAGCCCTGAATCCCTTGAGTTCCTTCATTTTTGGGTGGAACAACGGGTTCACCGTAACCCTGATTATGATTATGAATTTGATTATGAATATCAGGGTTAGATGGAGCAGCAAGCCTACTGGTGTCAATGGTGCGACCAAAGTCCGCTGCCCCAAGCTGTCTTTCGCGGATGCGGTCAAGCATTGCGGCTGCATCTTGTCGTATAAGTCTATTTTGTTTCATAATAAGTTTTTCCTTGAATGATTATTTCATTAACGCCTCATGTGATGTTGCGTATTTGTATTTATACATTGTTGAATGGTTTAATGTCAAAATTCACTATTAATATTTCTTCAACTGCATTTAGCTACTTCAAGCCCACGATGATAACCTGTGCTTCCGAGCGTGCTCCTGTCCCTCAAATAGCCCGCCCTTCATCATGACCCCTGAACCCAATAGGCGAATTGGAGTATGGTCTCTGTATGCACTTAGCGGCACGAGGTTGCAGGTTCGTCGGAAGGGGAAACATGATTACCGATCAAGCATATTGGGATGGCGTTATGGGCGTACCGGAAGACCAACGCCGAAGCACTGGCCATGAGACACGAACTGGCCGATGCCGCCAAAAATGCGGATTGGGATAAATTGTTCGCCCTTCTCACCGATGCCCCGGAACTGGTCAATGCCATTCGGCCCGGTGGAGCTTCACATTATACGCCGCTGCATCAAGCGGCTTACGCGGGTGCTCCTGAAGCGGTTGTCCAACGGTTGTTGAATCTTGGGGCCTCACGCACGCTGAAAACGCAGGAAGGCGAAACTGCTCAAGATGTCGCCCGGCGTAAGGGGCATGTTGAGATGGAAAAGGCATTGGCACCGGAACACCGGGTCGTTATCCATCCCGAAATTTTGTCCCGCATTGAAGGGCAACTTCACCGGCTTATCCGGGGCCGAGCAAATGCGTTGGTCGATGCCGGTCGCCTCAGACTGCCGATGCTTGAATGCCTTACCGAATTGAACCGGGGAACGAAGACCTGGTTTGCCGTACCGGGAATGTATGGCGGCTTTTCCTACTGGTTTCCCGAGGACCAAAACGACTGCCTTTCCGTCGAATCATGGTGCCGTGTGGCAGATGGATCTGAACGCGGTCATGTCGTCTACGCCGACCGCATTATCCAGGTGATGACGGGAATGGCTTCTGGCGACCAAACCCCCGCATTTTGCATTCTCAGCAAAGTCGGCATCCCGAACCTGCCAAGCTACGAGGAAGCTTATTGGGTTGCGGATGGCATCGTGGACCACATTGCCCAGCCCGACATCGCATCAAAGCTGGTAGGGGCCAATGCCCTGGGCGTGGCAAGCCAAGTTGTACAGGACATCTTGCTGCCGCACCTTAAAGATAGCGGGTTCAGCAGTGAAAAGACGGGTCTGTTCGCCGCTTACGATGCGAAGAACCTTCGGCCGGACTATTTTAAGCCCTGCCGAAACGGTGGCGGTATGTTGGTCGAGGTGGAACGCGGCAAGACGCTCGCCAACAACATGGACCTGCTGGATCTATGGAAGTGCCATATCTGCCCTGATGCAAATTATCTGATCATCATCGTGCCGAAGATCCGGAAAAGTGAAAACGGCAACCGCCAACGGGTCTTTGAGCGGGTGGTGAGCCGATTGACCGCGTTTTTCCAGTATGGAAATGAGGTCAATGTCGATGCGGCTTTCATCATTGGATATTGAGAAACCCTGTATCACGCCATCCAGGTTTCCGAAATGGCTTCGGCCTGCTTCAGTACCAATTCAATGGCACGGGCCTCAAGGTCAGGCGGGTACTTGTAGCGTCTCAAGATAATTTTAATCCGGCCACGCATTTTGGCCCGCACGGTTTCACGCACCGACCAGTCCACAGATAGGTTGGTCCGCAGGAAATCCGTCAGTTGGCGGGCAATCTCCTTCAAGATGTCGTCGCCCACGTTCTTCCCTCGTTAGGTTTCCCCTGGGCGTGAACAAGAACGTATAATCATGCCCATTCATCTCAATTTCTACCGGGCAGAACAAGCCAGACCGAACTCCTACGCTGGCAATCTCTGCAGACTTGTCCTTCACTAAGCTTAAAGGGACGCCTTGCTGCCCACGAATGGCATTCAGCGTCGTGGCGATATCCGTTTGACCAAACCTTTTGCACACCTCAACGACGGCCTGAGGGGACTCCTCCATGGTAAGGGGCGAGTAAAGGAACACCTCACCATCGTCTGACGAAAACTCGTCAATGAGCCCACCGTTTGCACCAAGCTCAACGAGCAATTTGAGCTTTTCCGCATCCAAGCCAAAGTCCCTTTGGAAAGCAGATTTCTCTTTAGGGACGGAAACAACTTGATCAAGCACTGACACCGCAGCTACTTCTAATTCCCCAGGATTTCTCCTAAGCCACTGCTCACCTAGTTCTTCATAACTATTTCGGAGTTCGGGAACCCTCAGCTCAATTCGGGTGAAGTTGCTGGCCGACCCAACAATGCGGGCAAAATCTGCTTCCTCAAGGGTCCGTAGAACGACCTCAAGTTCCGTACCGTTAATGCCAAGCTCGGCTGCGAGGCCGTATAAAGCTTCGCTGTTCTCAATATAGTCGATGCCTTTGATATGGCTTGCCAGCGTCGCCGTCTTACCAATGAGAAGCGTGTTACGTAGGTATGCTTCTTTCGGACCATAGGCACGCAGGCTTCGCAAGCCCTCGTGGAAGTCTTGTGCACGCAGTGCAATGTTTGCCCGATCCACAGCACCCCCCAATTGGCCATAGCCGTTGCATTACCCTTAAAAAGGTTATGAGCCAACGGTTGAGGTGCCGCAAGGTATTTTGCCTGATTTAGCCCAGCTTCTTTACCAACTCTTCCGGCGAAATATGCGTGTAGCGGGTCAACATCCGGTATTCCCGGTGGCCGCTGATCAACGCCACTTCCGGCACGGTCAGGCCACGCTCGAACAAACGGGTGATGGCTTCGTGCCGCAGGTCGTGGAAGTGCAGATCGTCAATTCTGATCCTGTCCATCAACCGGTCAAACGCCAGCCGAACTGCAGTTTCGGTCACTGCGAACACCCGCTTATCATCCAACCCAAACCGTGAGCGGATGATGTCCATCGCTTTGCTGCTCAACGGCACGGTGCGGGGATGGCCGTTCTTGGTCATTGGCAGCAGAACCGTATTGGTGCGGAAATTGAAGTTCCGCCATTCCAAACCCAAGATTTCACCACGCCGCATGGCGGTTTCTATGGCGAACTCGATCATCGGGATCAAGTAGGTGGATTCGGACTTCTCCATCCCCTCCCGCATCTTTTCCAACTCGCCCGGTATCAATCGCCGCGTCCTTCCCGGCGGAATCTTGGGCTTGCGGATAAGGTCGACGGGGTTTTTGCCAAATGGAAAATCCCAGTCAATGGTGGCGGTGCGGATGATGTGGCCCATCAGATTTAACTCGTGGCGAACCTGCTGGGGGCCGCATGACTTTGACCGTTCATTGCGGTATCCCGCAAAGACACCGGTGGTCAAATCCTTCAGGTGAAGCTTGCTCATGGGGTGGGCCAGGAACCGCTTCATGCGGTAATTCTCCTGGCGGGCACTTCGCTTCGTGACGGTCACTTCCGCTTGGTAACGGGCAATCAGTTCGCCAAATGTGGTGGTCGCCATCGGCCCGACCTCGTCGGGCGTTTCGCCACGGTCAATGGACGCTTCAATCTGCCGTGCCCAAACTGCCGCGTCGGATTTTTTGGCGAAGGTTTGGTAAAGAACCGGCATGCCTTTGCGTTGAACTTTGGCTTGCCAGCTATCGCCACGCTTGCGGATGTTTGCCATACCGTTTCGCCGCCTCTTTACTCGTCAGAGTGGTAAAGGCGGTCGAGATAACTCTGCCTTGGCGTTCAGTCCAGGGCTAAGTCATTGATATCGCTGAAGGAAAATTGCTACTTTAGGTTGGGTTGGGAAGCTTCTGCTCTACCATTGAGCTACACCCGCGCCGAGGCGCAAAACATAAGGGGCGGACGGCTTGGGCGCAAGCCCGCCGACGGCTCCGTTGCCAGAAAGTGCCAGATGCTCCGGCCGCAGGCAACCCCTCTTGGCGGCGGCGGGACGGATCTCAGACGGCCAGATGGAAGCTGGTATTGTCCAGCGCGCTGGTATTGACGCCGTTCAGGGTTCCGACCAGATGGGAATTGGTGCTGTCGGCGGCACTCATGTCGGTGGTGTGCCACAATTCCACATTGCCGCCATTGTCGATGGCGACGATGCCGGCATTGGCGTCGCCGAAATCCTGGGCCGCGCCGGAGATGGTGGTGGTGCCCTCGGCATAGGTGGCGCCGGTGGTCCCGGTGGTCAGGGTGCCGCTGCTGCCCAGATCGAATTCGCGGTCGGACAGCGCCAGATGGTCCGTCCCCACCTCGAAGTCGGTGATGGTCTGGGTGGCGGTGGCGTCGGCGGAGGAATGCAGGACGAAGGTATCGACCGCCGCGCCGGTACCGCCGGTCAGGATGTTGGCGCCGAAGCCGCCGTCCAGATAGTTGGCCCCGGCATCGCTGCCGGTGATGGAATCGTTGAAGTCCGAGCCGACGACGTTGGAAATGCCGGTCAGTGTATCGGTTCCGGCCCCATGGATGGCGGTGCCGCTGGAAAGGCTCACGGTGACGCCCGCCAGCTGGTCGCGATAGGAGGCGGTGGCCGAGGTGCTTTGGCTGCCGTCGAGCACGTTGCTGCCGTCACCGCCCATCAGGGTGGTGGCGCCGGTTCCGGCGGTCAGGGTGTCGTTGTAATCGCCGCCGCGAATCTCGGTGAAGGCGGATTGCAGGTGTACGGTCTCGGACCCGCCGATCACCGCCGTGGTGCCGGAATAGAGGTTGGCGACCACCGCGCCCGAGGCATGGCCGAAATCGGCGGTATCGGTGCCGCCGCCGCCGGTCAGGGTGGCGTTGCCGCTGTGCCAGAGCAGGAGGTCGTCGCCGCTGTTGCCGGTCAGCGAGGTGTCGGAGGCCTTGCCGACCACGATGTAATCGGTACCCGCCGTGGTGGCGCCGCCCTCTCCGACGATATAGCGGGTGCTCCCGTCCAAGGGATCGACCACGCCGTTGAGGGCGTTGCCGACATTGGTCACGGTGCCGCCGCCATCGAAGGTCAGCACCATGTCCGAGCCGCTCCAGGCCATGTCGCGCACCACGGAATCCGCCGTGCGCCCGGCAATGTCCAGCGTCATGGCGCCGTTGCCGCTGGAATTGCCGATGGTGAGATTGGCGGTGGGACTGGCCGTCAGGGTGACGTGATCGGTCCCGCCGCCCCCCGCGAAGGTTCCGGCCACCGTTCCATTGATGGAAACGCTGTCGCCGTAGGTACTGCCGGTCAACACCTCCACATTGGTCACCGTGTCGGTCCCGCCGGAATGCACCACGGTGGCCGCGGCTCCGCTGATGGTGGCGGTGATCCCGGCCCCCATGGAGGCATAGCTGGCCACATCCGTTCCGCTGCCGCCGTCGAGGATGTTGGAACCGCTGCCGCCGACCAGGGTGTCGCCGCCGCCGCCGCCATAGAGGCTGTCGCTCCCGGCGCCGCCGGTCAGGGTCAGGTCGGCGGACCGGGACGTGCCGTAGACCTTGACGATGCCGTTGGCGGCCGAGGCATCGACCACCTTGATGTCGGCGCTGGTCACGTCCGAGGAAATATCCAGCAATTGGGTAGCGACGGTGGAAGACGATAGGGTCACCATCTCCACACCGGTGATGGCGGCCATGGAAATGGTGCTGCCCATGGCGTCGCTGACCACCAGCTGGTCGGTGCCGAGACCGCCCAGCACCGACAGTCCGGCGCTCAGCGAGGCGAAATCGGTGGTCAGTTTGTCGTTGCCGTCGCCCAGGTCCACCACGGTCAGGCCGCTGCCCACGATCAGGGTGTCGGCGGACGAGGTGGCGGTCAGGGTGCCGCCGGCATAGCTCAGGTCACGGTCGGAAAAGCGCAGGGTCTGGACGTTGGTCACCGTGTCGGTGCCGTCGCTGCCGCTTTGCGCCGCCACGGTCAAGGTGGAGGACGACAGGCTGATGGCGTAGTTGGAGGCCGCCCCCGAGAACCCCACCACGTTGGTTCCGGCGCCGGCGTCGATCACGTCGTTGCCCTGCCCGCCATAGACCGTGTCGTTGCCCTGGTCGCTGAACAGATACTCGCCCCCATTGCCGCCGTTGATCACGTCGTTGCCCTGGCTGCCCTGGACGGTGACGGTGGCGGTGGAGGTGATGTTGATAGTGAAGCCGTCGTTCTGGTCGTCGAACTTGAACCACTGGCCCGCCGTGGTGGCGTTGGTGAGGTTGATGGTCTCGATGTTGACGATCTGACCGTTGGCGCCCAGACCATCCTCGAAATTCACCGCGCCGATGGACAGGACGTCGCCGGTGCCGCCGCCGCCATCCATGACGGCGTCGTTGCTGGCCCCGTAGATCACGTCGTCGCCCAGGCCACCCAGGAAGGAATCGGCTCCCGATCCGCCGGTGAAGGTATCGGCGCCGTTGCTGCCGGTCAGAGTCAGGGCGGTGGTGAGCGCCGAGGCGTCGACCGTAATGCTGCCGGTGACGGTGGAGAAATTCATCGCCGAGACGGCGACGCCGGCATTGGTGGTCACCGCCACGTCGCCATCGGCGAAGCGCAGGGTCTCCACCGTATCGACCTTGTCGGTCCCGTCGGTGCCCGATTGCGCCGCCACCGTGATGGTCGTGCCGCTCAAGGTGTAGGAATAATCCTGGGCATTGTTGTTGAACACCGCCACGTCGGTTCCGGCGGCGCCGAGGATGGTGTCGTTGCCCTGGCCGCCGGTGATGGTGTCGTTGCCGCCGTCGCCCCACAGATACTCGCCGGCATTGCCGCCGTTGACGATGTCGTTGCCCTGGCTGCCCTGAACGGTGACGTTCTGGCTGCTGGTGACATTGATGGTGAAGCCGTCACTCTGGTTGTCGAACTTGAACCACTGCCCCGCCGTCGAGGCGCTGGTGATGTTGACGGTTTCGATATTGGCGATCTGGCCGTCGTTGACATCATCGAAGTTGACGGCATCGACGGACAGGACGTCGCCGGTGCCGCCGCCGCCATCCATCAGGGCGTCGCCGGACGCGCCGTGGATCACGTCGTCACCCAGGCTGCCGGTGAATGAATCGACCCCCGCGCCGCCGGTCAGGGTGTCGTTGCCGCTGCCGCCGATGATGGTCGCCGCCTGGGCGCCGCCGACCAGGACCACGTTGCCCGAAGAGGTCGAGCCATCGAGGATGATGCCCTCGAAATTGGTGATGGTCTTGCCGCTGATGTCCAGCGTCCCCGCCACGGTCTGGTAGAAGGTGACGGAATCGCCGTCGCTCGAGGCGCTGTCCACCACCACGCCGGCTCCGGCGGCGGACACGTCGTCGAAGGTGATGGACGAGGTGCCGGTGCCGGTGGCGATGCTTTCCACCGAGGTCAGGACGATGCCGGTCAGGTCGAAGGCGCCGCCGCCGTCCGCCTGCCGGATGACGTCGGTGCCGGCGCCGCCGACGATGGTGGTGAATTGCTGCGGATTGGCGCCGCCGCCGAGAATCACCGTGTTGCCACCCGCCGCCAGGGCCAGGACATCGATTCCGGTGACCGTCCCGGCCGCCAGGTCGAGGGTGCCGGCATCGGTGACGGTCAGGGTGTCGGTGCCGCTGGCCCCCGTATCGGCGATGCTGTCCCCGGCGGTGAAATTGGCCACCGCCGTCTCGTAATTATTGGCCCCCGCGCCGCCGTCATAGGTGTCGACGCCCGAAGTGGTGACCATGGTTCCGATGGCTACCGTCGAGCTGGCGGTGTTTGTGATCTCGCCGCCCGGTCTTTTATCGGTGATGACGTAGCTGATAGTTGCCGTACCCGAGTAGCCGGCATTCGGCGTGAAATCGACGGAGGTGGCCGTCTCGTTGGAAAAGGCTCCCTGGCTGCTGGTGAATGAACCGGCCTTGATGAACAGAGCGTCATTGTTCTTGTCGCTGGCCGTGGACAGCAGCGTCTCGAACGTAATGGTGACCGTCGTTCCGGACGTGCTCCCCGACAAGGTGACGGGCGACGCCGTCGGTTTATCGTTCGGCGGCGGCGCCACCGATACTGGCGGCGGCGGCGGCGGTGGAGGCGGCGGCGGAGGAGGTGGTGGTGGCGGCGGCGGAGGTGGCGGCGGTGGCGGCGGCGGCGGCGGCGGCGGCGGCAACTGCACATCGGTCGTGCCGCCATCTCCGCCCGGATTACCGGTCGCGCCTCCCCCACCCTTGCCCCCCGTCCCCGCCGGAGCGGCGGGCAGGCTCGGCGCCGTGGCGGGCGGCGGCGCGGGCGCGGGGGCGATGGCGGCCACGGCGGCGCCGGCATTGGCCGACACCGACCACGAACCGCCCGAGGTGGCGCCGACGATGCCCGACCCGGCGGAATTGAGCGTGAAGCTTCCACCGCCGCCGCCCAGCGCGCTGACCGCCACCTCGCCGACAAAGTTAGAGCCGGGATCGGGCAACAGGGCCACGGTGGTATTGCCGTCGGCGCCCACGGCACCGGCCACGGTGGTGCCGCGGATGCCCAGGCTCATCACCGGGGTGGCGAGGCGGGCGGCGTCGGGCTGGGTCTTGGCGATGTCGCCCGACACGAAGCTGAAGCTGCCCTTGGCCACCAGCAAGGTTTCCTTGCCGGTCTTGGTGGCGGGGTTGTAGGAGAACTCGTCCAGACCGACCAGCCCCTGGTCCTTCAGCACGAAGGTGGAGCGGTCGGCGAAGACCAGGGAGATCTGTGAACCCGACGACGTCTTGACGGAATCGCCCTGCACCAGCGGCGCGCCGATCTGGGCGGGTGCCTCCTGGCCGTTGCGGACGATCCAGGCGTCACCCTGGAGCTTGTCCACCTTGCCGATCACCACATTGCCGGCCGGCTTGTCGGCGGCATCCTGGATGTCGGCGACCGGCGTGGCGAGGTTCTTCGCCGCCGGGACCTGTGACGGATCAATGTACATGGCACCAATCCCAAACGCCGGCCATCACTGTGCTCCGCTTCCCGTTCTGGGTTCCCCGAAGCCGCCCGGCCATTTCACTTTGAACGAATTCAATGAAAAAATCATGTCGTTGCGCAGCAGCGGATCGAGAACCATACGTAAGATGGACTTGGCGCCGATGACGATGGAGGCGGTTCCCGCCATGCCCGAGCGCACCGGCCAAGCCACCCCCTTGGCATCAGTCAGCGCCACCTTGTCGGCGTGAATCTGCACCTTGTAATAGGTCAGCGTGGCATTGCCCTTGGTTTCCTCGAAGGAATCGGCGCCCACCATCATCACCTTGCCGGAAAGCGCGCCGAAGCGGAACTGATCGTAGGCCGACAGCCGTACCGAGGCGGGCAGGCCGGGGCGCAGGTGGCCGATATCCTGGGGCGGCACCTTGGCCTCGACCACCAGGGCATCGTCGAGGGGCACGATGTCCATCAAGGTGTCGCCGGGCTTGGCCACCTGCCCCACGCTGGCGATGGCACTCATCTTGACGATGCCCCTGACCGGCGAGCGGATTTCCGAGCGGGATTCCCGGTCGGTGGCCACCTCCATGGTGGCCTTCAGGGCCGACAGCTCGGCCTCCACCTTGCCGATCTCGTCCAGCACGCCGGCCCGCCAGCCCTTCTCGAATTCCGACAGGCGGGCCTCGGCCTCGCTCATCTGGGCCTTGAGGCGCGAGATGGATTCGCGCGCCGTCGAGACCTCGGTGTCGAGCATCAACTGCTCGCGCTCCAGCTTGACGATCTCCTGGTTGCCGACCACGCCGGAATCATAGGCCTTCTTCTTGATGCGCATCTCCTCGACGCCCTTGGCCTGGGCGCGGCCGAGGCCGGTGGACTTGGTCTCGGTCTCCACCACCTCGCGGCGGCGGCGCTCGATCTCGCGCGAGATCACCGTGGCCTGTTGGGCGCGGTGGGACAGGCGCTCGGCATGAATCGCCGATTCGCGCTTTCTGGTCTCGGCGTCGATCTCCACGTCACGCGGCCACTTGATGTCGGCGACGTTGTCCAGGTCGGCGCGCAGCCGGGCGGCCCGGGCCTGATAGGCGGACCAGCGGGCCCGCTTGTCGGCCAGGTCACCGGCGCCTTGGCTGTTGATCAGGCGGACCAGCACGTCGCCCTCGGCCACCAGGGTGCCCTCGTGCACCAGCACCTCGGAAATGGTGCCGCCCTCGAAATGCTGGACGTGGCGCACCTGGCTTGAGGGTTCGATGCGGGCCTGGGCGGTCACCACCTCGTCGATCTCCAGGACCGCGGAGGCGCCGGCCAGCCCCATGAAGGCCAGGGCCGACCAGACCAGCAGCCACGAGGCGGAGGGCGGCGTCAGCCGGGGGGCGATGCCGTGGATGGGCGAGCGGAACGGGTCCATGGGATCGGCGGCCATCTCAGGCTCCCCCTCCCGCCGGCGCCGCCGGGCGGCGGGTGACGTCCAGCAGCCTGCCCTTGTCCAGCCGCGCCACCCCGGCGGCCAGGGCCACCACCGCCGGGCGGTGCGAGATGACCACCAGCGAGCGGACGCCGACGGCCTGATGGATGCCGGCGATGGCCCGCTTTTCCGAGGCCTCGTCCAGGAAGGCGGTGGGCTCGTCCAGAATGGTCAACGGCGCGCCGCGCAGCAGGGTGCGGGCCAGGGCGACGATCTGGCGCTGGCCGCCCGACAGGTTGCGGCCGCCCTCCGCCACCTGGAAGTCCAGGCCCATGCCCATGGGCATGATGCCGCCCGCCCCCAGGGTGTTCATCATGGCGATCATCTGCTCGTCCGGGACCAGCCCGTCGAAGCACAGATTGTTGCGCAAGGTGCCGGAATAGAGCGGCGGGGTCTGCGGGCACACCGCCATATGGCGGCGCAGATCGGCGGGGTCGACCAGGGCGATGTCGACGCCGTCCAGCAGCACCCGGCCCGCGGCCGGGCGGATGATGCCCGACAGCACCTTTTCCAGGGTGGTCTTGCCCGATCCCGACGGCCCGACCACCGCCAGCCGGCCGCCGGCCTCCAGTTCCAGGGTGATGGAGTCCAGCGCCGGATTGAAGGCGCCGGGATAGCGGGCGGTCACCGCCTCGACCATCAGGCCGCCGCGCGACACCGGCCGGTGGATCAGGGCCGAGCCGGTGGGCCGCTCGGTGGGCCGCCCGGTAACGGTGCGCAGCGCCTCCAGCGAGGCCACCGCCGACTGCACCTGGGGCACCACCGAGACCATCTGCATGGCGGCGCCGGTGAAGCGGGTGGCCAGCATGGTGGCGGCCAGGATCACCCCGGCGCTCATGCCGCCCTCCACCGCCCGCCACGCCCCCAGGCCCACCGCCATCAGCAGCGCCAGGTTCTGGGCCAGCATGGAAATGTTGCCGCGCGCCGCCGACAGGGTGCGGATGGCCCGCGCCGTGGCGGCATAGAGTGCCGTGCCGTGGCGGAAGCGGGCCTGGAGATAGGCCCCGGCGCCGACGCGCCGCACCGTCTCGGGATCGGAAAAGGATTCCTGCGCCGCCTGGGCCCGGTGGGTGGCGGCCCCCGACAATTCCTTGTAGAGCAGGCGCTGGCGATGGATGGCCAGCAGGGTTCCTCCCGAGACCAGCAGGTTGAGCCCCAGCACCGCCAGGGCGATCAGCGGGTCGCAAAGAAACAGGCCCAGCAGGAACAGCAGCATGAACGGCAGGTCGGCCAGCAGCGACACCGCCGCCGCCCCCAGCCCGTCGCGGATGGAATCGAAATCCTGCAGCAGGCGCATCAGGTGGCCGCTGGGCGCCGCCGCCCCGTCGAAGCGGGTCTCCAGGATGCGGCGATGCATGTCCATGGCCAGGCGGATGTTGCCCTCGTGCAGGGCGTCCTCGACGAACAGGGCGCGCAGGCGGCGGAACACCTGCTCGAACAGGGCGGCGCCCAGGAACATCAGCACCATGGCCAGCAGCGAATCCAGCAGACCGTGGGGCAGCACCCGGTCGTAGACCTGGGCCGAGAAGATGGGGGCGGCCAGCGCCAGGACGTTGGCCAGCATGCCGGCCAGCCCGGCCCGCATCACCATGGGCCGCCACGAGGCCAGCAGCGCCGGCCACGAGGTCGGCAGGGCCGAGGCCTCGCGGTCCAGACGGGGCCGCAGGAACAGCATGCGGCACGACGCCCCCTCGGCGGGGGCCATCACCAGGGCGCGCGGCTCGCCGGGGCCGAGAACCACGCAGGGGAACAGGTCGGCGCCCAGCCGGGCGGGATTGACCCCGTCCTCCACATGGGCGGCGAAGCCGTAGCGCGACAGCGTGGCGATCCACGGCGCCTCGGCGCCGTCGGCGGTGGCCATGCGGTAGGAATCCTTGAGCGCCGTCGCCGCCACCGCGTGGCCCATGGCGCGCAGGCAGGCCGAGACCGCCAGGGCCTTGTCGTCCAGTCCCTCCAGCTCAACCGGCCTGAGGGGCAGCATCGGCGGTGCTCTCCGGCGGCGGCGTATCGGTGAAGGTGTCCGACGGCGGCACATGGTCGATGCCCTGGGCCGATTTGAGGCGGGCCTTGGCCCCCTGCAGGTCGGAATACAGGATGAAACGGCGCAGCGTCGACAGCATGGCCGAGGCCTCGGCCTTGATCTCCTCCATGGCGCTGCCGCTGCCCGCCTGCTTGGACTTGGCGGCCAGCCCGGTGATGCGACGGTCGATGGCGGCCATCTGCTCGGTCAGGCGGTATTCCTTGAGCGCGTGGCGGACCTGGATGTCGGCCACGTGCACCTGGGTCAGCACCGCCATGCCCATGGCCAGGCGCCGGGCGCGGGTGGTCTCGGCGACGGTCTGGGCGTTGCCGATGCGCTTGGGCGCCGTCAGGATATCCACCAGGTTCCAGGCCATGTGGGTGCCGGCGTCGGCCCAGGCGTTGTACTTGATGTAGCTGTTGGAATCGTAGTGGCCACCCATGAACGGGCCGATGCCCGGCAGGGTCTTCAGCAGTTCGGTGCGGATATCGTCGCGGTCGATGCGGAACTGCACCTCCTCGGTCTTCAGTTCCGGCCGGTTGGCCAGGGCGGTGGCCTCCATGGCCTCGACGCTCAGGTCCGGGTCCTCCACCGACAGGAAGGAATCGTCCTTCAACTCGGCCAGTTCGAAGGCGCCGGACGACGGCACCCCCATGTGCCCGGCCAGATCGGCCTTGGCGGTCGAGGTCTGGCGCTGCAGTTCGGCGATCTGGCGCATGGTATCAACGATGGCGCGCTGGTGCCCCAGCATCTGCATGGGGTCGCCCACCTTGGTGCGCTCGGCGGTCTCGGCGTCCTCCACCGACTTGACCAGCCGGGCCTCCAGCGAGGCGTATTTGCGGTTGGCGAATTCGTTGATCACCGCCTTCCAGTAGGCGGCCTGGACGTCCTGGATCAGCAGGTGCTGGGCGCGGCGGCGCTTTTCCGCCGCCAGGACCATCTTGTCCTCCTCCTGGTCGGCGCGCACCAGGGCGATGCCGAAATCCACCAAATTCCACGAGGCGGTCAGGTCGCCGGTGCGGCTGATTCTGTCCTCGCCGGTGCTGTAATTGGCCACGGTGCCGGTGCTGAGGTCCTTGGAGGTGGTGGCCTTCCTGGGGCCGCGCTTGGACCAGTTCCCCTTGGCCGCCAGCTCGGGCAGCATGGCGAACAGCGACAGGTCGGCCTTGCCGGCGGCCAGCGCCTCCTCCAGCGACTTGACCCTGGCGTCCAGATTGTGGGCCACGGCCAGCGCCACGGCGTCCTCCACCGAAAGCGGCCGCTTCAGCACCTCTTGCGGCAGGGATTCGGCGTGGCTGCTGATGTCTTGGCGAATCTCGGCCAGATCCTCGGGCATGACGGAACACGCCGACAGCATGGCCGCCGCACCCACCCCCAGAACCGCATTCCTGAACTTCGTCCGACCCGGCAACACCAGACCCCTTGGGACAATTCGCACTGGTTCAACTTGGTACTATTCCCGACAGAGTCTGAAGTTTTAGTGAAGGAACGGGTCCTATCAATTTGTTATGCCTGGACTGGCGACCAGCGGCGAACACTGACCAGTCCGGCCCGGCCCTTGACCTTGTTCTCCTCGGCGGCCGAAAAGCCGGTATCGGGCAGGCCCGAGCGGCGCAGGGCCAGTTCGTCGATGACCAACTGGTTGGCCTCGGCCAAGGAGCATAACCGGGCCGCCAGATTGACGCTGTCGCCGATCACCGTGAAGTCCTGCCGCTCCTTGGGGCCGATGGCGCCCAGGATGGCCTCGCCGTCATAGATGCCGATGCCGATGGAGCGGGCCATGGGACGCGCCGCCAGATCGGACAGCACGGCCTGAGCCGCCGCCAGGGCCCGGGCCTCGCGGTCGCTGCCCTCGAAGCGCACCAGCAAGGCGTCGCCGATCATCTTGTCCACGTCGCCGCCATGATTGGTGACGATCTCCACCTGACGGGTCATCAGTTCGTTGAGAAAATCCACCGTCGCCCTGGGCGGATGGAACTCGGCCAGGCTGGAGAAGTCGCGGACGTCGGAATAAAACAGGGTCATCCCGGCGCGGGTGGTCGGCACCACCCCGTCGGGGGACAGGCGCGCTGCCGCGCCGGCGCTTTGCGACACGAAGCGCTCCAACTGGCGGCGCAGGCTCTGCTGCACGTTGACCCGACCGTCGATATCGGCCTGGGCCTTGCTCACCACCCGGTGAAGCCACACGCCGAAGGCCAGCAGGATCAGCGCCGGCAGCACGGCGAACCGGGCGAAGCTGTCGAAGATGATGTCGTCGAGCACGCTGGACGGCTCGTAGACCTCGAAGGCGATGGTATGGCCGCCGCTCTGGACGGGAATATAGATTTCATAAAGCGACAGGTCGCCGCGCAGAGTGGTCTCGATCTCGGGGCGCAGGTTGCGCAGCACCCGGCGCATCAGGGCATTCTCCTCGCGCACCCCGAGGTCGGCGCTGTCCGAGGCATACAGCGTGATGCCGCGCTCGTTGAAGATCTTCAGCTTGTAGACGTGGCCGTCATTGGCCACCGCCTCCAGCAGAAAGCGGGCCCGGGCGCTGGCCGGGTCGGCGAACACCACCGCCGGATTCTCTCCGGCGATCAGGCGCGACCAGATGGCGGCCTCGGCCTTCTCCACCAGATGCACGGCGTTCTCCACCCGGCGCTGGGTCGTCTCCAGATAGACGCGGCGCTCCAGCGAGGTCACCGACAGCCAGCCGCCGGCCAGCAGGATCAACGCCGAAACCACCAGGGCCGGGATCATCCGGGTGAGGAACAGCCGGCGGATGGGAAAAGGCTGATCCACGGGCTCTATGATGGCGGTCATGCTCGCTCCCCCCCCCCCGGCTGTACGCGCGGAATTAATCCAAGCCAACCGTAGCCGCCGCCGGATGAACGGGGCCTGAACGGCGGTTCTTCGGCGGGCGCACGGCTGGGCTGTCCGGCGGGCGGATCAATATTCTTGGTCATGGCGACGGGAATCGTGATATCTCACCGCGTCGCTTGCCGCCCCTTGGCGGAAAGCCCGGGGCCAGCGCCCCCCTTTATTTCTGAAGAAAGCACCCACCTCTCCATGGACTTCTTTCCCGCGGGCCATCCGCTGCTCAAGGCTCTGACCGAGCGCGACTACACCGACCCCACCGCCGTTCAGGAAGCCGTGCTCGAACCCGGCGCCGCGGGCCGCGACCTGCTGGTCTCGGCGCAGACCGGGTCCGGCAAGACCGTGGCCTACGGCCTGGCCATCGCCGACACCCTTCTGGGCGATTCCTTCGTGCTGGAGCCGGCGGCCGAGCCCCTGGCCCTGATCGTCGCCCCGACCCGCGAGCTGGCGCTGCAGGTCCACCGCGAGCTGACCTGGCTGTACGAGCATGCCGGTGCCCGCGTGGTCTCCTGCGTCGGCGGCATGGATCCCCGCGCCGAGCAGCGCATGCTGGGCCAGGGCGCTCATATCGTGGTGGGCACCCCCGGGCGCCTGCGCGACCACCTGGAGCGCGGCGGGTTGCGCATCAACCGCCTGAAGGCGGTGGTGCTGGACGAGGCCGACGAGATGCTCGACCTCGGCTTCCGCGAGGACCTGGAATTCATCCTGGAGGCCACGCCCCAGGAGCGCCGCACCCTTTTGTTCTCGGCCACCCTGCCCCACGGCATCGTTTCCATGGCCAAGCGCTACCAGCGCAACGCCTGGCGCATCGCCGTCTCGGCCGGGACGCAAGGCCATGCCGACATCGAATACCGCGCCGTGCGGGTGGCTCCCAACGAGATCGAGCACGCGGTGGTCAACCTGCTGCGCTATTTCGAATCGCCCACCGCCATGGTGTTCTGCAACACGCGCGATTCGGTGCGTCACCTCCAGGCCATCCTGCTGGAGCGCGGCTTCGCCGCCGTGGCCCTGTCGGGCGAGTTGGGCCAGAACGAGCGCAACAACGCGCTGCAGGCGCTCCGCGACGGCCGCGCCCGGGTCTGCGTCGCCACCGACGTGGCGGCACGCGGCATCGACCTGCCCAATCTCGGGCTGGTGATCCATGCCGAACTGCCGCAGAACGCCCAGACCCTGCAGCACCGCTCCGGCCGCACCGGCCGGGCGGGCAAGAAGGGGGTGAGCGTGCTGCTGGTCCAGCTGTCCCGGCGGCGCAAGGCGGACATGCTGCTGCAGACCGCCGGACTCCAGGCCATCTGGAGCGGGGCGCCCTCGGCCGAAGACATCCGCAAGCTGGACCAGGAGCGCCTGCTGACCAGCCCGCTGCTCACCGAGGAGACCACCGAGGACGATCTGGCCATGGCCAAGGCCCTGCTGGCCGAGCGCCCGGCCGAGGAGATCGCCGCCGCCCTGGTGCGCATGTACCGCTCGCACCTGCCCGCCGCCGAGGAAGTGTTCGATCCCGGCCCCGGCTCGCCGTCTCGGGAACCCCGGGAGCACCGCGAGCGCGAACCCCGCCCGCCGCGCGAGGGCAAAGGCCCCGGCCTGCCCGGCGGAGCCGTATGGTTCCGCATGAATATCGGCCGCCAGAAGAACGCCGATCCGCGCTGGCTGATCCCCATGATCTGCCGCCAGGGCAAGATCACCAAGGCGGAGATCGGCGCCATCCGCATCTTCGAGCGCGAGACCCGCTTCGAGATCGACGCCGCCACCGCCGACCGCTTCGCCACCGCGCTCCGCCAGATCGAAAAGGCCGAGGTGCGCATCGAGCGCCTGGCCGAGCACGCCTCGGAACCCGCCGCCGGCCCCGTCCCCGCCGGGGTCAAGCCCATCGGGCCGAAGACCGGCGGGCCGAAGAAGGCCCCATGGAAGGACAAGAAGGACGGTCCCCGCAAGGGCAAGCCCGAGCGGGCCTGAATGCGGACAGGATGCCCGCGCTCCGAAAACGCCATGGAGCGCGGCCGTCCCGGCCGCCATTCCTGTTGACTCTTCCGCCGCGACGGACTAGAACCCCATCCTCTTCAGAGTTCTGGAGATCCCCGCCTCCGAGGAGGCCCGCTGGTCCGCGAGTGTCGCGCACCGGCGTGTAATTGTTTTTGGGCCTGGATGATGTTCGAGAGCTTGAGCTCAAGACTGGGTAAGGTGTTCGAGAAGCTGACGGGCCGTGGCGCCCTGTCGGAAGCCGACGTCACCGAGGCCCTGCGCGAGGTTCGCGTCGCCCTGCTCGAGGCCGACGTCGCGCTCTCCGTGGTCAAGGAATTCATCGGCCGGGTCAAGGCCCGCGCCGTCGGCCAGGAGGTGATCAAGTCGGTCACCCCCGGCCAGATGGTGGTGAAGATCGTCCACGACGAGCTGATCGCCACCCTGGGCACCAAGGGTACCGAGCTCAACCTCAGCGCCGTGCCGCCGGTGGTCATCCTGATGGTCGGCCTGCAGGGGTCGGGCAAGACCACCACCTCGGCCAAGATCGCCTTGAAGCTCAAGAAGGAGAAGAAGAAGGTTCTTCTCGCTTCGCTCGACGTCTACCGCCCCGCCGCCCAGCAGCAATTGCAGATTCTGGCCGGACAGGCCGAGGTGGGCAGCCTGCCCATCGTCATGGGCGAGATGCCGGTGGCCATCTCCAGGCGGGCCGTCGACGTGGGCCGCAAGGAAGGCTACGATGTCGTCATTCTCGACACCGCCGGCCGCCTGCACATCGACCAGGAGCTGATGGCCGAGGTCGCCGCCGTGCGCGACGCCACCCAGCCCACCGAGACCCTGCTGGTCACCGACGCCATGACCGGCCAGGATGCCGTCACCCTGGCGCGCGAATTCAACGAGAAGGTCGGCGTCACCGGCATCGTTCTCACCCGTATCGACGGCGACGCCCGTGGCGGCGCCGCCCTGTCCATGCGCGCCATCACCGGGCGGCCCATCAAGTTCCTGGGTGCCGGCGAAAAGCTCGACGCCCTGGAAGTCTTCCACCCGGACCGCATCGCCGGGCGCATTCTCGGCATGGGCGACGTGGTCGGCCTGGTCGAGAAGGCCATGGAGACGCTGGACCAGGAAGAGGCCGAGCGTCTTGCCAAGCGCATGGAGAAGGGCAAGTTCGACCTGGACGACATGCGCAAGCAATTCGCCCAGGTCCGCAAGATGGGTGACCTGAAGGGCATCCTCGGCATGCTGCCCGGCATCGGCAAGATGGCCGGCGCGCTGAAGGACGCCAATATCGACAACAAGATGGTCGCCCGCCAGGAAGCGATCATCACGTCCATGACCAAGGCCGAGCGCCGCAATCCCGACCTGATCAAGGCGTCGCGCAAGAAGCGCATCGCCGCGGGCGCCGGGGTCGAGGTCCAGGACGTCAACAAGCTGCTCAAGCAGTATCAGCAGATGGCCGACATGATGAAGAAGGTCGGCAAGCTGGGTCAGAAGGGGCTGATGCGGCACGGCATCGGCGGCCTGCTGCCCCCCGGCATGAAGTTCGGGCGCTGACCGGCGCCCAAAGGTTATTCGGTTTCGAACAGAGGAAGACCTAAGAATGGCTCTGAAGATTCGTCTCTCCCGCGGCGGCGCCAAGAAGCGTCCGTTCTACAAGATCGTCGTCGCCGACGCCCGCGCGCCGCGCGATGGCCGCTTCATCGAGAAGGTGGGCACCTACAACCCCATGCTGCCGAACGACAACGGCCAGCGCTGGATTCTCGACGAGGACCGCGTCAAGCATTGGCTCTCCGTCGGCGCCCAGCCGACCGACCGTCTGGTCCGCTTCTTCGCCGACAAGGGCCTGATCGCCAAGCCGGCGCGGCCTGAGCAGACCAAGCAGCCCCAGCCCAAGGCCAAGGCGCTGCAGCGCGCCAAGGACCAGGCCGAGCGCGACGCGGCCGCCGCCGCCGCCGCTTCCGAAGCGGGCGAGTAATTCCCCATGGGACCTCGTGTCCGCGTCGGCGTGATCGTCGGCGTCCATGGGGTCCGGGGTGCGGTCCGCATCAAGAGCTTTACCGAGGAGCCGGCCGATATCGGCTATTACTCCCCGATGGAGGACGAGGCGGGCGGCACCAAATTCCGGCTGAAGGTGACGGGCGAGGTCAAGGGCCTGGTCATCGCCACGCTGGAGGGAATTGCCGACCGCAACGCCGCCGAGGCGCTGAAGGGCACCGGATTGTGGGTGCCCCGCGAGCGTCTCCCCGGCAGATTGGCCGAGGACGAGTTCCTCTATTCCGATCTGATCGGGCTGGTGGTGGAGGCGGTCGACGGCAAGAGGTTGGGCACCGTCAAGGCGGTGGCCGATTACGGGGCCGGTGACGTGCTGGACATCAAGCTGGAGCCGAAAGGCGACATGATGGTGCCCTTCACCAAGGACTCGGTGCCGGAAGTGGATATTGCGGGCGGTCGGCTGGTGGTGGTTCCGCCGGTCTACGCGCCCGATGAGAACGAGGAGAGGAATGGTGGAGCATAGGGACCCCTGGCGGGCCACATTGCTCACCATCTTCCCCGAGATGTTTCCGGGGCCGCTCGGCCTGTCTTTGGCAGGAAGGGCGCTGGAGGAGGGCAAGTGGGCTCTCGACACGGTGGATATCCGGAGCTTCGCTTCGGATAGGCACCGGTCGGTGGACGACTCGCCCTTCGGCGGCGGAGCCGGAATGGTGATGCGTCCCGACGTGCTGGACGCCGCCATCCAGGGCAGCCCGGCGCCGGGGCCTCTGGTGTACATGACGCCGCGCGGCCGGCTGCTGAACCAGAACCTGGTTCGTGAGCTGGCGGCGGGGCCGGGTGTGAGGGTTCTGTGCGGGCGTTTCGAAGGGGTCGACCAGCGGTTGCTGGAGGCCCACGGGGCGCTCGAGATCAGCGCCGGCGATTTCGTCCTTTCGGGCGGCGAGCCGGCGGCGCTGGTGATGTTGGACGCCATCGTCCGCCTGCTTCCCGGCGTGATCGGGAAGGAGGAATCGCTGGCGGAAGAGAGCTTCGAATGGGGATTGCTTGAGTATCCCCATTATACCCGGCCCCAGGTATGGGACGGGCGAACGGTGCCGGAGGTCCTGCTTTCCGGTCACCACGAGAAGATTCGCGCATGGCGGAAACGTCAGGCGGAGGACATAACCCGGCAGCGCCGGCCCGATCTCTGGGATCGGTACGTCGCGGCCAAGAACGTGAGTGAGGGTTGAGCCATGGTTAACATCATTGAGCAGCTCGAGAAGGAGCAGATCGAGAAGCTGACCGCCGATCGCGGCGTCCCCAGCTTTGCTCCGGGCGATACGCTGAAGGTCAACGTCAAGGTGATCGAAGGCAACCGCGAGCGCGTCCAGGCCTATGAGGGCGTCTGCATCGCCCGCAAGAACGACGGCCTGAACTCGTCCTTCGTGGTGCGCAAGATCAGCTACGGCGAGGGCGTCGAGCGTATCTTCCCGCTGTACTCCCCGAACATCGCCTCCATCGAGGTGGTGCGCCGCGGCGACGTACGCCGGGCCAAGCTGTACTACCTGCGCGACCGTCGCGGCAAGTCGGCCCGTATCGCCGAGCAGACCACCGGCCATTCCGGCAAGGTGGCCGCCGCCGAGCGCGCCGACGCCGCCGCCGTCAAGGCCGCCAAGGTCGCCGCCGCCAAGGAAGAGTAGTCTCTTCCTTTCGGTTCCTTGGTTCCGCCCTCGTATCAGCCTCCTTCCCGCCGGGAAGGGGGCTGTTCGGGGACCGGATGCTTGACTGGTTGGTGCGGCCTCTTAGCCCCAGGGGCGTTCGCGTCCCGAGATATCAGGCCGCCTGAGTGCTGCTTCATTCTAGGGATTCGACATGGCCAAGCCCCGCACGCTGTTCGACAAGATCTGGGACGCCCATCTGGTGGACGTCCAGGACGACGGTACCTGCCTGATCTACATCGACCGCCACATGGTCCACGAGGTCACCAGCCCGCAGGCCTTCGAGGGCCTGGAGATGTCGGGCCGCAAGGTGCGCCATCCCGAGATGACCCTGGCCGTGGCCGACCACAACGTGCCGACCACCGACCGCTCCAAGGGCATCGAGAACGAGGAGAGCCGGATTCAGGTCGAGACCCTGGAAGCCAACGCCCGGAAGTTCGGCGTCGAATACTTCGCCATGGACGACATCCGCCAGGGCGTGGTGCACATCGTCGGGCCGGAACAGGGTTTCACCCTGCCCGGCACCACCATCGTCTGCGGTGATTCCCACACCGCCACCCACGGCGCCTTCGGCTCCCTGGCCTTCGGCATCGGCACCTCCGAGGTGGAGCACGTGCTGGCCACCCAGACCCTGGTGCAGAAGCCGGCCAAGAACATGCGCATCACCGTGACCGGCAAGCCCGGCTCCGGCGTCACCGCCAAGGACATCGTGCTGGCCATCATCGGCAAGATCGGCACCGCCGGCGGGACCGGCTACGTGGTGGAATTCGCCGGCGAGGCCATCCGCGACCTGTCCATGGAAGGCCGCATGACGGTCTGCAACATGACCATCGAGGCCGGTGCCCGCGCCGGCCTGATCGCCCCCGACGACAAGACCTTCGCCTACATCGCCGGCAAGCCGCGCTCGCCCAAGGGCGCCGCCTTCGAGGCAGCGGTCAGCTACTGGAAGACCCTGTTCACCGACGAAAGCGCCCATTTCGATGCCGAGGTGACCCTCGACGCCTCCGCCCTGGTGCCGCAGATCACCTGGGGCACCAGCCCCGAGGACGTCATTCCGATCACCGGCACCGTGCCCAACCCCGCCGACATCAAGGACGAGGCCAAGCGCAAGGCCGTCGAGCGCTCGCTCGACTACATGGGCCTCACCGCCGGCCAGAAGGCCACCGACATCGCCATCGACGTAGTGTTCATCGGCTCGTGCACCAACGGCCGTATCGAGGATTTCCGCGCCGCCGCCGAGATCTTCAAGGGCCGCAAGGTCGCCCCGGGCGTCCAGGTCCTGGTGGTTCCCGGTTCGGGCCTGGTCAAGGAGCAGGCCGAGGAAGAGGGCCTGGACAAGGTATTCCTCGAGGCGGGTGCCGAATGGCGCGAGCCCGGCTGCTCCATGTGCCTGGCCATGAACGCCGACCAGTTGAAGCCGGGCCAGCGCTCGGCGTCGACCTCGAACCGCAATTTCGAGGGCCGCCAGGGCCGCGGCGGGCGCACCCATCTGGTCAGCCCCGCCATGGCCGCCGCCGCCGCCGTCACCGGCAGGCTGACGGATGTGCGGAGTCTGTAAGCGACGAGACCGGGCCACCGGAGCAGATGACGGGCTTTAAACCCGACAGGTCGAAAATGGTCCGGATATTCGGGGAGCAATGACGCAATGAGCCTGGAACGTGCATCTCCTGCAAAGAAGTTCTTTATTCTTTGCCTTGCTGCACTCATGCCGTTCATTCTTGCTGAGATCGCGCTACAGATTTACTACGGGCAGAAAGATGGGAATTTTTCGGAACGGAATGTGAAATTCACTCATATCCCGTATGTGGGCTATGCCCATAAGCCGAACTCCCGTGTCAAGAAAGCCCTGTTTTCCGATCGCCATGGCTTTGTGACCAATGGCGATGACGGAGACCGCGACCTGACCGTCAAGCCGGCCAATGAATTCCGGGTGTTTATCCTGGGCGGCAGCACGGTGGCCGGAAGCTGCGTCCCGGCTCCGTCCCTGAGCATCACCGCCCGGCTCGAGACATCCCTCAAGGAGATGTTCGCCGCAAACAAGATCAATCTTGTTCCGCACGTCATCAACGCGGGAGTCAGTGCCTATTTCTCGGCTCAGGAATCGGCACTGCTCGATCGAGTCATCACCGGCCTGGCCCCCGATTACATCATCATGTTCGATGGCGCAAACGACTTTTACAACTCATTCGGTGAAGGGTGGAGCGGCAGCGACATCAAGGGATTGCTGCGGTCCAATTACGGCGGCGATGCGCTGGCCCTTTATGATTCCTACAACAATATGTTCACCTTTGGGGGGCTGCTGAAGCAGCTTCCGATCATTCTGCAGGACCATCTGGCCCTGGCGCGCTTCACCATGGATAATTACAGACGGGTCCTGAACAAGCTCACCAAGGAGCGCGCCCGCGCCCGAAATATCCTGGAAAAGGGTGATGCCAGCGTCGAGATTCCGGTTCCTACCGCCGAGGAGCGGTTCGCTCCGCAGGTTGACCGTCTCGAGCGCAATATCCGTTCCTCCCTGTCCCTGACTCTCGGCTGGCCGCAGATGTCGTATGCCTACGTTCTTCAGCCCATCATGTATGAAGGCGTGCCCATGAGTACAGAAGAACAGGAAATTTTTGAAAATTGGGATAAGGGTGCCTGGGGCAAGGATACCGGGCCGCTGAAGGCTCGCGAGAAATTTTTTGGCCGCGTCGGAGAGCGCGTCACTGCTCTGGCAAAGAGCTATGCAAGCCAAAAGCAGTTGGTATTCTTGGATATGACGCATGCATTCGCGAGCAAGCCTGCCGACGTGACTTACGCATGCGACCATGTTCACTATACGCCGGCTGGATATACTGTGATTAATTCCGTCCTGGCGGATAAACTGGGACCCCACATCATGGAGGCCGCGCGGATGGCCAGTCGGCGCGGAGAACTTGATCGGAAGTTGTAAGGGCGATAATGGCTGCATGATGCGGGGTGGCGCCGCAGGCGCGGGAGCGATAATGTTCTCGCGGCGTTTGCGCCCCCGTCCCTTTCAGTCGAGGGAAGAGAATGAATCGAGGGAGACGGACGTAGTTATGGAAAAGTTCACCACTCTCACCGGCGTCGCGGCGCCGCTGCCCATGATCAACGTCGACACCGACATGATCATCCCCAAGCAGTTCCTCAAGACCATCAAGCGCACCGGGCTGGGCAAGAATCTGTTCGACGAGATGCGCTACACCCAGGACGGCAAGGAAGTCCCCGACTTCGTGCTGAACAAGCCGGCCTATCGCTCGGCCAAGATCCTGGTGGCCGGCGCCAATTTCGGCTGCGGCTCGTCGCGTGAGCATGCGCCGTGGGCCATCGGTGATTTCGGCATCCGCTGCGTCATCGCGCCCAGCTTCGCCGACATCTTCTTCAACAACTGCTTCAAGAACGGCATCCTGCCCATCACCTTGCCGCAGGAGCAGGTGGACAAGCTGCTGGACGACGCCAATCGCGGCGCCAACGCCATTGTCACCGTCGATCTGGCGCGTCAGGTCATCACCGGCCCCGACGGCGGCTCCATCGCCTTCGAGGTCGATCCCTTCCGCAAGCATTGCCTGCTGAACGGCCTGGACGACATCGGTTTGACGCTCCAGCGCGAAGGCAAGATCGCGGCGTTTGAGGAAGCCCGCAAGGTGTCCTCGCCCTGGCTGTAGCCAAGGGAATTCGTTTCCATCCGTTGCTTGACGGGGCCTCGCCCAGGCGTTAGGCAGGCATCCGATCGATATATCCTAGGTTCGGGAGAGTAGTATGGCCGCCAAGAAGCTTTTGATCCTTCCCGGTGACGGCATCGGCGTCGAAGTGATGGCGCAGGTCCGCCGGATCATCGACTGGATGGCCCGCAAGCGGAAGATCGAGTTCGAGATCACCGAAGGCCTGATCGGCGGCTCCTCCTACGACGTGCACGGCACCCCGCTGTCCGACGAGACCCTGGCCGCCGCCATGGCCGCCGACGCCGTGCTGCTGGGCGCCGTGGGCGGCCCCAAGTGGGACGACCTGCCCTTCGATGTCAAGCCCGAGCGCGGCCTGCTGAAGATCCGCAAGGAAATGGGCCTGTTCGCCAATCTGCGCCCCGCCACCGTGCTGGAAGCCCTGGCCGACGCCTCGACGCTGAAGAACGAAGTGGTCGCCGGCCTGGACATCATGATCCTGCGCGAGCTGACCGGCGGCCTGTATTTCGGCCAGCCGCGCGGCATCGACACCCTGCCCGACGGCACCCGCAAGGGCTACAACACCCTGGTCTACACCACGCCCGAAATCCAGCGCATCGGCCGCGTCGCCTTCGACCTGGCGAGGAAGCGCAACAAGAAGCTCTGCTCGGTGGACAAGGCCAACGTGCTGGAATGCACCGTGCTGTGGCGCGAAGAGATGATCAAGCTGCAGAAGGAGGAGTTCCCCGACGTGGAACTCAGCCACATGTACGTGGACAACGCCGCCATGCAGTTGGTGCGCAATCCCAAGCAGTTCGACGTGATGGTCACCGAGAACATGTTCGGCGACATCCTGTCCGATTGCGCCGCTATGCTGACCGGCAGCCTCGGCATGCTGCCGTCGGCCTCCTTGGGTGAAGCCGACGCCCAGGGCCGCCGCAAGGCCCTCTACGAGCCCGTCCACGGCTCGGCCCCCGACATCGCCGGCAAGGACATGGCCAACCCGCTGGCCACCATCATGTCGTTCGCCATGTGCCTGCGCTACTCGTTCGACATGGCCGCCGAGGCCGACCTGATCGAGAATGCCGTCAAGAACGTCCTGAAGGGCGGCCTGCGCACCGCCGACATCATGCAGCCCGGCAAGGCCAAGGTCTCCACCACCGTCATGGGTGAAGCCGTGGTCCGCGAGTTGGACAAGCTCAACGCCTGATCCTCAGGCGACGAAACGCGGCGGCGGTCCCGAAAGGGGCCGCCGTTTTGTTTTGGGGAAAGAAGATGCGAAGGGACTCGTCCCTTCGCGCATCCCTATTCCTTGTTTATAGGAAAAACTGAAGGTGCGGAAGCTGTGCTTCCGCGTGGGTGCGGGCGGCAGCCCGCTCGCGCCAGCGATCCCCTACTACTGCCCGTCGTCGCCGTCGGTGGGAAAGTCGTCGTTCTCGGCCGAAGCATGGGCGATGTCGCGCCGCACTTCCGGCGAGTTGAGGATCGAGTCGATGCGCGACGCGGTATCGAAGGTGGTGTCTTCCTGGAACCACAGATCGGGCACGGCGCGCAGTTCTACCATGCGGGCCAGTTCATGGCGCAGGAAGGCCTTGGCGCGTTTCAGGCCGGTCAGGATGGGGGCGACTTCGCCACCGCCCAGCGGCACCACGAAGACCGTGGCGTTGCGCAGATCGGGGCTGACCCGGACCTCGGTGACGGTGATGGCGCGGCCCTGGAGGTCGGGGTCGCGGAACTCGCCGCGCTCGATCACCATGGCGATGGCGTGGCGCAGTTCCTCGCCGACGCGAAGCTGGCGCTGGGACGGTGGCTTGGCACCCCGGCTCATGGCAAAGACTCCGCCGCGAGAGACACGATCACCCCGTTACAGGGTGACCGCGATCTCCTCGATCTCGAAGCATTCGATGACGTCGCCGACCCGGATGTCCTCGTAATTGGTGAAGGACATGCCGCACTCGTAGCCCTCGCGGACGTCCTTGACGTCGTCCTTGAAGCGCTTGAGCTGGGCGAGGTCGCCGGTATGGATGACCACGTTGTCGCGCAGCAGGCGCACCTTGGACCCGCGCTTGACGGTGCCCTCGGTGATCATGCAGCCCGCCACCTTGCCGACCTTGGTGATGTTGAACACCTCGCGGATGGAGGCGTAGCCCAGGAAGCGCTCGCGCAGTTCCGGCGCCAGCATGCCCGACAGCATCTTCTTCAGGTCGTCGGTGACGTCGTAGATGATCGAGTAGTAGCGGATGTCGACGCCGTCGCGCCGCGCCATGTCGCGGGCCTGGGGATTGGCGCGGACGTTGAAGCCGATCAGCAGGCCGTTGGAAGCCTTGGCCAGGGTGATGTCCGACTCGTTGATGGCGCCGACGGCGGCATGCAGGATGCGCACCTTGACGTTTTCGTTGCCCATCTTCTCCAGGGTGGACGAGATGGCCTCGATGGAGCCCTGCACGTCGCCCTTGATGACCACGGGCAGTTCCTGGGCCTCGCCCGACTTGATGGCCGAGAACATCTGCTCCAGGGTGCCGCGCTGGGCCAGCTTGGCCTTGGCCTCGCGGTCCATGCGCTGGCGGTAGCCGGCGATTTCGCGGGCGCGGCCCTCGTCCTCGACGGTGACGAAATCGTCGCCGGCGGCGGGGGTGCCCTGCAGGCCCAGCACCTCGACCGGAGTGGAGGGGCCGGCTTCCTTGATGGAATTGCCGTGGTCGTCGACCAGGGCGCGGACGCGGCCCCATTCGGCGCCGGCCACGAACACTTCGCCGACCCGGATCGTCCCCTTCTGCACCAGCACGGTTGCCACCGAGCCGCGGCCCTTTTCCATCTTGGCCTCGACCACCACACCCTGGGCGGCACGGGTCGGGTTGGCCTTGAGGTCGAGGATTTCGGCCTGCAGCAGGATGGCTTCTTCCAGCTTCTCGAGGTTCATGCGCTTCTTGGCGGACACCTCGATGGCCAGGACGTCGCCGCCCAGTTCCTCGGTCACCAGTTCGTGCTGCAACAGCTCCTGGCGGACCTTTTCGGTATTGGCGCCGGGCTTGTCGATCTTGTTGATGGCGACGATGATCGGCACGCCGGCGGCCTTGGCGTGGCGGATGGCTTCCACCGTCTGCGGCATGATGCCGTCGTCGGCGGCCACCACCAGCACCACGATGTCGGTCACCTTGGCGCCGCGGGCGCGCATGGCGGTGAAGGCCTCGTGGCCGGGAGTGTCGATGAAGGTGATCTTGTCGCCCGAGCTCATGGTCACCTGATAGGCGCCGATGTGCTGGGTGATGCCGCCGGCTTCGCCCGACACCACGTCGGTGGCGCGCAGCGCGTCCAAGAGCGAGGTCTTGCCGTGGTCGACGTGACCCATGACGGTGACCACCGGCGGACGCGAGATCAGCACCTCGTCGGTGTCGGCCTCGCCCTCCAGGCCGACCAGGACGTCGGCTTCGGACACGCGCTTCATGTTGTGGCCGAACTCGGTGACCACCAGCTCGGCGGTGTCGGCATCGATGTTCTGGTTGATGGTGGCCATCACGCCCAGGCGCATCAGGCACTTGATCACGTCGGCGCCGCGCACCGCCATGCGGTTGGCCAGCTCCTGCACCGTGATGCTTTCGGGCACGATCACCTCGCGGATGACCTTTTCCGAGCCCTTCTGCATGTGCTTCAGGCGCTCGCGTTCGCGGGCGCGCTTGACGGCGGCCAGCGAGCGGCCGCGCTCGGAGCGGTCGTCGTCGGTCAGCGCGTCGGTGATGGTCAGCTTGCCGGTGCGCCGCCGCGGTTCGGTGCGCTTGACCGGGGCGGGCTTGTGGGCGGCGGCGCGCTTCTTGGCGCGCTCCTCTTCCTCTTCCTCTTCCTCGGTGCGGCCGCGCGGCGCGGCGGGCGCATCGCCGGCCGGAGCGGCGGGTGCGCCGGCGACGGGAGCGGCGGGCTTGGGCTGGGCCGGAGCGGGAGCGGCGGCAGGAGCGGCCGGAGCGGCGGCGGGAACCGGAGCGGCGGCTTCGGCCGGGGAATCCTGACCGGATTGCGGCTCGGCGGCGCGCAGGCGCGCCTCGTCCTCGGCGAGGCGGGCGGCCTCTTCCTCGGCGACGCGATTGGCCTCGTCCTCGGCGGCGCGGCGGACGGCCTCTTCCTCGGCACGGACGCGGGCCTCTTCCTGCTGGTGGAGAGCGTCCTGCAGCGCCTTGGCGCGGGCGGCCTTTTCGTTGTTGGTCAGGTCGTGGGCGCTGGCGGCCCGCGTCGCGGCCTCCACCTTGGCCACGGCGGCGGCGAGATCGGCCTCGGCGATGGAATGGACGCCGTCCTTGATCTCGTGCATGGCGCCGCCGGCGCTGGAGAAGGTGCGCTTCTTGCGGACCTCGACGGTCACCACCTTGGATCGTCCATGGGAGAAGCTCTGCCGGACCTGGCCGGTCTCGACGGTCTTCTTCAGCTCCAGCTTGCCCGGCTGGGTCAGCTTCAGCGGGGCCTTACGGTCTTGATCCTGGGAATCGCTCATGTACGACTTCGTCTCTTCTGCAAAAAATCATCCGCGGAAACCGGCAAGCAACGCCGCGTCATCCTTGAGACGCTGCGCCAGCCTGCCCGGGGACACGCAGACATGAACGGCCGCATCGCGGCCAAAAACGGTGCCCAACTCGGCCCCGTCAAAAAGCTCGATCACCGGCACACCGGGTGCCATCGCCTGGACCTTGGCGCGCCCGTCGCGGGCGGCGTCCCTGGCCCCAAGAAGCAAGGCGGCGCGGCGGGACTTGATCTCGGCGCACACCTTTTCGAACCCACAGACCGCCTGGCCGGCGCGGCGCGCAAGGCCCAGGATATCCAGGCAGCGGCGCGCCAGAAGCACCTCGATCCGATCGGCCAGCCCCTCGGGCACCGCCACTTGGCGGCGGGCCGCCCGGGCGAAGGACCGTTTGGACACGGCCGTATTTACCACATCCCGGCTGGCGCTCAACCAGATTCCCCGTCCGGGCAGCTCATGGCCGGGGTCTGGAAACAGCGTACCATCGGGCGCCACGGCGAACCGCAGCAATTCCGCCTTGGGCCGCACCTGACCGGTGACGATGCACCGGCGCTCGGGTCCGACCTCTTCTTCCTCTTCCAGGTCGGGGGATTCGGCCATGCCGCCCCCCCCTTACTTGCCTTCCTCGAACCAGTGCGCGCGCGCCGCCATGATGACCGCGTTGGCCTCGTCCTCGCTCATGGCATCCTTGCCCAGGATGTCGATCAGCTCGTCGCCGGCCAGATCGCCCAGATCGTCCAGGGTCTTGATACCCTTGTCGCCCAGCTTGACCAGCATGGAGGGCGCCAAGCCCTCGATGGCGGCCATCTCGTCGGCGACGCCCATGTCCTTGCGCATCTGGTCGTAGCGCTCGTCCTGCTCGGCCAGGAAGTTCCGCGCGCGGGTCTGCAGCTCCTCGGCGACGTTCTCGTCGAAGCCCTCGATATCGGCGATGTCCTCGGCGGGCACGTAGGCCACCTCCTCCACCGACGAGAAGCCCTCGGTCACCAGCAGATGGGCGATGACGTCGTCCACGTCCAGGGCCTGGATGAACATATTGGAGCGCGAGCGGAATTCCTCGGTGCGGCGCTCGGATTCCTCGGCCTCGGTGAGGATGTCGATGTTCCACTGGGTCAGCTGGCTGGCCAGACGCACGTTCTGGCCGCGGCGGCCGATGGCCAGCGACAGCTGGTCGTCGGGCACCACCACCTCGATGCGGCCGGCTTCCTCGTCCAGCACCACCTTGGTGACCTCGGCGGGCGCAAGGCCGTTGACCACGAAGGTGGCGACGTCGGGCGACCACTGGATGATGTCGATCTTCTCACCCTGCAGCTCGGCCACCACCGCCTGGACGCGCGAGCCGCGCATGCCGACGCAGGCGCCCACGGGATCGATGGAGGAATCGTGGGACAGCACGGCGATCTTGGCGCGCGAGCCGGGGTCACGGGCCACCGCCTTGATCTCGATGATGCCGTCGTAGATTTCCGGCACTTCCTGGGCGAACAGCTTGGCCATGAAGATGGGATGGGTGCGCGACAGGAAGATTTGCGGCCCCCGGGGCTCCTGGCGGACGTCGTAGATGTAGGCCCGCACGCGGTCGCCGGTGCGGAAGGTCTCGCGCGGGATCAGCTCGTCGCGGCGCAGCAGGGCCTCGGCCCGGCCGAGGTCGACGATGACGTTGCCGAATTCGACGCGCTTGACCAGACCATTGCTGATCTCGCCGACGCGGTCCTTGTATTCGTTGAACTGGCGCTGACGCTCGGCGTCGCGCACCTTCTGGACGATGACCTGCTTGGCGGTCTGGGCGGCGATGCGGCCGAAATCGATGGGCGGCAACGGATCGACCAGGAAGTCACCGATTGCGGCGTCGGGCTTCTTCTTCAGCACCTGCTTCAGGGTCTGCTGGGTGGCCTCGTTCTCCACCTCCTCGACCACTTCGATGTAGCGGGCCAGCTGAATCTCGCCGGTCTTGCGGTCGATGTGGGCGCGAATGTCGTGCTCGTGGCCGTACTTGGAGCGACCGGCCTTCTGAATGGCCTGCTCCATGGCTTCGAGAACCTCGTCGCGGTCGATGCCCTTGTCGCGGGCGACGGCGTCGGCCACCTGAAGGAGTTCGGGGCGGGGAAGTGCGGCGATCCGTTCCATGGTCCTAATGCGTCCTCACTCTTCCTGGTCTTGCATGGTCGCGGCGATCAGTTCGTCGGTCAGCACCAGCTTGGCGCCACGAACGTCGGCCAGCGGAATGGCAACGTCCCCGGTCTCGACGGCGAGGAGCACATTGACGCCCGCCTCGTCCAGACCCAGCAGCTTGCCCCGGAACCGCTTGCGCCCATCGATGGGCTGGCACGATTCCATCTTGGCCTCGAACCCCGCCCAGGTGACGAAGTCCTTGGCCCGGGTCAACGGACGGTCGATGCCCGGCGAACTCACCTCGAGGGTATAGGCCGCCGAGATGGGGTCCTCCACATCCAGCAGGGCCGAAACCGCGCGGCTGATGTCGGCGCAATCGTCCACGGCCATCATCACGCCGTCTTTGCGATCCGCCATGATCTGGAGCGTGAGCCGCTGCTTTCCCTGCAGCTGCACCCGCACCAACTCGTACCCCATGGCGTCCAGTGACGGCGCGATCAGGGCCTCCAAACGGCTTTGAAGATCCATAAACCCTGTCGCCTTGCGACCTAACGTTGGTCCCTAAAAACGAAAAAAGTGGGCCGATGGCCCACCCTCACAATCCCGTCGGACGGGAATACAAGAATGTGTCTGGGCGTCAATATAGCCAAATCCGCGCCAGAGGCAAGAGTTTGTGGACTCGCCCCCTACCGCTTCAGAATCCTCGGCACCGAGTTGAGGCGCAGCCGGAAGGCGTCGGGCATGCCCGAGCCCAGCAGCGGCCGCAGATACATGCGGAAGGAATCGGTGACGTCGGTGCCCGATTCGGCGATGAAGTGATCCTCCATCACCCTGGTCTTGCCGGCCACCGCCTCGAGCGGCAGCAGCTTGTAGTCCACCGAGTAGAAGCCGGTGCGCTGGATGGTCACCGAGCCGTCCTGGTCGCCCCACATGGCGAACTGCACCGCCTTTTCCCCCACCTCGCGGGCTTCGCGCTGATCCACGTCCGAGACGCAGCCGATGAACGAGCGCTGCAGGTAGCCGAAGGTGTCGCCCCGCACCCGCTTGATCCCCAGCTTGTCCTTGACCTCGTCGCACAGCAGGTCGGACAGCGCCCCGGTGCCGGAAAGCTGCAGGTTGCCGTGGGCGTCCTTTTCCACCGCCTTGGACAGGGTGGAGACGATGGGAGTGCCGTCCTCGTCGTGGATTCCCTCCGACAGGGCGACGACGCAGCGGCCGTATCTGTCGTAGGCGGCCTTGACGTCGGCCAGGAAGCTCTCCACCCGGAAAGTGCGCTCGGGGATATAGATAAGGTGGGGGCCATCCTCGGGAAACTTCTTGCCCAGCGCCGAGGCCGCCGTCAGGAAGCCGGCGTTGCGGCCCATCACCACCGCCAGATAGACGCCGCGCAGCGCCGCGTTGTCGAGGTTGACCCCCATGAAGGCCTGGGCGACGAAGCGGGCCGCGGAGGGAAAGCCCGGCGTGTGGTCGTTGAGCACCAGATCGTTGTCGATGGTCTTGGGGATGTGGATGCAGCGCAGCGGGTAGCCGGCGTTGCGCGCCTCCTCCGAGACGATGCGCACGGTGTCCGACGAATCGTTGCCGCCGATATAGAAGAAATAGGCGATGCCGTGGGCCTTCAGCACCTCGAAAATCTCGTGGCAGTACTTGAGGTCGGGCTTGTCCCGCGTCGAGCCCAGCGCCGAGGACGGCGTCTGCGCCACCATTTCCAGGTTGTGGCCGGTCTCCTGGGTGAGGTCGAGGAAGTCCTCGTTGACGATGCCGCGCACCCCGTGATGGGCGCCGTAGACCAGGTCCACGTTGCGGAACTTCCTGGATTCGAGCACCGCGCCGACCATGGACTGGTTGATCACCGCGGTGGGGCCGCCGCCCTGGGCCACCAGAACCTTGCCGTGCAGCATGGAACGCCTCCCTCTTGGTGCCCGAACAGGATAGCCCCTTTTTGCCGGGCCGCCAGCGACCAATATGAGGGGAGGCCAACGCTTTGATGAGGACACCCCTTGCCAGCCCCGCCGCTCCGCATCTTCGACTCTCCCTGCAAATCCGTCTGCCGCATCGACGACCGGTTTGGCTGGTGCATCGGCTGCAAGCGCACCCGGGCCGAGATCAAGGCGTGGTCCACCGCCAGCGACGCCGAGAAGCAAGACATCCTGGCCCGCCTGCCCGTCCGCGCCGCCGCCGAGCCGGAAGTGCTGGCCGGAGGCGGTTCCTAGCGATCGGAATCGGTTAGCCGGGGTTCTTCGCAATCCGATTCAGATAGCCGTTGACTCTGCCCCGGGGGTGAGTATATTTCGGCCCTCTCGCGCTAGGCCCAAACCTTGCGCGTCACTATTTCTTTTGCTCAGGTAGAATCGTCATGTTCGCAGTCATTCAGACCGGCGGTAAGCAGTACAAGGTGGCTTCGGGCGACGTGATCCGCGTCGAGAAGCTGGGTGGCGAGGCCGGTGCCGAAGTCGTGCTCGATCAGGTTCTGATGGTCGGCGACAAGATCGGCGCCCCCGTCGTGGCCGGCGCCAGCGTGAAGGCCACCGTGGTGGCTCAGGCCCGTGGCGAGAAGATCATCATCTTCAAGAAGCGCCGCCGCCAGAATTCGCGCCGCAAGAACGGCCACCGCCAGGACCTGACGATCCTGCGCATCACCGATATTTCCGCCGGCTGATCGCCCGCGCCGGATACGAGGAGAGTAGACAATGGCTCATAAAAAGGCTGGCGGTTCGTCCCGCAACGGCCGCGACTCCGCGGGTCAGCGGCTCGGCGTCAAGAAGTTCGGCGGCGAGCTGGTCATCCCTGGCAACATCATCGTGCGCCAGCGCGGCACCAAGTTCTATCCCGGCACCAATGTCGGCATGGGCAAGGATCACACCCTGTTCGCCACCGCCATGGGCAAGGTGAGCTTCCAGCACAAGGCCGAGGGCCGCACCTTCGTGGTTGTGGAGCCCCTGCCGGAGGCCGCCGAATAAGGCCGTTCCCGGACGCTTGCGTTTTTAAGAAAGGGGAACGGTTCGCCGTTCCCCTTTTGCTTTTGGATATACCCCCATGAAGTTCCTCGATCAGGCCAAGATTTTCGTCAAGTCGGGCGACGGCGGCGCCGGCTGCTGCTCGTTCCGGCGCGAGAAGCACATCGAATTCGGCGGTCCCGACGGCGGCGACGGCGGGCGGGGCGGCGACGTCATCCTGGAATGCGTGGCCAACCTCAACACCCTGATCGACTACCGCTACCAGCAGCACTTCAAGGCCAAGATCGGCAATCACGGCCAGGGCCGCAACAAGACCGGCGGCAAGGGCGACGACGTGGTGCTCAAGGTGCCGGTCGGCACCCAGGTGCTGGACGAGGACAAGGAGACGGTGCTGGCCGACCTGACGGCCGCCGGACAGCGCATGGTGCTGCTCCGGGGCGGCGATGGCGGCTTCGGCAACATGCACTACAAATCGTCCACCAACCAGGCGCCCCGGCGCGCCGACGAGGGTTGGCCGGGCGAGGAGTGCTGGATCTGGCTGCGCCTCAAGATGATCGCCGACGCCGGTCTGGTGGGGCTGCCCAATGCCGGCAAGTCCACCTTCCTGGCCGCCGTGACGCGGGCGCGGCCCAAGATCGCCGATTATCCCTTCACCACCCTGCATCCCAACCTGGGCGTGGTCACCCTGGGCGAGGAGGAATTCGTCGTCGCCGACATTCCCGGCCTGATCGAAGGGGCGCACGAGGGCGCCGGCATCGGCGACCGCTTCCTCGGCCATATCGAGCGCTGCCGCGTGCTGCTGCACCTGATCGACGGAACCCAGGACGACGTGGCCGAGGCCTATCGCGTGGTGCGCCACGAACTGGCCGCCTATGGCGGCGGCCTGGACGAGAAGCCCGAGGTGGTGGCGCTCAACAAGTGCGATTCGCTCACCGCCGACGACATCGAGCTGAAGCTGATGGAACTGTCGGAAGCCTGCGGCCAGGAGGTCCTGCCCCTGTCCGGCGTGTCGGGCGTCGGCCTGAAGCCCATCCTGGCCCGCCTGTTCACCCATATCCGGGAGGCCCGCGAGGCCGAGCCGGAAGTGCCCGCCGCCTCGGCCATCTTCGGCGCCGGCAAGCGCGGCGCCCCCACCTTCCAGCAAAGGAAGCGCAAGGCCGAGGCGGAGGATGACCAGTTCGCCCGCGGCCATTGGGGCGCCGACGGCGAGTGGATCTGGCATGATGCCGAGGGCGGGGACGGGGATTACGACGACGAGGGCGCGGACCTGGACGACGAAGAGGACGAAGACGAGGAATGAACCCCCTCCGCGACGCCAAACGCCTGATCGTCAAGATCGGCTCCTCGCTGCTGGTGGATGACGCCACCGGACAGATGCGGCGCGGCTGGCTGGAGAGTCTGGCCGCCGACATCGCCGCCTGCACGGCGCGCGGCCAGGAAGTGATCGTGGTGTCGTCGGGCGCCGTGGCGGTGGGGCGGCGCAAGCTGGGCCTCGTCCCGCCGCTCAAGCTGGAGGAGAAGCAGGCCGCCGCCGCCACCGGACAGATCCGCCTGGCCCATGCCTGGCAGGACGCCCTGGCCCACCATGCCATCACCGTGGCCCAGGTGTTGCTGACGCTCGACGATTCCGAGAACCGGCGGCGCTATCTCAACGCCCGCTCGACGCTGGAGACCCTGCTGCGCCTGGGCGCCGTGCCGGTGATCAATGAGAACGACACGGTGGCCACCGCCGAAATCCGGGTCGGCGACAACGACCGCCTCGCCGCCCGGGTGGCGCAGATGGTGTCCGCCGACGCCCTGGTGCTGTTCTCCGACATCGACGGCCTGTATACCGCCGACCCGCGCAAGGATTCCGACGCCCGCTTCATTCCCGAGGTGCGCGAGCTGACCCCGGAGATCGAGGCCATGGCCGGCGACCCCGGCTCGGCCTACGGCTCGGGCGGCATGGTGACCAAGCTGGTGGCGGCGCGCATCTGCCTGTCGGCGGGCTGCCGCATGGCCATCACAAGGGGCGAGCCCATGCACCCGCTCAAGACCATCGAGGACGGCGGGCGCTGCACCTGGTTCCTGCCCAGTTCCGAGCCGCGCACGGCGCGCAAGCAATGGATCTTCGGCTCCATGAAGCCCGCCGGCACCTTGGTGCTGGATGCCGGCGCCGCCCGGGCACTGGCCCAAGGCCGCTCGCTGCTGCCCGCCGGCATCACCGAGGTCAACGGCGAATTCGAGCGCGGCGATTGCGTGCTGGTCAAGGATACGGAGGCCAAGGTACTGGGGCGCGGGCTGGTGGCCTATTCCGCCACCGATGCCCGCGCCATCATGGGCCGCAAGTCGGGGGAGATCGAGGCCATCCTGGGCTTTCGGGGCCGCGACGAACTGATCCACCGCGACGATCTGGTGATGGAGGGATGATGACCGCCAACCTCGATACCCTGATGACCGATTTGGGCCGGCGCGCCCGCGCCGCCGCCCGTGCGCTCGCCCTGGTCCCGTCCGAGCAAAAGGACAAGGCGCTGCGCGCCGCGGCGCAGGCCATCCGCATCGATGCCGGGCTGATCCTCGCCGCCAATGCGCGTGACATGGAAGCGGGCGAGGCCAAGGGGCTCACCAAGGCCATGCTCGACCGCCTGATGCTCGATCCGGCCCGCGTCGAGGCCATGGCCAAGGGGCTGGAGGACATCGCCCGGCTGCCCGATCCGGTGGGGCGCTCGCTGGCCGAATGGACCCGGCCCAACGGCATGCACATTTCCCGCGTCGCCGTGCCGCTGGGGGTGATCGGCATCATCTACGAGAGCCGCCCGAACGTCACCGCCGACGCCGCCGCGCTTTGCCTGAAATCGGGCAACGCCACCATCCTGCGCGGCGGCTCGGAAAGCTTCCATTCGTCCCAGGCCATCCTGACGGCGCTCTCGGGCGGTTTTGCCGCCTGCGGCCTGCCCGCCGACGCGGTGCAGATGGTGCCGACCACCGACCGCGAGGCGGTGGGCGCCATGCTGCGCCTGTCCGAGTATATCGACGTCATCGTGCCGCGCGGCGGCAAGTCGCTGGTCGAACGGGTGGTGGCCGAGAGCCGCATTCCCCTGTTCCAGCACCTGGAAGGCATCTGCCACACCTATGTGGACGGTTCCGCCGACCTGGAGATGGCCAGAACCATCGTGCTCAACGCCAAGATGCGCCGCACCGGCGTCTGCGGCGCCACCGAGACGCTGCTGGTCGATCGTGCCTGCGCCGGAACCCACCTCGCGCCCCTGGTCGCCATGCTGATCGATGCGGGCTGCGAGGTGCGGGGCGACCAGCCGGCCCAGGACGCCGATTGCCGGGTGTCGCCCGCCGCCGAAGCCGACTGGAGCACCGAATACCTCGACGCCGTCATCTCGGTGAAGGTGGTGGACGGGGTGGGGGCTGCGGTGGAGCACATCAACACCTATGGCTCGCACCACACCGAGGCGATCATCGCCGGGGACCCGAAAGCCGCCGAGACCTTCCTGCAGGGATGCGACTCGGCCATCGTGCTGTGGAACGCCTCGACCCAGTTCGCCGATGGCGGCGAGTTCGGCATGGGCGCCGAAATCGGCATCTCGACGGGCAAGATGCACGCGCGCGGCCCGGTGGGCGTCGAACAGCTCTGCACCTTCAAATACGTGGTGAAGGGCAGCGGCCAGACCAGGCCCGGCTGAGATTTTGCCGAGGAACACGGATGAACACGGATTGCGCCTCGCGCTCACGGATGGACACGGATCGGAGTGGAATAATGTCCACTTCACCGTCCATCCGTGGCCGGCGCAGCCGGCATCCGCGTCCATCCGTGTCCCGTGAAAAGCCGGAACCGTCATGACCCGCCCGAGGCTCAATCCCTGGGGCGAGCCCCGCCGGGCGCGGGTCGGCCTTCTGGGCGGCTCGTTCAACCCGGCCCATGACGGGCACCGGCACATCGCCCTGCTGGCCCTGCGGCTGCTGAGGCTGGACGAGGTCTGGCTGCTGGTCAGTCCGCAGAACCCCTTGAAGCCGGTGGCCGGCATGGCGCCGTTCCCCGAGCGCCTCGCCTCGGCCGAGGCGGTGTGCGCCGGCCATCCCCACTTGCGCCCCACCGCCATCGAGACGGAATTGGGCACGCGCTACACCGCCGATACCCTGGGCGTATTGCGGCGTCGCTTTCCCCGCATCCGCTTCGTCTGGCTGATGGGCGCCGACAATCTGGCCGGATTCCATCGCTGGGCCCGCTGGGAAAGCATCTTCCGCGCTGTCCCCGTTGCGATTCTGGCCCGCGGTCCCTATTCTGCCCGAACCCTGGGCGCCCAAGCGGCCCACCGCTTCGCCGGACGCCGCCTGCCCTCGCCGAGGGCCCGATTTCTGTGGCAAGGACAGCCGCCCGCCTGGGTGTTCCTGCACATCCGGCGCCACGCCGCCTCGTCTACCGCCATCCGCAACAGGAGAGAACCATAGCCCGCAAGCCCGCCGCCAAGGCCGAACAACCCGCCCCCGCCCCCAGTCTGGCGGAAATCGTCGCGGCCACCCTGGACGACCTGAAAGCCGAGGACGTCATCGTCCTCGACCTCAAGGGCCGCACCTCCATCACCGACACCATGGTCATCGCCACCGGCAAGTCGCAGCGCCAGGTGGGCGCCATGGCCGAATACGTGGAGAAGGCCCTGAAGCAGGCCGGCCAGAAGGTCACCACCGAGGGCATGCCCCAGTGCGACTGGGTGCTGGTCGATGCCGGCGACATCATCGTCCACCTGTTCCGCCCCGAGGTCCGCACCTTCTACAACCTGGAAAAGATGTGGGGCGCGCTGGAGGCCAAGGCCGACGCCCCCACCGCCAGCGCGGTGCGCGCCAAGGCCATCGAACAGGGCTGATGCGCCTGATCATCGCCGCGGTGGGCAAGGCCAAGGCCGGACCGGAGCAGGAGCTGTTCCGCCAGTACTGCCGCCGCCTGACGCCGCCGCCCGTCCTCAAGGAGGTGGAGGAGAAGCGTCCCCTCGCCGGCCCTCAGCTGAAGGCGCGCGAGGCGGAGCTTCTGCTGGCCGCCCTGCCCGAGGGCGCGGTGGTGGTGGCCCTGGACGAGAAAGGGCGCGACATGGGCTCGGTGGAATTCGCCGGCAAATTGCGCGGCTGGCGCGACGGCGGGGCCCAGGACGTCGCCTTCCTGATCGGCGGCGCCGACGGCCACGGCGACGCGGTGCGGGAAAGGGCCGGCCTGCTGCTGTCCTTCGGGCGCATGACCTGGCCGCACATGCTGGTCCGCGCCCTGCTGGCCGAACAATTGTGGCGCGCCCATTCCATCCTGGCCGGCCATCCGTACCACCGGACCTGATCCATGGGCATAGGACCTCTTGAAATTCTTGGGATCATGGCGCAAGGATGGCGGACCGGGAGTCGGCGCGGGTCCAAGGAGGGGTGGTGACGGAATCTGATATCCCGCCGGAAGAGCGGGCGGCATTCGAGGAATACGTTGTCAGGGTCGGCGGCACCAATATCAGCGCCCAGACCCTGCTCGCCACCGATTACCTCAACCACTTCAACGAAATCGTCATGCTGCTCGACATGGTGCCGGACATGCCGGACATGATCGAGGAATGCAAGATGTGGGCTCCGAAGAGCTACCAGGAGCATTTCGCCGATTCCACCTTCAAGGACAAGCTGCTGGCGGTGGAGGCCTATGACCGCGTGCCGTCCAAGTTCCGCCGCCCCTTCGAGGAGACCATCAACCACCTCAACACCCTGATCCTCGGCGGCGTCGCCAAGCTGGAGGACGAGATCGTCGGCGGCACCGACCCGGCGCTCACCGCCGAGCACGTCAAGGCCATCAGCCGCGCCGCCCAGGCCCTGATGGACTGCGCCAACGCCATCATCCACGGCTCGGACCGCGCCATGGCTCAGGTCGAGATCGATGGATTGCTGGGCGGGTCCTAGGCTGTATCGACATTCAGGAAATTCGGCTGATTTCAGGCCAGAGCGTCTTCCTGACAGAAATTTCAGCCACAGGTAAACACAGATGAATTGAGAATATTCCTTATCTGTGTCCCGCGTAGCGGGAATCTGTGTTCATCTGTGGCCCGTTTTTCGTCCCATCCGCTTGAATGTCGATTGGCCCTAAATCTTCCTGGCCACCCAGCCGCCGAAGCACAGCGCGCGGAAATAGGGTTCCGGCCGGCCGAAGCCGGTTTCGGCCAGCAATTCGGCCAGGCGGGCCTCGGTGACCGGGAAGATGTCGCGGTCCACGTGGCGGAAGCCCTTTTCCACCTCGGCCTCGGGAATCCCCGCCGCCAGTTGCAGGTGCCGCCACCAGCCGCGCAACTGCTGCTGCCACGCGTCGCTCCAGGCGCCGAACAGGTCGGCGAGGATCAGGGGGGCGCCGGGCTTGAGATGGGCGGCGATCTCGTCGAGCAGGGCCTTCTTCGCCCCGTCGTCCTTGAGGAAGTGCATCACCAGCAGCAGCGAGGCGGCGTCGAAGGGCTCGAACTTCGGCAGATCGCCGACCTTGACGGGATAGAGCCGCACCCGGGCGGTGAGGTCGTGCTCCTTCACCTTGGCCTCGGCGTGGTCGAGCATCTCCTTGCTGGGATCGACGCCCACCACCGAGAGGTTGGGGCAGCTTTGCGCCAGGGCGATGCATTCGGCCCCCGTCCCCGCCCCGATCACCAGGGCGCGGCCACGGCCGGAGGTGGTTTCGGCGACGATCTGGCACGACAGGACGTGCAGGGCGTCATAGCCGGGAATGGCCTCCCTCACCCGCCGGTCATAGGCGGCGGCGCGGTCGGCGTCCCAGTGCCGGACGGTATCGTGACTCATGCCTGCTCGTCCCCCTCGCCGGGAAATCCGTCCAGTTGGCGCAACGCCTCGGCGGTAGCGACGGACGCCGCCAGGGCCACGTTGAGCGAGCGCGCCCCGGCCCGCATGGGAATGCGGATACGGGCATGGGCCCGTTCGGCCACCTCGCGCGGCACGCCGGAGCTTTCCCGCCCCACCATGATGGTGTCTCCCGCCTGGAAAGGAAAGCGGTCATGGCGCATCTCGGCCCCGGTGGTGAGCAGCACCAGCCGGCGCCCCTCGGCGGCCAGGGCGGCGGCGAAGGATTCCCAGGACGAATGACGGGCGTAGCGGGCCTGATCGATATAGTCCATTCCCGCGCGCCGGACTTTACGTTCATCAAGGACAAAGCCGCAGGGTTCGATTATATCCACCGCCACGCCCAGGCAGGCGGACAGGCGCAGCAGCGTTCCCGCGTTCTGCGGGATGTCCGGCTGGTAAAGGGCGAGACGGAGAAGATCCAAGGGGGGAGTCCCGGCGGCGAATTCGGCGTGCGGTGTGATGGTGCTTTGCAGCAACGTCATATTAGCCGTCGCGCATGCATGTCGAGACGGCTGTTGAATCGACTCTGACGATGTGGTTAATAGTCGCGCTTCCGCGGGCCAACAAGAGGATTAATCATGGCTGATCAGGCACACAATGCCCAGCCCTCGTCGGTGGACGGGCAGACACGGCGGGACTTCCTGCTGTATGCCACCTCCGCCGTCGGTGCGGTGGGGACCGGTTTGGCACTTTGGCCGTTCGTGCATAGCATGAACCCGGCCGCTGATACTTTGGCGCTTTCTACCACCGACGTCGATATCTCGGCCATCAAGCCGGGACAGTCCGTCACCGTGGTGTGGCGCGGCAAGCCGGTCTTCGTCCGGCACCGCCTGCCCGAGGAAATCGCCGACGCCGCCAAGGTCAACACCGCCGACCTGCGTGAACCCGAGACCGATACCCAGCGCGCCAAGAAGCCGGAATGGCTGGTCCTGATCGGCGTCTGCACCCATCTGGGCTGCGTGCCGCTGGGCCAGAAGCCCGCCGACCCCAAGGGTGAGTTCGGCGGCTGGTTCTGTCCGTGCCATGGGTCGCACTACGACACGTCGGGCCGTATCCGCAAGGGTCCCGCACCGTCCAATCTGCCGGTGCCGCCTTATCAGTTCACCACCGACACCACCGTCCGGATCGGCTGAGGGGACCCGTCATGAGCGACTTCAAGAGCAACAACAAGGTGGTCAACTGGATCGAAGAGCGCCTGCCCGTCTTCTCGATGATGCAGCACAGCGCGATCGAATATCCGACCCCCCGCAATCTGAACTACTGGTGGAACTTCGGTTCGCTGGCCGCGGTGATGCTGATCATCATGATCCTCACCGGCCTGTTCCTGGCCATGAACTATTCCTCCCACACATCGCTGGCCTTCGACTCGGTCGAGCGCATCATGCGCGACGTGAATTACGGCTGGCTGCTGCGCTACCTGCACGCCAACGGCGCCTCGATGTTCTTCATCCTGGTGTACATCCACATCTTCCGCGGCCTGTACTACGGTTCGTACAAGTCGCCGCGCGAGATCCTGTGGTTCATCGGCATCGCCATCTTCCTGGCGATGATGGCCACCGGCTTCATGGGCTACGTGCTGCCCTGGGGCCAGATGTCCTTCTGGGGCGCCACGGTGATCACCAACCTGTTCTCGGCCTTCCCGGTGGTCGGCGATTACATCGTCACCCTGCTGTGGGGCGGCTTCTCGGTGGACAATCCGACGCTGAACCGCTTCTTCGCGCTGCACTTCCTGCTGCCCTTCGTCATCGTGGGCCTGGTCGTGCTGCACGTCTGGGCGCTGCACACCGTCAAGTCAAACAACCCGCTGGGTATCGACATGAAGGGGCCGCAGGATTCCATCCCCTTCCACCCCTTCTACACGATCAAGGATCTGTACGGCATCGGCCTGTTCCTGATGTTCTACATGGCCTTCGTGTTCTGGGCGCCCAACTTCTTCGGCGAGCCCGACAACTACATCCCGGCCAATCCGATGGTGACGCCGCCCCACATCGTGCCCGAATGGTACTACCTGCCGTTCTACGCGATCCTGCGCGCCTTCACCTTCGACCTGCCGCTGCTGCCGGCCAAGCTGCAGGGCGTGCTGGCCATGTTCTCAGCCATCCTGATCCTGTTCGCCCTGCCCTGGCTGGACAGCTCCAAGGTGCGCTCGGCCAAGTTCCGTCCGCTGTACCGCCAGTTCTTCTGGCTGTTCTTCGTGGACTGCATGGTGCTGGGCTATGTGGGCGGCAAGCCGGCGGAAGGCGTCCTGATCAAGGTCGGCCAGTTCTGCACCGCCTACTACTTCGCCCACTTCCTGCTGATCCTGCCGCTCCTGTCGCGCATCGAGAAGCCCAAGCCGCTGCCCGCCTCCATCGCCCAGCCGGTGGTCAAGGCCGCCGCCCTGCTGGCCATGATCGGCTTCGGCATCGCCGGCTTCGGTGGCCAGGCCCAGGCCAGCAGCGCCGGCATGCCGGAGTTCAAGAAGCCGGCCGCCGCCTTCTCGTGGGAAGGCATGTTCGGCAAGCATGACCAGGCGGCGCTCAAGCGTGGCTGGCAGGTGTTCCACGACGTGTGCGCCAACTGCCACTCCATGAAGCTGGTGGCGTACCGCAACCTGGCCGACATCGGCTTCACCGCGGACGAGGTCAAGGCGTTCGCCGCCGAGAAGGAAGTCCCCGACGAGCCCAACGACGAAGGCGTGGTCAACAACCGCCCCGCCCGTCCGTCGGACCGCATCGTGCCGCCCTTCGCCAACGACAAGGCCGCCGCGGCGGCCAACGGCGGCGCCCTGCCGCCCGACCTGTCGCTGATGAACAAGGCGCGTCCCAGCGGCCCCTACTACGTCTACTCGCTGATGCTGGGGTACGAGGACGCCGCCCCCGAGGGTCATCCGATCCCCGAAGGCAAGTTCTTCAACCACTACTTCCCCGGCAACGCCATCAGCATGCCGGCGGTGATCAGCGACGACATCGTCGCCTATGCCGACGGCACCAAGGCGACCAAGGAGCAGGTGGCCTACGACATCGTGACCTTCCTCAACTGGGCCGCCGAGCCCGAGTTGGACGCCCGCAAGTCCATGGGCGTCAAGGTGATGGTGTTCCTGGCCCTGCTGACCGCCCTGATGTACGCGCTGAAGCGCCAGATCTGGAAGGACGTGCACTGAGGAGCGGGCCCGCGCCTCGAAGCATATCCCACCTGAACGGTACGGCCGTCCTCCTAACGGAGGGCGGCCGTTTCGTTTGGCCCTTGCGCCCCGCCGTGATATGGTCCGCCCGCGCGTGCCGTCTTGGGGCCATAGTCCGTTGAGCAAGCAGAAGATTTCCCTCGATCATTCCACCTGGGTGCTGGTGCGCCGCCTATTCAACGAGGGCATGCGCCCCTACATGGGCAAGGTGATGGCCGCCGTGTTCTGCATGGTGGTGGGCGCCGCCGCCAATGCCGGCTACGCCCTCTTGATGGACCCGGTGGTCAACAAGATCTTCACCGAGAAGCGCCCCGAATTCCTGGTGCCGCTGGCGGCCGCCGTGCTGGCCACCTTCGCGGTCAAGTCGGTGTGCAATTACGGCGAGGCGGTGTTCCTGTCCAAGGTCGGCCTGCGCGTCATCGCCGACATGCAGTCGCGCCTGTTTTCCCACCTGATGCGGCTCGACGTCGCCTTCTTCCACGCCAATTCCACCGGACGCATCCTGTCGCGGCTGACCAACGACATCTCGCAGATGCGCTTCGCGGTGTCCGACGCCCTGACCGGCGCCGGCAAGGACGCCTCGTCGGTGCTGTTCCTGATCGGCGCCATGTTCTACCAGGACTGGCGGCTGTCGGCCTGGACCTTCTTCATCTTCCCCATCGCCATCCTGCCCATCCGCAAGCTGGGCCGGCGCATGCGCAAGGTCACCGCCAACACCCAGGAGCACATGGGCCAGCTGACCACCTATCTGGAGCAGGCGGTCCAGGGCATCCGGGTGGTCAAGGCCTATGGCATGGAGGATTACGAGAAGCGCAAGGTCACCGCCCTGGTCGAGATGCTGCAGGACCTGATCTACAAGGCGGCCCGGGTGCGCGCCGCCTCGTCGCCGATCATGGAACTGCTGGGCGGCATCGCCATCACCGTGGTGATCCTCTACGGCGGCACGCGGGTGGTGGCGGGCGAGACCACGCCGGGCGCCTTCTTCTCGTTCATCACCGCCCTGATGCTGGCCTACCGCCCCATCAAGTCCCTGGCCGCCATGAACACCAACCTGCAGGAAGGCCTGGCGGCGGCGGCACGGACCTTCTCGGTGCTGGACACCCAGCCCAGCATCGTCGAGAAGGACGGCGTCCCCGACCTGGTGGTGCTGGAGGGCAAGGTCAGCTTCGATGGCGTGTTCTTCACCTATGACGGCGCCAAGGCGGTGCTGGACGGCATCGATCTGGCCGTGCCGGGCGGCAAGACGGTGGCCCTGGTCGGCCCCTCCGGGGCCGGCAAGTCGACGGTGCTGAACCTGCTGCCCCGCTTCTACGACGTCACCGACGGCCATGTTCTGGTGGACGGCCAGGACGTGCGGGGGGTGAGCCTGGCCAGCCTGCGCGCCAAGATCGCCCTGGTCAGCCAGGAAATCACCCTGTTCGACGACACTATCCGCGCCAACATCGCCTATGGCCGCTTCGGCGCCACCGACGAGGAGATCGAGGCCGCCGCCCGCTCGGCCGCCGCCCACGACTTCATCGTCGGCCTGCCCGAGGGCTACGACACCGTGGTGGGCGAGCGCGGCCTGAACCTGTCGGGCGGCCAGCGCCAGCGCCTCGCCATCGCCCGGGCCATGCTGAAGAACGCCCCCATCCTGCTGCTGGACGAGGCCACCAGCGCGCTGGACACCGAATCCGAGCGCCAGGTGCAGACCGCCCTGGAACTGCTGATGAAGGGCCGCACCACCATCGTCATCGCCCACCGCCTGTCCACCGTGGTCAACGCCGACCTGATCCATGTGCTGGACAAGGGCAGGGTGATCGAATCCGGCGACCACAACGCCCTGATGGCCAAGGACGGCACTTACGCCCGCCTCTACGCCATGCAGTTCGCCGAGGAAGCCTCCAAGGCCGACGGAGGCTGAAGCCCATGGACGCCATGCCATGAGTTGGGCCAAGCGCATCGGCAAGAGCGAGGGATTGCGCGGGCTGTTGTGCTGGCTGGGCTCGCTCTATATCCGCTTCGTCTTTCTCACCGGGCGCTGGAGCGTGGTCAACGGCGGCCATGCCCAGGCGCTGTGGAATGCCGGCCAGCCCTTCATCCTGGCCTTCTGGCACGGCCGCATCCTGATGATGCCCAGGTCGTGGCGCTCAAGCGTGCCCATTCACATGCTGATCAGCCAGCACCGGGACGGCCAGCTGATCGCGCGGACCGTGTCACATTTCGGCATCGACACCGTCCAGGGCTCCACCACCCGGGGCGGCAGCGCGGCGCTGCGCGCCATGCTGAAATTCCTGAAGAACGGCGAGTGCGTCGGTATCACCCCCGACGGCCCCAAGGGGCCGCGCATGCGGGCCAGCGACGGCATCGTGGCGGTGGCCCGGCTGGCGCAGGTTCCCATCCTGCCCGCCACCTTCGCCACCAGCCGCCGCAGGCTGCTCTCCAGCTGGGACCGCTTCGCCGTGGCCTTGCCGTTCTCCACCGGAATCTTCGTCTGGGGCGACCCGATCCTGGTGCCCAAGGAGGCCGGCGAGACGGCCATGGAAGCCGCCCGCCAAGCGGTGGAGGACAGCCTCAACGCCATCACGCGGGACGCCGATGCCAGGGTGGGGCAGGATACGCCGGAGCCGGCCTCATGATTCTAGGGCCGCGACGTACACCAGATGCGCAAATAGACCTGATCGATTGGTCCGCCGGTACCGGGTTCGACCGGTTGGGGGCGCAAAACCTCTCGGGCCAGCCAGTCGCAGCGGATGAGAAGGCCGGGCACCATGAGGATCAACGCGCTATGGTCGCCCTGGGGGCTACGATAGGTACAGCGCAGTGCGGTATCCCGTTCCCGCCATTTCTCAAGGTATTGGGTCTGATGCCGGATATCCCCCCGCCGCTGTTCGACGCCATCGACTTCGTCGCCGGCGTCGTTACCCGCTCCGCTCAGGACTTGTTCGGGATGATCGGGATTCCGCAAAGGGCAGTCCACCACGGCACCGAAGGCCGGCGTGGCAGCGACAATCAGGGCAATAAAAGACAAAAAACGAAGCATGGACATGTCTCCAGGCCCATGCTGCCACACTCACTTATGTTTGATAACGGAATAGCGTTCGGCTCGGCCTCCGAATTGGATAAATCGTTTCTGCGGATCAAGGTCCTTCGCCTGATCCAGCACCCAGATTCCCGGCGTGATGCCCTTGGTTCCGTATTGGATGAAGACGGCGGCATGGTTGCCGCTCGATGCATTGCGGTAGCGGCCATCGACGAAGGTGGCGATGGGCGTGCCGCGCTCCACCGGCGGATCTCCGAAATTCCGGATGGGCGGACCTTCCTGCCAGTCGGCGGCGCGGCCCACTTCCGGCGCGAGGTGCTTGACCAGCGCGACGCATTCGCTGCTCTCGCCCACCTGCTTGCCGTCGGCGATGACCTTCGCCATCCTGGCTTCGAAGTCCTTGACCACATATCCGTGTTCCGAGGCGGTCTTGGACCAGCGCCCATGGTCATCGCGGGGCTGGGCGGGGTCGTAGGTGTTCGGCATGGCGAAACTCCAATGAAAAAAACTGCCCGATGGGGGCAGCTTGGCTGTGGACGTAATTATGGCGTTGATGTACCCAGCCTAGTCGCCAACGACAATGTTGTCAATTTGTTCTCTTTTCCGGAGGCGGTATGATCTACCGCCTGTACCGGGGACTGACCACCATGGGCGGGCCGCTGATCGCCGCCTATCTGGAGCGGCGCAAGGCGCGCGGCAAGGAAGACGCCGCCCGCTTCGCCGAGCGCCTGGGTCATCCCGGACAGCCCCGCCCCGCCGGGCCGATAGTGTGGATGCACGGGGCCTCGGTGGGCGAGGCGCTGTCCATGCTGCCGCTGGCCGAACGCCTGATCGCCCGGGGCCTGGGCGTGCTGATGACCACCGGCACAGTCACCTCGGCCCGCCTGCTGGCCGAGCGGCTGCCCGCCGGCGCGATCCACCAGTACGTGCCGGTGGACCGCATCGCCTATGTGCGGAGCTTCCTCAACCACTGGCGGCCCGATCTGGCGCTGTGGGCGGAATCGGAATACTGGCCCAACCTGCTGGCCGAGACCCGCCATCGCGGCATTCCCCAGGTGCTGATCCAGGGCCGCATGTCGGCCCGCTCCTTCGCCTCGTGGAAGAAGGTTCCCGGCTTCATGCGCAAGATGCTGTCGGGCTTCGCGCTGTGTCTGGCCCAGACCGAATCCGACGCCGGGCGCATCCGCGCCCTGGGGGGGCGCGACGTGCGCTGTCTCGGCAATCTCAAATACGCGGTGGCGCCGCTGCCCTGCGACGGCGCGGCGCTGGAGAGCCTGAGGACCGCCACCGCCGGGCGGCCCCTGTGGCTGGCGGCCAGCACCCATCCGGGCGAGGAAGCCATGGCCGGGCGGGTGCACGCCGCCCTCGGCCTTGCCGGCCTGCTGACCGTCGTCGTGCCGCGCCACCACACGCGGGGGCCCGAGATCGCCGCCGGGTTGCGGGCGCAGGGGCTGGCCGTGGCGCTGCGCTCGGCCGGCGAGGCGGTCGCCGCCGGAACCCAGGTCTACGTGGCCGACACCATGGGCGAACTGGGACTGTTCTACCGCCTGGGCGGCCCGGTCTTCGTGGGCAAGAGCCTTTGCGCCGGCGGCGGCCAGAACCCCTTCGAACCGGCCCTGCTGGGCGCCGCCGTGATGTTCGGCCCGCTGATGGACAACTTCCCCGACATGGCGCCGTCCATGCTGGCGGCGAAAGCCGCGCTGCGGGTCGGGGACGAGAACGAACTGGCGGCGGCGGTCGGCGCCCTGCTGGCCGACCCGCCGGCCCTGCGGGCGGCGGGCGCGGCGGCCCAGGCCTGGGCCGAGGGCGAGGCCGGAGTGCTCGAGCAGGTGGAGCAGGCGCTCTCCCCCTTCCTCGCCCCCCTGGAGGCCGGCCATGCGCGCCCCTGACTTCTGGCGCAGGGACACCGCCCTGTCCCGCCTGCTGAACCCGCTGGGGGCGGTCTACGGCTGGGCGGTACGCCACAACCTGGAGCGGGCCGAGGAATACCGCCCCGCCGTGCCGGTGATCTGCGTCGGCAACATCGTGGCCGGCGGGGCCGGCAAGACGCCGGTGGGCATCAGTCTGGCCCGGCGGCTGATCGCCGCCGGCCGCAACCCCCATTTCCTCACCCGGGGCTATGGCGGCACCGAGGTGGGGCCGCGCGCCGTCGACCTCGACCGCCACGACTTCACCCGCGTCGGCGACGAGGCGCTGCTGCTGGCCCGCGAGGCGCCCACCTGGGTGGCGCGCTGGCGCCCCGACGGCGCGGTGGCCGCCGTGGAAATGGGCGCCGAGGTGATCATCATGGATGACGGCTTCCAGAACGGCTCCATCGCCAAGGACCTGTCGCTGGTGGTGGTGGACGGCGAATACGGCTTCGGCAATGGCCGCGCCATGCCGGCCGGGCCGTGCCGCGAGCCGCCCGGCCAGGGGCTGGCCCGCGCCGACGCCATGGTGGTGATCGGCGAGGACCGCAGCGGGCTGGCCGGACTGGCCCGCGCCCACGGCCTGCCGCTGCTGGCCGCCCGGCTGGTCCCCGGCCCCGAGGGCGCGGCGCTGTCGGGCCGCAAGGTGGTGGCCTTCGCCGGCATCGGCCGGCCGGAAAAGTTCTTCGCCAGCCTGAAGCAATGCGGGGCGCGCCTTACCGCCGACCATTCCTTTCCCGACCACCACCCCTTCGCCCGCGCCGAGATCGAGGCGCTGCTGGCCGAGGCCGAGGCCAACGAGGCCCAGGCCGTCACCACCGCCAAGGACGCGGTACGGCTGCCCGCCGACCTGCGCGCCCGCGTCGCGGTGCTCGGCGTGACGCTGGACTGGGAGGACCCCTCTCTGCTAACTCCCCTGTTCGACCGGATCGGAGTGCGGGCATGAAAGGCAAGGAACTGCGCCAGCGGCTGGAGGCCCTGGGCGCCCGTGCGGTGTGGGGGCTGTTCGCCCTGCTGCCGCTGGATGCCGCGTCGGGCCTGGGCGGCTGGCTGGGCCGCACCGTCGGCCCGCTGCTGGGCGGCGTCAACCGGGTGGCGCGGCGCAACCTCAAGGCCGCCTTCCCCGACAAGGGCGACGCCGAGATCAACGCCGTCATCCGCGCCATGTGGGACAATATCGGCCGGGTGGCCGGCGAGTTCCCCCACCTGAAGCGCATCGCCGCCGAACGGGTGGAACTGATCGGCGGCGAGAACATCGACCTGCTGAGGGACGACGGCCAGGCCGGCATCTTCATCTCGGGCCATATCGGCAACTGGGAGATCAACGGCGCGGTGGCGGCCCGGCACGGCCTGCCCCTGCATCTGGTCTACCGCGCCGCCAACAACCCTTTTGTGGAGGATCTCTATCGCCGGGGCCGCGCCGACGCCTGCCACGCCCTGATCCAGAAGGGATCGGAAGGCGCCCGCCAGGCGCTGCTGGTGCTGAAGAAGGGCGGCCATCTCGGCATGCTGGTGGACCAGAAGATGAATGACGGGGTGCCCATCCCGTTCTTCGGCCGCGACGCCATGACCGCCCCGGCCCAGGCCGCCTTCGCCACCAAATTCAAGTGTCCGCTGGTCCCCGCCCGGGTCGAGCGCCTCAAGGGTGCCCATTTCCGCCTCACCGTCCTGCCGCCCATGGACTTCCCCCACACCAACGACAACCACGAGGACAACCGCCTGCTGCTGGTCCGCATCAACGCCCTGCTCGAAGACTGGATCCGCGAGCGGCCGGAGCAGTGGCTGTGGGTCCACCGGCGATGGCCGGAATGAGCGAGTCCTTCACCGCCTATCTGGCCGCCCCCGGCTTCGAGGCCGATTTGCGGGTCGAACTGGGCGAGGTCAGTGCCGAATACGGCCGCCTGATGCTGTCGCCCGGTCCGGCCAAGCCGGCCGCCTGGGCGCAGAATATCTGGACCCGGCCCCAGGTGCTGGAAGTGGCCTCCATCGGCGCGGCAGCCAAGGCGCTGAAGGCCATCCAGCGCAACTGGTGGCCCTACGAGTTCCATCTGCACCGCCGCACCGCCCTGCTGGTGGAGAAATTACCCAAGGTCTCGGCCAGGCCGCTGACCTTCGGCGATCCGGCCCCCACCGCGCCGCTGGGCTCGTTCACCTGGATGGACGAGGGCCATGTGCTGGCGGCGGCGGCCTGCTCCAGCCCCTTCCCCAACGGTGAACCGGTCTTCGTCGAGGACCGCGTCACGCCGCCCAGCCGCGCCTATCTCAAGCTGTGGGAGGCCCTGACCCTGGCCGGGGAGATGCCGGGGCCGGGCCAGACCTGCGTCGACCTCGGCGCCTGCCCCGGCGGCTGGACCTGGGTGCTGGCCTCCGCCGGCGCCCGGGTGATCAGCATCGACAAGGCACCCCTGGCGCCCAACGTCGCCGCCATGCCCAACGTGGAGTACCGCCAGGGCAGCGCCTTCGGGCTGGAGCCCACCGAGATCGGGCCGGTGGACTGGCTGTGCTCGGACGTCATCTGCTATCCCGAACGCCTGCTGCGGCTGGTGGAGCGCTGGCTGGAGACCGGGCTGGCACGCAACTTCATCTTTACGCTGAAATTCCAGGGTGACACCGACCATGCCACCGCGCAGGCCTTCGCCGCCATTCCCGGATCGCGTCTACTGCACCTGGCCCACAACAAACACGAGCTGACCTGGATGCGACTTGCCACCCTATGCCCTTAGGAGTAAACCAGTAAGCTTCGGGGAACATCCTGCCGGGACCTATCGCCTCATGTCTGTCGCCAAGCTTCCGCCGCCGGTGGAGATCGATACCGAGACCAAAAAGGGAGTCATCGAGGGGCTGAAGAAGGTGCTGGCCACCTTCCAGCAGGCCGGTCTGGTGGACCCGGGCATCACCTACCAGCAGGTGATCTCCGACCCCGACGTGCTGCAGGCCTTCATCAAGACCTTCCAGGCCAAGCGCGACATGGTCGACGACGTGGTCCGCGCCAGGGACGGCGACGGGCCGGTGCGCGACGAAAGCACGCCTTTGGTGTGCGGCATCAGCCTGGGCCAGATTCAGCAATTGCTGGTGCGGACCTGCGCCAAGAAGATTTTCGAGGCCGACAAGCCCATGGAGACGGTCACCGAGACCGTCACCAAGACTTCCATGTTCGGCCTGATCAAGAAGACCGAGCAGATCGAGCGCCAGGCGGTCGATCCGGTCGAGGAACGCAAGATCCGCGAGCTGTCGCGCTACATCGCCTTCGGCTGGCAGCTGCCGCTGCTCGAGACCTACCGCGCCAGGCTTTCCTATCCCCAGATCATCGAGATCGGCGAGGATATCGTGGCCCTGCCCACCATCGCCCATATCGAGGCGGTGGCCCAGTTCGAGCCCGACAAGCTGAAGAAGGTCAAGGCCGCCGTAGGCGCCGATTTCGGCGCCATTCTCGCCGAGCGCCCCCAGGCCATCGGCGGCATCTCGGTGTGGAACCGGGACATGTTCGAATTCTTCCGCAAGACCCTGGGCGACCACGCCTGGGCCTTCTTCGCCCGCGACCCGGCCTTCTTCAACGTCTGCGCCGCGCTGGACAAGTCGGTGGCCAAGATCTTCGGCGACATGCTGTGCTACATCGCCGCCGAGAACCTGCAGGAAATCCAGCGCCTCAACATCGACAAGGTCGAGGTGATGGTGCACTCGCTGAAAACCGGCTTCGGCCCCCGCGCGCCGGAAATCCTGGCCATCCCCGCCTTCGCCAAGGATATCCTGCGCAAGGTGGTGGACAACCTCCTGCACATGACCCAGGACAAGGACAAGCTGATGCTGGCCTTCGGCCTGTCGATCAAGGCCATGGTCCCGGCCGTGGACGAGTGGCTGGCCAAGCGGCATTGATGCCGGGCGACTCTTCCCCGGTCCCGGGCGGATACCCGATTATTTCGGGAACACCGGAAAACTGTTTGACCGAAACGATAATCCGCTTCCTGGTACGACCGGAACCGTCCATGCCATTCGCTGAATATTTACAATAGGCCACGGATGCTGCATGGTCATTCGATCATGAGTTCGGGCGCCGACATCCTGCGATTGCTGATTATCGAAGACAACCCTGGGGACCAGCGGTTGATCGAGATCGAGTTGGCCGACGCCCAGCCCACCTGGAAGATATCCGGCCGCCGGGCCCTGGGCGAGGCTGCCAAGGACGCCCCGTTCGAGGCCTTCGACTGCATCCTGTCCGACCTGGGCCTGCCCGACGCGTCGGGCATCGAATCGGTGCTGCAGCTGAAATCCTGGGCGCCCGACAAGCCCCTGGTGGTGCTGACCAGCCTGGACGACGAGCGGATGGCCCAGGAAGCCATCCGGGCCGGCGCCCAGGATTACGTGGTCAAGTCCGACGCCGGCCTGACCCTGCTGCCCCGCGTCATCCGCCACGCCATCGAGCGCCAGCACGCCCAGACGGTGCTGGAGGCCTCGCACCGCACCAGCCAGGCCCTGCTGGACGCCAGCCACGACATCGCCATGCTGCTGGACGCCGAAGGGCGCATCCTGACGCTGAACACCGAGGCCGAGCAGTACCTGAACGCACCGCCCGACACCACGGTGGGACAATCCATCTTCGACCTGCTGCCCGAGGCGCTGGCCGAGCATCGCCGCTCGTTCCTGGCCGAGGCGCTGGAGACCGGGCGCACCGTCCAGTTCGAGGATACCGACGGCATCCACTGGTTCGCCAACCGCCTGCTGGCGGTGGCCGGTGTCGGAGCGGGCGAGCACCGCTGCGCCATGTTCTCGCGCGACATCACCTCGGAGCGGGCGGTAGCGGCCAAGCTGGCCGAGGCCAAGGAAGAGGCCGATTTCGCCAACCGCGCCAAGACCGAGTTCATGGGCCGCATGAGCCGCGACATCCGCACGCCCTTGAACGACGTCATCGGCTTCGCCGAGATGATCTCCGCCGAGATGCTGGGCACCATCGCCCAGGCCGGCTATCGCGAATACGCTGAATCCATCCTCAATTCCGGCAGCCAGATCCTGAAACTGCTGGACCGCATCACCGACGTCTCCATGCTGGAATCGGCGCTCTTGAAGGACCAGGCGTCCTACCGCGATCTGGTGGAGCTGTCGCCCGACCTGATCTGCGTCTGCGTCGACGGGGTGATCGAGCGCATCAACGCCGCCGGACTGGGCATGCTGCGCGCCCCCTCGGTCTCGGCCTGCGAGGGCAAGCCTTTCTCCGAGTTCGTCCACCCCGACTACCGCGCCATCTTCGAGGGCGGCCTCGACACCCTGTACGAGGAAGGCCACCCCCTGCCGGTCAAGGTGGTGACCTTCGCCGGACGGGTGCGCGACGTGGAGCTGTCGGCGGTGCCGCTGCGGCGCGAGGCCCACAACGCCACCCTGCTGGTGGGACGCGACACCACCGAAGTCACCGCCGCCATGCGGGCGGTGGCGGCGCGCGAACACCGCATCCGCGCCATCATGGACACCGTGCTGGACGGCATCGTCACCATCGACGAGGACGGCACCATCCTCAACGCCAACCTGTCGGTGGAGCGCATCTTCGGCCATTCCCTGTCGGAGCTGATCGGCGCCAACGTCTCGACCCTGATGCCCGAACCCGATGCCGGCAAGCACGACGGCTACATCAGGAACTACCTCGCCACCGGCATCGGCGCCATCATCGGCGTCGGGCGCGAGGTGATGGGCAAGCGCAAGGACGGCTCGCTGTTCCCGGTCCACCTGTCCGTCTCGGAACTGCGCGTCGAGAAGCGCCGCCTGTTCACCGGCACCATCCGCGACCTGACCGAGAACAAGCAACTGGCCCAGCGCGTCGCCTATCTGGCCAACCACGATCCGCTGACCGACCTGCCCAACCGCACCCTGCTGACCGACCGCCTCGGCCAGGCCATCGCCATGGCCCGCAACGCCGGGCTGCACGTGGCGATCATCACCGTCGACCTGGACGGCTTCACCACCATCAACGATTCCATGGGCCACGACGTGGGCAATTCCCTGCTGCGCGAGACGGCGCGGCGCCTTGCCCAGGCGGTGGCGTCGGGCGGCACCGCCGCCCGTCTGGCCGGCGACGAGTTCGCGGTGGTCATCGCCCAGGTGCGCGAGATGGACGAGGTCACCGCCGCCGTCCAGCACATCCACGACATCCTGAACAAGCCCTACACCATCCACGGCTCCGAGATGGTGGTGCCGGTGGACATGGGCGTCTCGGTCTATCCCCGCGACGGCGACGACGCCCTGGAACTGCTGCGCAACGCCGAGATGGCGCTGCACAACGTCAAGCGCCGCAGCGACCAGCGCATGGGCTATTTCGACGCCGCCATGTCCTTCGCGGTGACCGAGCGCATGACGCTCGAGCGCTCCATCAAGGATGCGCTGCGCGCCGGCCAGTTCGAGCTGTTCTACCAGCCGCAGGTCCGCCTGGCCGATTACGCCCTGGTGGGGGCCGAGGCGCTGATCCGCTGGCGCCATCCCGAGCTGGGCATCATCACCCCGGACAAGTTCATCCCCGTCGCCGAGGAAACCGGCCTGATCGTCCCCATGGGCAGCTGGGTGCTGCGCCAGGCCTGCACCCAGCTGCGCCGGTGGAACGATTCCGGCATGGTCGGCCTGCGCCTGGGGGTCAACATCTCCGGCCGCCAGTTCCGCGAGGCCGACCTGGCCGACATCGTCGCCGACTGCATCTCGGAGACCGGGGTCAATGCCAGGGACCTCGACCTGGAACTGACCGAGAGCATGCTGATGGCCGACGGCGAGGGCACCCTGAAGCTGCTGCGCTCGCTGGCCAAGCTGGGCGTCACCCTGTCCATCGACGATTTCGGCACCGGCTATTCCTCGCTGGCCTACCTCAAGCGCTTCCCGGTGGACACCGTCAAGATCGACCGCGCCTTCGTGCGCGACCTGGATCAGGACGAGGACGGCCGCGTGCTGGTCAACGCCATCATCTCGCTGGCCCATTCCCTGTCGCTCAAGACCATCGCCGAGGGCGTCGAGACCGAATCCCAGGCGGCCCTGCTGGCGCGGCACGGCTGCGACGAGATCCAGGGCTACATGATCGGCCGGCCCATGCCCGCCGCCGACTTCACCACCTTCGCCAAAAGCTACCACCCGCGCGGCCCGGAAAAGGTCGGGGCGTTGCGGGCGGGGCACAGTTGAATGACTGAGAGGATCGGGTCATGACCGGCACCGTCGTCGTCGTTGAGGACAACGCGATGAACATGAAGCTCCTGGAGCAGGCGCTGACCATCGCGGGCTACACCACCGTCAAGTCGTCGGACGGCGACGGTCTGGTCGACCTAGCCGCCGGCAGCGGCGCCGGCGTCATCCTGATGGACATCCAACTGCCCAAATATTCCGGCATCGACCTGCTGAAGCAGCTGCGCGCCGACGACCGCACCAAGAACGTGCCGGTAGTGGCGGTGACCGCCTTCGCCGACCCGGATTCGGTGGCCGGCTTCATGGAGGAAGGCTTCAACCAGGTCATCACCAAGCCCATCTCCATCCGCAAGCTGCTGGACGAAGTGGCGCGCTATTGCGGCGGGCAGTAGCAGGCCGCAATAGCGCAATGGGCCGCCCTACCGCCGCGGTGCCGGGGATTCCAGGAACTCGGCCACCGCCTGATAGAGCTGGCGGCGGTTCTTCTCGATCAAGGCCGCGTGGGTGGCCTCGCCCACCATGACGTAGCGCTTGTAAGGCGAGGAGGCGAGCTTGTTGAACAGCTTCATGCCCATGGCCGGCGGCGCCTCGGCGTCCCATTCGCCCTGGATCACCAGGGCGGGCACCGACAGGCGCTCGGGGTTCCAGCGCGGCTTGCCCGACGCCCAATAACGCATGGTGTCGAGCACCACGCCGTTGGGGGCGCGCACCGTGTTGAGGGTGGCCGGCTCGGCATCGCTGGCCAGGGTGGCCTTCAGCCATTCGCCGAAGACGGCCTTGGGCAGCACGCCGTCGCGCTTGGTCTCGGGCACCGCCTTCAGCCAGATGTCGCGGGCGTCCTTGGGGTCCACCTGGCGCCAGGCGGGGACCCGCGCCAGATCGGCATCGGTGGGCGGCGGCACCTCGCGCAGCCATTGCGGGGCGTAGAGCACCAGGCGCTCGACCTTGTCCTGGGCGGTGTTGGCGAAGGTGCCGGCCAGGGTGGCGCCCCACGACCAGCCCACCAGCACCACCTTCTGGGAATTGCGCCGCGACAGGATGAAATCCACGGCGCGGCTGACGTCGTCGACCGCCTCGGCGGTATCGACCACCGGGGGGTTGGCCTCGGGGGCCTGCTTCATCTCGGGCGGGCGCCCCGACTTGCCGTAGCCGCGGATGTCGAGCGTATAGACGTCGTAGCCCCGCGCCGCCATCCAGTCCATCCAGCTCTGGCCGTCCACCGCCATGTCGAAGGAGGAATGGGCGGGATAGGTGGCGCCGTGGAGGAACAGCACCGTCTTCTCGGGCTTGACGTCGTAGAGGGCCGCCGGGTGCTTGTTGCGGATGTAGAGCTTCTGATCCGGCCACTTGCTGCCGATCATGAATTCCTCGGTCACCGTTTCGGCCCGGGCGGTGCCCGCCGCCCCCGCCAGCATCGCGGCGGCCAGAAGCCCCAGCCGCCAGCCCGTTCTCATGGTCATCGCCCGTCCGCTCCCTTATTGATCACGCCGCTCCGGCCCCCACCGGCAGGCGCACGGTCACCACCGTACCCTCACCGGGGACGGAAGCCAATTCCACCCTTCCGCCATGCAGGTCGACGAAGCGCTGGACTAAAGCCAGGCCGATGCCGGAATCGTCGTCGGCCCGGCCGGCCGGCAGCGCCTCGCGGCGTCCGCCCAGGGCGAAGCCGCCGAACAGACGCTCCTGCTGCTCGTCGGACAGGCCCGAGCCGGTATCGCTGATGGTGAGCGCCAGTTCCGTCGCCCGCCGCTCGGCCCGCACGGTCACCCTGCCGCCCGAGGGCGTGCGCTTCAGGGCGTTGCCCAGCAGATTGAACAGCACCTGCCGCAAACGGCGTTCATCGGCGACGATCCAGCCGATATCCAGCGGGCAGTCGAAATCCAGGTGCAGCTTCTTCTCCCGCACCCTTTCCCGCACCAGCCCCAGCACCCCCGACAGCATGGGATGAATATCGACGGTGTCCAGCTCCAGGGCCATCTGCCCGGCCTCGATGGCGGCGAGGTCGAGGATGTCGGAGATCAGCGCCTGCAACCCCTGGCCCGCCTCGGTGATACCGCGGGCGTATTCGTGCTGGCGCTTGTTGAGCTTGCCGAAATACTCGGCGGCCAGCATCTCGGAAAAGCCGATCACCGTGGTCAGCGGCTTCCTGACCTCGGCCGAGACATTGGCGATGAACTCGCTCTTCAGCAGGTCGGCGGCGGCCAGCGCCTCGTTCCGTTCCCGCAGCGCGCGCTCGACCCGCGCCGAATCGGTGACGTCCAGCCAGGTCAGCAGCATGGCGCCGTCGGGCAGCGGCACCGAGGCGAAATCCACGATGGAATCGTCCAGGCGCTCGACCCGGCCGCTCTGGGGCGCCCTGGTGTTGAACAGGGCCATCAGGCGCTCGCGCACCTCGGGCCACACCGAGGCGCGCTCGGCGCCGCCCTCGAAATAGGGGCGGTGGGCCTCGACCAGTTCGGCCAGATGGGGTTCGGCCTCCAGCATGGCGGCGGGCAGGTTCCAGATACGGGCATAGGCGGGGTTGTAGAGCCTGAGCCGCCCGTCGCCCCGGAACACCGCCACGCCCTCGTGCAGGTGGTCCAGGGTTTCGCGCTGCACCGCGAGCGCGGTGTTGAACGAGCGCTCCAGCGCCAGGGTGTCGGTGACGTCCTCGTAGGTGAAGATCAACCCGCCATAGGGATGGGCGGCGATCATCCGGCGCAGGGTGCGGCCGTCGGGCAGGTGCAGCAAGGTTTCGGCGGCGTCGATCAGCGAGATGAAGCGCTTCAGTTCGTCTTCCTTGTAGGCGCGGTAATCGGCCACCTCGGGCAGCAGGCGGCGTTCGCGCAGCGAGTCCAGCACCGCGCCGTAGGTGGGCTGGGCCGACAGCCACTCGGCCTCCAGCCGCCACAGCCGGGTGAAGGCGGTGTTGAAGAAGGTCAGCCGCGTGTCGGTGGAGAAGATGGCGATGGCGGTGGCCAGATGCTCCAGCACCTGGGCATGGGCGCTGGCGTGGCGGGCCAGTTCTACCTGCAAATCTTCGATGCGGGTGAGGTCCAGGGCGTAGCCGGCGGTCAGCAGCCCGCCGTCGCCGGCCTCGAACGGCGCCTCGGTGATCTCGGTGAAGCGGCGCTGGCCGCCCAGCACCAGATGGAAGGATTCGGCGCGGGGCTCGCCCGCCGCCCGGGCGCGGGCCGCCAGGGCGCGGGCTTCGCGCACCGAACCGTCCGAGGCCAGTTCGATCTGCCCCGCCACCGCCGCCTGGGGCGAGGCCACGTCCACCGCCCTAGCATAGGCCCGGTTGACGTGCAGCAGGGACAGGTCGTCGTCGCGCACCCAGACGGGAATGGGCAGCACGCCCAGCAATCCCTCGATCCGCTCGCGCTCGCCGGCCAGCCCGGCCAGGCGCGAGGCCAGTTCCGCCTCGAAGGCAGCGCCCTCGGTGACGTCGTGCATCCAGATCAGGTCGGCCAGGCCCTGGCCGTCGGGTCCCGAGGCCCGCACGCCCACGGCGCGGACCCGGCGGCCGCCGTCGCGCAGGCGCAGTTCCAGTTCGAAGCCCTGGCCCTCCTCGCGCAGGCGCCGCGCCGCGTCGTCCAGTTGGGCGGCATCAGCGGCGGCGAAGGATTCCAAGACGTCGGTGAAGGTGGACTCGGTGCCGCCGAACAGCCCCAGCAGAACGGCGAGGCGGCGCGAGCAGGTCTCGCGCTCGGTCCCCAGCCAGGCGTAGAACCCGTCGGGCGCCGCCAGCAGGCTCTCGCCCAGCCGCTCGGCCAGGGTGGCGGTCCGGCCGGCCTCGGCGGCCATCGCGGCCATGCGCCAGCGCAGCAGCGCCAGCGCCGCCACGGCGGGGACCAGCACCAGCAGGGCGCCGGTCCCCAGCGACAGGGGATCGAAACGGAGCTGGACCAGGGCGTGCGCCTCCTCGGCCACGGCGTTCCCCGCCGTCAGCATCACGCCCAATCCCGCCGCGAGTCCCGCGCGCATTCCCGATTCTCCCCAATACGGCCCCAAAGTGCCGGTGAGCGGCGGAAAAGACAAGGGGCGGTTGCCCCTTTGCCTTCCGGCTGCTACACCTCGGCCGCTGTTCCGAGGAGGGCTTGTTATGCTGAAGGGCGTTTACGACTGGATGATGGCCAAGGCGGCCCACCGGCACGCCATCTGGTGGCTGGCCTTCATCTCGTTCGTGGAAAGCTCGTTCTTCCCCATTCCGCCCGACGTGATGCTGATTCCCATGGTGATCGCCGCCCCCACCCGCTGGCTGCGCATCGCCATGATCTGTACCATTGCTTCGGTGGCCGGCGGCTTCCTCGGCTATGCCATCGGCGCCTTCGCCATGGATTCCATCGGCATGGCCATCCTGGGCGCCTTCCACCTGCAGGAAAAGTTCCAGGCCTTGAAGCCGATCATCGACGAATGGGGCGTGTGGTTCATCATCGTCAAGGGCGCCACCCCCATTCCCTACAAGCTGGTGACCATCACCGCCGGCGCCTTCGATTTCGACCTGGCCAAGTTCACCTTCGCCTCCGTGGTGGCGCGCGGCATGCGCTTCATCCTGGTGGCGGCGCTGCTGTGGAAGTTCGGCCCGCCCATTCGCGATTTCGTCGAACGCCGCCTGACCCTGGTCACCAGCGTGTTCATCGTGGTTCTGGTGGGCGGTTTCCTCGTGGTCAAGCTGCTGTAGCAGGCCTTCGCGAACTCCTCCTGGCGAGCCGTTGATAACCTTCGGCTTCCGGCGCAAAGACCTTGCCCAATCACCGCTATTGAATTATTCTATTTCTCACTCTGGCGTTCGCCCCAGCTCCCCCCACTCCGCCGGGGCGGGCCGTCAGGGCCCCACCGCTCAATCTCAGGGAGACGGGTGGGAAATGGGCATCGCTCGCGCCACCCTCCCCCCATACGGGGCGCGAAGCTGCCACGGGCGGCGAGGGACGGAGCCGAGAGAATCGGCCCCCATCCCTCGCCGGCCCATAAATTCTCCGATGCCGGCCACCAGAACAGCCCGCCATCCCGACGCCGGGATGGCTGCATGGAATGGGAATATTGATTTCAGAAAGAAAAAGCCCCGGCCTTGGGAGGAAGGCCGGGGCTCGTGGCCGTCGTCGCAAATGTCCGGAAGCAGCGGGATGGGGGGGGAGAGCCCCGGACATTCATAAGCGACGGCGGTCTTTTCGATCCGGGTCCGGCGCGGCGGGAGGAGAGGCCGCGCCGGACCCTTGGGGATCGAAGTTAGGCGGCAACCTTGGTCAGCGCGGCGAAGCGAGCCTGGATCGGCTCGACCGCGGCGGTCAGGGCCGAGGTCGACAGCTCGGCCAGCTTGCGGCCGTCGGCGATGGCGTTCTCGAGGGTCTCGCGGGCCAGCTTGCCCTGCAGGTCGGCCAACTCGGCCGGGCTCTTGACCGAGAACAGCGCCTTGACGGCGGCATCGGCCTTCTTGACGTTCTCGGCGATCAGGGCCTGCTGGGCCTTGGCGATCTCTTCGAAAGCCTTGACGGTGGCGGCGCTGGACTTGGCGAAGGCGTCGGCATTTTCCTTGCCCAGGGCCACGAACTTCTCGAAACCGTCGATCTTGATGGTCATGTGCGTATTCCTTATCAGAGGTGGGCGCGTTGTGCGCTGCAACATGACGCCAATCTAACAGAACCATGCCGCAGTGCAACATGATTTTTGCACTGCAACATAACCGTCTTGCATGGAGGGGATGCGAAAATGCGAACACCCCCGGAAAGCAGGGTTTCCGGGGGTGCGGAAGATTTCCGGCGACTGAGGCCAAGAAAAACTACCGGGTGGCGACGACGTCGCGCAGCACGTTCATCTCCGTCTGGGCCTCGGTCAGGCGGAAGTTCACCGCGTCGCCGATGGAGACGATGCCGATCAACTCGTCCTTTTCCAGCACCGGCAGATGGCGGATGCGGCGTTCGGTCATCACCCCCATGATGGTCTTGACGCTGTCGCCGGGCGAGCAGGTCACCACCGGGCTGGACATCACGTTGCGCACCGGCATCTCCAGCGCGGCCTTGCCGTACTGGGCCAGGCCCTTGACGATGTCGCGCTCGGACAGCACGCCCTGCAGCTTGCCCTTGACGTCGCAGACCACGGCGACGCCGACCTTCTTGTTGGTCAGCAGCGCCGCGGCGTCAGCCACCGAATGCTCGGGGCGGATGGTGAAGACGACGCTGCCCTTGGTCTTCAGGATGGTTTCAACGGACATGGCTGGTCCCCCTTGATGTCTTGGCTTTGTTTTTATACGGCGGGGCGACCGGTCCCAGACCCCCTACCTTTGAATAGGACCAGTCTGAAACCGAAGCCGGAGAAATTCAAGCCGTCATCAGTGGGTAGGCCCAAGGCTGACGCCGCTGGCGGCCAACTGGTCGGCCAGGGTCCGGCGCAGGCGTTTCAGTCCCTCGGGACTGGCCGCCTCGCAGCGGGCCACCAGCACCGCCTGGGTGTTGGAGGCACGCAGAAGCCACCAGCCGTCCATGGTATCGACCCGCACGCCGTCGATGGCGGAGAAGTCGGCGCCCTCGGCCTCCAGCCGGGCTCTGACCTCGGCCACCACGGCGAACTTGCGCTCCTCCGGGCAGTCGAAACGCAATTCCGGGGTGTTGACCATGTGGGGCAGATGGTCGCGGCGCTGGCCGATGGTCATGTGATCCCAGCGTGCCACGATGCCCAGCAACCGGATGGCGGCGTACAGGGCGTCGTCGAAGCCGTAATAGCGGTCGGCGAAGAAGATGTGGCCGCTCATCTCGCCGGCCAGGGGCGCCCCGGTCTCGGCCATCTGGGTCTTGATCAGCGAATGGCCGGTACGGCCCATGATGGGGTTGCCGCCCATGCGGCGGACCTCGTCGAAGAACACCCTGGAGGCCTTGACGTCGGCGATGACGGTGGCGCCGGGCTGGGTCTTCAGCAGATCCTCGGCCAGGATCACCAGGATCTGGTCGCCATAGAGGATGCGGCCCTCGCCGTCCACCACGCCGATGCGGTCACCGTCGCCGTCGAAGGCGATCCCCAGATGGGCGGATTCGGTCAGCACCTTGTCCTGCAGCGCCACCAGGTTGTGGGGCTCGGTGGGGTCGGGATGGTGGTTGGGAAAGCGCCCGTCGATCTCGCCGAACAGCACGGTGTGGGTGCCGGGCAGGCGCTTGACCAGGGCATGCAGCACCTCGCCGGTGGCGCCGTTGCCGCAATCCCACACCACCCGCAGATCGCGTTCGCCGTCATAGTCCTGGGCCAGGCGCGAGACGTATTCCTCGAACACCGAATCCTCGATCGCCTTGCCTTCGCCGGTGGCGAAGTCGCCGGCGAAGGCGATGGCGCCCAGCGACTGGATATCGGCACCGAAGAACGGCCGGCCGGCCAGCACCATCTTGAAGCCGTTGTGGTTGGGCGGGTTGTGGCTGCCGGTCACCATGATGCCGCCGTCGGCGTCCCTGACCTTGGCGGCGAAGTACAGCATGGGGGTGGGGCCGCGCCCGATGCGCCGCACCGTGCAGCCCGAGGCGATCAGGCCCCGGGTCAGCGCCTCGGCCATCTCGGGGCTCGACAGCCGTCCGTCCCAGCCCAGCGCCACCACATGGCCGCCGTTGCGCCGCATGCGGGTGCCGAAGGCCTTGCCGATGGCCTCGGCATCGGCTGCGAACAGGGTCTCGCCGACGATGCCGCGGATGTCGTATTCGCGCAGGATGGTGGGGTGAAAGGTGTGTGCGGTCATGTCAGGTAATCACCGTCGGTTCTTGCCGCCCGGTCCTCGCCTCGATCTCGGCCAGATCGCGGGCGATGGCGATGAGGTCGGCCAGGGCTGTCTGCGGATCAATATGATGCCGGGTCGGGTCGGGCTCGAAGCGCTCGATATAGACGCGGAGCGTGGCGCCCTCGGTGCCGGTGCCCGACAGGCGGAAGACGATGCGCGAGCCGTCCTCGAACACCACCCGGATACCCTGCTTCTTCGACACCGAACCGTCCACCGGATCGGTGTAGGCAAAGTCGTCGTTGAAGGCCACGGTGTAGGCGCCGAGCTTCCGCCCCTTGAGCGGAAGTCCCCGCAGATGCTCCATCAGCCCCTCGGCGGCGGCGGCATCGATGCCTTCGTAATCGTGGCGGGAATAGACGTTGCGGCCGTATTCCGTCCAGTGCGCCGTGACGATGTCGGCGACGCTTTGCTTGCGCACCGCCAGCACGTTCAGCCAGGCCAGCACCGCCCACAGCCCGTCCTTCTCGCGCACATGGTCCGAGCCGGTGCCGAAGCTTTCCTCGCCGCAGAAGGTGGCAAGCCCGGCATCGAGAAGGGTGCCGAAGAACTTCCAGCCGGTGGGGGTCTCCCAGGCGGGAATACCCAGTTTGGCGGCCACCCGGTCGGGGGCGGCGCTGGTGGGCATGGAGCGCGCGATGCCCTTCAGGCCGTTCCGATAGCCGGGGCAGAGCGTGGCGTTGGCGGCCAGCACCGCCAGGGAATCCGACGGCGTCACATAGAAGTCGCGGCCGAGGATCATGTTGCGGTCGCCGTCACCGTCCGAGGCGGCGCCGAAATCGGGCGCGCCTTCGCCGGTCAGCGCTTCCACCAGATCATGGGCATGGACCAGATTGGGGTCGGGGTGGCCGTGGCCGAAATCCTCCAGCGGCACGCCGTTCATCACAGTCCCGGCCGGCGCGCCCAGGCGGCGCTCCAGGATTTCGGTGGCGTAGGGACCGGTCACCGCGTGCATGGCGTCGAACTTCATGCGCAGGCCGGACGCGAAGGCGGCGCGGATGGCGGCGAAGTCGAACAGGCTTTCCATCAGTTCGGCGTAATCGGCGACGGGGTCGAAGACCTGCACCTCCATGCCCCCCAGCGAACGGGTGCCCAGGGTATCCAGGTCCACATCCGCCGCCTCGACGATCCGGTAGGCCCCGATCACCTCTGTCCGGGCATGGATGGCCTCGGTGATGGCCTCGGGGGCCGGGCCGCCGGCCGGGATGTTGTACTTGATGCCGAAATCCTCAAGGGGGCCGCCGGGATTGTGGCTGGCCGACAGGATGATGCCGCCGAAGGTCTTGTACTTGCGGATGACGGCCGACGCCGCCGGGGTAGAGAGGATGCCGCCCCGTCCCACCATCACGCGGGCGAAGCCGTTGGCGGCGGCCATCTTCAGGATGGTCTGGATGGCGGTGCGGTTGTGGTAGCGGCCGTCGCCGCCCAGCACCAGGGTCTTGCCCGCGACGTCGCCGATGGAGTCGAACACCGCCTGGACGAAGTTCTCCAGGTAATGGGGCTGGGCGAAGACCTTGACCTTCTTGCGCAGACCCGATGTGCCGGGTTTCTGGCCGGAAAAGGGGGTGGTGGAAACGGTTTTCACGGCGGCCATGGAGCAAGCTTCCCTAGTACGATGATTGCCGGCGAGGACGATTGTGATCTTGGGGCATGTTGCTCATTTCGCCAACACCACCCGACGGATTTCCAGCTTCGGCCGCCCGAAATTCAGCAGCAGCCCCACCGGCAGGGTGCTGGCCTTGAGGTCGTTGAGGACCTGCGCCGCGTGGGACTGCGCCAACCCGTCGATGGCCTTCAGTTCCACGATCACCCTGTCTTCCTCCACCAGATCGGCCACGTAAAGGCCTACCTGCCGTCCACGGTAATGGACGGGGAAGGGCTGCTCCTTCCTGACGGCAATGCCGTCCAGGCTCAGTTCCTCGAACAGGGCGTTACGGTAGACGACTTCCAGGAAGCCATGGCCCAAGGCGTTCGCCACAGCAAAGGCCGCGCCGATGATGCGTTCGGTCAGTGCATTCAGGCCGGATTCTGCTTCAGACAGCATGGGACGTCGTGGCGGGTGGGGCGATGGGGTGGTCGAGGCGAGGACAACACGGATGAACGCGGATGTCCACGGATGAATGGGACGGATTGTTCAGACCAATCTGTGTTTATCCGTGCTGCTCTTGCTGCATGCAGAGGTGCGGGCGACGGGGATGAGGTAACACGGATGGACGCGGATGTTCACGGATGAAGGGGATGATCAACGATAGGAGGCCTCGGATAGATCCACATCGACACGCTCATGGCCGTGCTTGGCCAGGAGGTCTTCGATCACGTATTTTGGGGTGTTATTTCTGGGGCCGAGAACGACCCTCTTGATGGGTGATCCGCCATTGTGGCAAAGCCGCGCGGCCAAGAAAGGGACAATCCCATTCCCTGATACCCTGTGCTGAAGAACATCAGCCAAACTGTTTTCTCGCTGACTTGGTGTAAAGTACTGAACAAGCGTACGATATTCATTCTCTTCACAGAATTTTGGATTCTTTATGAGAAATAGTGCGTATGGGTTGCTAACTATAAAGACGGAAGTTTTTTGATCTATTAATTGCGCAATTGCTTCTCTTGTTAATTTTGCTTAATTTTCGGCGGTAATTGATGAGATTTCTTCTATGAGCCCTAAAATAAGTTGCTGCCGCTCATCTAATTTGTAACGAACTCTGTCAAAGCCCGCCATGTGGTGGCGGAATCCGAGGTTTGGGCGTGATGAAAGTTTCAAATATTCGGCCGAGAGGCCAATGGCTACTCCAGAGGCATTGTCGGCGCATGCTCTCCATTGGCTCAGGCTGTCATGGTCCCCGGACACGCAGAACCCGAGCGCCCGAGTCTTATCTATGATTTCATCCAGATATCGCATCGGGATGTCGGTCTCGATACCGCTAGGCTTCAGGGAATCATTGATTATCTTCTTCACCCACCGGCCTTCCTGGCTGTCGTTGGACAGGCTGAGATCGGACAGCCGGATGGTGCCGCTCTCGATGATCGAGAGGAAGGCGGCATTGCTGCAATAGTGGTAGAGAATCTCGGGGGTGTCCGGTTTGTCGCCCATCCGCGTTCATCCGCGCTGATCTGTGTTCATCCGTGTTGCCAGCCGGAGTCGGCTGCAATCAACACGTCTGCCGCAGAATGGATGATCTGCGAAAACAAGAATGCGGGCAACAAGTGCCCGCATTCCCGTCGTTCCAATAAACCGGTGACGATGCCTACGGCCGGCCGATGCTGGTGTAGGCGAAGCCCAGCTCGGCCATCTCTTCCGGCGCATAGACGTTGCGCAGGTCGACGATGGCCGGAGAGGCCAGCAGCGACTTGACCTTCTTAAGGTCGAGGGCGCGGAACTCGTTCCACTCGGTGATGATCACCGCGCAATGGGCGCCCGGCATGGTGGCGTAGGCGTCCTTGCAGTATTCGACGCCGGCAGGCAGCAGCTTCCTGGCCTCCTCCATGCCCTCGGGGTCGAAGGCCTTGACGGCGGCGCCGGCTTCGACCAGGGCCGTGACGATGTCGATGGACGGCGAATCGCGCATGTCGTCGGTGTTGGGCTTGAAGGTCAGGCCCAGCACCGCGACGGTCCTGCCCTTGACCGAGCCGCCGCAGGCGGCGATCACCCGCTCGGCCATCTGCTTCTTGCGGGCGTCGTTGACGGCCACCACCGTCTCGACGATACGCAAGGGCGCGTCGTAATCCCGCGCGGTCTTGACCAGGGCCAGGGTGTCCTTGGGGAAGCACGAGCCGCCGTAGCCGGGACCGGGATGCAGGAACTTCTTGCCGATGCGGCCGTCCAGGCCGATACCCTTGGCCACGTCGTGGACGTCGGCCCCCACCTTCTCGCACAGATCGGCGATCTCGTTGATGAAGGTGATCTTGGTGGCCAGGAAGGTATTGCCGGCGTACTTGATCAGCTCGGAAGTGCGGCGCGAGGTGAAGGCGATGGGGGTCTCGATCAGGTAGAGCACCCGATAGAGTTGCTTCATCACCTTGCGGGCCTTCTCGGATTCGGTGCCGATCACCACGCGGTCGGGCCGCATGAAGTCGTTGATGGCCGAGCCTTCGCGCAGGAATTCCGGATTGGAGACCACGTCGAACTCGGCATCGGGGCGGCGCGCCCGGATGATGCGCTCCACCTCGTCGCCGGTGCCCACCGGCACGGTGGACTTGGTCACCACCACGGTGTAGCCGGTCATGGCATCGGCGATTTCCTCGGCCGCGGCATAGACGTAGGAAAGGTCGGCATGGCCGTCGCCGCGCCGCGACGGGGTGCCCACCGCGATGAACACCGCGTCGGCATCCTTGACCGCCGCCTTGAGGTCGGTGGTGAAGGCCAGCCGGCCGGCTTCCACATTGGCGGCGACCATGTCGTCCAGGCCCGGCTCGTAGATGGGCATGACGTTCTGGTGCAGCTTCTCGATCTTGGCGGCGTCCTTGTCGACGCAGGTGACGTCGATGCCGAATTCCGAGAAGCAGGTTCCCGACACCAGACCCACATAGCCGGTGCCGATCATGGCGATGCGCATGACGCTCTAGTCCTCAGCCGTGAAAGCGGGTGATCAGGTCGCGGGCGGCCTCGGCCGTGTCGTCGCGGGCCAGGGCGAAGGCCAGGTTGGCTTCCAGCCAGCCCACCTTGTCGCCGCAATCGTAACGGGTGCCCTCGAAGCGCAGGCCGTGGAAGGGCACCATGCCGATGGTCTGGCTGATGGCGTCGGTCAGCTGAATCTCGCCGCCGGCGCCCTTTTCCTTCCTGTCCAGCACGTCGAAGACGGCGGGATGCAGGATGTAGCGGCCGATGATCGACAGGGTCGAGGGGGCAACCTCGGGGTCGGGCTTCTCGACCAGACCCTTGGCGCGGGCCAGGCGGCCGTTGTCGTGCTCCACGTCCAGGATGCCGTAGCGCCTGGTGTGCTCGCGCGGCACGTCGGAGACGGCGACCACATGGCCGCCCACCTCGGTGTGCACGGCGGCCATCTGCTTCAGGCAGGCGGTCTTGGACAGGATCAGGTCGTCGGGCAGCAGCACGGCGAAGGGTTCGTCGGCCACCAGGTCGCGGGCGCACCACACGGCGTGGCCGAGGCCCAGGGGCTCGGATTGCCTTGTATAGGAGATCTGGCCCGACTTGGGCATCCACGAGGTCACCGCCTCGACCAGATCGAACTTGCCGCGTTCCTTGAGGATGCGCTCCAGCTCGGGGTTGTGGTCGAAATGGTCCTCCAGCGCGTTCTTGCCGCGCCCGGTGACGAAGATGAAGTGCTCGCAGCCGGCCGCCGCCGCCTCTTCCACCGCGTACTGGATCAGCGGCTTGTCCACCACCGGCAGCATTTCCTTGGGCATCGCCTTGGTGGCGGGCAGGAAGCGGGTGCCCATGCCACCCACGGGGAACACGGCCTTGCGGACTCGACGAGTCATCGAACACTCCTGAAAGCTTTGTCTCGACCGCCCGGCGCTCTTGGCCGCGCCTCGTTCCGGTCGCGGCATGTTTTGCCATGCCCGCGCAACGGAAGCAACGATTACCCCAACAGGATGTCGCGGGCCTGATTGAGGCGGGCGGCGATCCAGGTGGAACCGCCGGCATCGGGGTGGGCCGAGCGCATCAGGCGGCGGTGGGCCTCGCGGATTTCGTCGGGGGTGGCGCCGGGGGCGAGGCCCAGCACCTCGAGGGCCTGGGCGCGGGTCATGGCCGTATCGGCGGGGGGAGAGGGCGGCGGCGGGGCCCCGGCGCCGGGGCGCGTTCCATTGGCCAGGCCGCGCAGCGTCCGCCACAGCTGATGCAGGCGCATGGCCCGGCCGATCCACGGCGACAGGCCGGCGATGATGGCGAATAGCCCGGCCAGCTTGCCGGTGAGCACCAACGCCACGCCGCCGATCACCAGGGCGGCGAGGACGGCGCCGGCCAGCACCTTCTTCGCCTTGTCGGGCGGCGCCTTCCGCCACCAGCGCCACCCCCACCACAGGGCGAGCGCGCCGCCGACCGCCAGAGCCAAGCGAAGAAGCATGGACGTGGACTACTCGAAATCGAAGCTGGAATCGCCGTCGGTCAGTTCGAACAGGCGCCGGACATTGCCCGCCGCCCCGCGCAGGGTCAGGCGCCGCCCCTTGCCGACGATCTCGTCCTTGGCGAGGTGCAGCATGCCCAGCCCGACGGAATCCACCCGTCCGACCTTGGCCAGGTCGAAGACGACCCGCGATGCAGTGATCGAGTTGATGTCGGTGATCAGACCGTTCATCTGGCTGGTGACGGTATAGTCCATGGTCCCGTCGAGCCGGACGGTCAGGGTGTCGTCCTGGTGGGAGATGGAAATGTTCATGTGAAGCCTGGATTCCTCGAATGGATAGCCGATGAGTATGCTACGACTTTGCTCTCCGCTCCAGGGATTGAATCAGGCAAATTGTGTCCTGACTATAGGTAGTCCCCGCAGGATCAACCCTTGGCGCGGCTGCGGCTTCGCCGTAGAATCGAACGAATGATCGTAAAGCGCGGAGGAAGCATGTCTGTTCTGCTGTGGCAACCGTCCAAGGAGCGGGCCGAGGCTTCGGCGCTTGCCCGGTTCATGCGCCAGGCCGACGCCCGCTTTCATGCCGGGGCGACCGATTACCAGGCGCTGTGGCGCTGGTCGGTGGACCGGCCCGACCAGTTCTGGTCCCTGGTGTGGGACGAGGCGGGAATCATCGGCGATGGCCCCGGCGCGCAAGTAGTGGACGATGCCGGCCGCATGCCCGGCGCCAAATGGTTCCCCGCGGCAAGGCTCAATTTCGCCGAGAACCTGATGCGGCGCAGCGATTCCGGCGATTCCATGGTCTTCTGGGGCGAGGACAAGGTGAAGCGCCGCCTGTCCTTCGCCGACCTGCACGCCCTGGTGTCGCGGATTCAACAGGCCCTGAAGGCCGCCGGGGTGGGCCGGGGCGACCGGGTGGCGGGCTACATGCCCAACATGCCGGAATCGGTGGCCTTCATGCTGGCCTCGGCGTCCCTGGGCGCCATCTGGTCCTCGGCCTCGCCCGATTTCGGCGTGCAGGGGGTGCTGGACCGCTTCGGCCAGATCGCCCCCAAGGTGCTGGTGGCGGCCGAGGGCTATTTCTATTCCGGCAAGACCCTGGACTGCCTGGACAAGCTGGCCGCCATCGTGCCGGGCATTCCCTCGCTGGAGGCGGTGGTGGTGGTGCCCTACACCCGCGAGGCGGCGGATATTTCCGCCGTGGCCAAGGCGGCGCATCTCGGCGACTTCCTGGCGCCATTCGCGGCAAAGGCGGTGGAGTTCCTCCGCTTGGCCTTCGACCATCCGCTCTACATCATGTATTCGTCGGGCACGACGGGAGCGCCCAAGTGCATCGTCCACTCGGCGGGCGGAGCGCTGATCCAGCAATTGAAGGAACACCTTCTGCATTGCGACGTGCGCCGGGACGACCGGGTGTTCTACTTCACCACCTGCGGCTGGATGATGTGGAACTGGCTGGTGGCCGGCCTGGGGGCCGGGGCCACCCTGCTGCTCTACGACGGCAATCCCAGCCATCGGGGCGGCAACATCCTGTTCGACTTCGCCGATGCCGAGGGCATGACCCTGTTCGGCACCTCGGCCAAGTGGATCGACGCCATCGCCAAGATGGGCCTCGAGCCCATCAGGACCCATTCCCTGAAGACGGTGCGCACCATCTGCTCCACCGGCTCGGTGCTGGCGCCCGAGGGCTTCGACTACATCTACGGCAAGGTGAAGGCCGACGTGCAGTTGGCCTCCATCTCGGGCGGCACCGACATCGTCTCGTGCTTCATGCTGGGCAACCCCATGGGCGCGGTCCATCGCGGCGAGATCCAGGCGCGCGGCCTCGGCATGAAAGTCGAGGTGTTCGACGAGAACGGCCAGTCGCTGGAAGGCCGGAAGGGCGAACTGGTCTGCACCCGGGCTTTCCCCTCCATGCCGGTGGGGTTCTGGAACGACGACGGCGGCGCCAAGTACCGCGCCGCCTATTTCGAGAAGTTCCCCGGCGTGTGGACCCACGGCGACTGGGTGGAACTGAACCCCGCCACCGGCGGTATCATCGTGTTCGGCCGCTCGGACGCCACCCTCAATCCCGGCGGGGTGCGCATCGGCACCGCCGAGATCTACCGCCAGGTGGAACAGATCGACGACGTGCTGGAAAGCCTGGTGATCGGCCAGGACTGGCAGGGCGACGTCCGCGTGGTGCTGTTCGTGCGGCTGCGCGACGGGCTGAAACTCTCGCCCGAACTGGAGGCGCATATCAGGCGGCGCATCCGCGACAACACCACGCCGCGCCATGTGCCGGCCAAGGTGGTGCAGGTGGCCGACATTCCCCGCACCAAGTCGGGCAAGATCGTCGAACTGGCGGTGCGCGACGTGGTGCACGGCCGCGCCGTCAAGAACAAGGAGGCGCTGGCCAACCCGGAAGCGCTGGATCTGTTCGCCGGACGCCCCGAGCTGGAGGAGTGATGGACGGCGGATGGATTCAACGATAGCCTTTCCGCCCAAAGTATTTGACGGGAGGGGCTGTCATGGATCGTCGTTCATTCCTCAAGGGCGCCACCGGCGCCGCCTGCCTGTGCGGCAGCTGCGGCGGCTCCATCGCCCAGGCGGTGGCGGCCGAGGGGGCCCACTGGGCCTATGAGGGGCATGGCGGTCCCAAGGAATGGGGCATGCTGTCGCCGGAATACGCCGCCTGCTCCATGGGCCGCGAGCAATCGCCCATCGACCTGACCAAGCCGGTGGCGGCCATCGTCGGCGACCCGCTGACCGCGTGGCGGCCGGTGCCGCTCCGGGTGCAGAACAACGGCCACACCATCCAGGTGGACTGCGCCGGCGGCGGCAGCCTGATGCTGGACGGCAAGTCGTACGACCTGCTGCAGTTCCACTTCCATCACCCCAGCGAGCATACGGTGGACGGGGCCTTCTTCGACATGGAGTGTCACTTCGTCCACAAGACCGCCGACGGCGGTCTGGCGGTGCTGGGCGTGATGATCGCCAAGGGCGCCGCCAATCCGGCGCTGGAGGCCATCTGGCAGGTGATGCCGGCCAAGGGCGGCGAAAGCGCCACGGCGGCCTCCATGCTCGATCCCGCCATGCTGGTGCCCAAGGACCCGGTGACCTTCCGCTATGCCGGGTCGCTGACCACGCCGCCCTGCTCGGAAGTGGTGCAGTGGGTGGTCTACCGTCAGGCAATCACCGCCTCGGCCGAGCAACTGGCCGCCTTCGCCAAGCTGTTTCCCAACAATGCCCGTCCGGTCCAGCCGCTCAACCGCCGCAAGCTGCTGCTCGACGTGATGTGAGGTGGTGATGACCCATCGGTTTCCGCTCATCCTGCTGCCGCTTGGCGCCGCCGCCCTGCTGGGAGGCTGCGCCTCGCCCCGGCCCGTGGACGGCTCCTGGCACCACGGGACCTGGATCGTCACCGACGCCTTCGCCTCGAGGGCGGTGAGCGACGCCGCCTCGGCCCCGCGCGGCCAGGCGGTTCCCATGGACGCGGCCCGCGCCGGCGACGCCGCCGGCCGCGTCTGCCCGTCGCCGCGCTATGGCGAGGAGCGGGCGCCGCTCAATACGGTGATCGGCGCCGCCGCTCCCGCCGGGGCGGGCCTGGACGAGACGGTCGCCGTCCTTGCCGTGGAATGCGCCGGCCAGCCCTTCGCCCGCTATGCGGTGATGGGCGACGGCGCCCTGCTGACCCGGTATGGCGGCTGGGTGCTGCGCCTGGAGCATGGCGAGAAGCTGGCCGCCAATCCCGCTCCCATGATGGCCGAGCCGGCAGCGCCGCCCATGGCGCTGGCCGCCGCCCTGCCGCCCCCCGCGCCGCCGCCCGCTCCCGCTCCGGCCGCCGCCCCGGCCGCCGGGGCACCGCGCAAGCTGGTCTATCTCGCCTCGTACAAGACCGAGGATTGGGCCCGCAAGGGCTGGGGCATCCTGGCCGGGCGCTCGTCCACCCTCAAGGCCTCGGAACCGGTGATGAAGAGCGTCGAGCTCAAGGGCAAGGGCAAGTTCGTCCGCCTGTTCGCCGGAGCCAGGGACGACGGCGCCGCCAAGGCCATCTGCACGGAGCTGGGCAAGACCATCGCCGAATGCGGCGTGGCCGGACGGGATTAGGGA
>NZ_AONQ01000013.1 GCF_000342045.1 Paramagnetospirillum caucaseum | reverse complement strand
GTCCCCTTCCAGCCCTTCTGGGCCAAGGGCGCAGGGAAATGTCCGCAAACCCGGCCCGGTGACCGAAACCCGCCCTTCTGCTTTCGGCCCATCTCGGTCATTTCCGATTTTTACGCCAGGTACTCAAAAAATCTCCAGAGAAGACGCAGTCAAAGTGACCGGCTCCCAAAGGGCCGCGCCCTTTGGCGGGTGCGGGCGGAGCCCGCGTGATCGGCGAAGCCGTCATCCCGGAACAACCGGTTGGCAGCGGGACTGAAAGATCCTTCGCGGCGCTCAGGATGACATTGGGGGCGGTGATCGTCCCTACTTCCCCGCCTTCTCGATCTTGCGCCACTTGGCCACGTTGGAATTATGCTCGTCCAGCGTGCGGGCGAAGGCGTGGCCGCCGGTGCCGTCGGCGACAAAGTAAAGCTCGTCGCTTTTCGCCGGATGCAGCACGGCCTCCAGCGAGGCGCGGCCGGGGTTGGCGATGGGGGTCCTGGGCATTCCGTCGACGGTGTAGGTGTTCCAGGGGTGGCTGTTCTGCAGCTCGGCGCGGGTCAGCGGGTGGTCCAGCTCGCCCAGCCCGTCCGAGATTCCGTAGATCACCGTGGGGTCCGACTGCAGGCGCATGCCTCGGGCCAGACGGTTGTAGAACACGGCGGCGACGCGGGTGCGTTCGGCATCCACCGCCGTCTCGCGTTCGACCATGGAGGCGAGGATCAGCGCCTCGTCCTTGCTTTTCAGCGGCAATCCGGGGGCGCGCGCCACCCACAGCACGTCCAGGGTCTGGGCCATGGCCTTTTCCATGCGGGCGATCACCTCGTCGCGCGGCTCGTCGCGGGTCATGTGCCAGGTCTCGGGCAGCAGGCGGCCTTCCGCCGGCTTGCGGGTGACCGGACCGGAGAGGAACTCGGCCTCCCTCACCAGTCCCAGCACCTGCCGTACGGTCAGCCCCTCGGCCACGGTCAGCTTGTGGATCACCACCTTGCCCTCGGCGATGATGCGCATGGCCTCTTCCGGCGAGACATGGGCGGGAAAGGCGTATTCGCCGGCCTTCAGGGTGGCGCGGCGCAGCTTGACGCCGAGGGCGAAGACCAGCCGCGACGGGATCACCCCGGCGCCTTCCAGCGACTGGGCGATCAGCTCGGTGCCCGAGCCCTTGGGAATGATCACCGTCACCGGCTTGGGCGACGGCCCCGGCGCGGTGAAGCGGCGATGCCCCTCCCAGGCCAGCCCGCCAATGATCAGCCCGCCCAGCAGGGCGATTGCGGCGACGATCCTGATCCAGGGTTTCATTGCGCACCCTCCAGACAAGACAAAGGCCCCCGGATCAACGGGGGCCTTGCCTGAAACAATGTGACGGCCGCTCAGTAGCCGCGCAGCACCAGCGAAGCGTTGGTGCCGCCGAACCCAAACGAGTTGGACAGCGCCACCTTGATCTTGCGCTCCTTGGCCTTCAACGGCACCAGGTCGAGATCGCAGCCCTCGTCCGGATTATGCAGGTTGAGGGTCGGCGGCGCGACCTGATCGCGGATGGCCAGCAGGGAGTAGATGGCTTCCACCGCGCCAGCGGCGCCCAGCAGGTGGCCGATGGCCGACTTGGTGGACGACATGCTGATCTTGTAGGCGTGATCGCCGAACACCTGCTTGACCGCGCCGAGCTCGATGGTGTCGCCCATGGTGGCGGTGCCGTGGGCGTTGACGTAGTCGATGTCCTCGACCGGGATGCCGGCCCGCTTGATGGCGGCGCGCATGGCGCGCACGGCGCCGTTGCCGTCCTCGGCGGGAGCGGTGATGTGGTGGGCGTCGCCCGACATGCCGTAGCCGATCACCTCGCCATAGATCTTGGCGCCGCGCTTCTTGGCGTGCTCAAGCTCCTCCAGCACCACGACGCCGGCCCCCTCGCCCATGACGAAGCCGCCACGGTCGCGGTCCCAGGGGCGCGAGGCCTCGGTCGGGCGGTCGTTGTAGGTGGTGCAGAGCGCCTTGGCGGCGGCGAAGCCCGCTATCCCCAGGCGATGAATGGCGGCTTCGGTACCGCCGGCCACCATGACGTCGGCATCATCGAACTGAATGATGCGGGCGGCATCGCCGATGGCATGGGCACCGGTGGCGCAGGCGGTCACTACCGCGTGGTTCGGCCCCTTGAAGCCGTACTTGATCGACAGATGGCCCGAGACCAGGTTGATCAGAGCGGCGGGAATGAAGAAGGGGCTGATGCGGCGCGGACCGGATTTTTCCAGCGTCAGCGCGCCGTCGGCGATGTTGGGCAGACCACCGATGCCCGAACCGATCATCACGCCGGTACGTTCCAGCGATTCCGCATCGGAGGGAGTCCAGCCGGAATCCACGATCGCCTCGGTCGCGGCGGCCAGACCATAGACGATGAAATCGTCCATGCGGCGCCGGTCCTTGGCGGGAACGACGGCATCGAGATCAAGCTCGCCCGGATTGGTGCCGCGCGGAATGACACCGGCGATCTGGGCCGCGAGATCGGAAACATCGAAGGACTCGATACGGCGGATACCTGACTGGGCGGCGATCAGACGCTCCCAGTTGATATTGACACCGTTGCCGAGCGGAGTGGTCAGGCCGAGGCCGGTGACGACGACACGTCTCATGGAACCCTGGCTTTCGAAAGTGTCTGGGACAGATGAAGAGACGCCGGGCCCACCTTCGGCGGCCCGGCGCCCGGAATACCGATCAGGAATTCGCCGTGATGAAGTCGATGGCGTCCTTCACCGTGAGAATCTTCTCGGCGGCGTCATCGGGGATCTCGACGGAGAATTCTTCTTCGAAGGCCATCACCAGCTCGACGGTGTCGAGGCTGTCGGCGCCCAGGTCATCGATGAAGGAGGCGTTCTCGGTCACCTTGGCCTCTTCAACGCCCAGATGCTCGACGACGATCTTCTTAACCCGTTCGGCCACGTCACTCATTTGCGAATCCTCGAAAAGTCTCGTCTATGGGAAAACTGTTTAATGCGCCTGGCCGGCGCAGGCCCCGACAGGCGGAAAGTGCCCGTCTGTACCATACTTTTTTGGCCATTGCCAGCACCGCCGGCCTTATTTTTGCCACCTTTTAAATCGCCCTCAAACGGCGGGCGAGCCACCTCCGCGGCCCTTGCCTCCCGCGCCATAAAGGCACGCGGCCCTTTGGGCCCAACAATATCCCGATGAGTCCGGCTCATCGGGATATTGTTATTAAATCATCGCCATGCCGCCGTTGACGTGCAGGGTCTGGCCCGTCACGTAGGCGGCCTCGGCGCTGGCGAGATAGACCACGGCGGCGGCGATCTCGTCGGACGTGCCCATGCGTCCGGCGGGAATTCCGGCGTTCAGCTTGGCCTTCTGCTCGTCCGACAGCACGTCGGTCATGGCCGAAGCGATGAAGCCCGGCGCCACGCAGTTCACGGTGATGTTGCGGCTGGCCACTTCCTGGGCCAGGGCCTTGCTCATGCCGATCATGCCGGCCTTGGAGGCGGCGTAGTTGACCTGCCCCGGATTGCCGGTGACCCCGACGATGGAGGTGATGTTGATGATGCGGCCCCAGCGGCGCTTCATCTGGCCCTTGACGGCGGCGCGCGACAGGCGGAAGGCGGCGGTCAGGTTGACGTCCAGCACCGTCTGCCAGTCCTCGTCCTTCATGCGCAGCACCAGGGTGTCCTTGGTCAGGCCGGCATTGTTGACCAGGATGTCGATGGAGCCCATGGCCGCCTCGGCATCCTTGGCCAACTGCTCGACGGCCGCCGCGTCCGCCAGGTTGGCGGGCAGGACGTGGACGCGCCCGCCCAGCTCGGCGGCCAGGGCGTCCAGCGCCTCGCGCCTTGTGCCGTGCAGGCCGACGACGGCGCCACGGGCGTGCAGGGCCTTGGCGATGGCGCCGCCGATGCCGCCGGAAGCGCCGGTCACCAGGGCGGTCTTGCCGGAAAGATCGAACATGGGTTCTCTCCCTAATCATCAGCCTCGCCTTCGACCCGACGAGCCGAAGGCGAGGAGTTGCGGCCAAGGGCCGGCGCGCCTGATGGCGCGAGAGCCAAGCGCGCGGAGGCGCGCGCCCGGCGGCTGAGGGGTAATCTAAAGAGTCTTCAAAAAGGCTTCGATGTCGGCGGGGGTGCCCACCGAGGAGCCCGACAGCTCCTTGTCGATACGCTTGGCCAGTCCGCCCAGCACCTTGCCGGCCCCCAGCTCGACCAGCGCGGTGACGCCCTCGGCCTTCATGAACAGCACACTTTCGCGCCAGCGCACCGTGCCGGTCACCTGACGGACCAGCAGGTCGCGGATGGCGGCGGGATCGGTGACGCGGGCGGCGGTGACGTTGGCCACCAGGGGAACGCCGGGCGCCTTCATCTCCACCTTGGCCAGGGCCTCTTGCATGGCATCGGCGGCGGGCTGCATCAGGGCGCAATGGAACGGGGCGGACACCGGCAGGGGAATGGCCCGCTTGATGCCTTTCTCGGCGGCGATCCTGATGGCGCGGTCGACGGCGCCCTTATGGCCGGACAGCACCACCTGGGAGCCGCCGTTGTCGTTGGCGGCCTCGCAGACCTCGCCCTCGGCGGCCAGGGCGGCGATCTCGCGGGCCTGCTCCAGCTCCGAGCCCAGCAGGGCGGCCATGGCGCCCACGCCCACCGGCACCGCCTTCTGCATGGCCTGGCCGCGGATCTTCAGCAGACGCGCCGTATCGGCCACGGTGAAGGTGCCGGCGGCGGCCAGGGCGGAATACTCGCCCAGGCTGTGGCCGGCGACGAAGGCGGCGGCCCGGGCGAGGTCGAGCTTGCCCTCGGTCTCCAGTACGCGGACCACCGCCATGGACATGGCCATCAGGGCGGGCTGGGCGTTCTCGGTCAGGGTCAGCTGGTCTTCCGGCCCTTCGAACATCAGGGCGGAGAGCTTCTGCGACAGGGCGTCGTCCACTTCCTGGAACAGCTGGCGGGCCACCGGAAAGGCCTCGGCCAGTTCGCGGCCCATGCCGACGGCCTGGGACCCCTGGCCGGGAAAGACGAACGCACGGGTCATGGCGGAACTCCCCTGAAAACGGATATGGTGGGCGAGAAGAAAGGCGAGACGCCGCCGCCTGTCAAGCGATCCTTGCCCACGCCCCACATCCGCTTGCATCCCGAATCGTTTTGTGTATAGTGCGCCCCTTCCAACCCTTGCCGGCATCCCGAAAGGGGGTGTCGGCTATGCCTGTTCGTCCATTGGGGACGATATGGGAAGAGAAAAGCCGTAAGGGGTTTTCGAATGTCGTTGTACGAATGCGTGTTCATCGCGCGCCAGGATATTTCCGCCCCGCAGGTGGAAGCCCTGACCGAAGAACTCTCCAACATCATCATCCAGGGCGGCGGCTCGGTCTCCAAGAAGGAGTACTGGGGTCTGCGCAACATCGCCTACCGGGTGAAGAAGAACCGCAAGGGCCACTACGTCCTGATCAACATCGATGCGCCGTCCGCCGCCGTCAAGGAGATGGAGCGCCAGATGTCGATCAACGAGGACGTGCTGCGCACGCTCACCATCCGCGTCGAGGAGCTCGAAGAGGGCCCGTCGGCTATGATGCAGTCCAAGTCCCGCGACGACCGTCCCCGCCGTGGCGAGGGCGACGACCGTCCCCGCCGCGACGACCGCGAGGATCGTCCGCGCCGTGACCGTGAACCCCGCCGTATGGAAGGAGGCGAATAATGACCGAGGTCAAGACCGAGCGTCCCCGCCCCGCCGCCGCCGGCGGAGCCACCCGTCGTCCGTTCTTCCGCCGCCGCAAGACCTGCCCGTTCTCGGGCGAGGGCGCGCCGAAGATCGACTACAAGGACATCAAGCTGCTGTCGCGGTTCATCTCCGAGCGCGGCAAGATCGTCCGCTCTCGCATCACCGCGGTGTCGGCCAAGAAGCAGCGTGAACTGGCCCAGGCCATCAAGCGCGCCCGCTTCCTGGGGCTGCTGCCCTACGTGGTGAAGTGAGATTAGGTTCGGCCAGGTCGCCGTGACCGGGTCGATTGGCGTTCCGCTGGCGGCAGGACTGGTTTCTTCACTCCTGTTCCTGTCGCTGGCAAAAGGCTTTGCCGCCGGAATGCTGCTGTCCTACCTGGCACCCCTGCCTCTGATGATGGTGGGGCTGTTCCGGGGAAACGGGACGGCAGCGGTGGCGGGTCTGGCCGCGACGGCCGCCGTGGCGCTGGTGGCGGGTGGGTTCGCCCCCCTGCCCTTCGCCGTGGTGGCCGTGCTGCCGAGCCTGGTGGTGGTCCGTCAGGCGTTGTTGTGGCGTGAGAACGCCGACGGCAGCGTCGAATGGTATCCGCCGGGCCTGGTGCTGGGCTGGCTGACCGGAACCGGGCTGGCGCTGATCCTGATCGGCGCGATCCTGGTGCCGGACCGACCGGACGGCGTGGAGAACGGGGGGCTGCAAGCCTGGGTGGCCGATACCATCGGACGCACCCTGGAAATGGTGGCTCCCGGCCTGACCGTCGAGCAGCGCAAGGCTGCCTCGGACTGGTGGGTTCCGTTCTTCCCGGCCATGGTCGCCAGTTCATGGTTGGTGATGGCGGTGGTCAACGCCGTGGCGGCCCAGGGTTTCCTGGTCCGTCTCGGCCGCAACCGGCGGCCCACTCCGTCCTATCGGGGGCTCGAGCTTCCGCTGTGGCTGGGGGTGGTGCTGGCAACCGCGGCGGCAACCGGGGCGATGGCCGAGGGCGACCTCGGCTATGTGGCCCGCAACGCGGTAGTGGTGACGCTGATACCGTTCGCCCTTCTGGGGCTTGCGACGGTGCACGGATGGGCCGCTGGCCGGCCTAACGCGAGGGTGTTCCTCGTGGTGTTGTACGGAGGTCTGTTCCTGGCCTCGGCTTGGGCGTTCGTTCCCGTGGCCGGCCTGGGACTGGTGAGGTTCATGACGAGATTCCGCCGCGCCGAATCAAGCGGCGGCGGCAAGGAGGAATAAGATGGAAGTCATCCTGCTCGAGAGGATCGAGAAGCTGGGCCAGATGGGCGACGTGGTCAACGTCAAGCCCGGCTTCGCCCGCAATTTTCTGCTGCCCCAGAAGAAGGCGCTGCGCGCCTCCAAGGACAATCTGGCCTTCTTCGAGAAGCAGCGCGTCCAGCTCGAGGCCCTGAACCTCAAGCGCCGTGACGAGGCCCAGGCGGTCGCCGACAAGATGGCCGGCCTGTCCGTGCTGATGGTCCGCCAGGCGGGCGAGAGCGGCCAGCTCTACGGCTCGGTGTCCGGCAAGGACGTGGCCGACGCGGTGAAGGCCGCCGGCTACACCATCGAGCGCCGGATGGTCAACCTGGACCAGCCGATCAAGACCCTGGGCTCCTACGGCGTGCGCATCTCGCTGCATCCGGAAGTGCCGGTGACGGTGACCATCAACGTCGCCCGCTCCGCCGAGGAGGCCGAGCGTGCCGCCGCCGCCGCCGCCGCCGCCACCCAGGCCGAGGAAGCCGAGGCTCCGGCCGAGGAGGAAGCCCCGGCCGAGGACGTCGCCGAGGAAGCCGCCGAGGCCTGAGCCTCGTCTGTTTTTGGGAACCGGCGGTCGGACTTTCGGGTCCGGCCGCCGTTTTCTTTTCCCCGTTATCCACCTTATCCACAGGCGGATAAGCCCGCGCACGCTCGGCGCATCTGCTAACATGCCCGGGTGATGACCTCCATGCCCCCAGACCATCCCGCCGCCCCCGCCGAGGGAATCGGCTTCCGCGTGCCCCCTCACAATTACGAGGCGGAGCAGGCCCTGCTGGGCGCCATCCTGCTGTCCAACCGCGCCTTCGAGCGCGTCTCGGAATTCCTCAAGCCCGAGCATTTCGCCGACCCGGTGCACGGCCGCATCTTCGCCACCTGCGGCAAGCTGATCGAGCGCGGCCAGATGGCCAATCCGGTGACGCTGAAGACCTATTTCGAGAATGACGGCGGCCTGGCGGAGATCGGCGGCACCAATTATCTCGCCCAGTTGGCCAACGCGGTGGTCTCGGTGATCAACGCCGAGGATTACGGCAAGCTGGTCTTCGACCTGCATCTGCGCCGCTCGCTGATCGGCATGGGCGAGGACATGGTCAACGACGCCTTCGCCGCCGACCTGGACGTTCCGGCCATGGACCAGATCGGCAAGGCCGAGGCCAAGCTCTACGACCTGGCCACCACCGGCCAGACCGAGGGCGGCTTCGAGGATTTCCGCACCGTCCTGATCAGTGCCATCGCCAATGCCGAGGCCGCCCACAAGCGCCAGGGCAAGCTGTCGGGCGTGCCCACCGGCCTGATCGACATGGACGCCAAGCTGGGCGGCCTGCACCAGTCCGACCTGATCATCCTGGCCGGCCGCCCCTCCATGGGCAAGACCGCGCTGGCCACCAACATCGCCTTCAACGCCGCCTATGCCTATAAGGAAGAGGTGGACACCCTGGGACGCAAGAAATGCGTCGATGGCGCCATCACCGCCTTCTTCTCCCTGGAAATGTCGTCGGAGCAGTTGGCGGCCCGTATCCTGGCCGAGCAGGCCGAGATCAACAGCCACAAGATCCGCCAGGGCGAGATGTCCAACGAGGAGTTCGAGAATCTGGTGGTTGCCTCCCAGAATCTCCACCGCCTGCCGCTGTTCATCGACGACACGCCGGCGCTCTCCATCTCGGCGGTGCGCACCCGCGCCCGCCGGCTGCAGCGCCAGCACGGCCTGGGCCTGATCGTCATCGACTATCTGCAGCTGCTGCGCGGTTCGTCCTCCCATTCCGAGAACCGCGTACAGGAAGTCTCGGAGATCACCCGCGGCCTCAAGGCGCTGGCCAAGGAACTGTCGGTGCCGGTCATCGCCCTGTCCCAGCTGTCGCGCGCCGTCGAGCAGCGCGAGGATAAGCGGCCCCAACTGGCCGACCTGCGCGAATCCGGCTCCATCGAGCAGGACGCCGACGTGGTGATGTTCGTGTTCCGCGAACAGTACTACCTGGAACGCGCCGAGCCAGGCCAGCGGCCCGAGGAAAACGCGGACAAGTTTCATGAGCGCTATGCCAAATGGCAGGAACGCTGCAATGAGGTTTACAATACCGCCGAGGTGATCATCGCCAAGCAGCGTCACGGCCCGGTGGGTACAGTGCGCCTCGCCTTCCGTGGTGAATACACCAAATTCGGCAATCTGGCGGCTAGCGATCATTACGAGGAACCGCCAGGGTACTGATAGAACTCTCCACCATGGCCGCAAGATATAGTTCGCCGATGCATGAATTCCCGCTTTCGCGGGAATGACGGAAGAGAAAGTGGAGTTTTCCGCAGCCTGCCAAATCTCCGCTTCACCCTGCGCATGCCCCGAATAACGACGTGAATTGAACCTGGACGGACCATGACCGATCTCTCCCGCGCCACCGCCCTGCTCACCATCGACGTGGGCGCCGTCGTCGCCAACTGGAAGCGGCTGTCCGCCCTGGTGGCCCCCGCCGAGGCCGCCGCCGTGGTCAAGGCCGATTGCTACGGCCTCGGCATGGCGCACATCGCGCCGGCCCTGTTCGCCGCCGGCTGCCGCTCGTTCTTCGTCGCCTGCGTCGAAGAGGGCATCGCGCTGCGCCGTTGCGTCCCCGGCGCGATGATCCATGTGCTGAACGGGCCGCTGGGCGGCGACGAGGCCGAGTTCGCCGCCCACGGGCTGATTCCGGTGCTGAACTCCCTGGCCCAGATCACCGGTTGGTCCTCCTTCGCCAAGAAGGGCAGCGGGGCTCCCGCCGTCGCCGTCCACATCGATACCGGCATGAACCGCCTGGGCCTGTCGGAACCGGAACTGGAGCGTCTGGCCGCCAAGCCGGAAATCCTCGCCGCCATGCGCCCCATCCTGGTGATGAGCCACTTGGCCTGCGCCGACGACAGCGATTCGCCCTTGAACGCCCGGCAGCTGACCACCCTGCGCCGCCTGGCCTCGCACCTGCCGGCCCTGCCCCAGTCCATCGCCGCCTCGTCCGGTATCTTCCTGGGGCGCGGTTTTCACCTGGGGCTGGTCCGCCCCGGCGCGGCGCTGTATGGGCTGAACCCCATGCCCGGCCGCCCCAATCCCATGAGCCAAGTGATTAAACTGCAAGGAAAAATCGTCCAGGTCCGTGACGTTGACAGCCCCATGACCGTTGGCTATGGTGCCACCCACCGCGTCGAGGGGAAGCGCAAGCTGGCGATCGTGGCGGTCGGCTATGCCGACGGCTGGTTCCGGTCCCTCTCCAATCGCGGGCATGGCATGATCGGGGGAATGAAGGTGCCGGTGGTCGGGCGGGTTTCCATGGATTTGACCACCTTCGACGTCACCGACGTCCCGGTGGAGCACGCCCATCCCGGCGGGCTGATCGAACTGATCGGCCCCGGCCACGGTCCCGACCATGTGGCGGAAGAGGCTGATACCATCGGCTACGAAATCCTCACCGCCCTGGGACGCCGCCATCACCGCCGCTGGACCGGCGCCGAGGGCGCCGCGTCATGATCACGCTCCTGGCGACCATCGGTCGGGTGTTCCTGGGGTTCCTGGCCCATGTGGGACGGTTGTCGGCGTTCACCGCCATGGCGGTGTCGCACACAATCCGCCCGCCCTTCTATCCCCGGCTGATCCTGCGCGAGTTCATCGAAATCGGCTATTTCTCGCTGCCCGTGGTCGGCCTGACCGCCGTTTTCACCGGTATGGTGCTGGCGCTGCAATCCTATTCCGGCTTCTCGCGCTTCGCCGCCGAGGGGGCCGTGGCCACCGTGGTGGTGCTGTCGGTGACCCGCGAACTGGCTCCGGTGCTGGCCGGGCTGATGGTGGCGGGGCGCATCGGCGCCTCCATGGCCGCCGAGATCGGCACCATGCGCGTTACCGAGCAGATCGACGCCCTGACCACGCTGTCGACCAATCCCTTCAAGTACCTGGTGGCGCCGCGCATCCTGGCCGGCACCCTGATGCTGCCCTTCCTGGTGCTGATCGCCGACATCATCGGCGTGTTCGGCGGCTATATTGTCGGCGTCTACAAGCTGGGCTTCAACTCGGCCACCTACATCGCCCGCACCTGGGAATTCCTCGAGCCGCTGGACGTCATCTCGGGCCTGACCAAGGCGGCGGTGTTCGGTTTCCTGATCACCCTGATGGGCTGCTACAACGGCTATTACTCCAAGGGCGGCGCCCAGGGCGTCGGCGCGGCCACCACCAATGCGGTGGTGTCGGCGGCCATCATGATCCTGGTGTTCAACTACCTCATCACCGCCATGTTCTTCGGGAAGTGACCATGACCGCCGTGCCGAAGATCGAACTCAAGGGCGTGCACAAGGCCTTCGGCCCCAAGGTGGTGCTGGACGGCATCGACCTGTCGGTGGCCAGGGGCGAATCGGTGGTGGTGATCGGCGGTTCGGGCACCGGCAAGTCGGTGATGCTGAAGAGCATCCTGGGCCTGCTGCGCCCCGAAAGCGGCTCCATCCGCATCGACGGCGAGGAAGTGGTCGGCATGGGAGCCAAGGACCGCGACCGGATCATGAAGAAGTTCGGCATGCTGTTCCAGGGCGGCGCCCTGTTCGACTCGCTGAAGGTGTGGGAGAACGTCGCCTTCGGCCTGATCCAGGGCCAGAGGATGGAGCGGGCCAAGGCCCGCGACATCGCCATCGAGAAGCTGGCCCAGGTCGGCTTGGCCGCCTCCACCGGCGATCTGTTCCCGTCGGAACTGTCGGGCGGCATGCAAAAGCGCGTGTCGCTGGCGCGTGCCATCGCCACCAACCCGGAAATCATCTTCTTCGACGAGCCGACCACCGGCCTGGACCCCATCATGGCCGACGTGATCAACGACCTGATCGTCAAGTGCTGCAAGGAAGTGGGCGCCACGGCGCTGTCCATCACCCACGATATGGCCTCGGCCCGCAAGATCTCCGACCGCATCGCCATGCTCTACAAGGGCAAGCTGATCTGGGTCGGCCCGGCCAAGGACATCGACCATTCCGGCAACGAATACGTGGACCAGTTCATCCACGGCCGGGCGGTGGGGCCGATCACCATGGAATTGCGGGCTTAAGAAGGAGCGAAGGGACTCGTCCCTTCGCGCATCCCTGGTCCTTTTTCCCTCTCCCCCCACCTGTCACCCTGAGCATCGCGAAGGGCCTTTCAGCCGCCGTCGCTATAAACGACAGCCTCTTGCCCAAGCCTCCTCCAACCCGTAAAAATTGCCGGAGCATAGAGGGGAATGGAATGGCGAATGAAGAAGATGTGAGGCGGCTCATCGAGAGTGAGAGTGCCAGGAACGCATGGCGTAAGAAAAATAACAGTAACCCATAGGTTACCATGATTGACGTCGTCGAATATCTGGACGAAGATGGGTACAACCCCTTCGGCCGATGGTTCGACCACCTCGACGCCCGGACGGCGGCCAAGGTGGCGGTAGTCCGCGTCAAACTGGCGGCCGGGCATTTGGGCAACGTCAAGCCGGTGGGCGAAGGTGTTTCCGAGTACCGCATCGATTTCGGCCCCGGCTACCGGGTCTATTTCGGCCAGGACGGCAAGCGGTTGATCCTGTTGCTGCTGGGCGGCGACAAGACGACACAGCCAGGCGACATCGCCAAGGCCAAGGTGCTTTGGGAGGACTACAAACGACGCAAGAAGGCGACATGAGGATGGCCCTGACCCGCGACTTCAAGGACACCGTCAAGGCCCGCGCCGAACGGGACCCGGAGTTCCGCAAGGCCCTGGTGGCCGAGGCGCAGGAATGCCTGCTCAACAACGACTTCGCCACGGCCAAGGCCATCCTGCGCGACTATATCAACGCCACCATCGGCTTCGAGGGACTGGCCCAGGCGGTGGGAACGCCGTCCAAGAGCCTGATCCGCATGCTGGGGCCGCGCGGCAATCCCCAGGCCAAGAGCATCCTGCCGGTGATCGCCTTCATCCGGCAGCGGGAACACATGACCGGTGGCCCGGTCTGATCCCATGGCCAAATCCCCCTCTTCCCAATTCGTCTGCCAGGATTGCGGCGCCGTCACCCGCAAGTGGGCGGGCAAGTGCGAAGCCTGCGGCGCCTGGAACTCCATCACCGAGGAAGCGGCGCGCGAGGAAGTCCCCAAGGGCCTGACGGCGGGCAAGGGCAAGCGCATCGAGTTCGTGGGCCTCGAGGGCTCCGCCGCACCGCTGTCGCGCTGGCAGACCGGCATCGGCGAGCTGGATCGGGTGGCGGGCGGCGGACTGGTGCCCGGCTCCTGCCTGCTGGTGGGCGGCGACCCCGGCATCGGCAAGTCCACCCTTTTGCTCCAGGCCACGGCACGGCTGTCGTCCCAGGTCTCGGTCGCCTATATCTCGGGCGAGGAGGCGGTGGATCAGGTGCGTATGCGCGCCGCCCGCCTGGGCTATGCCAAGGCCAAGGTGGCGCTGGCCTCGGCCGGCAGCTTGCGCGACATCCTGGCGTCCCTCGACGGTCCCGACGCCCCCCAGGTGGTGGTGATCGATTCCATCCAGACCGTCTACGCCGACAACATCGAATCGGCGCCCGGCACGGTCAGCCAGGTGCGCGCCTGCGCCGCCGAGCTGATCCGGTTGGCCAAGCGGCGCGGCTTCGTGCTGTTCCTGGTCGGCCACGTCACCAAGGAGGGCACCATCGCCGGCCCCCGGGTGCTGGAGCACATGGTCGACACCGTCCTTTATTTCGAGGGCGACCGCGGCCACCAGTTCCGCATCCTGCGCGCCGTCAAGAACCGCTTCGGCGCCACCGACGAGATCGGGGTGTTCGAGATGACCGAGGGTGGGCTGGCCGAGGTCGCCAATCCCTCCGCCTTGTTCCTGGCCGAGCGGCGCGGCAACGTCTCGGGCTCCTGCGTCTTCGCCGGCATGGAGGGGACACGGCCCATGCTGGTGGAAATCCAGGCCCTGGTGGCGCCCAGCTCGCTGTCTTCGCCCAGGCGCGCCGTGGTCGGCTGGGATACCAACCGGCTGTCCATGGTCCTGGCGGTGCTCGATGCCCGCTGTGGGCTTGCTTTGTCGGGCAATGACGTTTATTTGAACGTCGCCGGAGGATTGCGGATCGCCGAGCCGGCCGCCGACCTTGCCGTCGCCGCGGCCCTGGTGTCGTCCGCGTCCGACGTGCCCGTCCCCGCCGACATGGTCGTATTCGGCGAGATCGGGCTGTCCGGCGAGGTCCGGGCGGTGGCCCAGGCCGACACCCGCCTGAAGGAAGCCGCCAAGCTCGGCTTCGCCCAGGCGCTGGTGCCGGCCCGGCCGCGCAAGGACAAGGGCGGAGCGGCCGCCGGGGCATCGCCCCTGGCCATCCGCTCCATCGGCCATTTGCAGGACGTGCTGGGACTGTTCCGGCACGAGTGACCACCCTAAACTGGACGAGGCAATGGGGAACCTCAACATCACCGCCGTTGACGTTGTGGTCGCCGTGGTGCTGCTCGGCTCGGCGGGATTCGCCTTCCTGCGCGGCTTCGTCCAGGAGGTGCTGTCTATCATCTCGTGGGTGGGGGCCGTGTTCGCCGCCCTCTACGGCTTTCCCCACGTTCAGCCGTTCTTCCGTTCCCAGATCGGCACCGCCCTGGTGGCCGACATCGCTGCCGGCGCCGCCCTGTTCCTGGTCACCCTGCTGGTCCTGTCGCTCCTGACCAAGCGGGTGTCGGACAGCGTGAGGAAGAGCGCGCTGAACTCGGTGGATTCCTCGCTGGGCTTCGTCTTCGGGCTGGCGCGCGGCGCCGTGCTGCTGTCGCTGACCTACATGTCGGCGGCCTGGCTGTTCGACAGCCCCGAGCAGCAGCCCGACTGGCTGGCCCACAGCCGCTCGCGCCCGTGGCTGATGCGCGGCGCCGACATACTGCAGGGCATGGCGCCCGAGGGCCTGGGCAAGGCGGAAGGCAAGGCCCGGCAAACCTCGGCCGAGGCCCGCCAGCTGATGGAAGCGGAAAAGACCTTCCAGAAATTCATTTCGCCGCAACCGGCCTCGCAATCCGCCCGCCCGTCCCCCGACGGCAAGGGCAAGGCGGACGCCAGGACCGGCGGCAAACCCGATCCGGGCTACGACAGCGAAAGCCGTACCCAGATGGAGCGGTTGATCCGCAGCAACCAGTAGGACCGAGCCCCCATGCTGACCACCCACCCCTTCGACGACGATCATCTCCGCGAGGAATGCGGCGTGTTCGGCATTTTCGGCCATCCCGAGGCCGCCGCCCATGTGGCGCTGGGGCTGCACGCCCTGCAGCACCGCGGCCAGGAGGCGGCGGGCATCGTCGCCTTCGACGGCGATTCGTTCCACAACCATCGCGGCCTCGGCCATGTGGAGGATAATTTCGGCAACGAATCGGTCATCCGCAAGCTGAAGGGCTCCATGGCGGTCGGCCATGTCCGCTATTCCACCACCGGCGAGACCCTGCTCAGGAACGTGCAGCCGCTGTTCGCCGAGATGGAGTTCGGCGGGCTGGCGCTGGGCCACAACGGCAACCTGACCAACGCCATGGCGCTCCGCCGCCAGTTGGTGCGGCGCGGCTGCCTGTTCCAGTCCACCACCGATACCGAGGTGATCATCCACCTGATCGCCATCAGCCTGTACTCCACGGTGGAAGACCGCCTGATCGACGCGCTGCGCCAGATCGAGGGGGCCTATTCCCTGGTGGCCGCCACCACCGACGCGGTGTTCGGGGTGCGCGACCCGCTGGGTATCCGCCCGCTTTGCCTGGGCCGCCTGGACAAGGCGTGGATTCTGGCCTCAGAATCCTGCGCGCTGGACATCATCGGTGCCGAGTTCGTCCGCGACGTGGAGCCGGGCGAGATCGTCGTGCTGACCAATGACGGCATCCGCTCGGTCAAGCCCTTCATCAAGCGGGCGTCCCGCTTCTGCATCTTCGAATACATCTACTTCGCCCGCCCCGATTCGGTGGTGGAAGGCACCAGCGTCTACGAGGCCAGGAAGCGCATCGGCTCGGAACTGGCCCGCGAAAGCCGGGTCGATGCCGACGTGGTGGTGCCGGTGCCCGATTCCGGCGTCCCCGCCGCCATCGGCTTCGCCGCCGCCGCCAACATCCCGTTCGAGCTGGGCATCATCCGCAACCACTATGTGGGCCGCACCTTCATCCAGCCCACCGACAGCGTGCGCCATACCGGCGTCAAGATGAAGCACAACGCCAACCGCGCCACCCTGGCCGGTAAGCGCGTCATCCTGGTCGATGATTCCATCGTGCGCGGCACCACCAGCCGCAAGATCGTCGAGATGGTGCGCCAGGCCGGCGCCACCGAGGTGCACATGCGCATCTCCAGCCCGCCGACCACCCATTCCTGCTATTTCGGCATCGACACGCCGGAGCGCGAGAAGCTGCTGGCCGCCCGCTACGACGTGGAGGGCATGGCCAAGCTGATCGGCGTGGATTCGCTGGCCTTCATCTCCATCGACGGCCTCTATCGGGCGGTGGGCGAGCCGGGCCGCAACGGGGCCGAGCCGCAATTCTGCGACGCCTGCTTCACCGGCGACTATCCCGTCGAACCCACCGACTACAACGGCGCCAAGTCCGACACCAAGCAGTTGTCCCTGCTGACCGAGGACTCGCACTGATGGGCGGAGTGCTGGAGGGATGCGTGGCGCTGGTCACCGGTGCCTCGCGCGGGATCGGCGCGGCGGTGGTCCGGCGCTTCGCCGCCGAAGGGGCCGAGATCGTCGCCGTCGCCCGCACGCAAGGGGCGCTGGAGGAACTGGACGACGACATCCGGGCGGCGGGCGGCAAGCCCCTGGTCCTGGTGCCGGAAGACCTGTGCAAGCCCGGCCTGATCGAGCAGGTGGCGGCCGCCATCTTCCAGCGCTTCGGCCGGCTCGACATCCTGGTGGGCAATGCCGGAGCCATCGGCGGCGGCCTCACCCCCGTCGCCCAGCACGCCCCCGACGATTGGGATGAAGCCTTCGCCGTCAACGTCACCGCCAACTGGCGGCTGATCCGCGCCTGCGACCCCCTGCTGCGCATGGCGCCGGCCGGGCGGGCGGTGTTCACCACCTCGGCCGCCGCCGGGGCCGCCGAGCCGTTCTGGGGCGCCTATGCCGCCTCCAAGGCGGCGCTGGAGGCCATGGTCCGCGCCTGGGCCGCCGAGATTGCCAACGTCACGGCGGTGAAGGCCAACCTGCTGGACCCCGGCGTGGTCGCCACCCGGCTGCGCAGCATCGCCTTCCCCGGCGAGAACCAGTCAAAACTGGCCCAGCCCGACGACGTGGCCGGCGCTTTCCTCGACCTTTGCCTGCCCGGCTGCCCCCACCAGGGCGAGGTCATCAGGATTAATCCGTAAGGTCTAGGCCGTACGACATTCCGATCCGCTGTCACATTCGGTCACGAACGCGACGGAACGGACTTGCGCGTGTGGCCGCTCATGAGCTATCCCCATGGGGTTGGGGTCTGAGAGAGGTCACCACCGGGGGGTGATCGCGTGTCGACGTTTGGGAAGGGACGGCCGCCAAGGCCGGGAACAGGCGCATGACGGGTTCCGATCCGCGAGAGGGGGCGAAGACCTTCGAGACGAAGGTTGCCAGCCTTATTGCGGCCACCCGTCATCTGGAGGTTCCCCACATCCTCATGCTCCGCCGCATGACGCTGAAGGACCCCGAGGCGCGCAAGTGGGCCAACGAGAAGCAGCTGAACGTGGTCTTCTCGGTGATCCTCACCAAATCCATCGAACGCTATGGCATGCCCAAGCTGAAGGAAGCGCGGGAGCGCAACTTCCAGTCCCTGCTGCCGCCCGGCGACGGCAAGGAGGAGGACCTGCGGGTCCTGGCCGACATCGCCACGCAATTGCTGGGCCCGCCCCAGATGACCGAGGCGGAAAGCGCCCAGGCCGGCTTCCAGGCGCTGCTGGCCCGCGGCGCCGTGGCGGCGCCCACCCGCACCATCCGCGCCCAGGCACCGGTGCGCGAGCCGCCGCCGCTGTTTGCCGCCCAGCTGGGCTCGGCCGGCGACCGCATGGGCAAGATGATGCCCAAGTTCCAGTCCCCCATGCCCGGCGCCATCACCAGCGGCGGCAACGAGCCGGACAAGCCCTTCACCGACTTCCCCACCCTGTTCGACGACACCATCTGCGGCTACACCGAGAAGATTCTCAGCATCTTCCGCATCACCCAGCCGTCCAGGGGACTGCGCCTGCCGTTCCTGCTGGCGCCCGAGTTCGGCGTGGTCTACCGCGAGGTGCTGACCAAGTTCCTCCTGCCGCAGATGCGCCAGACCCGGCACATGCAGACCCTGGCCCACAGCTACAACTGGGCCGAGGTGGGCGGCGAGAAGCTGATCGAGATCATGCAGGGCAGCGAGGTCAACAACCCCATCCTGCACAATTGGGATGCCCGCTGGGCCTCGTTCCGCGCCCCCAAGCCGGCCAAGGGCAAGAAGCCGGGACCGCAGAAGCCCGAGGACAATCCCTGGCCGCTGTTCCGCGAGGACGCGACGCGGGCCAATTACGAGCCGCCCAACGAGGAAAGCCTGATCCTGCTGCAGGATCTGATCCGCTTCGAGGCCGACGTCATGGCCAAGTGCTGGCGCGAGCTGAACCAGCTCTACACCCAGGAATTCTCCCCCTCGGGCCGCATGGACCAGGCGCGCGAGGGCGCTTTCCGCGACGGCCTGATGAAATGGACCGCCAAGCTGCCCGATTACGTGGGCGAGCACCTGGCCATGAAGGCCCATTTCGAATTCGAGCGCCTGGACGCCAACTGGATGCGCAAGCTGCTGGCCAATTTCGGCCGCACCGATTCCGAACGGCGGCGCAACGCTCCCTTCCTGACCGAATTCGTGATGCAGCTGGGCGGCTGATGGCGCTGCTGGGCCACGACCACGTCAACATCGTGGTCACCGACATGGAGCGGTCGATCCGCTTCTATGCCGCCCTGTTCGGCCTCGGCGTGGTCATGGACCGCCCGCTGCAGGGCGAGTGGTTCGAGCGGGTGACCGGCCTGACCGGTGCCCGGGCCCGCTGCGTCATCCTGGCGGCGCCGGACGGCGCCTGCCGCATCGAACTGCTGGAATTCGCCGATGCGCCCCCGGCCCAGGCGGCCGTGGCCTCCACTCCCGGCCTGCGGCATCTGGCGCTGCGGGTCGACGACCTCGATGCCTGCCTCGCCGCGCTCGCCGGCCAGTTCGGCCAGAGGGTGGAGCCCATCGAGGTTCCCCAGGACATCGTCCGCGGCGGCAAGCGCATGTGCTATATTCGCGATCCCGACGGCGCCATGGTCGAAGTGTGCCAGTACGGGCTGGAGCAGCCGGAGTTCCGCTGATGCCGGACGGCAGGATGCGAATCGTCGAGGCCGACATTACCCGCCTGGAGGTCGACGCCATTGTCAATGCCGCCAATTCGTCGCTGCTGGGCGGCGGCGGCGTGGACGGCGCCATCCACCGCGCCGCCGGGCCGCAATTGCTCGACGCCTGCCGGCTCCTGGGGGGCTGCGCCACCGGCGACGCCAGGATCACCCCCGGCTTCCGCCTGCCCGCCCGCTGGGTGATCCACACCGTGGGGCCGGTATGGCAGGGTGGCGGCCAGGGCGAAGCCGCCCTGCTGCAATCGTGCTATCGCCGCTCGCTGGACCTGGCGGCGGAAGCCGGTGCCCGCTCCCTGGCGTTCTCCGCCATCTCCACCGGCATCTACGGCTACCCCAAGGATGAGGCGGCCCGCATCGCCGTCGCCACGGTCAGGGCGTTCCTGGATGGAACCGATGCGCTGGAGCAGATGGTGTTCTGCTGCTTCGGCCCCGACAGCGTCCAGGCCCATCGCGACGCGCTTTACCTCAACGACTGACCCAGATCGACGCCGGCCGGCCGTGACACCGGTCCCGCCCGGGTCGACTTCGCCGCCCCCAGGCTCATGGCCAAGGGACGCAGGGCGTCGGTCCCCGCCGCCACCCCGGCCTCGCCCTGGGCGGGGATCACCGCCACATTGACCGCCACCAGACGCAGTTCGCCGCCGCTCCAGCCCAGCACCGGGCCGCCGGATTCGCCCTGGACGGCGTCGCAATCGTGGAGGAACACCCCCGGCAGCGTCTGGCGGGTCAGGCGACAGCCCACATGGGCCAGCGGTACCTGGGCCTTGTCGCGGCCATAGCCGGCCACCGCCACCCGCATGCCCGCCAGGGGCGCGCCGAGGGCGATCCAGCCGATCTCGTCGCCCAGCGGCTCTTCCAGTTCCATCAGTGCCCAATCGTCGGCCCGGCTGGCCAGTCCCCGCTCCTTGCCGTCGAGCACCCAGCCGGGCGCGGCGTGCACCGCGCTCACCTTGGAGGCCCGCAGATACTCACCCCGGTCCCAGCCGGCCACGAAGGTGAAGGACGAGGCGGGAAACGGCTTTTGCGTGCGGCGGTTCCACAGGCAATGGGCGGCGGTGGCGATCAGGCGCGGCCCGATCAGGGCGGCGCTGCAATGGCCGCTGAAGAAGTTGAGGCGCCCCATGGCGCTCCACGGGAATTCCTGCGCCGCCATGCGCAGCCGCTGGTCGTCGCCCTTGATGCCGTGCAGCTGACGGGGCTCGGCCAGGGCCGGCGCAGCCAGCAGCAGCAATAGGGCGGCCAGCCGCCTCATGACAGCAAACGCTCGCCGATCACCCGGGCCGCCTCCTGGGCGGCGTTGAGGCGGGGCCTCTCCCAGCCGTCCAGGGACGCGGCGCCCTCCAGCGGCCGGGCCAGGCCGGCCCGGTAGAGCTGGGCGTGCAGGCGGGCATGCTTGGGGGCCGCCCAGCCCTCGGGCGCCCAGATGAACACCGGGGCGGCGGAGGCGCAGGCCTCGCAGCACATGGAGACGGAATCGCCGGTGACGATGACGGCGTCGGCCAGGGCCAGGAAGCCGAAATAGGGATTGTCGCCGCCCTGGGAAAACAGGTGCAGCCAGCGCGGCTCGGGCAACCCGGCGGCCAGCGCCGCCTCCTGCGCCCCGCCGGTGCGGCGGCTGGTGGTGAGCAGCAGCGAACCGCCCAGGCCGCCGGCCAGCCGGGCGACACTTTGCCCCAGCCCCTCGGCCATCTCCACTGAAAACGGCCGGTTCTTGGTGGCGCCGCCGACGATCACCGCCACCCAGGGACGCGGCAGGTGGGCGAAGGAATCACGCCATTTTTCCGCCTCGGCGGCCAGACGCCCGGGCGTCACCCGGTGGGGCGCCCCCAGCACCTCCAGCACGTTGCCGCCCGGCCGGGGGCCATCGTGGGCAGGCGAGACGATCAGGTCGAAATCGCCGCGGCCGGGAAAGCCGGGGTCCATGATCTGCACCAGCCTGGCCCCGCATTGCCGCCGGATCCAGCGGGCGACGGGCGCGGTGCGCCGCCCGGCGGCGATCACCAGACGCGGCCAGGGGGCACACAGCGCCGCGCGGCTCTCGGGCGCGATGCCGCTCAGCCCGGCGCCACGCAGGGCGTTGGGCAGCCCGGCGAGACGGCCATAGCGCAGGGTCTTGACCGCGAAGGGCCGGCCCAGCGCCTCGGCGACCCCCAGGCATTGGGCGACGTTGCCGGCCCGGTCGTCGGCCAGCACCCAGATATCGGCGGTATCGCTCGGGCCTGCGTTCATGGCGACAAGCTCCGCCAATACGAAGGCATTTGCAAGCCCTCGCGCCGTATTTGTGGACGGGACGGCGATTACCCCCTATATTTGGCTGGAATGATAGCCGGATTGGGCCACGCCATGTTCGCCGACAACACATTGACCCCCAAGGAAGCGGTCCGCCTGTGCGCGCTGGGAACCATCGCGTCCCGGCCCATGCGCTACAGCGAACTGGCCGGGTCGGTGCGCCATTTCACCAGCCGGATCATGGGGCCCAGCCTGGAGCTGATGGGCATCTCCATCGAATTGCTGCGCTACGAGGGGCTGGTCGAGACGCTTGAGGGCCAGGGCATGGAGGACGATTCCATGCTGACCATTTCGGCGGCGGGACGGCGCGAGCTCGTCACCCTGCTGACCGCCCGGCTGCGTCCCGGCTCGGACCTGTCCAAGCTGGTGGTGGCGCTGAAGATGCGCTTCCTCGACCTGCTGGAGTCCGAAGAGCGTGCCCACCAGATCGACCTGCTGATCGAGGGGGCGGACAGCGAACTGGCCCGCCTGGCCGACCTGCGCGGCAGCGACGGCGAGGGCGGCAGCGCCCTGGCGGCGTGGCTGGACCACGACATCGCCCTGCTGGAAAGCCGCCTGGCCTGGCTGGAAGATTTCCGCGCCCGCCTGTGACCGCCGATCCCCCCCTTCCCGGCCGGGCCGAAGCGGCGGACGCGCCCGACCATCGGGGCCACCGGGAACGCCTGCGCAAGCGCTTCCTCGACGCCCCCGAGGCCCTTCCCGACTATGAATTGCTGGAACTGCTGCTGGGCGCCGCCATCCCGAGACAGGACACCAAGCCGCTGGCCAAGGCGCTGATCAGGCGCTTCGGCAGCTTCGCCGACGCGGTCACCGCCGACGTCGAGGATCTCAAGAGCGTCGACGGCGTCAAGGACGTGGCCGCCGCCACCCTGAAGGTGGTGCGCGAAGCCGCCATCCGCCTGGCCCGCGCCCCGGTGCTCAACAATTCGGTGATCTCGAGCTGGGACGTGCTGCTGGATTACTGCCGCACCGCCATGGCCACCCTGCCCACCGAGCAGTTCCGCCTGCTGTTCCTCGACCGCAAGAACACCCTGATCGCCGACGAGGTGCAGCAGACCGGCACCGTCGACCATACGCCGCTCTACCCACGCGAGGTGGTCCGGCGCGCCCTGGCGCTGCATGCCTCGGCGGTGATCATGGTTCATAATCATCCGAGCGGCGACCCCAAGCCGTCACGGTCCGACATCGACATGACCCGCGCGGTCAAGGACGCCCTGACCGCCGTGGGGATTCAGCTGCACGATCATGTGGTGGTCGGCCGCAAGGGCCACGCCAGCTTCAAGGCCATGGGGCTGTTGTAACGCAAAGCCCGATGAGGAGACCTCATCGGGCTTTGGTTTGAAAACCCCGCCCCGGAACGGTGCCGGATCAGGCCGAGCGCAGCTTGTACCAGAAACCATAGGCCCAGCAGGCGGCGCAGAAGCCGGTGGCTAGATCGATGAAGGCGAAGATCAGGATGGCGGTGGCCGGAATGGCGCCGATCTCCGAGCCCATCAGCCACGACACCGCCATGACGGTGCCGGCGATGGCGGCAATCTTGTCGGCGAACATCTTGGAGCCGGCATTGACCGGATGCTTCCACCCCAGCCGGTCGGTGATCGCCGCGAACAGCCGGTAGGACAGGCACTTGTGCGGCGAGACGAAGCCGCGCAACACCCCGCCGAACGCCAGCACGAATGCCACCCACTTGTACGGCGTGAACAGGTAGAGGGCGGCAATGGCGAAGCTCATGGTCGCCTGGAAGCGATAGGCGTTGGAGCAGACCGGAGCGATATCGAAGCGAAGCATGGTGACACCCGAAGGAGATTTCGATTTCACTTATATTAGCACAAACTAATTAGGTGTCAAGGCCGCCTGTTATCTCCCTCCCCACCAAACACCCTCGCCCTTCTCCGCCTCTCCTCCTCCGAGGCTCCTTCCGGTATCCCGGCCAGTTCGGCGAACCCCTTGCGGGTGCATTGGCGCGCCCCCCACCGAAGCGGCAGCCGGGGTGGCCTGAGCGGCGAAACCAGGGCTTCGGCCCAGCGCTCGAACAGATGCAGGCTGGCCGCGTAGGCCAGTTCCTCCAGCCGCCGCAGGTCGCAACCGGCGGGAACGGCGAAGCTTTCCACGTCGCAGATCGTCCCCGCATCCGCCCTGGCCGCCATCTCATGCAGGGTGGCGCCGAACGTGGCGGCGCCGTCGTAGAGGGCGAAGGCGGCCGGCGCCCAGCCGGGGTATTCCGGCGGGCCGGGATGGAAATTGTAGGCGCCGTATCCCAGACGCCTCAGCACGCCGCCCGGCACGATCTCGGGAAAGACGAAGGCAACCAGCCGGGCGGAGGAAACATCGGCGGGCAGGTCGGCTACCGCGCCCGCCGCCACCACCCGGATCCCCGGTTCGGCGCGGCGCAGCCACCCGGCCAACACCGGGCGTTCAGTCTCTCCCGCCAGCAGAAGGATGGTATCGAGCATGGCGCTCCGCTCCTTGCGTTTCACCATCATGCTAACCTGCCCGATGAATCCGTCAAACGGCGTGTGCCATGCTTGACGCGCCCAGGCCGCCTCTGCATTCTTCCGGCCTGGATTTCCTGCAGGCGCAACGCCGATGTTCCTTCTGATCGATAACTACGACAGCTTCACCTACAACCTTTGGCATTACCTGGGCGAGCTGGGGGCCGAGGTGGTGGTGAAGCGCAACGATTCCGTCACCGTCGATCAGGTCATGGCCATGCGGCCCCAGGGCATCGTCATCTCGCCCGGCCCCTGCGACCCCGACAAGGCGGGCATCTGCCTGGAGCTGATCGGGCGCGCCGCCGGGACGATCCCGCTGTTCGGCGTCTGCCTGGGCCACCAGGCCATCGGCCAGGCCTTCGGCGGCAAGGTGGTCCGCGCGCCCAAGCCCATGCACGGCAAGGTCGACACCATCACCCACGACGACACCGGGGTGTTCAAGGGGCTGCCCAGCCCGTTCCGCGCCACCCGCTACCACTCGCTGGTGGTGGAGAGGGAAAGCTTCCCCGCCTGCCTGCATGCCTCGGCATGGACCGCCGACGGGCTGGTGATGGGCCTCGCCCACCAGGAGCTGCCCATCTGGGGCGTCCAGTTCCATCCGGAAAGCATCGAGACCGAGCACGGCCACGCCATGCTGCGCAATTTCATCGACTTCACCAAATCCAAGACCGGACAGGCCGCCTGATGAGTACCGCCCCCGTCACCCTCGTCCTGATGAAGGAAATCCTCGGCCGCGTCGCCGCCGGTGCCACCCTGTCCGAGACCCAGGCCGAGGAGGTGTTCGAGATCATCATGTCGGGCGACGCCACCCCGGCCCAGATCGGCGGCCTGCTGCTGGGTCTCAGGGTGCGCGGCGAAACGGTGGAGGAGATCACCGGCGCGGCGCGCATCATGCGGGCCAAGGCCCTGAAGATCGAAGCCCCGGCCGGCGCCGTCGACATCGTCGGCACCGGCGGCGACGAGGCCGGCACCTACAACATCTCCACCGCCGCCTCCTTCGTGGTGGCCGCCTGCGGCGTGCCGGTGGCCAAGCACGGCAACCGGGCGGTATCGTCCAAGTCGGGCGCCTCGGACGTGCTGACCGCTCTCGGCGTCAACATCGACGCCGACTTCGCCCTGGTGCGCGAGACCCTGTGGGACAACAAGGTCGGCTTCCTGATGGCGCCGCGCCACCACAACGCCATGCGCCATGTGGCCGGCGCGCGGGGCGAGTTGGGCACGCGGACCATCTTCAACCTGCTGGGACCGCTGGCCAATCCGGCCGGCACCACCCGTCAGGTGGTCGGCGTCTTCGCCGAACGCTGGGTCGAGCCGCTGGCCCGCGTGCTGGGCCGCCTGGGCGCCGAGCACGCCTGGGTGGTGCACGGCACCGACGGACTGGACGAACTGACCACCACCGGCCCCACCAAGGTGGCCGAGCACAAGGGGGGCGAGGTTCGTCTCTTCACCGTCAAGCCGGAGGACGTGGGCCTCAAGCGCGCCGCTCCCGCCGCCCTGAAGGGCGGCGATGCCGCCGCCAACGCCGCCGCGCTCCGTGCTCTGCTGAAGGGGGAACAGGGAGCCTATCGCGACATCGTCGTGCTGAACGCCGCCGCCGCCCTGGTGGTGGCCGGCAAGGTCGCCTCCTTGAGCGACGGCGCCCGCGCGGCGGAACAGGCCATCGACCGGGGCGAGGCCGAAGCCGTACTGGACCGCATGATCGCCATCACCAACCGGACTCCCTGACGCCATGAACGCCACCGCCACCGCCACCGTCCTTGACCGTATCTGCGCCGAAAAGCGCAAGCAGGTCGCCGAGCAGAAGAGCCGGCGGCCCATCCAGGAATTGCTGAAGCGCGCCCAGGACCAGGCCCCGCCGCGCGGCTTCGCCGCCTCGCTGGACCGCAAGGTCGCCGAACTGGGCTGGGGCCTGATCACCGAGATCAAGAAGGCCTCGCCCTCGGCCGGCATCATCCGCCCCGACTTCAAGCCCGAGCTGCTGGCGCGGGCCTATCAGCGCGGCGGCGCCGCCTGCCTGTCGGTGCTGACCGACCAGAAATTCTTCCAGGGCACCGACGCCGACCTGGGCGCGGCACGCTCGGCCTGCGACATCCCGGTGCTGCGCAAGGACTTCATGGTCGATCCCTACCAGATCGTCGAGGCCCGCGCCCTGGGCGCCGACTGCATCTTGCTGATCGTCGCCTCGCTTACCGATGCCGAACTCGGCCAGATGGAGGACATCGCGCTGGGCTACGGCATGGACGTGCTGATCGAGGTGCACGACGAGGCCGAGCTTGAGCGCGCGCTGAAGCTGAAATCGCCGCTGATCGGCATCAACAACCGTGACCTCAAGATCATGAAGACCGACCTCGCCACCACCGAGCGTCTGGTCCCCCTGATCCCCGAGGGCAAGATCATCGTGTCGGAAAGCGGCCTGGAAGGCCCCGGCGATCTGCGCCGCATGGCGGCCATCGGGGTCAAGCGCTTCCTGATCGGCGAGGCGCTGATGCGCCGCCCCGACGTGGAGCAGGCGGTCAAGGTGCTGCTGGCCGGCGCGGGCAAGGTGGAATGATGGGCGACGCCATGACCGGAGATGGGCTCACCCATTTCGACGGCGACGGCAACGCCGTCATGGTCGACGTCTCGGCCAAGGGAGAGACCGCCAGGAAAGCGGTGGCGCGCGGCTCGGTGGTCATGACGCCCGAGACCCTGGCCCTGATCGCGGCGCGCGGCATGAAGAAGGGCGACGTGCTGAGCGTGGCCCAGCTGGCCGGGATCATGGGCGCCAAGCGCACCCCCGACCTCATCCCGCTCTGCCACCCGCTGGCCCTGTCGTCGGTGGGGGTGGAGCTGAGCCTTGATCCCCAGGCCTCCGCCGTCCATATCGAAGCCACCTGCAAGCTGGTCGGCCGCACCGGCGTCGAGATGGAGGCGCTGACCGCGGTCTCGGTGGCGGCGCTGACCGTCTACGACATGTGCAAGGCGGTGGACAAGTCCATGCGGATCGAAAATATCCGCCTGATCCACAAATCGGGCGGCAAGTCCGGCATCTACGAGGCCAAGGAATGATCTCCGTCGAGGTGGCGCGCGAATCCCTGCTGTCGGGCATCCGGCCGGTGGGCACCGAGGTGATCCCCCTGGCCCTGGCCACCGGGCGCATCCTGGCCGAGGATCTGGCCGCCCGCGTTTCCCACCCGCCGGTGGCGGTGTCAGCCATGGACGGCTACGCCGTGCGCGCCGCCGACATCGCCCAGGCGCCGTGCCGGCTCGATATGATCGGCCTGTCGGCGGCCGGCGCCGCCTTCGCCGGAACGGTGGGGGCCGGGCAATGCATCCGCATCTTCACCGGTGCCCCCCTGCCCCATGGCGCCGACGCCGTCGTCATGCAGGAGAACACCCGCAAGGACGGCGAGCGGGTGGAAATCCTCACCTCCGCCCCCACCGGCCGCCATGTGCGCCCGGCCGGCCTCGACTTCAAGACCGGCGACGTGCTGATTCCGGCGGGAACCGTCCTGGGCGGCCGCACCATCGGCCTGGCGGCGGCTATGAACGTCCCCAACCTGCTGGTGCGCCGCAAGCCCCGCATCGCCATCCTGTCCACCGGCGACGAGATCGTCCTGCCCGGCGACCAGCCGGGGCCGGCCCAGATCGTCGGCTCCAACGGGCCGGGCCTCGCCGCCATGGTCACCGCGCTCGGCGCCGATCCCATCCATCTCGGCATCGCCAAAGACACCCGCGAATCCCTGGATTCCATGATCCGGGCGGCGGCCGGCGCCGACATGCTGGTCACCACCGGCGGCGCCTCGGTGGGCGATTACGATCTGGTGCAGGACGCGCTCAAGGACGCCGGCATGAATCTCGGCTTCTACAAGGTGGCCATGCGGCCGGGCAAGCCCCTGATGTTCGGCGACATGAAGGGGGTTCCCGTCCTCGGCCTGCCGGGCAATCCGGTGTCGGCCATGGTCTGCGCCATCATTTTCCTGGAACCGGCTATCCGGGCGCTGACCGGGCGCTCCACCGTCACCCAGGCCATCAACGCCCTGCTGGGCCGCGACTTGCCGCCCAACGACGAGCGCATGGAATTCATGCGCGCCAGCCTGGAACGCACCGACGACGGGCTGGTGGTGGCGCTGCCCTTCGAGCAGCAGGACAGCGCCGTGCTGTCGGGACTGGCGCGGGCCACCTGCCTGCTGGTGCGCCCCCCGCACGCCCCCACCGCCCAGATGGGCGACATGGTGCAGGTCATTCCGCTGCCCGCCACCCTGTAGGAACGCGGGCGTCGCGCCCGCATCCCCGCGCCGCCCACCGGAAACGAAACGGAATCATCTCCGTAAATTCCTCTTGACCGCCCACGGGAACGCGAATAGAACAAAACCAGATGGTTTGTTCTTTGTTCCCTGAACAGACTCATATCGGGGGAGGTTGAGCGATGCTGACGCGCAAGCAATACGAACTGTTGATGTTCATCGACGAGCGGCTTCGCGCCACCGGCATCTCCCCCTCGTTCGACGAGATGAAGGACGCGCTGGACCTCAAGTCCAAGTCGGGCATCCACCGCCTGATCACCGGGCTGGAGGAGCGGGGCTTCATCCGCCGCCTCGCCCACCGCGCCCGCGCCCTGGAAGTGGTCCGCCTGCCGGAGAACCGCACCGACCAGGCCCTGCCGCCACCGGCCAAGGCCTTCGCCCCCAACGTCATCAAGGGGGGCTTCGCCGCCCAGCAGCTGGCCGGGGCGCCGGTGGCCGGCCCGTCGGATTCCGTCTCCCTGCCGCTCTACGGCAAGATCGCCGCCGGCACCCCCATCGAGGCGCTGCGCGATCATTCCAACAGCGTCGATATTCCCGCCTCCATGCTGGGCAGCGGCAACCATTATGCGCTGACCGTCGATGGCGATTCCATGATCGAGGCCGGCATCAACGACGGCGACACCGTGGTGATCCGCTCCTGCGACAGCGCCGAGACCGGCACCATCGTGGTCGCCCTGGTGGACGACACCGAGGTGACGCTGAAGCGCCTGCGCCGCAAGGGCAATTCCGTGGCGCTGGAACCCGCCAACAAGGCCTACGAAACCCGCATCCTGCCCCCCGACCGGGTCAAGGTGCAGGGCCGTCTGGTCGGCCTGCTGAGGAGCTACTGAGATGGGTTCCTTCCGCCCCCTGCGCTTCGGCTTCACCGCCGACGGCCGCCTGGCCGAGGATGGCTGCGCCGAGATGAGCGTCACCTATGTGGGCCGCCTGTCGCGCTCCAAGGCCGAGGCCGACGCGCGGCGCCGCTTCGAGGAATGGTCCCGCCTGGCCAGCCCCCTGGCCCGGCTGCGCGGCGCCGATCAGGTGGTGCTGGGATAAGTCCGGCAAGGTTGGGCTGCCGCCCAAACCCGCCCGGAGGCCCAGCCTTCCGAACCTCTCGTTTTTCAAAGGAAAAGCCCCCCGGATCATACGATCCGGGGGGCTTCGCCATGATAAGGCCTACTTGCCCAGCAGCCCCTTGACCGCGTTGCCGGCGTCACCGGGGACCAGGGCCTTGGCCTTGTCGCCGACGCCCCCCAGCAGGTTGCCGAAGCTGGTGGCCGATTTGAGGGCGCCGCTGACCAGGGAATCCATCACCTTCTGCGCCACCTGGGCCGACGAGGCGCCGCCGCTGTCCTTGCCGATATTGGTCAGCACGATATCGGCCAGCTTGGCGGTGCCCTGGGCGCCGGGAATGCCGCCGGCCGCCAGCTTGACCTGGCCGCCGGTGATGGCCAGGCGCTCGATGACCAGCTTCTTCTCCTCGTCGTCCTTGGCGGGCTTCTTGGCCGGCTCGGCCTTGCCGCCGGCACCCTGCTTGGCGGTGAAGGCCTTCACGTTCTTCTGGATGGCGTCGATGTTGCTGCCGCCCGCGGCCATCTCGTAGGCCACGAAGGGCGACGCCACGGTGACCTCCTTGACCACCACCGGATTCTTGCCCAGCGAACCGGTGTCGAGCGCCAGGGCGATCTCGCCCAGGCGGATGGCCGGATCGGAGGAGAAGCCGGGCGGATTGGCCACGGTCAGGCCGGAGATGGAGCCCTTGCCCTCGGAGAGCGAGATCTTCACGTCGCCCACCGACACCTTCACGCCGGTGACCTGGGAGCCCACGTCCTCGATCACCTTCTTGACGATGGTGTCCAGCGACGACAGCAGGAACACCGCCGCCCCGACGATGAGGGTCACCAGAACACCCGCCCCGATAAGCAGCTTACGCATGGATTGCCCCCGACCTTGATTGCGGAGCGATTAGTGTGGGCCGGGATGCGGGGATTGTCGAGGGAGTGTCGCGCGACACTCCCTCGATCAGGCCGGCGCTACATCTGCGCGAGGGTACCGCGCAGCTTGAAGCGCTGGATCTTGCCGGTGGCGGTCTTGGGCAGCGCCTCGACGAATTCGATCCAGCGGGGATACTTGTAGGGAGCCAGCTTGGACTTGACGTAGGCCTGAAGCTCCTCCTTGAGGACCTCCGAGCCGCTCTCGCCGGGGGCCAGGACGACGAAGGCCTTGGGCTTGACCAGTCCCTCCGGGTCGGCCTCGCCGACCACGGCGGCTTCCAGCACCTTGTCGTGGGAGATCAGGGCGGCTTCCACCTCGAAGGGCGACACCCAGATGCCGCCGACCTTCAGCATGTCGTCGCCGCGGCCGGCGTAGCGGTAATAGCCGTCCTCGTCCACATAGTACTTGTCGCCGGTATGGGTCCACTCGCCGCGGAAGGTCTTCAGCGACTTCTCGCGCTGATTCCAGTAGGCGGTGGCCGAGGAGGGACCGCGCACGATCAGCTCGCCCATCTCGCCCTGGGGCACCTCGTGGCCGTCGTCGCCGACGATCTTGAGGTCGTAGCCCGGCACCGGCTTGCCCGAGGTGCCGTAGCGGACCTCGCCGTGACGGTTGGAGAGGAAGATGTGCAGCATCTCGGTGGAGCCCAGGCCGTCGAGGATGGCGGCGCCGAAGCGCTCCTCCCAGCGGCGGCCCACATCCTCGGGCAGCGCCTCGCCGGCCGAGACGCAGGCGCGCAGGCGGGTCGAGCCGCTGGCCCGGGTGTACTGGGGATCGGCGAGGATCGAGCCGTACAGGGTGGGCACCCCGTAGAAGATGGTCGGCTGGTGGTCCTTGAGGATCTTCATCACCGCGTCCGGCGTGGGCCGGTCCTTGAGCAGCACCGAGGTGGCGCCCACATGCAGCGAGAAGGTCATGCCGTTGCCCAGGCCATAGGCGAAGAACAGCTTGGCCGCCGAATAGGTGACGTCGGCCTCGGTGATGCCCAGCACCTGCTGGCCGTAATGCACGGCGGTGGCCGGCAGGTCGCGCTGCAGGTGGACGGCGCCCTTGGGCGCGCCGGTGGAGCCCGAGGAATAGAGCCAGAAGGCCACATCGTCGCGGGTGGTCTCGGCGGTCTTCAGCTTGGGCTCGGCGCCGGCCAGCAGATCGGACAGCAACGTATGGCCGTGGGCGTTCTTGCCCGAAACCACCACGTGCTCCAGCATGGGCAGGTCGGGAAGGATGGGCTCGACCTTGTCGAACAGCTCCTCGCTGATCACCAGCACACGGGCGCGCGAGTCGGACAGCATGTAGCCGTAATCGCCGGTGGTCAGCAGGGTGTTGAGAGGAATGGGAACGATGCCGGCCTTGATGGCGCCCCAGAACACCGCCGGGAAATCGACGGTGTCGAGCATGATCATGGCGACGCGGTTCTCCATGTGGAGCCCCAGCCCCTTCAGCGCATTGCCCGCCCGGTTGACCCTTTCCGCCAGTTGGCCATAGGTGTGGCTGCCGTCGGCATCGATGAAGGCCACCTTGTCGGAGCGGCCATCCTTGACGTGACGGTCGATGAACCAGGTGGCGGCGTTGTAGTCGCGCGGGATGTCGAGCGCATGCTCGGACGAGGCGATGGGGGACGTCATGAGGTGTTCTCCTTCCTCCTTAGGCGGGTTGGCGACTGCTTTGCCGGTCACAGCCCGATAAATCGTTCGAGTATGCTCGAATCGCTTTTCAGTTGGTGTGGGCCGCCGTCGAACACCACCTCGCCCTTGACGAGGATGACGTGACGGTCGGCGAGGTCCAGCAGGACCCCCACATTCTTGTCGACCACGATGGTGGCGATGCCGGTCTCCTTGACGTGGCGCACCACCCGCCAGATCTCGCGGCGGATCAGCGGCGCCAGTCCCTCGGTGGCCTCGTCCAGGATCAGCAGGTCGGGATTGGTCATCAGGGCGCGGCCGATGGACAGCATCTGCTGTTCGCCGCCCGACAGGTGGGTGCCCATGTTGTCCAGGCGCTCGGCCAGACGGGGAAAGGTCTCCAGCACCCGCTCATAGGTCCAGTCGGCCCGCCCGCCGGCACCCTTGCGCGCTGCCATCAGCAGGTGCTCGCGCACCGAGAGGTTATGGAACATGCCGCGTCCCTCGGGGACATAGGCGATGCCGCGGCGGATGATCGCGGAGGTCTCCATGCCGGTGACCTCCCGGCCCTGCACGCTCACCTTGCCCTGGCGCGGCGCCACGACGCCCAGCAGGCTTTTCAGCAGGGTGGACTTGCCCATGCCGTTGCGCCCCATCAGCGCCACCGTCTCGCCCACGCCCACGCGGAAATCGACGCCGTGCAACACCTGGGCGGCACCGTAGAAGGTCTGCAGGCCGGAGGCTTCGAGGAACAGTTCCATCAGTAGGCCTCCGCCCCGTCGCCGAGATAGGCGTCCTGCACCGCCTTGCTGGCGCGGATCTGCTCCAGCGGCCCGCTTTCCAGCAAGGTGCCGTTGACCATCACCGACAACACCCTGGCGATGGCGAACACCGCATCCATGTCGTGCTCGATGAGAATCAGCGTGTAGGCGCGGGCCAGATCCTGCAGCAGCCGGACCATGCCCTCGGATTCCTCCTTGCCCATGCCGGCCAGGGGCTCGTCGAGGACCAGGACCTGCGGCGCGGTGGCCAGCACCATGGCGATCTCCAGTTGGCGCTGCTCGCCATAGGACATGGTGCCGGCGACCCGGCCGGCCTTGGCCGCCAGACCGGCCCGCTCCAGTGCCTCGGACGCCATGGCCGAGATGTCGCGGTAGGCGGCTGCGGGCCGCAGGAAGCGCATGGAGGTGGACAGCCGCGACTGCGCCGCCAGCCGGCAGTTCTCGAAGCAGGTGAAGGTGGGGAAGACGTTGGTCTTCTGGTACGACCGGCCGATGCCCAGCCGCGCCACCTTGTGCGCCGGCAGCCGGGTGATGTCCGCGCCCCGGAACATCACATGGCCGCCCGAGGCCGGCAGATGGCCGGTCAGCAGGTTGACGAAGGTGCTCTTGCCCGCCCCGTTGGGGCCGATGATGGCGTGGGCCTCGCGCTCCTTGAAGCCGATGGACACCTGGTTGACGGCGATCAGGCCGCCGAACGCCTTGGTCAGCTCCTTGGTCTCGAACAGGAAGGGGGAGACGCTCATTGCCCGCCCTCCCCTTTCTTGCCGCACCACTGCAACAGCAGCCCGGCAACCCCCTTGGGCAGGGCGAGGACGATGGCGATCACCAGCACGCCCATGGGCAGCAGCCAGTGCTCGGTCACCGCTTCCAGGCCGAAATGGGCCAGCTCCAGGATGAAGGCCCCCAGGATGGGACCGAACAGGGTACCCATGCCGCCCAGGATGACCATCACCAGCACATGGCCCGACTGGTGCCAGCCCAACATGGCGGGGCTGACGAAGCCGTACTGGCTGGCGGCCAGGAAGCCGGCCAGCCCGGCCAGGGCGCCGGCAATGGTGAAGGCCACCAGCTTGTAGGCCATGGGGTCGAAGCCCAGGCCGCGCACCCGCCCCTCGTTGACGCCGATGGCCGCCAGCACCCGGCCGAACGGCGAGGCCAGCACCACCCGCAGCAGCAGGTAGACCGCCACCAGGGCGCCCAGCACCACGAAGAAGAAGCTCTGCTTGCTGTCCAGGTTGACCAGGGTGGTCCCGAAGGCTTCGACCACCGGCTTGACGTAGATGTAGGCCCCGTCCGACCCGCCGGCCAGCTTGGAATCGTTGAAGAAGTAATAGCCCATCTGGCCGAAGGCCAGGGTCACCATGATGAAGTAGATGCCGGCGGTGCGGATGGCCAGGAAGCCCACCACCGCCGAGACCGCCGCCACCGCCGCCATGGTGGCGGGCAGCACCACCCACAGGTTGGCCGCCTCGTATTGCGGGCTCAGTATGGCCAGCATGTAGCCGCCCAGGCCGAAGAAGGCGGCATGACCCAGGCTGACCAGCCCGGCGATGCCCACCAGCAGGTCGAGGCTCATGGCCAGGATGGCCAGGATCATGATGCCGGTCAGCTTCTGCAGCAGGAAGGCGTACTTGGCCGCGAAGGCCAGCGGCCCCCAGACCGGGAACAGCGCCAGGGCCGCCAGCAGGACGAGAAGGATCAGGGTAAGCCGCTTGGGCAGGCCGCCGGTCATGAGAACAACCCCCGCGGCTTCCACAGCAGCACCGCCGCCATGACGCCATAAACGGTGAAGCTGGCGAAATCGGGAACGAACACCTTGCCGAAGGTGTCGGCCAGGCCGATCAGCATGGCGCCGAGGAAGGCGCCCTTGATCGAGCCCACCCCGCCGATCACCACCACCACGAAACAGAGGATCAGCACGGAATCGCCCATGCCCGGCGCCACCGAGGTGATGGGCGTCGAGATGGCCCCGGCCAGCCCGGCCAGGGCGGCGCCGATGGCGAACACCAGCCCGAACAGCAGCTTCACGTCGATGCCGAGAGCCGCCACCATGTCGCGGTTGGACGCCCCGGCCCGCACCCACATGCCGAAGCGCGTCCGGGCGATCACCAGATACATGCCGATGGCCAGCACGGCGCAGACACCCGACAGCATCAGGCGGTAGACGGGATAGGACAGGGTGTCGGTCAGCTTGATGGACCAGTTCAGCGCCTCGGGCACCGGTACGCCGTGCACGTCGGCACCCCAGGCCATGCGGGTCGCCTCGTTGAAGATGAGGATCAGGCCGTAGGTCAGCAGCACCTGATCCAGATGGTCCCGGCGATACAGGGTGCGGACCAGCAACGCCTCGATCACATAGCCGATGGCGGCGGAGATGGGCAGCGACAGCAGCACCGCCGCAACCAGGCTGCCGGTAGTCCGGGCCAGCCAGTAGGCCAGATAGGCGCCCAGCATGTAGAAGGCGCCATGGGCCAGATTGATGATGCCCATGATGCCGAAGATCAGGGTCAGCCCGGAGGCGACCAGGAACAGCAGCAGCCCGTACTGGACGCCGTTCAGCACCTGAATCAGAAAAAACCAGAAATCCATCGTGGCTCCAGACCGCGCACGTCAAAGACCGGGGGTGCCGCGCCGCCCGCTTTCCACGAAGCCTCAGGCCGCACTTGGCGGCCCGAGCCTCCACCTCCATGGAAAGCCGGCGGCGCGCCCCGACGGATCAGCCCATCTTGCAGCCGGTGGCGGGATCGGCCAGCGCCTTGTCCGCCACGCCGACCACCACTTCCTGGCCGCCCTTGACCTGACGCAGGTAGATGTCCTGCACCGGATTGTGGGCCTTGGACAGGGTGAAGGTGCCGCGCGGGCTCTTGATCACCGCCTTTTCCATGGCGGCGATCAGGTTGGCCTTGGCCGCCGTGTCGCCCTTGACCTCCGCCATGCCCTGGAACAGCAGCTGGGCGGAATCATAGCCCTGAACGGCGTAGACGTCGGCGTCCTTGGAGAACGCCTTACGATAGGCGGCCCGGAACGACTTGTTCTCGGGCGTATCCAGGGCGTCGGCGTAATGCAGCGTGGTCAGCACGCCCTCGGCCGCCGCGCCCTGCTCCTTCAGCACGCCGTCGGTCAGGAAGCCCGGTCCCATCAGCGGAATGGACTTCAGCCCGGCCGCCGCGTAGTCCTTGACGAACTTCAGCGCGCCCGAACCGGCGAAGAAGACGAACACGCCGTCGGGCTTCAGCGCGGCGATCTCGGTCAGATTGGCCTGGAACTCCTCCTGCGGGAAGGGCACCAGGATCTGCTTGGCGATCTTGCCGCCGGCCTTGGTGAAGCCCTGCTCGAAGCCGGCCACCGCCTCCTCGCCCGCCGCGTACTTCCACGACATGGTGACGACATTCTTCATACCGCGTTCCATGGCCACCTTGGCCATGGGATAGGCGGTCTGCCAGTTGGTGAACGAGGTGCGGAAGATGTTGGGGGCGCACAGCGGACCGGTGGCGGCGCCCGCCCCGGCATTGGCGATGATGGCGATGGTGCCGGTCTCGCGCACCACCTTGACCATGCCCATGGCCACGCCGGAATGGACCGGGCCGACCACGAAATCGACATTCTCGCCGGTCACCAGCTTGTTGGTGTTCTCCGGCCCCTTGGCGGGGTTGGATTCGTCATCCACGGCGATGAACTGCACCTCGCGGCCGCCCAGCTTGCCGCCCCGTTCCTCCAGCGCCAGCTTGAAGCCGTTGGTGATGGCCTCGCCCAGCGCCGCGTAGGTGCCGGAATAGGGCAGCAGGAAGCCGATCTTGACCTTGGCGGTGTTGCCGATGGCGAAACGGGTCGGCACCAAGCCGCCCACGCCGGCGGCCACCACCGCACCGGCCCGCAACACCGTCCGGCGGGAAATATTCTTGAAATCTTCCATGACGTCCTCCCAGGCATTCAGGCCCATGGCCCGTTCCGTTGTCTTGATTGAAGGCTTGCGGCAGTCCCCGGCCGAAAAACCCTACCCCCGCCCACTTCCGCTCCACCGGAACGGGCGACATCGCATCGGATACGGATCCACTTAAATCGGCATCCTAATGCGCAATTCATCCGAATGCAATCTCGCCCCCGGAAGTGGAGTTGATCTTGGCCGGCGAGCGGTTCACCATTCGCCCGACGTTTGGCCAGACCGAGGAGACTCCGCCGTGACCGCCCATCTTTTCGAGCTTGCTCTTCCAGCCGTCGCCGTCAAGGGGGAAGCGGCGCTTTACCCCGTCCGCCGTGTTTTTTGCGTCGGCCGCAACTATGCCGGCCACGCCCGCGAGATGGGCAGCGACCCCAACCGCGAGCCGCCCTTCTACTTCACCAAGCCGGCCGACGCCCTGGTTCCGGGCGGCGGCGACCTGCCCTACCCGCCCGGCACCGCCAACCTGCATCACGAGGTCGAGCTGGTGGTGGCGCTGTCGCGCCCGGTCTACAAATGCACGCCCGACGAGGCCCGGTCGGCGGTGTTCGGCCACGCGATCGGCCTGGACATGACGCGGCGCGACCTGCAATTCGCCGCCCGCGACAAGGGCCGCCCGTGGTGCCTGGGCAAGGCGTTCGAATTCTCCGCCCCCATCTCCGCCCTGGTCCGCGCCGACGGCCCCAAGCTCAAGGGCCGCATCGCCCTGGAGGTCAACGGCGAGGTCCGCCAGAGCGGCGACATCGACGAGATGATCTGGTCGGTGCCCGAGGTGATCGCCCACCTGTCGCAATACTACCATCTGGGGCCGGGCGACCTGATCTTCACCGGCACGCCGGAAGGGGTCGGCCCGGTGGTGGCCGGCGACCGGCTGCGCGGGACCATCGACGGCGTCGGAGAGCTGGAGGTCGTCATCACCGCCGAAGCCTGAGCCCGCCACTCAGGCTTGGGCCGTCGGGCGCAGGGTGAAGTTGAAGGTCGTGCCCTTCCTGGGCTCGGACTCCACCCAGATGGTGCCGCCGAAGCGGTGGACGATGCGCCGGCACAGCGCCAGACCGATGCCGGTGCCGCCGGGAAAGCGGGCCGGCTCCAGGCGCTGGAAGATGATGAAGATCTTCTCGAAATAGGCCGGCTCGATACCGATGCCGTTGTCGCGGACGGCGACCCGCCACAGGCCCTTGGGCTCCAGCGTGGCGGTGATCTCGATCTGCGGCGGAGCGTCGGGCTGGCGGTAGATCAGGGCGTTTTCCAGCAGGTTCTGGAACAGGCTCTCGGCCTGCCGCGCCTCGGCCAGCACCACCGGCAGCTTGTCCATCTTGACGGTGGCGCCCGAATCCTGGATGTCGGGGCCGAGATTGGCCAGCACCGACTCCACCACCTGATTGAGGTCCACCGGCACGAATTCCGGCGGCGAGCGCGAGACGCGGGCATAGTCCAGCAGGTCGGGAATCATCGACGACATGTGCTTGGCACCGCCAACGATATAGCCGATGAACTCGTCCGCATCCTTGTCGAGGCGCCCCTCGTAGCGCCGCGCCAGCAGCTGCGCATAGCTGGCGATATTGCGCAGCGGCGTCTGCAGGTCGTGGGAGGCCACATAGGCGAACTGTTCGAGGTCGGCGTTGGAACGCGCCAGTTCGTCGGTCTGCCGCTCCAGCTTGCGCCAGCTGCGCAGCATGCCGATGCCGCCCAGGGTGGTGACCAGGATGAAGGCCCCGGCCAGGGCGATCACCTTGACGCCTTCCTTGCGCCATTCGCCGAGATAGTCGTCGGTGGCCATGCCCACCAGGGTGATCAGCGGGTAGTTGGCGATGGGGCGGTACGAGAAGGTGCGACGGATATTGTCGGCGCCGGCCACCGCCTCGTAGGTCCCGCCCTTGGGATTGGCGGTGATCCGCTCGCGGAAGGTCTTGGAGACCGTCGTCTGCCCCACATAGCCGGCATGGGGGAAACGGGCCAGCAGGTCGAAATTGCGCGAGGCGTCGCCGCGCATCACCACGGTGCCCTGGGGCCCCACCTCCAGATCGTTGAACTTCTGCTCGAACCACGCGATGGTCACCGGCGCGAAGACGATACCGCCGAAACCGCCATCGGGCAGAGGCAGGCGCCGGGCGAAGATCAGCACCCACTTGTTGCTGATGCGCCCCAAGATCGGCGACGAGATGGACATCTCCGCCTTGGGGTCGTCGCGCAGGCTGGTAAAGTAGGCCCGATCGGCGGTGTTGATCCCCGGCTGCGGCCCGTCCGATCCGGCGACCACGTCGCCCGCCGCGTTGGTCAGGCGCAGGCTGTCGGTCATCTTCAGACGGCTTTGCAGACGCCCCAGGAACTCCTGCATCCCGGGACCGGAGATCGTGCCGCCCGCCCCGTGGGTCCTGACGGCTTCGTCCACGACGGCGCGCAGGGCGAGATCGATCTGGTCGATATCGCCGGCGATGCTCTGCGACACGAGGCGGTTGGTATTGCGCGTCGAGACCGCCGCCCGGTCCTGGTACTGGCGGTAGCTGGCGTCCAGGGAAATCCAGGCAAGGCCGAGCACCGAGGCGTTGACGAACAGCAGCAGCGCCACGAGGCGCCAGCGCGAAGCCTTGAACTTGTTGAAATCCGCCCTGACCCCCGCCATCCCCGGCCCCCCTCCCCAGAAGGACAACAGCGTACGAAAAACACCTTACCCTAAGCCAATAGACCTTGCACAGAGGCTCAAATGCGCCTTGGACGATAATTCAGCCATTGACAGCCGCCCAAAACTCGTACCGACCCCGCCACAAGCCTCCCACGTAAGTAATCGTTCGATACCATGCTGGTTCGATTGCAAAAATCATTTGATGCCAACGGACCCCGACGATAATGATGGCGGAGCTAGCAACCAGCAAACGGGCAGCGGATTATCATTTGATGGCGACACCGACCAAAGACGATCTGGAAACGGCGCCGGAAGCCCTGCTGGAAGGTGCGTATTGCACCCGGTTCGAGGACTTCTTCTCGCCAGGCTCGCGCGACCTTATCGGCCGTTTCCTGACCAATTTCACCGAATCCCTGGTCATCACGCCGACCGAGCTGGTGTTCTCGTCCAAGTACCAGAAGCGGCTCAGCGATGCCGGCCGCACCATGATGAACGCCGTCGACAAGATCGCTACCCTGCAGGCCAAGACCAAGGGAGAAAGCGCGGCGCAGCGGCTGCGCGATCTCAACACCCTGATCAGCGCCGGCATGAAGAAGGTGTGGGACGACGACAAGGACAGGCCGCCGCCCTCCGTCACTCCGGAAGGCTTCTCCGCCTATTGCGCCGGACTGAAGGGCAGCCCGTCCGACAAGGATTATGCGGCCAACCGCGCCCTGACCGAACTCCTGTTCTCTCATAAAGTGTGGAAAGACAAGGTCTCCGTCCTGGTCAAGCTGTTCGAGAACACCAAGGGCAAGGACGAGAACCGCTATATCGAGCAGGCCCTGTCCGAATGCCTGAAGAGCGACCCGGCACTCGACCAGATGCTGGGTCTGTGCGAGACGCTGGAGGAACGCTGCAACGACCTGGCCGATTTGTGGAAGGGCGAGTGGAAGCAGCGCGACACCGCCCATTCGGCCATGGAAGCCATCGCGGCCATGATCTCCGACGGATCGGCGCCCAATTGCAAGGCGTCGGTGGAGTATTCCCTGCTGCGCACCCTGGCCAGCAAGATGCCGCTGCGCTCGGCCGAGCCCGAGATCGAGATTTCCACCCTGTTCGACCTGTTCAAGCGCATGTGGACGGGCACCACCCTGATCGGCGGCGCCAAGGCGTTGACCTCGCTGGAGCGGCGCCAGGCCCGCCACCTCAACAAGGAGGGTGTCACCGACCTGCTGCGCGAGCGCAAGGTGGTGGCCGACCGCTACGCCTTCCTGATGCAGTTGAGCACCGTGGCGGTGGGCCAGGGCAACCGCGCCACGCTGAAGACCTTTATCGAGCACTATTTCGGCGACAAGGATTTCGTGCCGCGCGTGGTGGCGGGCCAGGAGCCCCCGGTGCCCAAGCTGCAGACCCTGGCCGGCATCCACCGGGCCATCAAGGCCTCGTGGCTGCCCGACGGCGACAAGGCGGCGTTCGCCGCCCAGGTGGAACTGGCCCAGGCCCATCTGCTGAAGAATTCCCGCCTGTTCGAGCAGATCGACAAGAAGGGCGGCGGCCCGGCCCAGAAGGTCCTGACCCTGCTGGATCTGTGCCGCAAGGGAACCTTCATCGACGGTTCCAACATGGATGCCGTGCGCCAGTTGCTGAACACCTATCTGCGCGACGGCGGCTTCCTGACCGATTACCTGGGCAGCGCCTCGGGCGAGGAACGGGACCGCAAGATGCTGCTGCTGACCAAGACCCTGGCCAGCATCGGCATCACGGTATAGGCGCCGCCAGCACCTTCGCCAGGGCCTTGAACGGCAGCAGCACGCAGGCGTGGCGGCTCTTGTGCGGCCGCACCGGGATGAAGGCCGCCAGGGCGGGAAGCGCCGGCTCGGCCCCCGTCTTCAGCATGTTCGAGACCTGATCCAACAATCGGGCGGCCCCTTCCGCCCCCAGCCCGGGGGCCGTCCCGGCCGCCAGCGTGGCGGCGGCCTTGCAGAGCAGGCAGCCCTTGACCCGATGGCCGATGGCGGCCACCCGCCCGCCTTCCATCCTGACGTCGAGGGTAACCCGGTCGCCGCACAGGGGATTGTCCAGGGTGGCGCTGGCATCGGCACCGTCCAAGACCACCGGCTCCCGGGCCGCCAGGTCCTTGATGGCCTCGCCGTAAAGTTCCTCGTTCATCGCAGCACCTTGACCGCCTCGGCCAGTCCGGCCAGCAGGGCGTCCACGTCGGAGCGGTCGGAATAGGGGGCGAGCGAGGCGCGCAGCGTCCCCTCCTCCAGCCCCAGGGCGCTCATCAGCGGCCGGGCGCAGTGGGCGCCGCCGCGCACCGCCACGCCGCGCCCGGCCAGCAGGTGCGACAGGTCGTGGGGATGGCAGCCCGCCACCGTGAAGGACACCACCGGCACCCGCGCCTCCAGGCCCAGCGGCCCGATGACGCGGACGCCGTCCATGCTCCTCAGTCCGTCGAGCAGATGCCAGGCCAGCGCCGCTTCCTGCTGGCGCACCGCCGGCCAGTCCAGGTCGGCCATCCAGTTCAGGGCGGCGGCCAGCCCCACCGCCTGGGCCACCGGCGGCGTGCCGGCCTCGAAGCGGTGGGGCGGCTCGCCCCAGGTGAAATCGCCGTCCTCCACCGTGCCGACCATGCCGCCGCCCACCACCAGGGGTGCCATGCCGTCGAGGATTTCCGCCCGCCCCCACAGCACCCCGATGCCGGTGGGACCATAGGCCTTGTGCCCGGCGAAGGCGTAGAGGTCGGCCCCCAGGGCGCGGGGGTCGACGCGGCCGTGCGGCACCATCTGGGCGCCGTCGACCACCAGCTTGGCCCCCACCCCGTGGGCCGCCTCGGCCAGCCGGGGCAGGTCGCTGACCGCGCCGGTGACGTTGGAGGCATGGGTGACCGCCACCGCCTTGCAGCGCGGCGTGACCACAGTGCCCAGGCTGTCCAGGTCCAGACGCCCGTCAGGCGTCACCCCCAGCCAGCGCAGGGCGAAGCCGCGTTCCTTGGCCAGGGCCATCCAGGGCAGGCAGGCGGAATGATGCTCCAGCCGGCTGACCACCACCTCGTCGCCCGGCCCCAGGTTCCGCCCCAGCCCCCAGGCCGCCATGTTGAGCGCCAGGGTGCAGCCGGCGGTGAACACCACCTCCTCGGCGGGGGCGCCCAGGAAGCGGCCCACGGCGGCGCGGGCGCCGTCATAGGCGGCGTCGGCGCGCTGGGCCATCTCGTGCAGGCCGCGCCGCACGTTGGAGCGGGCGGTGCGGTTGTGATGGGTCACCGCCTCGGAGACCAGGCCGGGAATCTGCGCCATGGCGGCGCTGTCCAGATAGTGGAATCCCGGCCGGGCCAGGGCGGGAAAAGCTTCGCGGATGGTCTGGCTCATGACACTCCCCCAACCGCCCGCAACGCCTCGGGCGTGTCCACATCGATCAGGATTCCGTCGTCGCTCACCGCCACCTCGACGACGCAATCCGCATGCCCGGCGATCAGCCCCCTGGCGCCCTTGTCGCCGGTCAAGGCCAGGACCTCGGGGAAGAAACGCCGGGCCAGCAACACCGGATTGCCCCGCCGCCCCCCGAACACCGGCACGCAGATGCCGCCGGGACGGAAGGCGGCGGCCAGGGCCGCCACATGGGCGGCATTCACCCTGGGCATGTCGGCCAGCAGCACCATCACCCCCTCGACCTCCCCGGGCAGGGCAGCCACGCCCCCGGCCAGCGACGAGGCCATGCCGCGTCCGGGGTCGGCATTGACCACCCGGACCACCCCGGCCGGCAGGCCGGGCTGCGGCTCCGGCCCGGTGACCACCAGCACCGGCGACAGGCCGCCGGCCAGGGCCGCCTCGACGGCCCGCTCCAGCATGGAACGTCCCTCCACCCGCATCAGCCGCTTGTCGCCGCCCATGCGGCTGGCCCGCCCGGCGGCCAGCACCAGTCCGGCCAGGCTCATGACCCGCCTCCCAGTCCGAGAGCCCTGCGCGCCAGGACGGGGATCAGGGCGGCGCGGTATTCGGCGCTGGCGTGCAGGTCGCGGTTCAGCGCATCGGGAGGAACGCCCAGGCCCTCCAGGGCGGCGGGGGAGAAATCTCCTTCAAGCGCCATCTCGAACTCCGTCAGGCGGAACGGGCACGCCGCCGCCCCGGTCACCGCCACCCGGATTCCGCTATCGGTCTCGGCGACGAACACGCCGGCCACCGGATAGCCGGAAGCGGGATTGCGCACCTTGGCATAGCCGGCGCGGCGCGGCAGGGGATAGCCGACCGCGACGATCAGTTCGCCCGGCTCCAGCGCCGTCTCGAACATGCCGAGGAAGAAATCGTCGGCGGCGATGGTGCGGCGGTCGGTACGGATTTCCGCCCCCAGGCCCAGCACCCCGGCGGCGTGGTCGCTGGCCGGGTCGGCATTGGCCAGGGCGCCGCCCAGGGTGCCCATGTTGCGCACCTGCAGGTCGCCGATGGAGCCGGACAAAAGCGCCAGGGCCGGAATGTGCGGCAACGCCGCCATCCCGGCATGGGGCACCGCCGCTCCCACCACCAGCCGTCCATCCTCGACACGCGTTCCCGTCAGTTCCGGCAGGCGGGCCACGTCGATCAGGGCCGAGGGCTGGGCGAGCCGCAGCTTCAGCGCCGCCAGCAGGCTCTGGCCGCCGGCCAGATAGCGCCGCTCCCCGCCGTCATGGGCGGCGACCGCCTCGGCGGCGCTTTGGGGCCGCAGATAATCGAAGGGGAACATCAGCCCTTCTCCCGGATGCAATGGGCGATGGCCTCGACGATGGGGCGATAGCCGGTGCAGCGGCACAGATTGCCGTCCAGGCCGTGGCGGATGGCCGCCTCGTCGGGGCTGTCCAGGCGGGCGACCAGATCCAGGCCGCTCATCACCATGCCCGGCGTGCAGAAACCGCATTGCAGGGCGTGGCGGTCGCGGAAGGCCGCCTGCAGCGGATGCAGAACCTCGCCGTCGGCCACGCCTTCGATGGTCAGCACGCTCCGCCCGTCGGCCTGGGCGGCCAGCACCAGGCAGGATTTGACGGCGCGGCCGTCCAGGTGGACCGTGCAGGCACCGCACTGGCCGGTGTCGCAGCCCACATGGGTGCCGGTCAGCCCGAACCCCTCGCGCAGCAGCGTGGCCAGCAGGGTGCGGGGCTCGACTTTAGCCTCCACCGGCTTGCCGTTCAGGGTGAACGCGACGCGCATGGGCTGGCTCCTTTGATTTGCGCACCCGACGACGCTATCATCGGCATCGCTTCAAGGAAACCGGTCCCGATGCCCATTGCCGTTAAATCATCCCTCGACGTGGTGTTCTGGCTCTCCGACCAGGCGCTGAACGATCGCGAGTACATCCAGCCGCAGAAGCTGCACCGCCTGCTCTACCTGTCGCAGGCCTATTTCGCCGTGGCCTATCACGGCCGCAAGCTGATGCCGGCCACCTTCGTCACCGACGCCTTCGGCCCCGTCGAGCCGACGGTGTTCCACGCCTTGGCCTTCGGGCGGCCGCACATGATCGAGGGTAACCCGCTGTCCGAGCAGGTCCGCCACTTCCTCGACGGCATCTGGCGGCGCTACGGCCCCTATACCGCCGACCAGTTGATCAAGAAGATCGCCGAGCACGCCCCCGTGGCCCTGGCCATGGCCAAGGGGCAGAACGAGGAAATCCCCTTCGCCGACATGGTGAAGTACTATTCCGACGAGGCCGCCGCCCGCAACAAGCCGGCCTCGGGCGTCGATTCCATCGACCAGATCCTGAAGCCCCGCATGATGCGCTCGCAGACCGGCAAGCCGGTCACCGTCGGCGCCTGGAAGCCCAAGGCCCTCCAGCCCAAGAAGGACGAGTGATGCGCCGCCGGCGGGTCCTGGCCGGCGGACTGGCCCTGGCCGTCTCGGCCTGCGCGGGAGAGCCGGCCCGCACCATCCGCCCGCCGCGCCCCAAGGCCACCCCCGGCATGGTGGACGAGCCGGCCCTGGTCGGCCTGAACGCCGTCATCGACCTGCACCACGCCAACGGGGTGAAGAGCTTCGCCGCCGCCCGCGACGGCAGCGGCGTGCTGGCGGTGATCCACAAGGCCAGCGAAGGCGACTGGCAGGACCCGCGCTACGAGGAGCGCCGGGCCGCCGCCCTGGATGCCGGCCTGCTGTGGGGGGCCTATCATTTCGGCACCAGGCAGCATCCCGGCCGCGTCCAGGCCCGCATGTTCCTGGCCGCCGCCCGGCCCGATCCCGCCACCCTGCTGGTGCTCGACCTGGAGCCCAACGGCCGGGCGCCGGCCAATTCCATGCGCATCGAGGCGGCCGAGGAGTTCGTGCGCGAGATCGCCGACACCACCGGACGGCTGCCGCTGCTCTATACCCCGCCGGCCTGGGCCGACGGCGAGGCCATGGCGGGGCAAAGCCTGGGCGGCGCCGTCGAGCCGGGCTCGATCCTCGCCGCCTGCGACCTGTGGCTGGCCGATTACCGCTTCGAGCCGGAACTGCCCCGCGCCTGGGGAACCAAGGGCTGGCGCCTGTGGCAGTATGCCGGCGACGACGCGGTGGTCGGCGGGCCGTTCCGCGACCGCACCCGCGCCGTCCGGGGCGTCGAGCGCGGCAACCGCTCGGTGTTCGCCGGCAGCCGAGACCAGCTTTACGGCTGGTGGACCGGACTGCCGTCCCGACAAGGCACCACCAGCTGAGTCTCCAGGGTCTGCACCGGCAGCCCCCCGGAATCCAGGGTCTCGACCCGCAAGCGGGCCAGCCCCATGCCGGGCCGGGAACGCATCTCGCGGGTCTCCACCACCTCGATGCGCAGGGTCAGCACGTCGCCGGGCCGCACCGGACGGTGCCATTTCAGGTACTCCAGCCCGCTGCCGATGATGCCCAGCGGCAGTTGCAGTTCGCTGGTCACCATCAGGCGCATGGTGGCCGCCGCCGTGTGCCAGCCCGACGCCGCCAGCCCGGCGAAGAACGAATCCTTGGCGGAATCCTCGTCCAGGTGGAAATGCTGCGGGTCCCAGGCGGCGGCGAAGCCCTTGATGTCGTCGGCCGTCACCGCGTAGGCCGGCGAAGCGAACACCCGGCCGGGTGTGAGGTCTTCGAGATAATGGGTCATGCCGCCGCTCCTTCCGCCACCGGCTGCGGTCCCAGCTTGCGGCCGATCATCAGCGACATCACGGCGGCCACCAGACAGGCCAGCCCCGACAGCACGAAGGCCAGCCAGTAATCCCCCAGATCGGTGCGGATCACCCCGGCGGCGAAGGCGGCGGTGGCCGCCCCCAGCTGGTGGGCGGCGAAAATCCAGCCGAACATCACGCCGGCCTTTTCCCGCCCGAAGGCCTGGGTGGTCAGCTTGACGGTGGGCGGCACGGTGGCGATCCAGTCCAGGCCGTAGAACACCGCGAACAGCCACAGCCCGAACACGTCCGGCCCGAAGGCCAGATCGAGGAAGATCAGCGACAGGCCGCGCAACCCGTAATACCAGAACAGCAGCTTGCGCGAATCCCAGCGGTCCGACAGCCAGCCCGACGCGGTGGTGCCGATGATGTCGAAAATGCCCATGGCGGCCAGCAGCCCGGCGGCCTTGACCTCGGGGATGCCGTGGTCGAAGCAGGCCGAGATCAGGTGGGTGCCGATCAGCCCGTTGGTGGACAGGCCGCAGACGAAGAAGGTTCCGGCCAGCAGCCAGAAATCCCTGGACCGCATGCCCTCCCGCAGCGCCATCACCGCCGCCACCGCCGGATTGCCGGCGCGGATGGCCGGCGGCGGAGCGCTCGTGGCGCCCACCGGCCACAGGCCGAGATCGGCGGGACGGTCGCGCATGAACAGCCAGATCACCGGGGCGAACACCGCCGCCGCCGCCGCGATCAGCAGCACCGCCTCGCGCCAGCCCCAATGCTCGACCAGCATGGCCATCTGGGGCAGAAAGATCAGCTGGCCGGTGGCGGTGGCCGCCGACAGCAGCCCCATCACCGTGCCGCGATAGGCGTCGAACCAGCGGGTCACCACCGTGGCGCCCAGCACCAGGGCGATGGTGCCCGAGCCGCCGCCCACCACGATGCCCCACAGCAGCACCATGTGCCAGGGCGTGCGCATCAGGGTGGTGGCCGCCACCCCCAGCGCCAGTACACCCAAGGCCAGGGCCATGGTGCGGCGGATGCCGATGCGGTCCATCACGGCGGCCGCGAAGGGCGCCATCAGGCCGTAGAGCACCAGGTTGATGGAGACGGCGAACGAGATGGTGGCGCGGCTCCAGCCGAATTCGGCCTCCACCGGCACCATCATCACGCCGGGCGCCGAACGGATGCCCGCCGCCACCAGCAGGGTGACGAAGGTCAGCCCGGCGGCAATCCAGCCGTAATGCAGGCGGGGGGTGCGGGCCGGCTGGGGCATGGGGCTCTCCGGGAAAAGAGGTAGACAGGTCTGTATCATTTGACTAATACAGACAGGTCTGTATCATGTCAACCAAGGAAACCCGAGACATCCGCCGCAAGATGAACGACCCCGCCGACAAGCTTTCCGCCCGCGACCGCATCCTGGCCGCCGCCAACGACCTGTTCTACCGCGAAGGCATCCGGGCCATCGGCATCGACACGGTGATCGAGCGGGCCGGCGTCGCCAAGATGAGCCTCTACCGCGCCTTCCCCTCCAAGGACGACCTGATCGCCGCATTCCTGGAGATGCGCGACAGAATGTACTGGGAGTGGTGGGATTCCGTGGTGGCCCGCCATCCGGGCGAGCCGCGCCGCCAGCTGCGCGCCCTGTTCGAGGCGGTGGCCAAGCGCACCTCGGGTCCGCAGTACCGCGGTTGTCCCTTCGTCAACATGTCGGTGGAATTCCCCGACCACGCCCATCCCGGCCGCCACGTGGTGGCCAGCCATATGGAGGAACTGCGCCGCCGCCTCTCCGTCCTGGTGGAAGGGCTCGGCGTCGCCCAGCCCAAGCCGCTGACCGACCAGCTGATGCTGTTGCTGGAAGGCGCCTATTCCGCCGGCAACACCATGGGGGCCGACGGCCCCTCCGCCTCGGTGGCCGCCTGCGCCGAGATCATCATCAACGCCCATCTCTCCCCTGTCCTGTCGAGGCCCGCATGACCACCCAGCCCCGCCTGTTCCAGCCGCTGTCCCTGCGCGGCCTGACCGTTCCCAACCGGGTCGCCGTCGCTCCCATGTGCCAGTATTCGGCGGCGGACGGCGTGCCCCAGGACTGGCACCTGATGCATTACGGCGCCCTGGCCGCCTCGGGTCCCGGCATGGTGGTGATCGAGGCCACCGGCGTGGCGCCGGAAGGCCGCATCTCGCCCCGATGCCTGGGCCTCTACGACGAGATCACCGAGGCGGGCTTCACCCGGCTGGTCAAGGCCATCAAGGGTTTCGGCGGCGGTGGGGCCGTCGGGGTGCAGTTGGGCCATGCCGGCCGCAAGGGCGGCGCCGCCCCGCCGTGGGAGGGCGGCAAGTTCTCGCCCGATGGCTGGCCGACCGTTTCCGCCTCGGCCATCGCCTTCGACGACGGCTGGCCGGCCCCCAGGGCGGCGACGCGCGACGACCTCGCCCGGCTGAAGCAGGCCTTCGTGGACTCGGCCCGGCGGGCGCTCCGCGCCGGCTTCGACCTCATCGAACTGCACTCGGCCCACGGCTACCTGCTGCACCAGTTCCTGTCGCCGCTCTCCAACCGGCGCGACGACGAGTATGGCGGCAGCCTGGACAACCGCATGCGCTTCCCGCTCGAGGTGATCCGGGCGGTGCGCGCGGTCTGGCCGCAAGACAAGCCGCTGGGCCTTAGGATCAGCGCCACCGATTGGGCGGAGGGCGGCTGGGATTGCGACCAGGCGGTGGAATACGCCAAGGAATTCAAGGCGGCCGGCATCGGCTACGTCTGCGTCTCGTCGGGCGGGCTGGTGTCCTACGCCAAGGTTCCGGTCGGCCCCGGCTACCAGATCGATCTGGCGGCGCGCATCCGCCGCGAGGCGGGCATTCCCACCCGCGCCGTCGGCCTGATCGCCACGCCGCTTCAGGCCGAGGCCGCCCTGGCCGACGGCGCGGCCGACCTGATCGCCATCGGGCGCGGCTTCCTCGACAATCCCCGCTGGGTCTGGCACGCCGCCCAGGCGCTGGGCGCCGAGATGAGCTATCCGCCGCAATACCGGGCCGCCGGAACGCGGGCCTGGCCGGGGGCCGCCCTGGCGCGGCCCGGACTGGCAGCCGCCGAAGAGAGAGATTATGCCTGAAGGTGTATACAAAATCCGTATATTGTGTATGTGCAATGGACGGCGATATCTTCGCCGCCCTACTGCTGCGGGAAATACGCCTCCTTGGAATGGAATCCCATTTATGAAGTGGGTCACCCCGAACTGGACGCCGAACACCGGAGCCTGTTCGAGGTGCTCGCCACCCTATCCCAGGGCTCTTGCGAGACCGAAAGCGTCGACGCCCAGATTCAGGTCCTGGAGCATTACGTGGTCGCCCATTTCGACCGCGAGGAATACCTCATGGCCGAAGCGGGCTACCCCTTTCTGGCCGAACACCGCGAGCAGCACGAGGATTTCCGCGCCACGGTGAGCCGCCTGCGGACCCTGTGGGGCCGGGGCGACCTGGCCACCATCTGCCAGGAAATCATCAAGGAATTATCGGCCTGGCTGTCCTACCACATCATCGACGCCGACCACGGCTACAAGGGTTGGATCACCATGAAATAGGGCCCGTCCAGCATCGGCTGAACGGGCCCAGTCTGGTCCTGGAGGGAGGGGGGACAGCCTAGCCCAGGACCTCTTTCATCTTGTCGTGGTCCAGTTCCTTCTCCCACTTGGAGATCACCACGGCGGCGACGCCGTTGCCGACGAAATTGGTCAGCGCCCGGGCCTCGGACATGAAGCGGTCGATGCCCAGGATCAGCGCCAGGCCGGCCACCGGCACGGAAGGCACCACCGCCAGGGTGGCGGCCAGGGTGATGAAGCCGGCGCCGGTGACGCCCGACGCCCCCTTGGAGGTCAGCATGGCGACGCCGAGCAGGGTCGCCTGCTGGGTGAAGCTCAGTTCGATGTCCAGGGCCTGGGCGACGAACAGGGCGGCCATGGTCAGGTAGATGTTGGTGCCGTCCAGGTTGAAGGAATAGCCCGAGGGAACCACCAGACCGACCACCGACTTGGAGCAGCCCATGCCTTCCAGCTTCTTCATCAGCGGCACCAGGGCCGATTCCGAGGACGAGGTGCCCAGCACGGTCAGCAGCTCCTCCTTGATGTAGGCGATGAACTTGAAGATGTTGAAGCCGACCACCAGGGCGATGGCCCCCAGCACCAGGGCCACGAACAGGAAGCAGGTCAGGTAGAAGCTGCCCATCAGCGCCGCCAGCGGCTTCAGCGCCGCCACGCCGTACTTGCCGATGGTGAAGGCCATGGCGCCGCCGGCCCCCAGGGGGGCGACCTTCATGATGGTGTTCATCATGGCGAAGAAGATGTGCGAGCATTCCTCGATGAACATGTGCACGCCCTGGCCGGCGCGGCCCATATGGGTCATGGCGTAGCCGAACAGGATCGAGACCAGCAGGACCTGCAGCAGGTCGCCGCCGCCGGTGAAGGCATCCACCAGGGTCTTGGGGATGATGTGCAGGACGAAATCCACGGTGCTCTGCTCGGTGGCGGCCTTGGCGTACTTGGCCACCGCCTTGGCGTCCAGCTGGGCGGGGTCGGCGTGGAAGCCGTCGCCGGGCCTCAGGATGGTCATCACCACCAGGCCGATGACCAGGGCGAAGGTGGAGACCACCTCGAAATAGATCAGCGCCTTGCCGCCGACCCGGCCGACCTTCTTCATGTCGCCGGCCCCGGCGATACCCAGCACCACGGTGCAGAAGATCACCGGGCTGATCAGCATCTTGACCAGGGCGATGAAGCCGTCGCCCAGGGGCTTCAGGCTGACGCCGGCGTCCGGAAAGAAATAGCCGAGAGTGCCGCCGGCGAAAATCGCCAGCAGAACCCAGAAATACAGGTGGCCGGTCAGGCGCTTCATCAGCTTGGTCCTCGATGGAGTAAGAAAATTTCGCGCTTGGTAGCCTTTCGAACGCCGGCCTGTCGATTGCGGTTATCCGAATTGCGGTTATCCGATGGCCGGCGGCCAGGACGCATGGCACCCCGAGAATTTTTCACACGTGAATTTTTCAGTTGCCCCCGGCCCTGTGGCGGTTTTCCATGGCAAGTTCCGCCGGCCTCAAGGATTCACGCATTGCCCTCTTCCACCCCGCCTGCCGCGTCCGTCATGTTGGGACGGGTGGTCCTGCCCTTCGCGGCGGGGTACTTCCTGTCCTACCTGTACCGGACGGTGAACGCGGTCCTGGCCCCCGAGATCGGCCGCGCCATTCATCTGGACGGGTCGGATATCGGCCTGATGACCGGCATCTACTTCATGACCTTCGCCGCCGCGCAGCTGCCGCTGGGCATTCTGCTCGACCGTTTCGGCCCCCGCCGGGTCGAAGGCATCCTGCTGTGCTTCGCCGCCGCCGGGGCCTTCGCCTTCTCCCTGGCGGACTCGGTCCCCGCCCTGGTGGTGGGCCGCGCCCTGGTGGGATTCGGCGTGTCGTCCTGCCTGATGGCGGCACTGAAAGCCAACGTCCAGTTCTTCCCGCCGCAGCGCATTCCCCTGATGAACGGCATCATCCTGGGGGCCGGCGGGCTGGGGGCCATCGCCGCCACCGCCCCGGTCCAGGCCGCCCTGCAGCTGACCGACTGGCGCGGCGTCTATGCCGGCGTGGCCGTCCTCACCCTGGGCGCCGCCGCCTTCCTGTGGCTGACCGCCCCCGACCGGCCCCAAGCCCCGGGAGCCGGCGGCCTGCGGACCCAGATCGCCGAGGTGGGGGAAATCTACCGCAACCCCGGCTTCTGGCGGATCGCCCCCGCCACCATGCTGTCCATGGGCAGCTTCATGTCCATCCAGGGCCTGTGGGCCGGCCCCTGGCTGCGCGACGTGGCCGGTTTCACCCCCGCGCAATCCGCCACCGGTCTGACGGTGATGGCGGCGGCCATGGCGCTGGGCTACCTGTCGGTGGGGGCCATGGCGGAACGGCTGGAAAGGCTGGGCATCCCCCCCGTCACCCAGGGCGCCATCGGCATGGGCCTGCATGTGCTCGCCCTGGCCGCCATGGCGGCGGGATGGGATGCGGCCCCCCTGGCCCTGGCGGCGTTCTACGGTCTGACCGGCACCGCCTGCTCGATCAATTACGCGGTGCTGACCCGGCGCTTTCCCCTGCGCCTCGCCGGGCGGGTCAATACCAGCCTCAACCTGACCATCTTCGTCGCCGCCTTCATCATCCAGTGGGGCCTGGGCGCCCTGATCGGCCTGTGGGACAAGGTGGACGGGCGCTGGCCGCCGGTGGCCTGGGCGGCGGGACTGGGGGTGCCGGCCGTGATCACCCTGCTCGCCCTGATCTGGCAAATCCCCGCCTGCCGGGCGGAAAAGCCCTGATGCATCCGGCCATGGGGGATCGGCGGCAGGAAGCCGCCCTGGCGCTGTCGGCCCTGCTGCACCTGCTGGTCACCCTGGTCCTGCGGATGGACGACCTGTCGTTCCCGCGTTCCGAACGGATCGAACGCTCCATGGAGGTGGAGGTGGTGGCGGAGCCCCGCAAACCCCTCCCGGTCCCCGAGCCGCCGCCCCAGCACCAGCCCGCGCCCGAACCGCCGCCGGCCCCGGAACCGCCCAAGGCACGGCCGTCGCCCGAGCCGCCGCTTCCCCTGCAGCGCCCGCAGATGAAGCCCGCCCCGCTGGCCGAGACATCGGCGGTGCCCCACCCGGAACCCGCCAGGCCGGTACAGGGATTGTCGGCCGATACCGGGAAATTCTCGCGCCCCGCCCCGGCCGCCGGCGATCTCGCCCAAAGCGCCCAGGACAAGGTCCTGGCCCAGGTGGTGGCCATGTGGCACTTCAATTCCAATGCCTTGCGGGGCAGCGACATGGTGTTGAGCGCCACCCTGGTGATCAACCGCGACGGCACCCTGTCGGGCCCCATGCACAAGGACGCGCCATGGAACCCCGACGCGGTGATCAAGGGCTATTCGGGGTTGCCGGACGGCACCACCCGGCGGATGCTGGAAACCTTCCTGCTGGCGCTGCGCGTGGCCCAGCCGCTGAAATTGCCGCCCGACGACGGCAAGCCCTGGCCCCGGCGCATGCTGCTGCGCTTCAAGCCGGGCGATCTTTCACGCTGAATTCCATGTCCACCACCAGCCCCGGCTGATTGTCGCCCAGCGACAGGCGGGCGCCATGCAGGCGGGCCACCGCCTGGACCAGCGACAGCCCCAGGCCGTTGCCCGGCGTCGAGCGGGTGGCGTCCAGGCGCACGAAGCGATCCAGGACCAAGTCCCGCGATTCCTCGGGGATGCCGGGGCCGCTATCGACCACAGACAGCGTCACCGAACCCGGCCCGCCGGCGACGGAGACAGAGACCTCGCCGCCCGACGGAGTGTACTTGACGGCGTTGTCCACCAGATTGGCCAGCGCCTGGAACAGCAGGTGGCGGTCGACCTTGAGGGAAAGCCCGCCCTCGGCCCGGCAATGGAGGCGGATACCCTTCTCCTCGGCCAGGGGCTCGTAGAGTTCGACCACGTCGGCGGCCAGGGTCGCCGGGTCGATGGTCTCGAAGCGGTCGAGACGCGCCGCCGATTCGGCATGGCTGATGGTCAGGATGGCGTTGAAGGTGGCCAGCAGGTGGTCGGCCTCGGCCAGGGTTTCCTCCAGCGTGCGGCGGTAGCCGTCGCAATCGGGGGCGCCCAGCAGCGCCAGATCGATGCGCGAGCGCAGACGGTTCAGCGGCGTGCGCAGGTCGTGGGCGATATTGTCCGAGACGGTGCGGATGCCCTCCAGCAGGCGCTCCAGTTCGTCCATCATCTCGTTGAAGCTCTCGGCCAGGGAATCGAACTCGTCCTCAATGCCGGAGACCTGCATGCGCTGGCTCATGTCGCCGCCGAAGATGCGCCGCGCCGTGCGGCTCATCTCCTCCACCCGCTGCAGCAGGTGGCGGCTGGTGAAATAGCCGCCCACCACGCCCAGCAGGATGGTCAGCGCCAGGCCCCAGCCCAGCGCCCGGTTGATGGCCGACTTGACCCGCTTGGCGTCGGCCAGCGAGCGCCCGACCAACAGACGGTAGCCGTCGGCCAGTTCGTAGACGTGGGCCAGCACCTCGATCCCCGGCCCGACGCTGCCCACCTGGATCAGCCTGAAACGCACCCAGCCCAGCTGGGTATTGACCTCGGCCGGCCACGCCTTGATGTTGCCGGCCAGGATATGGCCGGAATGGCCCATCAGCAGGTAGGTGTTGCGGCTTTCGATATCCTGGCGCATGCGCTGGCCGATGATCTCGGACAGGCCGCCCAGCTCGCGCGAGTGGTAGACCTCGGACAGGCCGGTGGCCTCGGCCTCCACCGTCTCCTGCACCTGCCATTCGATGAACATGGTGGTGCTCCACGACACCAGCGCCAGCAGCGCGATGGCGGAGACCGTGAAGATGCCGAGATAGCTCAGCGCCAGCCGGAAGGTGGTGGTGCGAAGGAGGCTAGCGGGCCGCACGAAGGGTGTATCCGGCGCCGCGGACCGTATGGATCAGCGGCAGTTCGAAATCCTTGTCCACCTTCTGGCGCAGCCGGCTGATATGCACGTCGATCAGGTTGGTCTGGGGGTCGAAATGGTATTCCCAGACGTTCTCCAGCAACATGGTGCGGGTCACCACCTGGCCGGCATGGCGCATCAGGTATTCCAGCAGGCGGAATTCGCGCGGCTGCAGGTCGATCTCCTGGCCGCCGCGCACCACCGTGCGGGCCAGCAGGTCCATCTCCAGGTCCTCGACCTTGAGACGGGTTTCCGGCTGGGCGGTGGACACCCGGCGCGACAGCGCCTCGATACGGGCCAGCAATTCGGCGAAGGCGTAGGGCTTGACCAGATAATCGTCGCCGCCCGCCTTGAGGCCGCGCACCCGGTCGTCGACCTTGCCCAGCGCCGACAGCACCAGCACCGGCGTGGTGTTGCCGGCGGCACGCAGCGCCTGGATGATGGCCAGCCCGTCGAGGCCGGGCAGCATGCGGTCGATGATCATGGCGTCCCAGCGCTCGGACGTGGCCAGAAACAGCCCGTCGGTGCCGGTGGCGGCATGGTCGACCACATGGCCTGCCTCCTTGAGGCCCTTGGCCATATAGGCGGCCGCTTCGCTGTCGTCCTCGATCAGAAGGATGCGCATGTGTCCGATAACCTTGTTGTGCCGGGGACCATACAATCAACCACCCTCACGGAAAAGCCCCCGCGCCAGGGGGGAGGACGCGGGGGCCTTTTTCCGGTGTCCGGCAACGGGGGGACGCTGCCGGTCGTTTGACGGCGCCGCTCGGGGGGAAGAAGCGGCGCGCCAGTCGGCGGGAGTTCGGATTCCGCCGGGTTCGAGAGACTTTGGCGTGGAGCGCAAACTTGCCGCCGACCACCTCTCCAAACCTTACGAAGCGGATCATGGCAGGTGCCAGGTTACCGCAGCATTTCACCGCGGTTAACCTTTGGTAATGATCGGGAGCCTCACTCCCTCTCCTCATGACCACCATGACTACATCCCTGATTCCAAACCATAAAGCGCCTCTTGCCGCCCCCCCTGCCCCAACGGGAACGGCAGAAGGAAACGGGGCGCAGACCGGACACGCCCGGACAGCACAACCGCCCGGCGGGAAAATGTGGTAGCCTTCCTGCTTATCCGATCCCGGAGCGAGGGGAGGTCTGCCATGTTGAGCCTGGAAGACTGTATCGCCTTCAGCGGCTTGACGGCCGAGCAACTGGACGCCGTCGCCTGCCACGAGCATCTGCCCCTGATCATCGTCGCCGAATGGGCGGAATGCGTCCTGGAGGCCGAGGAAGGCTGCGCCAAGGTCGCCGCCATCCTGGCCGAGGAGGTGGAGGTCGCCGCCATCCATCACAAGGACCGCCTGGGCGACTGGGCGCATGGGCTGGAACAGTTCCTGCGCGAACATCCCGCGCATTAGCCGAACAGATCGGGCTGCCGGCGCGGCGCGGCGGTAATGGCGAACGGTCCGGCATGGGGCCGCAGCAATGGCGCGACCGCCTCGAACGGCTTGGAGCCGTCGATCCAGGCGGCCCCGGATTCGGGCGGCAGGATGACCGGCATGCGGTCGTGAACCGCCGCCAGCCCGGCCGACGGCGCGCAGGTGACGATCACCACCCCCCGTCCGTCGCTCAGCCCGGCGAAGGCGAGGAGATCCGCATCCACGGGAGCGATCCGGGTCTTGACCCGCCCCGGCCACTCCCACCATGCGCTGGCCAGAACCAGGACCCGCCCGCCGCTCAGCAGCGGGCGGAAAGTGGCCTTGGCGGCCAGGGTCTCGGCCCGGGCGTTGATCAGCGGCGCCGGTTGCCACTCCACCGCCAGGCCCCAGGGCATCAGGCCGAAGCCGTCTGCGCCGATCACCAGGATTGCATCGGTGGGCCGCCTCTCGCTTGCCTGGGGCCAGGGCGGCGGCGCGGTCAGGCCAAAGCGCCGGGCCAGAGCGCCGGGATCGGCGTTCAGTTCGAAGCGGGAGCACATGGCGCGCCCTCGAACCGTCCGACGATGAGGAATTCCTTGTTGCCCTCCGGCCCGAGAATGGGGCTTTCGGTGATGCCCTCCACCTGCCAACCGGGCAGCCCGTCCAGCCAGGCGCGGATGCGCTCGCACACCTCGGCGTGAAGCTCGGGCTCGCGCACCACGCCGCCCTTGCCCACCCGGCCCTTGCCCACCTCGAATTGCGGCTTGATCAGCGCCGCGACCCAGGCGCCGGGCCGCGCCAGGGCCAGGGCGGCGGGCAGCACCGTCTCCAGCCCGATGAAGCTGGCGTCGCAGACCACCATGTCCACCGGTTCGGGAATCCGCTCTGCCGTCAGGTGGCGGGCGTTGGTGCGTTCCAGCACCACCACGCGCGGGTCGCTCCGGAGCTTCCAGGCCAGTTGCCCGTGGCCGACGTCCACGGCGTAGACCCGCGCCGCCCCATGGGTGAGCAGCACGTCGGTGAAGCCGCCGGTCGAGGCCCCCACGTCGACGGCCACCTTGCCCGCCGGGTCGAGGGCGAAGGCCTCCAGCGCCTTGGCCAGCTTGAGCCCGCCGCGCGACACCCAGGGATGGTCCTGGCCCTTGAGCTCCAGGGCGCAATCCTCGGGAAGCGCGGTGCCCGGCTTGTCCACCCGCCGGTCGCCGCTGTAGACCAGCCCGGCCATGACCAGGGCCTGGGCCCTGGCCCGGCTTTCCACCAGCCCCCGATCCACCAGCAATTGATCGACCCGCTTTTTTGCGCTCATACGCTGCCGTCCCATGCAAAAATCAGGGATGGAAATTGCCCCCCCTTTCCCCGAGAATACAGAAAATTCATATAAACTCGGGACGTCCAAGCCAGAATGACAACGTTGCTGTTCACGCACCCCGTCTGTCTGCAGCACGACACGGGCGATTATCACCCCGAATGCGCCGACCGCATCAAGGCCGTCCTCGCCGCTCTGGAGAGCGAGGAGTTCATGATGCTGCTGCGCGACGAGGCGCCGCACGCCACCATGGAGCAGCTGATGCGGGCCCACCCGCTCAGCCATATCGACTACGTGCTGGACTCGGTGCCCACCAGCGACGGCCACCATCACCTGGACCCCGACACCATCCTGTCGCGCTATTCGGGCGAGGCGGCGCTGCGCTCCGCCGGCGCCGGGATCGCGGCGGTGGACGCCGTGGCCAAGGGCGAAGTGCGCAACAGCTTCTGCGCCGTGCGGCCGCCCGGCCACCACGCCGAGCGCGACAACGCCATGGGGTTCTGCTTCTTCAACAACGCCGCCATCGCGGCGCTGCACGCCCGCGAGGTCTACGGCTACAAGCGGGTGGCCATCGTCGATATCGACGTACACCACGGCAACGGCACCCAGCACATCCTGTGGGACGAGAAGGGCATGCTCTACGCCTCCACCCACCAGGAGCACGCCTACCCCAATACCGGGCTGGCCGACGAGACCGGCGGCGAAGGCATCATGGTCAACGTGCCGCTGCCGGCGGGAACCGGCTCGGACGACTACCGCATGGCCTTCACCGACATCCTGCTGCCCCGGCTGCGCGAGTTCGCCCCCGACTTCCTGATCATCTCGGCGGGCTTCGACGCCCATGCCGCCGACCCCCTGGCCCATCTGCGGCTGACCACCGCCGATTTCGGCTGGGTCACCCGGCAGTTGCTGCAGGTGGCGGAGGAAACCGCCGGCAACCGGGTGGTGTCGCTGCTGGAGGGCGGCTACGACCTGCGCGCCCTGGCCGCCAGCGCCCGCGAGCATGTCCGCGCCCTGATGGGGGTGTGACGGCATGACCGACAGCCGCCGCGCCGAGGCCGGTTCCGATTCCGAGGAACAGGCCAGGCTGCACTTCTTCAAGGGCAACGAGCTTTATCTGGTACGCCGGTTCAAGGAGGCGTCGGAGGAGTTCCGGGCCGCCCTCCGCCACAAGTCGGGGCATCCCCGCAGCCTCTACAACCTCGCCATGTCCGAGCTGGGGCTGGATCATCTGGAGGAAGCGGAATCCCTGCTCCGCCAGGCCATCGCCGCCGACCCGGACTATCGGGAGGCCCACGGGAACCTGATCCTTCTGTACAAGAGACTCGACGATTACGCGGCGGCGGAGCAATGCCTGGAGCGCGCCCGGGCCAAGTGGCCGGACGATCCCAACATCATCAGGATGGCCGAAGGCTTCCAGCGCGAGGCCTTCGCCCGGCAGGCCGAGGCGAGGCGCAAGCAGCTGACCGCCTATCTGGCCAGGGAATCCGGCATGAAGGTCCTGAACGGACCGTTCGCCGGCATGCTCGTCAACGACAAGACGTCGTGGGGCGACGGCGATATCGCGTCACGGATTCTGGGGTGCTACGAAGAGGAACTGAACGACGCGCTGGAACGGGCCATCGCCCGCTCTCCCTCCGTCGTCGTCAATGTCGGCTGCGCCGAGGGCCACTTCGCCATCGGACTGGCGCGGCGCCTCCCGGACAGCACAGTCTTCGCCCACGACATCTCCGACGACGCCCGCCGGCTGTGCCGGGAAACCGCCGAGGCCAACGGCGTCGCCGGTCATGTGACCATCGACGCCGCCTGCACCCATGAGATCCTGCGCCGGCATCTGGCCGGACGGGACCGGGCCCTGGCCGTATTGGATTGCGAGGGGGCGGAACTGTACCTTCTCGACCCGGCGGCGGTTCCCGAACTGGAATGCTGCGACCTGATCATCGAGTGTCACGACTTCCTGGACAGGACGATCACCCCCACCCTCTTCGACCGCTTTTCCCGGACCCACGACGTGGAAAAGGTGGTGGAGGCCGGGCGCAATCCCAACAAATACCCCCTGCTGCACCACATGCACTCCTCCGACAGATGGCTCGTGGTCAGCGAGGGACGCCCGGAATTCATGCATTGGCTGGTCTGCTGGTCGAAGCGGTGAGCGGCCGGAATGCGGCCGGCCCGCCCCCGCCCGACGAGTCCAAAAATTTCGCCGCGCCGCCCGGAGTTTTTCAATAGCTGCGCCGTCGCGCTTGCCTTCGGCGGCGGGCGCCCGTAAACTTCCGCGCTTCGTTGGAAGACCCGATACAGGTCGCTGGAAATACGTACCCCCATGGCAGAGTTCCCCACCGATATCGCCGCGATGAGCTTCGAAGAGGCCCTGGCCGAACTGGACCTCATCGTGCGCCGGCTGGAGGAAGGCAAGGGCCGTCTGGATGATTCCATCGTCGCCTACGAGCGTGGCGCGCTGCTGAAGAAGCATTGCGAGGCCAAGCTGGAAGAGGCGCGGACCAAGGTCGAGCGGATCGTGTCGGGTCCCGATGGCAGTGTGGCCCTTCAGGCCGTCGATAACGCGTGATCCATGAAAGCCGAGTGAACCATTGACTGATTCTCCCATGTCTCCGCGCCTCACCGAGGCTCTGACCGTCGTCAGCCAGGCCGTCAATTCCGAGCTGGACCGCCTGTTGCCGGTTTCCGAATCGCCTGATTCCCGTGTTCACGAGGCCATGCGCTATGCCTCCCTGGACGGCGGCAAGCGGCTGCGCCCCTTCCTGGTGATGCAGTCGGCCAGCCTGTTCAACGTGGCGGAAAGCGCCGCCATCCGCGTCGCCTGCGCCATCGAGATGATCCACTGCTACTCGCTGGTCCACGACGACCTGCCCTGCATGGACGACGACGATTTGCGCCGCGGGCGCCCCACCTGCCACAAGGCGTTCGACGAGGCCACCGCCCTGCTGGCCGGCGACGCCCTGCTGACCAAGGCGTTCGAGGTGCTGGTCAATCCCGCCACCCACGCCGACCCGGTGGTGCGCTGCGAGCTGGTGGCCGATCTGGCCCACGCCTCGGGCGGCCAGGGCATGGTCGGCGGCCAGATGATCGACCTGCAGGCCCACACCCTGGAACTGGACGTGGCGGGCATCACCCGCCTGCAGCAGTTGAAGACCGGCCGCCTGTTCTCGTTCTCGTGCGAGGCCGGCGCCGTGCTGGGCAAGGCCCATGGCGAACTGCGTCTGGCGCTCCGCAATTACGCCCATGACCTGGGTCTGGCCTTCCAGATCGCCGACGACATCCTGGATGTGGAAGGCGACGTGGCCGAGGTGGGCAAGCGCCTCAACAAGGATGCCGATGCCGGCAAGGCGACCTTCGTGTCGCTGCTCGGCCTCGAGCGCGCCAAGTCCCAGGCGGACATGCTGGCCGAACAGGCCTGCCGCCATCTCGATCCCTTCGGCGAGAAGGCCGACCTGATGCGCGACGTCGCCCGCTTCGTCGTTCGCCGCCGTTCGTGAGGTCCAAGGAATGACTAAGCCCAAGGCGTCCCTGCTCGACCGCGTCTCCAGCCCGGCCGATATCCGCGACTTCTCCATCGAGGAACTGGAGCAGCTGACCCACGAGGTCCGCCAGGAAATGATCCAGTCGGTCTCGTTCACCGGCGGCCATCTGGGCGCCGGCCTGGGCGTCGCCGAGCTGACCGTGGCGCTCCACCACATCTTCGACACGCCGCGCGACCGGCTGATCTGGGACGTGGGCCATCAGGCCTATCCCCACAAGATCCTCACCGGCCGCCGCCACCGCATGCGCACCATGCGCCAGGGCGGCGGGCTGTCGGGCTTCACCCGGCGATCGGAGAGCGAGTACGACCCCTTCGGCGCCGGCCATTCCTCCACCTCCATCTCGGCGGCGCTGGGCATGGCGGTGGCCCGCGACCTCAAGGGCGCCACCAATAACGTCATCGCGGTGATCGGCGACGGCGCCATGAGCGCCGGCCAGGCCTACGAGGCCATGAACAACGCCGGGGCGGCGGGCTCGCGCCTGATCGTCATCCTCAACGACAACGACATGTCCATCGCCCCGCCGGTGGGCGCGCTCTCCGCCCATCTGTCGCGCCTGCTGTCGTCGCCGTCCTACCACTCGCTGCGCCATCTGGTGAAGGATCTGGCGCACCTGCTGCGCCCCCCCTCGAGCGGGCCATGGGCCGCGCCGAGGAATACGCCCGCGGCATGGTCTCGGGCGGCGGCACCCTGTTCGAGGAACTGGGCTTCTATTACGTCGGCCCCATCGACGGCCACAATTTCGAGCACCTGCTGCCGGTGCTGAAGAACGTCCGCGATTCCGACGAAACCCGGCCGGTGCTGCTGCACGTGGTGACCAAGAAGGGCCGCGGCTACCCGCCGGCCGAGGCCGCCGCCGACAAGTATCACGGCGTCGGCCGCTTCGACGTGCTGACCGGCCAGTTGGAGAAGCCCAAGGCCAATGCGCCCAGCTACACCTCGGTGTTCTCCAAGGCGCTGATCGCCGAGGCCGAGGTGGACGATCGCGTGGTCGCCATCACCGCCGCCATGCCGGCGGGCACCGGTCTGGATAAGTTCGGCGACCGCTTTCCGGCGCGGACCTTCGACGTCGGCATCGCCGAGCAGCATGCGGTGACCTTCGCCGGCGGCCTGGCCACCGAAGGCTTCAAGCCGTTCTGCGCCATCTATTCGTCGTTCCTGCAGCGCGCCTACGATCAGGTGCAGCACGACGTGGTGCTGCAGAAGCTGCCCGTGCGCTTCGCCATCGACCGCGCCGGTCTGGTGGGCGCCGACGGCGCCACCCATGCCGGTTCCTACGACATGGCCTTCCTGGGCTGCCTGCCCGACATCGTCATCATGTGCCCCGCCGACGAGGCCGAGCTGATGCACGCCGTCGCCACCGCCGTCGCCATCGACGACCGTCCCTCCGCCTTCCGCTATCCGCGCGGCGAGGGCGTCGGCATCGAACTGCCCGAACGCGGCTCGGTGATGCCCATCGGCAAGGGCCGCATGGTGCGGGAAGGCAACCGGGTGGCCATCCTGTCGCTCGGCACCCGTCTGGCCGAGGTGCTGAAGGCCGCCGACGAACTGACGGCGCGCGGCCTCGCCCCCACCGTGGTGGACGCCCGCTTCATGAAGCCGTTGGACGAGGAGCTGATCCTCCGTCTGGCGCGCGAGCACGAGGTGCTGATCACCGTCGAGGAAGGCTCGGTCGGCGGCTTCGCCAGCCATGTGCTGCACCTGCTGGCCAGCAAGGGCGCCCTGGACCGCGGCCTCAAGGTCCGTCCGCTGGCCCTGCCCGACGTGTTCGTCGAACACGACGCCCCGGCCATCCAGTACGAGAAGATCGGCCTCAACGCCTCGGGCATCGTCGCCACCGTGCTGACCACCCTGGGCCAGGCCCGCGAAGCGGTCAGCGCCTGACAATATACACATATCTGTACGTAGTATTGCGGCGCCGCTCGATATCGAGCGGCGCCGTCTTGTATATGGATTGAATTACAGTGAATCAGTGATATCATATATGTAACATTCGAGTTCTGAGGAATGCCGTCATGGAATTGGAAAAACTTCAGGAAAGCGCCCGCCGGGCCAGCGCGTTGCTGAAGGCCATGAGCAACGAGCACCGCCTGATGATCCTCTGTCAGCTGCTTCCCGGCGAAAAGTCGGTGGGCGAGCTGGAACGCATCATCGGCCTCAGCCAGTCGGCGCTGTCCCAGCATCTGGCCCGCCTGCGCCGCGACTCTCTGGTCACCACAAGACGCCAGGCCCAGACCATCTTCTATTCCCTGGCCGGCATCGAGGCCCGCGCGGTGATCGACACCCTGTACGGGCTGTACTGCAAGCCGGAAGGCGTGGCCTGCGCGGGGTGACATCGGGGCTTGCGCCCCGATCCCCCATTGGGAGGCACAGCCTCCCAATGCCTCCAGTCTATTGAAACTCAGACCCGGCGATAGCGCCAGACCCCGTCTTCCTCCAGACTCCGCGCCACGCTGCCCAGCTTCATCAGGTGATGGAGATGGGCCAGGGTCTCGCCGGTGGCGAAGCCCAGCTGATGGGCGTCCAGGGGACGGGTGAACAGCACCCTCAGCACCTGCACCGCCGTGGACGGCTGGGCACAGGCCTCCAGGGTCTTGTCCAGGCGCTCGGCATGGTGGGCCTTGAGGTCGTCGATGCGGGTATGCAATCCCCGGAACGGCAGGCCGTGGGAGGGCAGAACCAGGGTCTCCGCCGGCAACTGGCGCAGACGGTCCAGGGCGTCGAGGAACAGGGACAGCGGCTCGGATTCCGGCTGCTGCGGCCAGACGCCGACGATGGGCGAGATGCGCGGCAGCACCTGATCGCCGGAGATCAGCAACCCGGCCTCCTCGCAATACAGGCAGGCATGCTCGGGGGAATGGCCGCCGCCCTCGATCACCCGCCATGTGCGGCCGCCGATGGACAGCGTGTCGCCGTGGCGGATACCGATGACCCGCACCGGCATCACGCCGATGCGCGAACGATAGGTGTTGCGGCGCTCCTTGACGCCCTCCAGCTGCTCGGCATCCAGGCCGATGCGGGTGTAGTAGCGCAGCTGGTTGGCGACGAAATCGGCGCTGTCCTCCAGCCACAGCATGCGGCCGAACAGCCATTCGCGCATCATGGCGGTGAGATCCACGTCCAGTCGGTCGCACAGCCAGCCGGCGAGGCCCATGTGGTCGGGATGGAAATGGGTGGCGACCAGCCGGTTGACCGCCCTGCCCTTCAGCGGCCCGGCGAAGATCTCCTCCCACAGGGCCTTGGTGGCGTCGTTGCCCAGGCCGGTATCCACCAGCACCACACCCTCGCCGTCGTCGAGAACCCACAGATTGATGTGGTCGAGGGCGAAGGGCAGCGGCATGCGAATCCACCGCACCCCCGGCGCCACCTCCAGCAATTGCGCGGCTTCCGGCGGCTCGGCCAGAGGATGGATCAGGGTCGAACGGCTCACGGCAAGACTCTCCGGGTTAATTCGGTAAGTCTTTGCATATTTGATGCGGTGCGGCAAGTTTCAAGCGGCGGTGTCGGTTCGCATCATGGATGGCGGTGAAATTCCCCAACCGCCGTCGACAAAGGTGCGTCAGACCATGTTCGCCGGGTCCACCCAGGCCTCGAACTGCTCCGCCGTGACATAGCCCGTCGCCAGGGCCGCCTGACGCAGGGTCAGGCCGTCGCCGTGGGCGCGCTTGGCGATCTCTGCGGCGCGGTCATAGCCGATATGGGGCGCCAGGGCGGTCACCAGCATCAGCGACTGATCCAGCAATTGGCCGATACGCTGGCGGTTGGCGGTGATGCCGCGCACGCAGTGGCGCTCGAAGCTCGCCATGCCGTCGGCCATCAGACGGAGGCTTTGCAGGACATTGTGGGCGATCAGCGGCTTGAAGACGTTCAGCTCGAAATTGCCCGAGGCGCCGCCCAGGGTGACGGCCACGTCGTTGCCCATGACCTGGCAGCAGGCCATGGTCAAGGCCTCGCATTGGGTGGGGTTGACCTTGCCGGGCATGATCGAGCTGCCGGGCTCGTTCTCCGGCAGGCTGATCTCGCCCAGCCCCGAGCGGGGGCCGGAGGCCAGCCAGCGGATGTCGTTGGCGATCTTCATCAACGCCACCGCCAGGGTCTTGATGGCGCCATGGGCGGCCACCAGTCCGTCATGGGCGGCCAGGGCGGCGAATTTGTTTTCGGCCGACCTGAACGCCAGACCGCAGGTTCGCGCCAGCTCCGCCGCGACGCGGGCGCCGAATTCCGGGTGGGTGTTGAGCCCGGTCCCCACAGCGGTACCGCCGATGGCCAGCGGATACAGCGACGGCAGCACCCCGTTCAGCACCGCTTCGGCGTGGTCCAGTTGCGCCACGTAGCCGGAGAACTCCTGCCCCAGGGTCAGCGGCGTGGCATCCTGCAGATGGGTGCGGCCGATCTTGACGATGGCGGCGAACTCGCCGGCCAGCCCCGCCAGGGTGGTCCGCAGGCCGGCGAGCGACGGCAACAGGGCGCCGGTCATGGCCATGGCGGCGGCCACGTGCATGGCGGTGGGAAAGACGTCGTTGGAGGATTGCCCCAGATTAACGTGGTCATTGGCGTGCACGCGACGGTTCAGGCCGCGCTCGCCCCCCAGGATTTCCGAGGCGCGGTTGGCCAGCACCTCGTTGATGTTCATGTTGGTCTGGGTGCCGGAGCCGGTCTGCCAGACCGACAGGGGGAATTCCTGCTCATGCCGGCCGGACAGCACCTCCTGCGCAGCGGCGGCGATGGCGTCGGCCGTGTCGGCGGCCAGCAGGCCCAGCCCGGCATTGACCCGGGCACAGGCGCCCTTCACCCGAGCCAGGGCGAGGATCATCTCGGTCGGCATGCGTTCGCCGGAGATGGCGAAATAGTCCAGCGAGCGTTGGGTCTGGGCTCCCCATATACGGGGCTCCGGCACCTGGATGATGCCGAAGGAATCCTTTTCCGGCCGGGTGATGTTCATGGGCTGCTCCTCTCCTGGACGACCGCCGCAATACGCAAGGAGGCTATCATGCCCCATGATCATCCGGCGCGTTGCGGAAACTCCCTTCGTGGCCGTCCCTTCCGTCCAGGTGGATCATTTCGGCAAGGGGGCGTCCCTGGGGCTCAGACGAATGACAAGCTTCCTCGCCTCTTCGGCCAGCAGCAGCAGCGCGGCGAACAGGCCGGCCCGCAGCCAGTCGGCCGCCGCCAGCGGAACGGTGGCGAACAGGGTGTTGCCGAGCGGCGAATAAACCAGGGCGGCGATCAGGGCGCCCTCGAAAATCAGTCCGGCGGGGATCAGGCGGTTGGTTCCGGGGCTCGGCCGGAACGCCGAGAGGTCATGGCTGCGGCAGGCGAACAGGTTGGCCATCTGCATGACCACCACGGTGGCGAGGCAGGCGGTGGTGGCCCGCAGATAAAGCGCCGAATCCACTGGAAGCTCCCGGCCCCAGGACCAGCCGCCTCCGGTGAGGACCAGGAAGAACGCCGCCATGGCGCCCGCCGCCTGCAGCGGACCGAGGAAACCGTAGGCGCGGGCCAGCAGGGCGCTGTCGATCAGGCGCTCGCCGCGGGCGCGTGGCGGGCGGGTCATCACGCCGGCCCGGGGGCGCTCCACCGCCAGGGCCAGGGCCGGCACCATGTCGGTGCCCAGGTCGATGGCCAGGATTTGCACCACCGTCAGGGCCAGGGGCACGTTGAACACGGCGAACAGCAGATAGGGCACCATCTCGGGAATGTTGGAGGTCAGGATATAGGTCAGGAACTTGCGGATATTGTCGAACACCGCGCGGCCTTCCTCGATGGCGGCGACGATGCTGGCGAAGTTATCGTCCAACAGGACCATGTCGGCGGCCTGGCGCGCCACGTCGGTGCCCGAGGCCCCCATGGCGATGCCGATATCGGCCTGTTTGAGGGCCGGCGCGTCGTTGACGCCGTCACCGGTAACCGCCACCACTTCGCCCTTGGCCTGCAATGCATCGACGATGCGCCATTTCTGATCGGCGCGGGTCCGGGCGAAGATGATCTCGGGGGCGTCCAGCGCCAGTTGCAGCTGGGTCTTGGACATGCGCTGCAGGTGATCTCCGACGATGATGCGCGGGTGGCGCCGCGTGACCAGCCCCACCTGCCGGGCGACCGCCTCGGCGGTGCGGGGATGGTCGCCGGTCACCATGATCACCTTGATGCCGGCCCCCCGGCAGCGGGCCACCGCGTCGGGAACCTCGGGGCGCGGCGGGTCCTGCAGCCCGATCAGGCCCAGCAGCACCAGATCCTGTTCCCACAACTCCTTGGCGGTGCCGGGCGCCATCTCCCGGCGGGCCAGGGCCAGCACCCGCATGCCCGCCTCGGCCATATCGATCTCGGCCTGCAGCAGGGCCTTGCGGTCGGTCTCGGCGATGCTTCGGACACCATCGGAATCGGCGACCCGGCCGCAGAGCGGCAGCAACGCCTCCAGCGCCCCCTTCACATGCAGCACCGCGCCGCTCTCGCCGGCATACAGCAGGGCCATGCGGCGGCGGGTGGAATCGAAGGAAATACCGTCGAGGGGCTCGCCGGCGGGCATGCCTCCGGCCAGTTCCACCAGGGCGATCTCGGTGGGGTCGCCCACCAATTGCCGATCCACCACATCCAGGGTCTGGCACAGGGCGGCGGTCTCCAGGGCCAGCTTTCCGGCCAGGCCGGCATCGGCGACGGCATCGGCCTCCATCAGGCGTCCGGCCATGAAGACCTGCCTGGCCCGCATGCGGTTCTCGGTCAGGGTGCCGGTCTTGTCGGTGCAGATGACGGTGGCCGAGCCCAGGGTCTCGACGCCGGTCAGCTTGCGCACCAGCACGTTCTTGCGGGCCAGCCGCCGGCTGGCCATGGCCAGGGCCAGGGTGACGGTGGGCAACAGCCCCTCGGGCACATTGGCGACCATCAGCCCGATGGCGAAGATCGAGGCATGCCAGATGTCCATGCCGCCGCTCATGCCGATGGCGAAGAACGCCACGCCGCTGCCCATCGCCAACACGGTGATGATGCGCGACAACCGCAGGACCTCCTTTTGCAGCGGCGAGGCCTGCTGGCCGGCGGTCTGGGTCAGGTGGGCGATGGCACCCAGCATGGTGCGCATGCCGGTGGCGAACACCACCGCCTCGGCCTCGCCGGCGGCGATATCGGCTCCGGCCGGCAGGACGTTGCGGGCGGCGCCGAGCTCGGCATGGGGGTCGGCATCGGCATCCCTGACCACCGGCACCGATTCCCCGGTGATGGACGCCAGATTGACCTGCACGCCCATGGAGCGCACGACGCGGCAATCGGCCGGCACCGCGTTGCCTTCCTCCAGCACCACCACGTCGCCCGGCACCAGCTGGGTGGCCGGGACCTCGACCAGTTCGCCGCCGCGCCGCGCCTTGATCTTGAGCGGCAACAGCAGGATCAGGGATTCCAAGGCCCGTTCGCTGCGATATTCCTGGAAGAACGAGAAGCTGCCGTTGATGGCGATCACCAGGATGATGGCGATGCCCAGCGTGCCCATGCCCTGCCCGGGCTGGAAAGTCTCGGCGAAAAAGGCCAGGGCCGCCGCCAGCCACAGCACCACCGCGAACAGATGGGTGAACTGGCGGGCAAAACGCAGCGGCAGGGATTCCGGGGCAATCCGTTCGACCTGGTTGATTCCGTACTCCGCCAGACGCCGCGCCGCCTCGGCGGCGGAAAGCCCCTCGGGTCCGGTGACCAGGGCGTCGTAGACGGCATCGACGGGCAGGTCCTGGATACGCATGGCGTTTCCCCCCGTGGGGCTATCCGGCGACGCCTTCCTCGAACGTCAGGAGAATCAATGGCCTGTTACTGGCTCCGCAAACGATTCGCCGGCCACTGAGCCGCATCTGGCGGTTGTCCAGCAAGAAGCCGTCGAAGCTCTGCTGGTTGGGCAGGACGGTTTCGAGCAGGTCCCGCAGCGCCGGGGTATCCCACGTATGGTTTTCCAGGGCGTAGACCGACCGTCCCCGCGTCTCGGCCGGCGAGGCCTTGAAGCCGCGATAGAACGCATTGTTGGCGAAGATGACGGTGAAGGCGCCGTCCAGCACCAGCATGGGCCTGTCCACGACATCGGCAATGCTCTCGGCGATGTCGTGGCCCTCCTGCTCGGCCTGTTCGGCGGCCACGCGGGCGCTGACGTTGGCGAAGGTGATCACCACGCCGTCGATGACGTTGTCCAGGGTGCGGTAGGGCTGGATGCGGGTCAGGTACCAGTCGCCGCCGGTGGTGCGCACCTCCCGCTCGTAGGGGATCAGGGTTTCGATCACCGTTTGCGCCTTGCTCAGCAGGTCCTCGTCGTCCAGGTCGGATTTGATGTCGCCCAAGGGACGCCCGACATCGGTATTGACCAGGCGGTAGACCTTGGCCGCCTCGCGGGTGAAGCGGCGGATGGCCAGGCGGTCGTCGAGGAAGATGGTGCCGACATTGATATTGTCGAGCAGGTTCTTCATGTCGTTCTGCATGCCGGCCAATTGCTCGATCTTGGCCTGCAGTTCGGCGTTGACGGTGATCAGCTCCTCGTTGACCGATTGCAGCTCCTCCTTGGAGGTTTCCAGCTCCTCGTTGGTGGATTGCAGTTCCTCGTTGGTGGATTGCATCTCTTCGTTGGCGGATTTCAGTTCCTCGTTGGAGGATTGCTGCTCCTCGATGGTGGCCTGGAGGTTTTCCCTTGTATAGGCCAGGTCGCGCTCCAGTTCCTCGGTGCGCTGGCGGTCGATGGAGCCGGTGGCGCGCCGGCGGCGGGCCGGCTTGCCGGAAGAGAGAGCGGGCAGTTCCTGGAAGCTGACCAGAACCAGTCCCAGGCCGGGCTCGGGGTCCGGCAGCGGCCTGACCCCCAGGCTGACCCGGCGGACCTCGGCGCCGACCATGAACGACACGTCCCGCTCCAGGGTCGGCGTGCCGTGGCTGACCGCCTGGCCCAGCGCCGTCCGCAATTCAAGCTGCAAGCCTTCGTGGGCCATCTCGACGGCGTTGAGGGTGGCCTGCCCGGGCGGCGGCCGCAGATAGCGGCTGGTGTCGCCGTGGACATAGAGAATGTCACCCTTGCAATCGGTCATCACCGAGACCGGGGCGAAGGACTGGACCAGCGCCCGGCGGGTCAGTTCGGCGATATTGGTTTCCTTGGTCTTGGTCATCACTTCCACGGGGGGGCTGCGGGTGGCGCCGGTGGCCCAGGACAGGCCGCTGGCCATCATGGCGCGGGTCGAGGCGATGGACGGGGCCGTCCGGTACAACTTCCACTTCCGGCTGAGCGGGGAAAACAGCTCGGTATGGCCGCCGATGCTCTCGGACGGCGACAGGAACAGTACGCCCCCGGTCTTCAGGGCATAGTGGAAGGCCGGAATCAGGCGGTTCTGCAACTCGGCTTCCAGATAGATCATCAGGTTGCGGCAGCTGACCAGATCCATCCTGGTGAAGGGCGGGTCCTTGATGACGTTCTGGATGGCGAACACCACCATCTCGCGGATTTCCTTTTTCACCCGGTAGCCGCTGTCTTCCTTGATAAAGAAGCGGCGCAGCCGCTCGGGCGAAACATCCTGGGTGATGTTGGGGGGGTAGAAGCCGGTGCGCGCCGTGGCGATGGCGTCATCGTCGAGGTCGGTGCTGTAGAGCTGGACCCTCAACTCCTGGCCGGATTCCTCCATGACCTCGCGCAGCACCATGGCGATGGAGTAGGCTTCCTCGCCGGTGGCGCAGCCGGCGACCCACAGGCGGACCACGTAATCGTCGGGCTTGTCGGCGAGAATCTGCGGCAGGACGTCCTTTTTCAGGATCGCGAAGGCTTCGGAGTCGCGGAAAAAGCTGGTGACGTTGATCAGCAGTTCCTTGAACAGAATCAGGATCTCAGCCGGATGTCCCTTGAGGTAGCGGGCGTAGAGTTCGATGTCCTCGATGTCGTGCTGGGCCATCCGCCGCTCGATGCGCCGGCCGATGGTGCTTTTCTTGTAGCCGGAGAAGTCGTGGCCGGTGCCCGAGCGCAACAGCATCATGATCTGGTTCATGCCGCCGATGGTCGCCGGGGTGGGGGCTGTTTCCTTGACGATCCCCTGGCGGCGCCATTTGGCCTGCAAGACGCCGGGCATCAGTTCGGGCGCCAGGACATGGGTGGCGAAGCCGGCATGGATGGCGCTGATCGGCATGCCGTCGTATTGGGCGGTGGCCGGGTCCTGCACCAGACTGACGCCGCCGCCTCCCAGAATGGCGCGCAGGCCCAGGGTCCCGTCCGAACCGGTGCCCGACAGGATGATGCCGACGGCGTTCTCGCCCCGGTCCTCGGCCAGCGAACGCAGGAAGGCGTCGATGGGCATGCGCTGGCCGCGCGGCCGTTCCGGCAGGCTGAGTTGCAGACGGCCCTGGAACAGGGTCATGTCGCGATTGGGTGGGATGACGTGGACCCGGTTGGCTTCCACCACCATCTGGTCGGTGGCCTCGACCACCGGCATGGTGGTGGTCCGCTGCAGGATCTCGGTAAGGATGCTGGTGTGACTGGGGTCGAGATGGGAGACCAGCACGAAGCCCATGCCGGTATCGGCGGGCAGATTGCGGAAGAAGGTCTCGAACGCCTCCAGCCCGCCGGCTGACGCTCCTAGCCCGACAATGGACAGTTCGGCGGCGGGGGGCTTGGGCAAGGCTTTGCTCGTCACCAGAAAGACTCCTGAACCCTGGCGGGATTGGGCGCCCTTGACGTGCGGCGTCAGGGGTCCGGTGCCGTGAAGAAGAACGTGCAGCCTGCCCCGGGATTGGCCTCCACCCAGATGCGGCCGCCGTGATGTTCGACGATCTTCTTGCACACGGCAAGACCGATACCGGTGCCGCTGTACTGGTCGCGGGTATGGAGGCGGCGGAAAACGGCGAAAATCTGCTCGAAATAGGCCGGATCGATCCCGATGCCGTTGTCGGTGACCGAAAACACCCATTGGTGCCCGTCGCGCCGGGCGGCGATGGCGATCTTCGGCGGGCAGGCTGGATCGCGGTACTTCACGGCGTTGCCGATCAGGTTCTGCATCAGGCGGATGAATTGGTGGCGGTCGTAGACGATACCGGGCAGGCCGGCATGGTCCACCTTGGCCCCGGCCTCGGCCATGGATTGGGACAGGCCGAACAGAGCTTCGGCCACGGCCTCGCCGCTGCCGAAGGATTCCTGCTTCCCCCCCATGCGGTCGACCCGCGAGAATTCCAGCAGATCGGTGACCATGGCCTGCATCCTGGCTCCGCCCTCGACCATGAAGCCGATGAAGGCATGGGCGTCATTGTCCAGCCGGTCGTGGTATTTCTTCTCCAGCAACTGGCCGTAGCTGACGACCATGCGCAGCGGTTCCTGCAGGTCGTGGGATGCCACGTAGGCGAACTGCTCCAGATCATGATTCGAGGTCCGCAGCCTCTCGTTGGCCCGCAGCAGCGCCTCGCGGGTCGTGGCCAGTTCCGCTTCGGCCCGCTTGCGCGCGGTGATATCGGCCAGGGCGACGCGCAGGACCGGGGCCGCCTCCAGCCCCTGCAGCAGGCAATCGAGGTGGCCGGCAAATTCGCTGCCGTCGCCCCGCAATAGGGCCAGTTCGCATTCGTGCCGGCCGGGGTGGTGCAGGGCATACACCAGATGCCTGTGCCAGCGATCGGTGTCGGCGGCAGCGATGAAGGCGTCGAAGCGCCGGGAAATCACCTTGGTGCGCTCCGTTCCCAGCATGGAGGCGCCGGTCAGGTTGATCTCGGTGATTACGCCGGTGTTGGACAGGATCAGGTAGCCGACCGGGGCGAACTCGTAGAGATCCACATAACGGTCGCGGGATTCCTCCAGCGCCAATTGGGTCCGCCGCAATTCGTCGTTCTGCATCTCCAGTTCAGCCTGGTGGACGCGAAGCTCGTGGAGAAGGCGTTCGGGGGACGGCGATACGTCCCCGCCGGGGTCCTGGATCATCAAAGGCCCCTTCCACCCAAGGACATCACCGGCATAACCTCATGCCATGGGATAAAAGAATATACCATTCAGGGTATAAATTATATGCGAGAAACACCAATCCCAGCGCTTGCCGTCTTTCCGGCAACCGCCTCGATTCTGCGGCCGGCGCTCCCGAGTGTCGCCCGAATATCGCGGCTTGCGGCGGTCGATCTCCGCCGCAGGGCCGCCGATACATGGTCGGCGGCATCCAGAACGATATTTGCGGCCAAACCGGATTCGGGGCGGCAGGCCTCGGAGCATTCCCCCAAGGCATCGGCGGCGCGTCCGGCAGCCTCCTGCGTCTTCAAGGATAGCGTCACCGCCAGGATGTGAATCTCCTCCAAGGCGGCATTGCCGGTTGCTTCCAGCCTGGCGGTTCCGGCATCCGCTTCGTGCCGGAGGGCCTGATCCGGGTGCGATGGCGCGGCATCGGCAATGCTCCGCAACCTCGCCTCAAGGGACAAGGCCTGGGCCGACAGGCGGGCGCAGGCCTTGGAGCACAGCGCGCCGATACGCTCGGCGGCCGCATCCACCTCGCCATGAAAGCCGGATTCCAGCAGATGGGCAGCGGCGATCCGGTCATAACCCTTGCGGGCATGGAGCCCGGCAATCAGCTGAGTAAGACTGGACATCGGATTCTTCCGCTTCTTTCACAGTGTCAGCGGGCCCCTGACCGCTTCAGCCGACCAAGGCTTTACCTAATAATACACCATGGATTGAAAAACAAAAATCCGCACAAATCATTACAATGGCTACCCATAAGCCGGTATATTCACTCAAATTGATTTGATAAATCCAAATTAATATGAGGCGGTGATTTGCAATATTACTGTATGACATTATATATCAATTGCCGGAGACCGATACGCCGGCGGAGGACGAGAAAATGAGCAATCAACTCCCCAAAGCTCCCTTTGAACTGAAGGAATGGATGGTTCCGCCGGTCCTCGTCCCACTTGCCCTGATTATCATGATCGCGCTCTGGAGCGTGTTGCGCCCCCATGTCGGTTGAGCGGCAACAGGAGTATCGGACATGACCGTCAACATGATGACCTTTCCCATCTCCCCCGGGATCGATGGGATGAACAGGCTGGCCGTGTTCCTCAACACCTCGCATCCGTCGGGAGACTGGCATTTCGGCCGGGGCACCCGCTTCGATCAAGGCATGGTGAGCATCGACTTCGACGATCCCGCCGATCTGGCTCCGGTCTGGCGGAGCTATTGCAGCACCCGGACGTCCTAGCCGGAGGAAAGGGAGGGGAGGGCCATGTCAGACAGCACGTCGTTCCAACTCAGCCGGATCTACGCCGGGGGATGGGGCGTGGGACGGCAATACGCCGATTCCGATCCGGCCGATATGGACGGGGAGGCCGACCGTCTCAACCCCTACCTGCTGCCGGTGGAGCGGGAACGCTGGGGCCAGGGATTCAGGGATGCGGTATCCCGTGTCCGGAACACGCCGGTGCGGTCCCGTGACCGCCTGATGCGAACAGGAGAATAGAGATGGCCAAGGGACAAAAGCGTAGCGGCCGCGAGCCGAAAAAACCCAAATCGGCGGTGAAGAAGATTCCCGAGGCGGTGTCGGTGTTCAGCGACGACAGCCGGATGGGCAAGAAGGCGCCCCGCCCCGCCGGCCCGCCGGCGGCAAAGCCGGATTGAGGCCGGCGGCGTTCAGTCGGCCTCCTGCCGCGGGACGGCACCGGTCAGGTGCCGTTCGGCGAACGCCTTCATGGACAATCCGATGATCCAGTCGGAAATGACCATGGGAATGCGCGATGGCGCCAGGAACGGAAAACTGCGCACGAACGGCACCAGGGTGGACACGCCACCCGACAGGATGCCCTTGACCAGCAGGCGGGCGACGATGCCGACCCGTTGGCGCATGGAATAGCCGCTGCCGTAGACCGGGACGCGCAGATGCACCGCCTTGTTGCGGATGCGCCGCCCGATCTCCGGGCCGGTGAGCAGGCGGCCGTAAAGGGTCTGGTAGGCGGCGGCCATGGCCTCGGCGCTCATGCATTTCGGCACGATGTTGGTGGTCAGGCAGGTGTTGTCCGAATGCCTTTCCATGGGCCGCAGGCGGCCCTCCTTCTGCATCCGCTCGTGCAGCGGGGTACGCGGTAACGCCATGAGCAGGCCGATCATCGCCGACTGGATGCCCGCCTCGGTGATGAAGCGGTACTGGTGCTCGAAGGTGTCCAGGGTATCGTGGTCGAAGCCGATGATAAAGCCGCCCAGCACGTCGATGCCGTGGGCGTAGATGCGCCGCACCGCCGTCAGGGTGTCTTCCCGCAGATTCTGGGTCTTGCCGGTTTCCTTCAGGCCGACGGGATCGGTCGTCTCGATGCCGATGAACACCCAGCCGAAATTGGCGGCGCGGAACAGATTCAGCAATTCGTCGTCCTGGGCCATGTTGAGCGACGCCTCGGTGCCGAAGCTGAACATGTAGCCGTGCCGCTGCTGGTAGGCGGCCAGGAAGCGCAGCAATTCCTTGGCTTCCTTCGGATTGCCGATCAGGTTGTCGTCCACGAAGAACACGCTGCGGGCGCCGAAGCGGCGCAACTGGTCCAGTTCCCGCCCGATCTGGTCCAGGCCCTTGACCCGCGGACGGCGCCCGAACATCACGATGATGTCGCAGAACTCGCAACGGAACGGACACCCGCGCGAGAACTGGATGGTGACGTTGGAATAGGCGTCCAGCCGGAGCAGGTCGTAGCGGGGAACCGGCGAATCGGCCAGCGCCACCGTTCCGGTCTCGTGGTAGAGGGGCTTGGGCGTTCCCGCCTCGAAGTCGCGGCAGAATTCCTTCCAGACATATTCGGCCTCGCCGGCCACCACCGTATGGGCCATCGGGACGTAATCGTCGTGACACAGGGAGGCGTAGCTGCCCCCCGCCACCACGTAATGCCCCTGGTCGCGGTAATGGTCCAGCAATTCGCGCTGACGGGCGAACTGGACACCCATGCCGCACACCCCGACGATGTCGGCGGTGGTGGCATGGGGAATCTCCTCGATATTCTCGTCGACGATCTCGACCCGCCAATGGGCGGGGCACAGGGCCGCCAGCGTCGCCAGGCCGAGGGGCGGATTGACCGCCCGCTTACCCGGCAGCACCTGATCGATGGCCCAGCGGAAGCTCCAGAAGCTTTCGGGGAATTTTGGATTGATCAGCAGCAGATGCATGAAGCGATCTTTCCCGGATAGCAGATCGCCGGGACGGCCCAACATGGTAGCGCATCGGTGGGATGGAACAATTCCGCCCCGCCCTTAGCGACACTACCCGAAACTTGGTAGCGCCGGTTTCAGGAGGGAATGAGCCCCTCATGGATGGCATAGCGGGTCAGGTCGGCGGTGCAGTTTATCCCGAGCTTCTGCTTGATGTTGCGGCGGTGGACCTCCACCGTCCCGACCGTGATGCCGAGGCTGGCGGCGATCTCGGCGGAACGCTTGCCGCCGGCCAGCAGGCTCAGCACCTCCCGCTCGCGCTTGCCGAGGACGCTGGGCGGCGGCGCCACGGCGCCTTGGTCGGGCTGGATGCGGCGGAGCATGACCTGGGTCGCTTCGGGCGAAAGAAAGCTGCGCCCGCCCGCCACGGTGCGGATGGCCGACACCAGTTCGTCGGCTCCGGACGACTTGACCACATAGCCGTGGGCTCCGGCCTTCAGCATCTCCTCGATATAGATGCGGTCGGCGAAGCCCGACAGCGCGACGATGCGCAAGGACGGATGTTGCCTGATCGCCATACGGGCCACCTCGATACCGTTGAGGTCCGGCAGGCCGATGTCGAGGACCAGGACGTCCGGGCAGGCCCACTCGAGGGAGGCCAGGGTATCGGCGCCGGAACTGGCCTCGGCGACGATCTCCACGTCCGGCTCGGCCTCCAGCGGGATGCGGAGCGCCTCGCGGAACATGCGGTGGTCGTCGGCAAGCATCACCCGGATGGTCATGGCGCCCGCTCCGGCGACTCGAGGGGGATTTCGAGGATGACGGTGGTGCCGTCGCCCGGGCTGGTCTTGACGCCCATGGTTCCCCCAAGGAAGGCGGTGCGCTCGTGAACGCTGGGCAGGCCGAAACCCTTGCCGTCCATCACCGTCCCCCGCCAATTGCCGATACCGCTTCCCTTGTCCTCGACGATCAGTCTCAACTGGCGGCCGATAGTGCGGATTTCGACGCGCGCGGCGGCGGTTCCCGCGTGCTTGGCGACGTTGATCAGCAACTCGCGCACCGCCCGGAACAGGATGGCCGCCTGGGACTGGGTCAGGGGCTTGGGGGCGCCGTCATCATCCACACTGACCGTCAGCCCGTAGACCCGCTCCATCTCGGCGGCCAGCCACGACAGGGCCGGCACCAGCCCCAGGTCCATCAGGGCCGGCGGGCTGAGCTTGGAGGTCAGCGAGCGCACTTCACGGCTGGCCTCGGCGAGCAGACCGCTCAACTCGTCGATCTGGGAGGTGACGCCGCTGCCCGCCGCCACGCCCTTCGCCAGGGTCCCCAGCTTGATCCGGGCCACATGCAGCGTCTGTCCCAGGCCGTCATGCAGATCGGTGGCGATGGCGTGGCGCTCCCGTTGCTCGGTCAGCATTTCCTCGACGGCCAGTTGGCGCAGGTGTTCCATCTGCAGGACGGCGCGCTGCTCCGCCTCGGCCTGCTTGCGCGCGGTGATGTCGGTCAGCGCGATGCGGAGGCTGGAATCCTGGGCGTCTCCGGCGATGCGCACGCAATCCAGCTGGGCGTGGAAACTCCGTCCGTCATGACGCACCAGGGAGAGTTCGACGCTTCGCCGCGTCTTGTCGGCGTCGCGCATCACCGACATGAGAAAGCGGTGCCAGCAATCGCAGTCCTCCACCGCCACCAGGGCGCTGAAGCGCGTTTGCCACAGCCCGATCCGATCCATCCCCAGGAGGGTCGTGGCGGTCAGGTTGATATCCTGGATCAGGCCGTTGCCGGACAGGGTGACATAGCCGACCGGAGCGAAATCATAGAGATCGACATAGCGGTCGCGGGATTCCTCCAGGGCCAGTTGAGCCCGGCGCAACTCCTCGTTCTGCATCTCCAGTTCGATCTGATGGACGCGGAGTTCATGGAGGAGCCGTTCGGCCGAGGGAAGCACATCGGCAAGAGGATGTCTCGCCACTTCCGCTTCGCCATGCCTTGGCGGAGAGGATGAGCGAGAGGGCTTTCTCGCCCTGAGAGGGACGGGCTCTGAAGTCGCGGCCATGGGACTACCCCCCCGCAGCTCCCCGGAAGGAGTTCCTGGCGATATAATTTATCACCATTACGACTTTATCATGGACGAGTCGCAAATATCGACGGTTATAGGCGTAAACGGCATTGCATTCCGGGAAGCGCAGAACTGCTCGGGGAGGCGGGCTGAACTTCGGGAGGAGTGACCGGGAGGCCACACCCTTGCCCCATGGATACGCTCAACGTTCCCGGAACGCCTGGGACGCCGCCAGTTGGATCGGCTTGAGCAGGTATTGCAGGATGGTCTTCTCGCCGGTGACCACGTCGGCCTGCACCGTCATGCCGGGCAGGATGCGGTTACGCTCCGGATCGTCGCCCACATGGCTCTTGGCCAGGGCCACCACCCCCTTGTAGTAGGGCAGCTTGTCCTCGTCGAGGAAGGTGGAGGGTGAAATCTGGGTCAGAACGCCGTCGACCGCGCCGAAACGGGCGAAGTCGTAGCTGGAGACCTTGATGCGCACCGGCTGGCCGGGTTGCACATGCCCCACGTCGCGGGGCTGGATCTGGTTCTCCACCAGCAGGGTGTCGTCCACCGGGACGATCTTGGTGACCAGCCCGCCCTGGGGAATCACCGCGCCGGGGCTGGCGACGCTCAGTTCCTGGACGATGCCGCGCACCGGGGCGACCAGGGCCAGCCGCTGCACCCGGTCCTCCAGCTTGGCCCGCGTCTCGCGCAGCTGGGCCAGCTCGGCGCCGGCGGTGCCCATTTCGGTCAAGGCGTCCTGGGCCAGCTTGCTGCGCTGGTCCTGCAGGCGCGATTCCGCCTCGGAAAGCGCCTCGCGCGAGGTGCGGATCTGGGCCAACAGCCTGGAACGCTCGCCCTTGAGGCGTTCGGACTCCCGCTTGATGATCAGGAACGACACCTGGGAATTCAACCCCTTGGCCAGCAGGTCCTCGCGGATGCGCACCTCGCGCTCCACCAGCTTGAGCTGCTCGCCCAGGGCGGCATGCTGGCCTTCGTACTGGCTGATCTCGGAGCGGCGTTGGGCGATCTGGGTCGCCAGGACGGCCACGCCGGCGCCGCGGGAGGCTTCCTGCGCCTTGAAGATGGTGTTCTGGTCGCTGACCTGGGAATCACCCATTCCGCCGCCGGCATGGGAGAAATCCGGGCCGCGCCCCTCGGCGAAGGCGCGCAGGCGCTCGGAACGCAATTCCAGGCCGGCCTCGCGCACCTTGATCTGCTCCAGTTCCGCCACCGCCTGGGCGGGATCGAGGCGCAGCAGCACCTCGCCCCTCTCGACAAGCTGCCCCTCGCGCACCAGGACCTCGGCGACGATGCCGCCCTCCAGGTGCTGGATGGGGCGGATCTGGCTGGAGGGCACCACCTGCCCGCTGGTGGCGGCCACTTCCTTGACCGGGGTGACGGCGCTCCAGCCCAGCAGCGCCAGCACCGTCAGGATGGTGGTCAGCACCGAGGCCCGTGCCAGCGGGCCGACGCCGCCCTCCTCGAACACCACCGCATGGGCGAGGTGGCGGCGGAAATGGTCGATGCTCTCGTAATCGTTCAGCTCGAGCGCCGTTTCCGCCGTTTCGGGATAGAGGCGGGTCAGCGAGAGCATCAGGAGGCTGAGGCCGATGAACCAGCCGAAGGCGCCCCAGCGGGCGGCGTCGGCGGCCATGGCCGGGCTGCCCAGGAAGGCCAGTTCCACCAGCCCCCGCACCCCCAGGATGCCGGCCAGGGCGCCGGCCGCGAACAGACGGGTGCCCCCCATGGGACGCTGCAGCAGGGCCGAGACCGCGCCCATGCGCCGGCCGATCAGCCACAGGCCGCCGAATCCCATGACCATCAGCCAGCAGGACTGAAGGACCGGCAGCCAACCGTCCGGCCCGAACCAGGCTCCCGCCGCCATCAGGACCGGGCCAAGCGCCAGCCAGCCCATCAGCCGGACCCAGCGATCCAGGCGAATCCCCAGCAACTCGTAGGCGAACGCCGCCGCCGCCGGGATGGCGACGGCCCAGGCCAGCCCGCCCCACGCCCCCAATCCCAGGCGGTTGCCGCCGCCGGGAACGGCGAACAGGCCGAGCGCGATGCTGACCAGCAGGGCCAGTTCCAGGGCGGTGCGGGCGAAATCGACCCGGCGGCGCAGCAGCAGGTAGCCCAGCAGGATGGCGGCCTGGAGCGCGCCGAGCAGGGGAAGGCTGTCCAACAGGGTCATGGCTTTGCTCTCCATTGCTCTATCCCGCCAGCTTGGCCCGGACCTCGGAGGCCGGACCCGAGATGCGGATCGCCCCCTTGTCCAGGACAAGGATCTGGTCGGCCAGCGACAGATGGCTGGGACGGTGGGTCACCAGGAAGATGGTGGCCAGCCCCCGGGTCCACTCGATGAACTCGCGGAACTTGCGGTCGCCCTCGGAATCCAGGCCGGTCACCGGCTCGTCCAGCAGGATGATCGGGCTGCGCTTCAGATAGGCGCGGGCCAGGGACAGGCCCTGGGCCAGGGCGCCGGGAATCAGGTTGTTGCGGGCGTCGCCCACCCTGGTGTCCAGACCGGAGGGAAGATCAGACACCTCATCGCGCACGCCCGCCATCTCCAGGGCGTGCCAAAGATCGTCCTCGCTGGCGTTGGGATGGGCCAGACGCAGATTCTGGGCGATGGAGCCGAACAGCAGCTCCGGCACCTGGGGGGCGTAGGCGATGGCCTTGCGCAGGGCCACGGGATCGAGCTGGCGGATATCCATGTCGTCGATCACCACGTTGCCCGCCTGCGGCTGGTACAGGCCGGCGATCAGCTTCAGAAGGGTCGACTTGCCCGCGCCGTCGGGACCGACCACCGCGATCACCTCTCCGGGATTGGCCTGGAAGGAAACGCCCAGCAGAGCCGGGTCGGCATCGCTGGAATAGCGGATGGACACCCGCGAGAAGGTCACCGCCCCCTTCAGCCGCAGGGCGGTGCTGCCCAGGGGGCGCTCCTCGGATTCGGTCTTGAGCGCCATCAGGTTCTCCACCTGCCGGATGGTGCCGCGGGCCTGTTCCAGACGCTGCAGCAGCCAGAAGCCGGCATGCATGGGGGCAAGCACCCGCCAGACCACCATCATGGCGGCGATCAGGGCGCCGGCGCTCATCCGCCCGGCCAGGACCTGATGCACCGCCACCGTCATGGTGGCGATTCCGGCGGCGATGACCATGGCCTGGGACAGGGCGGCCAGCCCCCCCGACAGGGCGGCGGCATGGCGGCCGGCCATGGCGGCGTCGGCGGAATAGGCGCGGAAGCGCTGCTCCCAGATATCCTGCAACCCGTCGGAATGCAGCGACCGCATCTTGGTCAGGGTCTCGACGATGAATTCCTGCCGCTGGTTGCCGGTGCGGGCCATGTCGGCCACCCGGGCGCGGACCAGGGGCATCAGGCCGACCAGGATCAGCAGGAACGCCCCCAGGGCGACCACCGGAACCAGGGCCACCGGCCCTCCGAGAACGAACAGCACCACCACGTAGAGGAAGACGAAGGGAAAATCGAGCAGGGCCACCGCCAGCCCCTCGGTGAACAGGGTGCGGAAACTTTCCAGCTCCCGGAAGCGGGCCAGCTGGCCGGCGATTCCCACCCGCTCGGTCATCTGCAGCGGCAGGGCCAGGGTGCGCTCGAACACCATGGCCGAGGTGATGAAGCTGAGCCGGACCCCCATATAGGCGTTGGCCCGGCTGCGCAGTTCCTGCAACACATGCTCGGCGACGATGACGATGCCGACACCGCCCAGGATGCCGATCAGCATCCGCGCGTCGCCGCTGCCGACGACCTTGTCGTAGACCGACATGGTGAACAGCGGCACGCCCAGCGACAGGACATTGATCAGCAGGCTTTGCGCCAGGATGGCCCAGATCAGCCCCCGGAACCGCTCCATCAGAGTCTGGAACCAGCGCCCGGGCTTGGGGCCGGCGGCGGCGTCGATGGCCGCGAAGAAGTAGGCGACGCCCCATAGCCGGCCATGGGGCACCTTCCGGGTGGCGCCATCGGCGCCGTCATAGACGGAGACGTGGTCGTGGGCGGCGTCCAGCAGCACCATGGGGGCTCCGTCCGCCGCCATGAACAGGCAGGGCAGCAGCCGCGGCTCCACCGGCTCGCCGCTCATGGCGATGGAGGAACTGCCGAATCCCAGATTGGCCATGACGTTGCGGAACGACACGATGTCCAGCTTGGACTGGATGTGCGGCATGGCCTCGGCGAGGCGGCGGGGATCGGTGCACCACCGCATGGCCTCCAGCAAAGGCACCAGGCAGCGCCCCAGGGGAGAGGCCTGCTTCAGGCCGCGCAGGAAATCCGCATCGGCGAGCGAGGCCGGCTCACCCTCGTCCTCGGCCGACAGGGAGGCGAGGATCATCGGCCCCATCATGGCGGCGGCGGCGGCGGCGGAATTGTCCGCCACCGGCCGCAGGGATTCGTGGCCCGCCGGGCACAGGCGCCCGTCGGCCAGTTCGAAGCTGCGGTCGGCCAGATTGAGCAAGGACGGGCGCGACGAGACCAGGACGATGGTCACCTTGCCCTTCAGGCGCTCCAGCATGTCGCGCAACGCCTGATTGCCGGCCCCGTCGACGGCGGTGTTGGCCTCGTCGAACAGGATGATGTTGGGCCGGCTGGCCAGGATGCGGCCGATGGCGATCAGCTGGCGGATGCCGCGCGGCAGGGAATCCTGCGGGCCGCTGGCCACGGGGGTGGAATATCCCAGGGGCAGCCGCGCGACGAAGCGCTCGATCCCCAGTTCGCGGGCCACCTCGCGGGCCGCCTCGATGCGGTCCGGGTCGAAGCTGGACAGATTCTCCAGGATGGTGCCGCGATACAGCTCGGTCCGCTGGGCGATGTAGCCGATCCGGGCGCGGCAGCTGCCGGGGGCGTGCGCCGCCAGATCGTGGCCGTCCACGCGGACCGAACCGGCGGTCGGGGCCTCCAGCCCCCCCATCAGGGCCAGCAGGCTGCTCTTGCCGGTGCCGCTGTCGCCGGTGATGCCGATCATCTCGCCGGGCGCGATGGCCAGATCGAGGCCGGCAATGACCTCGATGCCGGTGCCGTAGCGGAGGTGGAGGCCGGAAAGGGTCATTTCCCCGGACACCGGCGGCAGCGGAGGCTTGCCGCCGGCCTCATCGTCATCGCCCAACAGACTTTCCAGCCGCTCCTCGGCCAGGCGGGCGGCCTGGAACCGCGTCCAGCGGTCCAGCGCCAGCTGGATGGGCTGGGTCGCCCGCCCGGCCAGCAGCGAACAGGCCGCCAGCACGCCCGTGGACATGTCGCCCTCGATGACCAGCAGGCTGCCCAGGGCCACCACCAGGATGGTGGTCAGGCTGGAGAACAGCCGGCCCAGCGCCGCCGTCTTCTGGGACAGGTCGGCGGAATGGAATTCGGCCTGGGCGCTGCTTTCCTGCAGCCGGTCGTGGCGGCGCTGCAATTGCGCCTCCATGGCCAGGGACTTCACCGTCTGGATGGCGGACAGCACCTCCAGGATGAAGTTGTTGCGGCTCTGATCGAACAGCATGCGGCGCTTCAGCAGCACGCGCAGCCGATGGCCGGAGACGATGCCCACCACCACCATGGCCGCCAGCAGGGCCACCGGAACCAGCGCCAGCCAGCCGCCGAACACCGCCAGGAGGCCGAGGAACAGGAGGGCGAAGGGAATGTCGAAGATCGTCACGAAGGCCTGGCCGGCGTAGAAATCCCTCAGCCGCCCGATGGCGTTCATGGTCTCGAGATGGGCGCCGGCGCCGCTCGTCTCGAAGCTGTTCAACGGCGAGCGCAGCAGCGAGCGGAATACCCGGCTCGACGCCATGTGCTCGAAACGCCCGGCGGTCCAGGCGGTGATCGCCGAACGGGCCATGCGCAGGACCATCTCCAGCGTCACCGCCACGACGATCCCCGCCACCAGCGCCCCCAGGGTATCCACCGCCGCGTTGGGCAGGATGCGGTCGTAGACCTGCAGCAGGATCAGGGGAAGGGCCAGGCCCAGCAGGTTGAGGACGATGGTCGCCGCCATCAGGTCGGCGAAACAGCGCCGAAGTCCCGACATGTCCAGAATCGAGGCGGGCGGCGTCACCAGGGCGCGCCAGAACCTCTTCAGCTCCTGGCGGAACCAGCGGGGCGGCAGGCTGCGCCGGGCCAGCGAGCGGACCTGGCGGACCCAAGGCAGCCCCCTGCGCCGCGGAGGCTTCGCTCCCCCGGCGTCCATCGTCCCGTGCCGACCCTTATCCAAGACGCCCCATCAGTAGATGATCTTTTCCACACCATCCAGGTGGATGACCGAGTTGTCGCCGAACCGGATATCGCCTTGAATTCCCTGGGTATCCACGTATTCGTGCGATCCGGCGGGCAGCGGCTGCTCCACCCCGTTGATCAGCAGCTGGAAATTCTGCCCCACCGCCGAGATATCGAGCGTATCCGCCCCGCCGCCACCATAGACGAAATCGGCCAGGGTGCCACCCGATCCGGCGGGAAAATCCGAGGCGCGGAACACCAGCAGATCGTCGCCGCCGCCACCGTTCAGCGTATCGGACCCGCCGCCGCCGGTCAGGGTGTTGGCGCCCCCGTCGCCGGTCAGCAGATCGTTGCCGACGCCGCCGGTCAGATTTTCGATCCCCGCCAGAATGTCGCCCGCCGCGTCGCCACCGCTCTGGGCGGTGGCGCGGGTGAGGTCCACGTTCACCGCCGCGGCCGAGGCCGAGTAATCGGCGGTGTCGGCGCCGTCGCCGCCGGTCAGGCGGTCCGAACCGGCTCCGCCGGCCAGGATGTCGTCGCCCGCCCCGCCCGACAGAGTGTCGTTGCCCGCCGCGCCGCTCAGCCGGTTGGCGCCCGCGTCGCCGGTCAGGATGTCGGCGGCGTTGCCGCCCAGCAGGTTCTCGATGCCGCTCAGCACGTCGCCGGCCGCCTCGCCGCCCGAGGCGCTGCCGGTGCCCAGGTTGACGGTGACCGCCGTC
>NZ_AONQ01000012.1 GCF_000342045.1 Paramagnetospirillum caucaseum | reverse complement strand
GGAATTAACCAGTTATTTATGCGTAGCCAATATAATTTCTCATAGTCCTCCATTGCCGTCATCTTGACGGAGGTTGTGATGATTCCGCGTCTGCTTCTTGCCGCAGTGACTGCCCGCCTCGCCGGCGAGGGCTATTCTGTGCTGACGGCGCCCCCCAGCCTGATCAAGGCGGTGGTGGACAAGGTCGCGGCCGAGCGGCAAAGCCGGGATTCCCAGGGAAATTGAACGCGACGCCGCCTTGACAGGCGGCCCGGACCGTAGCACCGTCAACCCATGCGTTGACGAGGGGGCGATGGATCTTTTCGATCTGATGAGCCAGGGGCGGGAGGATAAGGCTCTCGACCGCCTGGAAGGCATGCTGGCGCTTTACGAATCCGAGAACGAGGCCGAGCAGGACGAGGCGCTGGAACGCGCCCGGGCCTTCTGCGACCTGGAATGGGGCAGTTATCCCGCCGGCCTCGAGGCGCTGGCGCGACGCGGCGCGGCGCGCAAGGGCGACGGGGCCGAGGCCGCCATGCAGGCCCTGCACCTGCAGGAGGAGGGCGCCAAGCCGGGCAGCATCGTCCGGGCGGTCCGCCTGCGCCGCCTGCGCGAGTTGACCCGTATCGACGAGCGGGCGGCGGTGATCCTGCGCTATGGCGGCGAGGACGCCGTCCTGCGCCCCACGGAATTCGAGACTCTCTTCATCGAGGCCGCCGCCCGATGCCAGACCGCTCCGGACGTGGAGGCGGCGGTGGCCGTCGCCCATCCCATGCCGGCAAGCGTCGAGGCGGCGCGGGCCGAAACCTTGCGCTGGGAGGGTCGGCTGCGCCACATGGAACTGGTCGGCGCCTCCGATTCGCCGCCGCCCGTCTTGCCGCCGGCTTGCGCCGTCCGTCGCCGGCTGGTGGAGGCGGGGTGGCGCCAGGGCCTGCCCGCCGCCACCGTCGCCGATTTCTCCGCCCGCCTGGAATACTGGGCCGGGCGCAGGGGCGAGGATGGCAGCGGCTACGCCATCCTCGCCGCCGATTTCGCGGCCCTGGCCCGGAACGGCCTGGCCTCCCGTGCGCAGGGCCCCTCCACCAAGGACCGCGCCCGCGCCTTGAAGACGGCCAATCCCGAGTGGTCCCTGGCCCGCATCGGCAAGGAACTGGGCATCTCGCGCCAGGCGGTGCACAAGCACCTCAAGGGAAGCGCCAAATAGCCGATTGGCGGCGTTGGTCTTGGCCTGTATGGTTGGCGGTCAGACCAATGTCACGGGACCGCCACATGCTGCGCCGCCTTGCCCTTACCGTTATCACCCTGGTCCTGGCCGTCCCGGCCCAGGCCCAGCTGATGGACGTGCTGACCGCCCCCAAGACCCTGATCGACCGGGCCATCGAGGCGCGCTCGGCCTCGGACATCGCCAAGGACAACGTCATCGTCGCCAAGGTCAACGGCTACATGGGCAAGCACGCCACCATCAAGGCCTCGACCGAGATCTACGAGCAGCGGCTGCTGATCACCGGCCTGTTCGACGACAAGGCCACCTACGACCAGTTCCAGAAGGATGTGCGCGGCGTCGAGGGGGTCAGGAAGCTCTACTGGCACGTCACCTATCTGGCCAAGGACGATGCCAAGCGCAAGGCGCTGCCCGGCTGGGCCGACACGGTGGAAATGGGCGTCAAGGCCCAGGGACGGCTGATCGGCACCAGGGGGGTGGCCGACGTCAATTTCCGCACCACCGTCGATTCCTTCGGCACGGTCTACGTCATCGGCCGCGCCCGCTCGCAGGAGGAGGCCAACAAGGCCCTCGCCCGCCTGAAGGAAGGCGAGGGCGTCAAGAAAGTGGTCAACTATATCGATGTCAGGCCTTGAGACATGACTGAATCCCCCAAGAAGAAGCTGCCGCGCCACGTGGTCGGCGCCATCTGGACACTGTGCGGCTTTGTCGGCGGCATCACCCTGCTGCTGGTCCTGCCGCAGAAATTCGGCGTGCCGCCCAAGCTGGCCGGATTCATCAGCATGATGGTCTGGCTGGCCTCCACCTGGGTGTTCTGGACCGGCGGCGAGGCGCCGCCCAAGCGGACGGAATCCTCCGGCCTCGCGCCGCGGCCGCCCGAGAACGGGGGCTGACACCATGGGGGAGCACGCCTGGACCAGAGCCATGCCGGGCGTCTTCGTGGTGTTGTGGAGCACCGGCTTCATCGGGGCCAAGTACGGATTGCCCTATGCCGAGCCCTTCACCTTCCTGGTGCTGCGCTTCGCCATCGTCATCGTCCTGCTGGGGGTCCTGGTGGCGGCCAGCCGCGCCAAATTCCCCGGCGATCCCCGGCTGTGGCTCCATCTGGGAATATCCGGGCTGCTGGTCCACGCCATCTATCTCGGCGGGGTATTCGGGGCCATTCGCCACGGCGTTCCCTCCGGTCTGGTCGCCCTGGTGGCCGGGCTGCAGCCGCTGCTGACCGCCGCCGTGGTCGGGCCGTTGCTGGGCGAGATCGTGGGAGCCCGCCAGTGGGGCGGCCTCGCCCTCGGCCTGGCTGGCGTCGCCATGGTGTTGTCCACCCGGTTGACGGGGGTGAATTTCGATGGCTTCGGCTGGGACGGCATGGCCTTCGCCATCGCGGCGCTGCTGGCCATCACCGGCGGCACGCTGTACCAGAAGCGCTTCTGCACCGGCATGGACCTGCGCACCGGAACCCTGATCCAGTATATGGCCGCCCTGGCGGCCCTGCTGCCGGTGGCCATGGCGACCGAGACCATGGTTATCCAGTGGACGCCGCCCTTCGTCCTGGCGCTGGGCTGGCTGGTGCTGGTGCTGTCGCTGGGCGCCATCAGCCTGCTGATGACCCTGATCCGCCTGGGCGAGGCGGCCAAGGTGGCCAGCTTCTTCTATCTGGTGCCGCCGGTCACCGCCCTGCTGGCCTGGCTGCTGTTCGACGAGATGCTGACCCCGCTGGCCCTGGCCGGCATGGCGGCCACGGCGGTGGGGGTGGCGCTGGTGGTGCGGAAGTAGCGTCCTCTCAGCTGAACGCCGCTTCCGGCTGGCCTTCGCGCACGATGTCGATGAGGCGGAGCAGGATGTCGGGCTCCTGCGCCCCGGCCAGGGCATAGGAACCGTCGAGGATCAGGCAGGGAACGCCGTTGACCCCCAGGCGATGGGCGCGGGCGTTGTCGTTGAGCACACTGGCCGCGTCGGCGTCGGACGCCAGATAGGCGGCCAGGATGTCCCGCTCCAGGCCGGAGGCCGCGCCGATATCGGCCAGGACCTCCACATTGCCGATATCCAGCCCCTGGGAAAAATAGGCGGCGTAGAGGGCCTCGACCACCTCGGCCTCGCGGCCGCTGGCCCCGGCATAGCGGATCAGCCGGTGGGAGCCGAGGGAATTGGGCATGCGGGTGATGGACTCGAAGTCGAAGACGATGCCCTCGCTCTTGCCGGCGGCGGCCACGGCGGCGTGGACCCGCTGGACGCGGGCCGTCCCGCCGAACTTGCGGTCGAGATAGGTCTTGCGGTCGATGCCCTCGGGCGGCAGGTCGGGATTGAGCAGGAACGGGCGCCAGACGATGCGGGCGCGGGTTTCCGGGCGCAGGGCCAGCGCGCGCTCCAGGCGGCGCTTGCCCACGTAGCACCAGGGGCAGACGGTGTCGAAGACGTACTCGATCCTCACCGGCGTTCCTTACCTCGGCGTCAATCCATACCCCTATGACCGCAAGCGATCCCCGGGATCGCCCTCAATCGGCGGGCGGGCGCGAGCGCCCTTGCCTCCCGCGCCGTAAGGCGCGCGGCCCCTTGGGCCTAACCCGATTCCGATGAGTCCCGCTCATCGCGGAACCGGGTGTCAATCCAGCTTGGCCTGCACCCGGGCCAGCAGCGTTTCCAGCGTATCGGTTGTCTTGGCGTCGGTGCAAGCCACCTGAACCCAGACCTTGACTGGCTGGTAGACCTCGCGCACCGCGAAATCCGTATAGGCCAGCACGCCGGCGATGCGGTGCATCACCACCTCGGCCTCGACGGTGGGGGTGTCGGGCAGCACCACGCAGAACTGGTTCTTGGCGTAGAGCGCCGTCAGATCCTCGGCCCGCAGCAGGCCGGTGATCCATTGCCCCAATTGCTGGGCCAGATGCTCGGCGGCGTCGTCGCCGAAATGGCTGCGCACCCCTTCGATGTTGGGGACGTAGAAGAACACCACGGCCAGATGGCGGTCGTGGGTCTTGGCGATCTCCAGGCGCTCGGCCAGATAGGCATCGAGATAGGCGCGGCCGTAGACCCCGGTCAGCGGATCGCGGGTCTGCTCCGTCAGGCTTTCGAACAGGGCGCCCCGGATGGACCAGCGCAATTGCTGGCGGCGCACCATGCCCAGCACCGAGGCCCGCAGGATGCCAAGATCCAGGGGGCGCGGCAGCACCCGGCTGGCGCCGCGGCGGTAGACGTCCACCGCCGGCACCCCCTTGTCCACCACCAGCACCATGGGCAGGTTGAACAGGCGCGGATTGTTGCGGACCTGGGAGGTGAAGGCGAGATAGCCTTCCAGGTCGCCGTCGGTGGTGACCACGGCGGCGTCGAAATTGCGGTGCTCCAGCAGGCTTTCCGCGTCGTAGAGGTTGGCGCTGCTGATCACCTCGGCGGCGGCGCCGAGGATGGCGCCCACCCCGTCGCGGTCATGGCCGACCACCAGGATGCAGGGGCGGGTGCCTTCGGGCACCGAGGCCCGCTCGCGGGCGGCCACCCCGAAGGGCTGGGCGGCGCAGGCGCGGTGGCGCAGCTCGGCGTGCATGGTGGCCAGCCGGACCAGCGGCCGCAGCCGGGACAGCAGCTCCACGTCGTCGTCATGCATGGAAATGGTGTCGTCGAGACCGGCGGCGCAGGCCTTTTCCGCCGAATCGGCGGTCACCCTGTCCACCAGCAGGACCATGGGAATGTCGGCCAGCAGCGGCTCCTGCTTGAGCAGGGCGCCCAGGCCGATGGAATCCTCGCCCACGTCGCCCACCAGGATCAGGTCGGGATGCTCGTATCTGGCCAGTTGCAGGACCTGGTCGCGACTGGTCGCATGCATGGCGTGATAGCCGTTGTGCGACAGGCGGGCGAGAAGCGCTTCGGCGGCGCCCGTGTCGGCGTGGGCTACGATGACGTTGGCCAGGCGGATCATGGAGGATGACCTTCGATTGCAGAACAAGCTCTCAGCATAATACGGATCGCCGTCCGCCATAAGGGGGTATGACCTCATTGCCGCCACGCCGTCGAACGGTTAGTCTTGCGGCCTTCATTTCCAGCAAGGAGCAAGTCATGTCCGGGCATTCCTCGCCGATGGTCAACCGCCGCGGCTTTCTCGCCGCCGGCGCGGCCGGTGCCGCCGTCCTGGGTCTGGGCGGACGGGCTCGTCCGCTGCATGCCGCCGAACCGCTGAAGGTCGGCCTGCTGCTGCCGCTGTCCGGCAGCCTCGCCCGCGAAGGGCAGAGCTGCAAGCGCGGCGCCGACGTCACGCCGGCCCTGCTGGCCGACATGGGCATGCCGGTGCAGCTGATGATCGCCGACACCGAGACCAATATCGACACCGCCCGGACGCGGGCCGAGAAGCTGATCGCCGACGGCGCCCAGGTGCTGGTCGGCGCCTTCGATTCCGCCCATACCCTGGCGGTGGCCCAGGTCTGCGAGCAGCGCGGGGTGCCGCTGGTGATCAACATCGCCGCCGCGCCCAACATCACCGAGCAGGGCTTCAAGACGGTGTTCCGCAACTTCCCCACGGCGCCCAAGCTGGTGACCGAGGGCCTCGCCCTGATGAAGGACGTGTTCAAGACCACCGGCACCACGCCGACCAAGGCGGTGTTCCTGCACAACAACGACACCTTCGGCACCGCCATGGCCGGCGCGGTCAACAAGCTGTTCCCGACGCTGGACATGCCGTTCCCGCTGGTGGAGACCATCGCCTATGACGGCGCCGCCCGCGATCTGGCGGTGGAAGTGGGCAAGGCCAAGGCCACCGGCGCCGACCTGGTGCTGCTGGTTCCCCATGGCGACGACTGCATCCGCGTCATCCGCGAGATGGTCAAGCAGCGCTTCGAGCCCAAGGCGGTGATCTCGCCCGGCAGCCCCGGCATGTACGAGGCCCAGTTCTACAAGACGCTCGGCAAGTACTCGGATTACTGCATGACCAACCTGCCGTGGATCAACCCCAAGACCGCCATGAGCCAAGCCCTGCTCAAGGCCTTCACCAAGGCCTATCCCGATGCCCTGTTCGAGATGAACATCGGCTACACCTTCGAGGCCATCCTGATCGCCGCCGACGCCGCCAAGCGGGCCGGCAGCACCGATCCCAAGGCGGTCCTGGCGGCGCTGCCCGTCACCAGCATCGCCGAGCACGTGATGATCGGCGGCCCCATCGTGTTCGACGCCAAGGGGCAGAACACCAACACCCGTTCGGCCACCATCCAGAATTTCGGCGGCAAGCCGCTGGTGGTGCTGCCCAGCGAGGTGGCTGAGGCGAAACCGGTCTTCCCGGCTCCGGGTTGGCAACAGCGTGGCTGATGTTGTAAAAGCCGGCGGCCGCCAATCGGGGCGGCTGCCGGAACACCCCGCCCCATGACCATCGATCTCGCCAACCAGATCGTCACCGGCCTGCTGACCGGGCTGGTCTACAGCCTGATGGCCCTCGGCCTGTCGGTGATCTTCGGCGTCGTCCGCGTCGTCAACTTCGCCCATGGCGAGATGACGGCGCTGGCCATGTACGCCGCCTGGGCGCTGTTTACTTGGGCAGAGCTTGATCCGCTGCTCGGCCTGCCGCTGATCGCCCTGCTGCTGTTCGTGCTGGGCTACGTCATGCAGCGCGGCCTGATCGACGCCTTCGTCGCCAAGCCCGAGCACATGCAGTTCATCCTGCTGGTGGCGGTGGCCATCATCATGGTCAACGGCTCGCTGCTGGTCTTCGGCCCCGACGCCCACGGCATCCAGGTGCCCTATGGCTTCGACACCTACGAGGTGGGGCCGCTGCTGGTGGACAAGGTCCGCCTCCTGGCCGCCACGGCGGCGCTTTGCATCTCGGGCCTGCTGATGCTGTTCTTCCGCCGCACCATGACCGGCAAGGCCATCCGCGCCTGCGCCGACAATCTGGTGGGCGCCAGGGTGATCGGGCTGAACGTCAAGCGGCTCTACGCCGTCACCTTCGGCATCGGGGCGGCCTGCGTCGGGGCGGCGGGGGCGCTGCTGTCCATGCTGATCGACGTGATGCCCTCCAGCGGGCCGGAACTGACCATGCTGGCCTTCATCATCGTCATCGTCGGAGGCCTGGGCAGCATGGGCGGCGCCCTGCTGGGCGGCATCCTGATCGGCGTTTCCGAGGTGCTGGCCGGCTATTTCCTGATGCCCTCCATGAAGGGCATGTTCAGCTTCGCCATCCTGATCCTGATCCTGATCCTGCGGCCGCAAGGGCTGATGGGGGCGCGCAAATGAGCCGCCAGGCTATCCTGCTCGGCCTGTTGCTGGCCGCCTTCGCCCTGGCCCCCCTGGTGGCCGGGCCCTATCTGCTGTCGGTGCTGGTGGTGGTGATGTACTTCGCCTATGTGGGGCAGGCGTGGAACATCATGATGGGCTTCGCCGGGCAACTGTCCCTCGGCCATACCCTTTATGTCGGCCTGGGGGCCTATACCGCGGCGGCGCTGTTCGTCCATCTGGGGGTGCCGGCGGTGTTCGGCCTGTTCGCCTCGGTGGCGGTGGCGGCGCTGGCCGGCGGCGTCGTCGGGTCGCTGGGCTTCCGCTTCGGGGTCAAGGGCGTCTATTTCGCCCTGCTGACCATCGCCTTCGCCGAGTTCACCCGCATCCTGTTCGAGCACATCCCCGGCCTGGGCGGCCCGGGCGGGCTGTTCCTGCCGGTGGGCGACCGCAGCGGCATCGACCTGGTCCATCTGCGCGGCCATCCGCTGATGTTCTACTACCTGATCCTCGCCATGACGGCCGGCATCTTCCTGCTGTGCCGCCGGCTGGTGCGCTCGCGCCTCGGCTATACCTGGCTGGCGGTGCGGGAAGATCAGGAGGCGGCCGCCGCGCTGGGCATCAACGTGTTCCGCGCCAAGCTCGCCGCCGTGATGCTGTCGGCCGGTCTGACCGCGCTGGGCGGAGTATTTTTCGCCTTCTACTACAACAATCTGTTCCCCAATCAGGCCTTCGGCATGAACCGGTCCATCGAGATCATCCTGGCCCCCATCGTCGGCGGGCTGGGCACCCTGTTCGGGCCGATCCTGGGGGCGCTGATCCTTACCCCCCTGGGCGAGGGGATCACCATGGCCACCGAGGCCATGGGATTCAAGGCGGCGGGCATCAAGCAGCTGTGCTACGGCCTGGCGCTGCTGGCCATCGTCAAGTTCCTGCCCGACGGCGTCTGGCCTTGGGCGCGCGCCCGCCTGGGCCTGGAACCGGGGGATGGGGACGGGGAGGACGACAGGTGAGCGCCGCGCCGCTGCTCCTCGTCGAGGGTCTGGTCAAGAATTTCCGCGGCCTGCGCGCCGTGGACGGCGTATCGTTCAGCGTCGGGGCCGGCGAGGTGGTGGCGCTGATCGGCCCCAACGGCGCGGGAAAAACCACTGTTTTCAATATGATCGCCGGGGTCTTTCAACCAGACGGCGGACGGGTCGAGCTGGAAGGCGCCTCCCTGGTCGGCCTGCGTCCCGATCAGGTCTGCCGGGCCGGGGTGGGGCGCACCTTCCAACTGGTCAAGCCGTTCGGCAACATCTCGGTGGAGGAGAATGTGCTGATCGGCGCCCTGCGCTGGACCCACGACGTGGGACAGGCGCGCCGCCGGGCCCGCGAGGTGCTGGACCTGCTGGGGCTGGCCGACAAACGCCGCCAGATGGCCCGCGGCCTGACGCTGCCCGACCGCAAATGCCTGGAGGTGGCCCGGGCGCTGGCCACCGGTCCCAAGCTGCTGCTGCTGGACGAGGTGATGGCCGGCCTGCGTCCCGCCGAGACCGACCGCATGGTCGAGACCTTCCGCACGCTCAACCGCGAGACCGGCCTGACCATCGTGCTGATCGAACATGTCATGCGCGCCGTGATGGCCCTGTCCCAGCGGGTGGTGGTGATCAACACCGGCAAGCCGGTCTGCGAGGGTACGCCGGACGAGGTGGTGCGCGACCCAAGGGTGCTGGACTGCTATCTGGGACAGGAGACGCCGTGATGCTCGACGTGCGGGACCTCGACCTGTTCTACGGCGACGCCCAGGCCCTGGCCGGGGTGAGCTTCGGCGTGCCCCTCGGCTCCATCACCGCCATCGTCGGCGCCAACGGGGCGGGCAAGACTTCGCTGATCCGCGCCATCGCCGGCATGGAGACGCCGCGCGCCGGCACCGTCCGTTTCGACGGCCACGACATCACGGGACGGGAAAGCTTCGAGATCTGCGACCTCGGCCTGGGGCAGGTGGCCGAGGGCCGCCAGGTGTTCCCCACCATGAGCGTCGAGGACAACCTGGAACTGGGCGCCATGGTGCCGCGCGCCCGCAAGGATGCCGCCGCCAGCCTGGAGCGGGTGTGGCAGATGTTCCCCCGCCTGCTGGAACGCCGCAGGCAGATGGCCGGGACGCTGTCGGGCGGCGAGCAGCAGATGCTGGCCATCGGCCGCTGCCTGATGGGCCAACCCCGCATGATCATGTTCGACGAGCCGTCGCTGGGCCTGTCGCCCGCCATGGTCCACGAGGTGTTCGCCATCATCCGCCGCCTGCACGAAGAGGGCATGACCATCGTGCTGGTCGAGCAGAACGTGGCGGTGTCGCTGCACATGGCCGACCACGCCTGCGTGCTGGAGAACGGTCATGTGGTCATGGAGGGGCGGGGCTCCGACCTGCTGGGCGACGACCGGGTCAGGGCCGCCTATCTCGGGCTGTAGCCTTGAATCCGGGTGACGCAGGCCCGATCTGGTTCAAGGCGCAACGGCAGGGGGATGGGATGATTGCCGCCGATCAGGCCTGGACGTCCAATCAGGGCGTCGCCATGCCCCGCATCCTCTACGGCACCGCCTGGAAGAAGGAGCGGACGGCCGGCCTGGTCGAACTGGCCCTGGCCCAGGGGTTCCGCGGCATCGATACCGCCTGCCAGCCCAAGCATTACGACGAGGCCGGCGTGGGGGCCGGACTGGCCGCCGCCCTGGCCAAGGGCCTGCGCCGCCAGGATCTTTACATCCAGACCAAGTTCACGCCGCTGCCGGGCCAGGACCCCCAACGCATCCCCTATGATCCCTCGGCCAGTTTGGCCCGACAGGTGGCGCAGTCGTTCGAGCGCTCCCGCATCAACCTGGGAACGGACGTCCTGGACGGCCTCGTCCTGCATTCGCCCCTGGCCGATCCCTCCGGCTTCCGCGAAGTGTGGGGCGCCATGGAGACCCTCTTCGATGCCGGCGGCGTGCGGCAACTGGGGATCAGCAATTGCTACGACCCCGAGGTTCTGCGCCACCTCTGCGAGACCTCCCGCATCAAACCGGCATTGGTCCAGAACCGCTTCCACGCCGCCACCGGCTTCGACCGCGTCCTGCGCGCCTATTGCCGCCAGCACGGTATCCTCTACCAGAGCTTCTGGACTCTGACCGCCAACCCGGACATCCTGGCCCATGACACGGTCAAGGCACTGATGGCCAAGTACCGGCGGACCGCCGCGCAGATTTTCTTCCGCTTTCTCAGCCAGATGGAAATCATCCCGCTCACCGGGACAAGCTCGGCCGGGCACATGCGGGAAGACCTGGAAATCGCCGATTTCGCGCTGGCGGACGAGGAGTGCGAGGCTATGGGGGCCTTACTGAACTGAGCGCGAGGCAGGATGGCGGAAGGGGAGGGATTCGAACCCCCGGAGGCTTGCACCCCTGCGGTTTTCAAGACCGCTGCAATAGACCACTCTGCCACCCTTCCGCTGCCCCGTTTGATATCGTCCCTATGGCCCAAGTGCAAGGGGGGACGAAAGGCGGTGACATCGGGGCGGGGCGGCGGCAACATGCGGTCCCATGTTCGTGCTGTCCAAACTTCTCGGCTACGTCACCGATCCGGCCACGGTGTTCCTGCTGCTGGTCATTGCCGGCTGGCTGCTGACTCTGTCGCGGCGCTGGCTGCGCGCCGGGCGCACCGTGCTCGGCGTCACCCTGCTGACGGTCGTCGTCCTTTCCGTCGTGCCGGTGGAGCGATGGGCCATGACCCGGCTGGAGGGACGTTTCTCCGCCCCCGATCCCCTGCCCGACAGGGTGGACGGCATCATCGTGCTGGGCGGGGCCATCAGCCCGGCCTTGAGCGCGGCGCGGGGGCAGGTGGCGGTGGGCAGCGCCGTCACCCGCATGACCGCGCTGTTTCCCCTGGCGCGGCGCTATCCCGAGGCCCGGCTGATGTTCAGCGGCGGCTCGGGGAACGCCTTCGACCAGACGCTGCGCGAGGCCGATTACGCCGAGATCTTCTACCGCGACCTGGGCTTCGACACCGGCCGCATCGTCTTCGAGCGGGACTCGCGCAATACCCGCGAGAACGCCACCCGCGCCAAGGAGATCATGCAGCCCAAGCCGGGCGAGACCTGGCTGCTGATCACCTCGGCCGGACATATGCCGAGGGCCGTGGGTTGTTTCCGCGCCGTGGACTGGCCGGTCATCCCCATTCCGGTCGATTACAACACCACCGGGCGGCCGGGGCCGTGGTGGAGCGAATTGCGTTTCAGCCCCCAGAAGGGGATTTCCGGGTTGGGACCGCTGATCCACGAAGGGCTGGGGCTGGTGATCTACCGCCTGATGGGCTGGACCGACGCGCTGTTGCCGCAGCCTTGAGATTGCAGTCATTGGCCAAAGTGTGGCACAACACCCGGATGCTTACCAGATTTGGGGTTTGGCGCATGGCTTGGGCGACGAAATCTTGGATGATGGCCGGAATGGCCGTGGCTTCCCTCGCACTGGGCGGTTGCGCCGCCTCGGCCGAGGAACCGGCTGTCCAGGCCGAACAGCCCAAGGCGGCGACGGTGACGGCCGACAGCGGCTTTTCCGCCTTCCTGGCCGGAATTCGCACCGAAGCCCTGGAAAAGGGGCTGCGGCCCCAGACCCTCGACACGGCGTTGGCCAACGTCACCCATATCGACCGGGTGATCGAGCTGGATCGCAAGCAGCCGGAATTCACCCTGTCCTTCAACGAATATCTGGGCCGCATCGTCACGCCGTCCCGGGTGGAGGAGGGGCGGCGCAAGCTGGCCGAGAACAAGGCGCTGCTCACCGAGATCGAGCGTCGCTACGGCGTACAGCCGCGCTTCGTGGTGGCCCTGTGGGGGATCGAGACCAATTTCGGCAAGAATACCGGCGGCATGTCGGTGGTGTCGTCCCTGGCCACCCTGGCCTATGACGGGCGGCGCTCCAAGTATTTCCGCACCGAGTTGATGAGCGCGCTCGCCATCCTCGACCAGGGCCATATCGCGCCGGCCAACATGATCGGCTCGTGGGCCGGGGCCATGGGCCAGTGCCAGTTCATGCCGTCGACCTTCCTCAAGTTTGCGGTGGACTGGGACGGCGACGGCAAGCGCAACATCTGGACCAACCGTTCCGACGCCCTAGCCTCGGCGGCCAACTACCTGTCGCAGGAAGGCTGGAAGGGTGACCAGACCTGGGGCCGCGCCGTCAGGCTGCCCGCCGATTTCCCCCGCGCCCTGCTGGGCGCCGACACCCGCAAGAGCGTCAGGGAATGGGCGGCCCTGGGGGTCAAGGCCGCTGACGGCAAGGCGCTGCCCGCCCGCGAGCTTTCCGCCTCGATCGTTCTGGCCGAGGGCACCAAGGGCCCGGCTTTCCTGGTCTACGACAATTTCCGCACCACCATGAAGTGGAACCGCTCCACCTTCTTCGCCCTGGCGGCGGGGCATCTTGCGGACCGCATCGGTGCCAAGTAGACTACCACATCTTTGGCCGGGCCCGTGGGGAGGGGACTAGATGTCGCGAAAGACGCGCTTGGCGCTGCTGCTGCTCTCCGCAACCGTCCTGTCCGGCTGCGCCGAGATGAACCTGTTCGGCCACATGGCCAAGACGGCGGTGGGCGGCGACGCGCCGCCGCCGCCCTCGGCCTCGGCCGCCACCAACTACAAGGTGGGCAAGCCCTATCAGGTGGCGGGGGTCTGGTACTATCCCCAGGAAGACTTCGCCTATGATGAGACCGGCATCGCCTCCTGGTACGGTCCCGACTTCCACGCCAAGCTGACCGCCAACGGCGAGACCTTCGACCAGAACGCCGTCACCGCCGCCCACAAGACGCTGCAGATGCCGTCCATCGCCCGGGTGACCAACCTGGAGAACGGGCGCTCGATCATCGTGCGCGTCAACGACCGCGGCCCCTTCGTCAACGGCCGCATCATCGACCTGTCGCGCAAATCGGCGCAGCTGCTGGGCATGGAGGGCAAGGGCACCGCCAAGGTGCGCGTCCAGGTGCTGAGCGAGGAAAGCCGCGTCCTGGCCGGCAAGCTCAAGCCCGACACCGCCGGCAACGAGCCCAAGGTGGCGAGCGCCGCGCCGCGCGGCTCGGTCTCGGCGGAATCCCTGCCGCCGCCTCCCGGCGTCAAGAACAACGGCAACGGCAATCTCACCGTCGCCTCGTCGGCCCAGCCGCAGCAGCGCGGCATGACCCCCGAGGCGGTGGAACGGGAAATCGCCACCCAGGAGGTGAAATCCGTGGCGGTACGCCCCACCTCCATCTACGTCCAGGCCGGGTCGTTCGGCCGTCACGACAACGCCCACCGCATGGTTGCCCGCCTGTCGCCGGTGGGCAAGGCCCAGCTGCAGCAGGTCAGTGTCCAGGGCAAGACCCTGTTCCGGGTCCGGCTGGGGCCGATGTCCAACGTCGAGGAAGCCGACCGGGTCCTCGACGCCGTGGTCGCCAAGGGGGCGCAGGACGCCCGCGTCGTCGTCGATTAACAACAGATAGGCCGTCGTGATGCTCGCTTTCCTCCGCCGCTCGCTGGTCGCGGCCCTGTTGCTTCCGGCCCTGTCGCTTCCGGTCCGGGCCCAGTCCATCGAGACCGCCGCCCGGCAGGCCATCATCGTCGATCACGCCAGCGGCCAGGTGCTGATGGAGAAGAATGCCGACGAGATGATGGTCCCCAGCTCCATGAGCAAGCTGATGACCGTCTACATGGTCTTCGACAAGCTGAAGAGCGGCGCCTGGAAGCCGGGCGACCGCCTGCCGGTCAGCGAGACCGCCTGGAAGCGGCACTACAAGTCCGAAGGCTCGCTGATGTTCCTGCCGGTGAATTCCACGGCCACCGTCGAGGAATTGCTGAAGGGCGTGGTGATCCAGTCGGGCAACGACGCCTGTTCGGTGCTGGCCGAGGCCTATTCCGGCTCGGAGGAGGCCTTCGCCGAGGAGGAGACCCGCAAGTCCCGCCAGATCGGCCTGACCCATTCCATCTTCAAGAACGCCAGCGGCTGGCCCGAGCCCGGCCACCTGATGACGGCGCGCGACCTGTCGGTGCTGTCGCGCCGCCTGATCGCCGATTTCCCCGAATACTATCCGCTGTTCAGCCAGATGGAGTTCGTGTTCAACGGCATCAAGCAGGGCAACCGCAATCCGCTGCTCTACAGTACGCCGGGCGCCGACGGCCTGAAGACCGGCCACACCGCCGCCGCCGGCTATGGCCTGGCCGCCTCCATCAAGCGGGGCAACCGCCGCATCATCATGGTGCTGAACGGCATGGGCTCCATGAAGGAGCGGGCCGAGGAATCGCGCCGCCTGACCGAATGGGCCTTCCGCGAATGGGAGACCTACGCCCTGTTCAAGGCCGGCGAGGAGGTGATCCCCGACGCCGAGGTCTGGCTGGGCCAGGCCGGGACCGTGCCGCTGCTCGCCAAGGGCGGCCTGGAGGTCACCATGCAGCGGCGCAACCGTCCCGAGATGAAGGTCACCACCATCTATAACGGCCCCATCGCCGCCCCGGTCAAGGCCGGCCAGGAAGTGGGCAAGATCGTGGTCACCGCCCCGGGCATGGTTCCGGTGGAGGTGCCCATGGTGGCCGCCGCCGACGTGGAGAAGCTGGGCTTTGGCGGCCGCATGTCCACCGCCTTCAAGCGCATCCTCTGGGGCAAGAAGGGCTAGACGCCGATGGACGCACCGGCCCGCGGACGCTTCATCACCTTCGAGGGCGGCGAGGGGGCCGGCAAGTCCACCCAGGTGCGCCTGCTGGCGGATAGCCTGCGCGACGAGGGCCTGATGGTGGTCACCACCCGCGAGCCCGGCGGCTCGACCGGGGCCGAGGTCATCCGCGCCCTGCTGGTCGAAGGCGACACCAATCGCTGGGACGGGGTGACCGAGGCGCTGCTCCACTTCGCGGCGCGGCGCGACCATCTGGTCAAGACCGTATGGCCGGCCCTGGAGCGCGGCGCCTGGGTGATCTCGGACCGCTTCGCCGATTCGACCCTGGCCTATCAGGGTTTCGGCCACGGCCTTGATCCGGAGGTCATCGCCAGCCTGTACCGCGTCGCCGTGGGGCATTTCGCCCCCGACCTCACCCTGGTGCTCGATCTGCCGGTGGAGAAGGGCCTCGAGCGGGCCGGGGCGAGGGGCGGGGCGGAAGACCGCTACGAGCGCATGGGCCTGGGGTTTCACCAGCGCCTGCGCCAGGGTTTCCTCGGCATCGCCGCCGCCAACCCCATACGCTGCGCCGTGATCGACGCCAGCCACGGCCCGGACGAGGTGCACGGCGACATCATGGCCACCGTGCGGGCCCGGCTGCCGGTGCCATGAGCGGATTCTTATTCATGCGGGCGGGATGCCCGCGCTCCCGGGAAAAGCGCCATTTCGGAGCGCGGGCGTCCCGCCCGCATACCCCATGACCGAGTCCCCCCATCCGCGCGAAACCTCCGAGTTGTTCGGCCATGCGGCGGCCGAGACGGCGCTGCTCGACGCCTGGAATTCGGGGCGGCTGGCCCATGCCTGGCTGCTGTGCGGCCCCAAGGGCATCGGCAAGGCGACGCTCGCCTATCGCTTCGCCCGCTTCGTGCTGGCGGGAGGCGGGGAGGGCGGCGGGCTGTTCGGCGACGCGCCGTCCAACCTGGAGATTCGCCCGGATCATCCGGTGTTCCGCCGCATCGCCGCCCAGGGCCATGCCGATCTGCAAACCGTGGAGCGCGGCTGGACCGACGACAAGAAGAGCAAGCTGCGCTCCGAGATCGTGGTCGAGGACGTGCGCGGCATCGGCCACTTCATGTCGCTGACGCCGGCCGAGGGCGGCTGGCGGGTGGTGATCATCGATTCCGCCGACGAAATGAACCGCAACGCCGCCAACGCGGTGCTGAAGGTTCTGGAGGAACCACCGCGCAACGCCTTGATGTTGCTTGTTTCCCATTCTCCCGGCCGGTTGCTTCCCACCATCCGTTCGCGCTGCCGCCGCCTGATGCTCCAGCCGCTGGAGGACGGCGTGGTGGCCGATCTGCTGACCCGCCAGCGCCCCGAATTGGGGCCGAGCGAGGTGGCCGCCCTGGCCAAGCTGGGCGAGGGCAGCATCGGCAAGGCCTTAGGGCTGGCCGACGAGGGCGGACTGGACCTCTACCGCGAACTGCTCGACCTGCTGCACGGTCTGCCACGCCTGGACGTGCCGGCGCTGCATGCCTTCGGCGACAAGGTGGCACGGCCCGAGAACGACGGATCGTTCCGTACCGTCACCGAATTGCTGGGCTGGTGGCTGGCCCGCCTGATCCGTGCCGGCGGCCGCAAGGGGGCCGGCATGGCCGAGGTGGTGGCGGGCGAGGGCGCCCTGATGGAGCGCCTGCTGGCGGCGGCCAGCCTTGAACATTGGCTGGAGGTATGGGAAAAGATCACCACCCTGTTCGCCCGCACCGAAGCGGTCCATCTCGACCGCAAGCAGGCCGTTCTCGGCGCCTTCATGGCGGTGGAACGCCTCGCCCGCCAGGGTTCACGATAACGGGCAACAACTTGATTTAGCGGAGCATTCCCATGAATGGGGCCGGGACCTTCTACGTCACCACGCCGATCTACTACGTCAACGACAAGCCCCATATCGGCCACGCCTACACCACGCTGGCCTGCGATGTGCTGGCGCGCTTCAAGCGCCTGGATGGCTTCGACGTCAAGTTCCTGACCGGCACCGACGAGCACGGCCAGAAGGTGGAGAAGTCGGCGGAGGCCTTCGGCGTCAGCCCCCAGGCCCTGGCCGACCAGAATTCGGCCAATTTCCGCGAGCTGGCCCAAATCCTGGGCTGTACCAACGACGATTTCATCCGCACCACCGAGGCGCGCCACAAGGTCGCCTGCCAGGCCTTGTGGGACAAGCTGGTGGCCAAGGGTGACATCTATCTCGGCGCCTATGAGGGCTGGTACTCGGTGCGCGACGAGGCGTTCTACGCCGAGGACGAACTGGTCAAGGGCGAGGGCGGCGCCAAGCTGGCCCCCACCGGCGCCCCCGTCGAATGGGTGAAGGAACCCAGCTATTTCTTCCGCCTGTCGGCGTTCCAGGACCGCCTGCTCCAGTGGTACGAGGACAACCCCGATTGCGTGGCGCCCAACTCGCGCCGCAACGAGGTGATGAGCTTCGTCAAGGGCGGGCTTCAGGACCTGTCGGTGTCGCGCACCAGCTTCAAATGGGGCATTCCGGTGCCCGGTGACGATTCCCACATCATGTATGTCTGGCTGGACGCGCTGACCAACTACATCACTGCCCTGGGCTATCCCGACACTGCGGGCGATTTCGCCCGCTACTGGCCCAATACCATCCACATGGTGGGCAAGGATATCGTCCGCTTCCACGCCGTCTACTGGCCGGCCTTCCTGATGGCCGCCGACCTGGCTCCCCCCAAGCGCGTCTTCGCCCACGGCTGGTGGACCAACGAGGGCCAGAAGATCTCCAAGTCGGTGGGCAACGTCATCGATCCGCTGTCGCTGATCGAGACCTACGGTCTGGACCAGGTGCGCTACTTCCTGCTGCGCGAGGTGCCGTTCGGCAATGACGGCGATTTCAGCCACCGCGCCATGATCGGCCGCATGAACAGCGAGCTGGCCAACGATTACGGCAATCTGGTCCAGCGTTCGCTGTCCATGATCGGCAAGAATTGCGGCGGTGCGCTGCCCGCCCATTCTCCCGACAGCGACGACGACAAGGCCATGCTGGGCGCCGCCTACGCCATGCTGGCCAAGGTCAGGGAGTCCATGGACCGCCAGCTCTATCACGAGGCCATCGAGACCGTCTGGGTGGTGATCCGCGCCGCCAATGCCTATGTTGACAAGCAGGCGCCCTGGGCGCTGAAGAAGACCGACCCCGCCCGCATGGGCACGGTGCTGTGGGTGCTGGCCGAGACCATCCGCTGCCTGGCCCTGCTGACCCAGCCGTTCATACCGGCGGCCTCGTCCCGCATCCTCGACCAGCTGGCCGTGGCGGAAGGGGAACGCGGCTTCGCCTTCTTCGGCCCCGACCATCCGCTGAAGGAAGGAATCGCCCTGCCGGCGCCCCAGGGCGTGTTCCCGCGCCATGTGGAAGAGGCCTCCGCCTAAATGCTGGTCGACAGCCATTGCCATCTGGACTTTCCCGACTTCGCCGACGATCTCGACGGCGTGGTCGGCCGTGCCCAGGCGGCGGGAGTAGGGGTGCTGCTGACCATCGGCACCCATATCAGCCGCTACGACCAGGTGGTCAAGGTGGCCGAGCGTTTCGACAACGTCTGGGCCAGCGTCGGTGTCCACCCGCACGAAGCGGGCGTGGCGCCCTTCGCCGACCTCGATACCCTGCTGCGCCTCGCCGAGCATCCCAAGGTGGTGGCGTTGGGCGAGACCGGCCTGGACTATTTCTACGACAAGAGCCCGCGCGAGCGGCAGCGGGAATCGTTCCGCATCCATATCGAGGCCGCGCGGCGCACCAATCTGCCGGTGATCGTCCATACCCGCGACGCCGACGACGATACCGGGGCGATCCTGGCCGAGGAGATGGGGAAGGGGGCCTTCACCGGGCTGGTCCATTGCTTCAGCTCCGGCCCAGACTTCGCTGAAAAGGCCGTGAACTTAGGCCTGTTCGTCTCGGCGTCAGGCATCATGACCTTCAAGACCGCCGAAGCCTTGCGCGATACCCTGGCCGGCGTGCCGCTCGACCGCCTGCTGGTGGAGACCGACGCGCCCTATCTGGCCCCGGTTCCCTATCGCGGCAAGCGCAACGAACCCGCCTACGTCGCCCATACCGCCGCCCGGCTGGCCGAGGTCAAGGGCGTGACCATGGCCGAGATGGAAGCCGCCACCACCGACAACTTCCACCGCCTGTTCACCAAAGTGACGCGGCCATGAAGGTCACCTTCCTCGGCTGTGGCGGCGCCGCCGGCGTTCCGACCATCTCCGGGGGATGGGGGGCCTGCGATCCCGCCGATCCGCGCAACCGCCGCCGGCGCTCCTCCATCCTGGTGGAGGAGGGGGAGACCCGCATCCTGGTGGACACCTCGCCCGACCTGCGCGACCAGATGCTGGCGGCCGGGGTGAAGAGTGTCGATGCGGTGATCTACACCCACGACCACGCCGACCATCTGCACGGCATCGACGACCTGCGCGAGATCAACCGCGCCACCCGCAAATGGCTGCCGGTATGGGGCGATGCCGGGACGCTGAAGACGGCGCGGACCCGCTTCGCCTATGCCTTCGAGCCGCTGGAGGAGATGGGCGAATTCATCTACCGCCCGCTGCTGGAGGCCCACGAGATCACCGGGCCGTTCCGGGTCGGCGGCATCGGGGTGATGCCCTTCGACCAGGACCATGGCTATTGCCGGACGCTGGGCCTGCGGTTCGGATCGGTTGCCTACAGCACCGACGTGGTCGACCTGCCGGACGATTCGTTCAGGGCCCTGGACGGCATCGACACCTGGATCATCGGCTGTCTGGTGGATTATCCCCACCAGACCCACGCCCATGTGGCCAAGGCGGTGGAATGGATCGAGCGCGTCGGGCCGCGCCGGGCCTACATCACCCATATGGGCTCGCGGCTCGATTACGAGGCGGTGCGCCGCGCCGTTCCGCCTCATGTGATTCCGGCCCATGACGGGCTGGTGATCGAGGTTTCCTGACCCATATCTATTCGTCGTCATAATATACATTATGCGACAAATAGATATGGGAACGTTGGGAGGCAGACATGAACGACCCGCAGCGGCTGATCCGTACCGTGACCCTCTCCCTCGCCCCGGACGCCGACGGCGCCGTCATCGCCGGGCTTGCCTTGCCCGAGGGAATTCTTGACCTGCAGACCGCCGGCAACGGCCGTGTGGCCGTTACCTACGATCTGCGCCACGTCACGCTTCCCGCCATCGAGCGCTGGGCCGCCGCCAACCGCCTGAAGCTCTCCGCTTCCATGGCCGCCCGTCTGCGCCGCCGCTGGCTGGCCTTCAAGGACGACAACCGCCGCGACCAGGCCGCCATCGTCCACCGGTGTTGCAGCGTTCCCCCCGGCAAGGATTAGCACTATGCTGGCCGGCCCGAAGCCATCCGGAAGCATCATGACCGTCGATCCCCGCGCCCTGCAGCCCGCCAAATTCGTCCAGAGCGACGACCCGGCCATCGTCGCCTTCGCCACGGACGCCGCCGCCGGCGCCGCCGACCGCCTGGACGCCGCCATCCGCCTGTATTACGCCGTGCGCGACAAGGTGATCTACAATCCCTATGTGCGGTTCAACCAGCCGGAAACCTATTCGGCCAGCGACATCCTGGCCGCCGGCAACGGCTTTTGCATCCCCAAGGCGGCCTTGCTGGCCGCCTGCGCACGGGCCATCGGCATTCCCGCCCGCCTGGGTTTCGCCGATGTCCGCAACCACCTCGCCACCCCCAAGCTGATCGAAAAGAACGGCAGCGACGTGTTCTGCTGGCACTCCTTCGCCGAGATCATGGCCGAGGACCAATGGGTCAAGGCCACCCCCGCCTTCAACCTGGCGCTGTGCGAGAAGTTCGGCGTCCATCCCCTTGAATGGGATGGAAAAACCGACTCGGTCTTCCACCCGTTCGACAAGCAGGACCGCCGCCATATGGAATATGTCCAGGAGCGTGGAAGCTATTACGACGTGCCCTACGAGGAGATCGCCGCCACCTATCGCGAACGCTGCCCGCTGATGATGGTCGACGATCCCTGGGGAACCGGCGCCGATTTCGCCGCCGAGGCCAAGGCTCAGTGATGGGCGGCGAGACGCCCATCGAGCGCCTGCTGGCCATCATGGCGCGGCTGCGCGCCCCCGAGTGCGGCTGCCCCTGGGACCTGGAGCAGAGTTTCGCCACCATTGCGCCCTACACCATCGAGGAAGCCTACGAGGTGGCCGAGGCCATCGAGCACGGCGACATGGCCCAGTTGAAGGACGAGTTGGGCGACCTGCTGTTCCAGGTGGTGTTCTACGCCCAGATGGCCAAGGAGAACGGCGATTTCGACTTCGACGCCATCGCATCCTCCATCGCCGACAAGATGGTCCGCCGCCATCCCCACGTTTTCGTCGAGAATGACGGCCGCGATTCCGCCGGACAGGTGGAGGCCTGGGAGGAAACCAAGGCCCGCGAACGCGCCGCCAAGGCCGACGGCGCCGAGCCGGGCATCCTGGACGGGGTGGCCCGCACCCTGCCCCCCATGACGCGGGCGCTGAAGCTGCAGAATCGCGCCGCCCGGGTGGGTTTCGACTGGGACCGGCCGGAAACCATCCTCGACAAGCTGGCCGAGGAAGCCCATGAAATCGCCGAGGAAATCCGTAGCCAGGCCCCCTTCGACCGGCTGGAGGACGAGATGGGCGACGTGCTGTTCGTCTGCGTCAACCTGGCCCGCAAGCTGAACGTCGATCCCGAGCGCGCCCTGAAGCGCGCCAACACCAAGTTCGAGCGCCGCTTCCGTCATATCGAGACGGAATTGAAGGCGGCGGGACGCTCGGCGGAAGCCGCCACCCTCGACGAGATGGAGGCTCTGTGGCAGGCTGCCAAGACCTTGGAGAAGGCCGGAGGGCATGGTGGCGGGTGACTGGCTGAAGCGGATCGGCGTGCTGGCGGCCCTGCTGCTGCTGTCGTCGTGCTATATCCCCGACAAGTTCAGGGGCGAGCTGCGCCTGTCCAAGTACGGCGATTATTCGCTGAGCTTCAAGGGCGACCTGATGTTCGCCCCCATCCTGGACGATTACCGCAAGAACAAGATCAAGCCCGAGAACGAGGCAGAGCGGCAGGAGAACATCCGCCGCGACCTGTCGCGCGACATCGCCTTCCGCAAGATCGAGTCCAAGGGCAAGGGGCGCTTCTCGGTGGAATACGAGCGGGTCGGCCGCCTGGAAAAGGTCCAGCTGACCTCGCTGATCCGCCGCGATGCCCGGATGCTGTCGCTGCGTTCCATGGAGAACGGCGCCATCGTCATCCGGGCCAACGCCATGAAGCCCTCGGACGCCCAGATCCTGGCCGAACTGGGACTCAACATGGAAGGCGAGTTCCGCATCACCACCGATGGCAATGTGGTCGAGCACAACGCCACCGTGGTCAAGCCGTTCGGTACCTCCAAGGTCTATATCTGGAAGATCGAGAACCCCCTGGCGCCCATGCCGCATTTGGTGATGATCCGCGATATCGACCCCAACCGCCCCCTCGCCCCCCGCGCCTCGGAGGTCAACAAGTAGCATGTGGACGAACCGTACGGTCCTGGTCACCGGCGCCACCGCCGGCTTCGGCGCCGCCATCGCCCGGCGCTTCGCCGCCGACGGCGCCGCTCTGGTGATCTGCGGCCGCCGCACCGACCGGCTGGAGGCGCTGAAGGCCGAACTGAGCGCCGTTCCGGTGCATGCCGCCGCCCTGGACGTGCGCGACCGGGCGGCGGTGGCCGCCTTCGCCGCCGCCCTGCCCCGGCCCGTCGACGTCCTGGTCAACAACGCCGGGCTCGCCCTGGGCCTCGAGCCGGCCCAGAACGCCGACCTCGACGATTGGGAAACCATGATCGACACCAACCTCAAGGGTCTGATGTACATGACCCGGGCCATCCTGCCCGGCATGGTGGAGCGCGACCGCGGCCACGTGGTCAATCTCGGCTCGGTGGCCGGCACCTATCCTTATGGTGGCGGCAACATGTATGGCGCCACCAAGGCCGCCGTGGCCCAGTTCTCGCTCAACCTGATCACCGATCTGGCCAAGACCCGGGTACGGGTGACCAATATCGAACCCGGCCTGTGCGGCGGCAGCGAGTTCTCCCAGGTGCGCTTCCACGGCGATGCCGAGAAGGCCGCCAAGGTCTACGAGGGTACCCAGCCGCTGACCTCGGACGACATCGCCGAGGCGGTCTACTGGGCGGCATCGCTTCCCGCCCACGTCAACATCAACCGCATCGAGATGATGCCGGTCTGCCAGGCCCCGGGCGGGCTGAGCGTGCATCGGGGATAAGGAAGAGCCTCGGATATTCACCACGAAGGCGCAGGGGAACGAAGGATCACGAAGGAAAAGAGATTTCCTCTTCTTCGTGCCCTTCGTGCCTTATGTGGTGAATTTACAGGGCTTTCCCCTACGCCCTTACCTCGGACGCCAGGCTGCGTTCCAGTTCGGCCATGCCGCCGGGCATGTCCACCGTGCCGCCGGCGGCGCGCATGGCGGAGCCCAGGGCGTGCAGGGTGCGGAACAGGTTGGGGGCACGGGACTGCTCGCCCATCTGGCCGATGCGGACGATGGGCAGGCCGAAGGCGCCGGAGATTTCCACCTTGTGGACCTGGCTCATGATGTGGCGGACCTGATCGGCCGAGACGTGGCCGGGCAGTTCGATTCCCACCACCGAGTTGAGGCGCGAATCCGGGGCGATCAGCAGCTTGAGGCCCATGGCCTCGATACCCCGCTGCAGCGCCGTCGAGCACTGGGCGTGGCGGCGGAAGCGGCCCGGCAGGGTCTCGTCGCCGATCAGGCGCAGCGCCTCGTGCAGGGCCAGGATGCCCGACACCGGGGCGGTATAGTGGTAGGAGTGGTTGTGCCAGAACTGGTGCGCGAGGCGGGCGTCCAGGCACCAATGGGCCATGGGGGCGTTGCGCTTCTCGATGCGGGCGAAGGCCTCTTCCGAGAAGGCGATCAGCGACACGCCGGGAATGGAGGACAGGCCCTTCTGACCGCCGGTGATGATGGCGTCCACCATCCACTCGTCCATTTCCATGGGCATGGTCGACAGGGTGCAGACGGCGTCGACGATGTTGAGGCAGCCGTATTGCTTGCCCAGGCGGCAGATTTCCACCAGATCGCGGTTCCACACCGTGTTGGAGGTCTCGCCCTGCACCACGGTCAGGATCTGGAAGTTGCCGGTCTTCAGCGCCTTTTCCACGTCCTCGGCGAAAATGGCCCGCTTGTCGGGGGCGTCCAGACGGGTGACGTCGCCGCCGACGCGGTCGGCCATCTCGGCCAGACGGCGGGAGAACAGGCCGTTGCAGATGGACAGCACCCGGGTCCCCGGCTCCACCAGATTGGCGATAGCCATCTCCATGGCGGCCGAGGCCGGGCCGGCCACGCCCATCACATGGGGCGAAGCGGTCTGGAAGACGTAGCGGCCCATGGTCTTCACCTGTTCGATCACCGCGTTCATGGTGTCGCCCAGGTGGTTGATGATCAGCGAGTTGGCCATGGCCACCTTGACCGGAATCGGCACCGGTCCGGCGCCCATCATCAGCAGGGGCTCGTCGGGAAGGATGTTTTCCAGGGGGATGACGGTGGGGGGCGTGGGATATTTCATGTCGGTTCCTAAAGGCGGGATTCGCCTATACTCCATTTTCAGGCCGAAGCCAATTCCGCCAGTTTGCCGATGACGTTGCGCAGCCCGGTGATCCGCTGCTTCGGGTCTTCCCAGGCGCGCAGGAAGACGATCTTGTGGTCGGGCCTGATCTTGCAAGAACCGGCCGACCGCGCGATGAATTGCACCAGGGCGGCCGGATTGGTGAAGACGTTGCCGCGCAAGGAGACCACGGCGCCCTTTGGCCCGGAATCCACCTTGTCGATGCCGGCCAGCTTGCACAGCGCCTTGATGGCCACCACCTCCAGCAGGTTCTCCACCTCGGGCGGCAGCTTGCCGAAGCGGTCGATCAGCTCGGCGGCCAGGGCCTCGATCTCCGCCTGATCGGCCAGCGAGCCGATGCGGCGATAGAGCGACAGGCGCACCGACAGGTCGGCCACATAGGTCTCGGGGATCAGCACCGGGGTGCCGACGGCGATCTGCGGCGACCATTCCTCGGCGGCCTCGCCCCCCTGCCCGCCCTTGGCGGCGGCCACCGCCTCCTCCAGCAATTGCTGGTAAAGCTCGATGCCCACCTCGCGGATATGGCCCGACTGCTCCTCGCCCAGCAGGTTGCCGGCGCCCCGGATGTCCAAATCGTGGCTGGCCAGCTGGAAGCCGGCCCCCAGCGTGTCGAGCGCCTGCATCACCTGCAATCGCTTTTCCGCCGCCTTGGACAGCACCTTGTCGTTGGGCAGGGTGAAGTAGGCATAGCCCCGCGTCTTGCCACGCCCCACCCGGCCGCGCAGCTGGTAGAGCTGGCCCAGGCCGAACATGTCGGCGCGGTGGATGATCAGGGTGTTGACGCTGGGCATATCGATGCCGGATTCGATGATGTTGGTGGACAGCAGCACGTCGTACTGCTTGTCGCCGAAGGCCACCATCACCTCTTCCAGGTCGGCAGGCGCCAGACGGCCATGGGCCACGGCGGTCTTGACCTCGGGCACCAGCTTGGCCAGGCGCTCGGCCACCCGGTCGATATCGGCCAGACGCGGGCAGACATAGAACACCTGTCCGCCGCGATAGCGCTCGCGCAGGATGGATTCGCGCAGCACCACCGGATCGTAGGGCAGCACGAAGGTGCGCACGGCGAGGCGGTCCACCGGCGGGGTGGCGATGACGCTCATTTCCTTCACCCCCGACAGCGCCATCTGGAGGGTGCGGGGAATGGGCGTGGCGGTCAGCGTCAGGACGTGAACGTCGGATTTCAGCTGCTTCAGGCGTTCCTTGTGGGCGACGCCGAAATGCTGCTCCTCGTCGATGATCAGCAGGCCCAGGCGCTTGAAGCCGATGCCCTTGGCGAGAAGCGCATGGGTACCGATCACGATGTCCACCGAACCGTCGGTCACCCCGGCCTTGACCTCCGACGCCGTCTTGGCGGTCACCAAGCGCGACAATTGCTCGACCCGCACCGGCAGACCGGCGAAGCGTTCCTTGAAGGTGCGGTAATGCTGGCGGGCCAGGAGCGTGGTGGGCACCACCACCGCCACCTGAAGGCCCTGCAACGCCGCCACGAAGGCGACGCGCATGGCCACCTCGGTCTTGCCGAAGCCCACATCGCCGCAGATCAGGCGGTCCATGGGGCGGCCAGAAGCCAGATCGGCGATGCAATCCTCGATGGCGCGCAGTTGGTCGTCGGTCTCGGCGAAGGGGAAGCGGGCGCAGAACTCGTCGTACAGCCCCTCCGCCGGCACCAGCGCCTCGCCCCGGCGCATCTGGCGCTGGGCGGCGATGCCGATCAGCTGGTCGGCGATGTCGCGGATGCGCTTCTTGAGCTTGGCCTTGCGGGCCTGCCACGCCGTGCCGCCCAGCTTATCCAGCGACACACCCGCCTGCTCCGAACCGAAGCGGGTCAGGACGTCGATGTTTTCCACCGGCACGAACAGCTTGTCGCCACCGTCATAGATCACCCGCAGGCAGTCGTGGGGAGCGCCCGACACTTCCAGAGCAACCAGGCCGTCATAGCGGCCGATGCCGTGCTCCACATGCACCACCAGGTCGCCCTCGGACAGGGCGGAGGCCTCGGCGATGAACTGGGCGCCCTTCTTCTTCTTGCGGGCGGGCCGCGCCAGACGGTCGCCCAGGATGTCCTGCTCGGTGACCAGGGCCAATTGGGAGGTGGTGAAGCCGTGGTCGAGGCCGAGGATGGCCACCGCCACCCTTCCCTTGTCCAGGGCCTGGGCCTCGGCCCAGCTGTCCACCGTCTCGATGCCCTTGATGCCGTGGTCCTTCAGCACCCCGGCCAGACGGTCGCGGGAGCCTTGGGTCCAGGCGGCGATCACCATGCGGCGCCCGGCCTTGGCCTGTTCCTCGGCGTGCTCGCGCACGCAGTCATAGACGTTGATGCCCGGCCGCGCCCGCATATCGGCGAAGTCGCGGCCCAGACGCCCGCCGGCATCCAGCGAGCCGTCTTCCGCCGGGTCGAAGGGCGACAGGTGGAGGACGGGGCACATGCCCAGCAGCCGGTCCCATTCCTGGCGCTCGAGATAGAGCCGTTCGGGCGGAATGGGGTGGTAGACCATGCCGGATTCGGTCAGGCCCGAGCCGGACAGGCCGGCGCGGGCGTCGAAATATTCCAGTACCAGGGCGTGACGGGCGGACAGCGCCTCGTCCGACTGGTGATCGAGCACTACCGCCGCCTCGGGCACATAGGCGAACAGGGTGTCGAGGCCGTCATGGAACAGCGGCAACCAATGCTCCATGCCGTTGAACTTGATGCCCTCGGAAATGGCCTCGTACAGCGGGTCCGGCCCCTGCACCACCCCGAACATCTCGCGGTAATGGGCGCGGAAGCGGGCGATGGAGGCCTCGTCCAGCCCCACCTCGCTGACCGGGCGGCAGACGAACCCCTCAACGACCCCCGTGGTTCGTTGGCTCATGGGGTCGAAGGAGCGCACGGACTCGATCTCGTCGCCGAAGAAATCCAGGCGCAGCGGCTCGCCCGAGCCCGGCGGGAACAGGTCGACGATGCCGCCCCTGACCGCGTACTCGCCCGGCTCCATTACCGTGTCGGCGCGTACATAGCCGTTCTTGGCCAAAAAGCCGATCAGCTTGTCCATGGACAGCGCCGAGCCCTTGCGGGCGTCCAGCGTCGCCGAGGCCAGGGCCTCGCGCGGCGGCACCCGTTGCGCCAAAGCGGGAACGGTGGTCAGCACCACGAAGGCGCCCTTCACCCCGTCGGCTAGCCTTGCCAGGGTGTCGATACGCCGCGCCACCATGTCCACATGGGGCGAGACCCGGTCATAGGGCACGCAATCCCAGCCGGGAAACTCCAGCACGGTGAGCTCGGGGGCGAAGAAGGCCAGCGCCTCGGCCACCCGCGCCATGCGGCCCTCGTCGCGGGCGACGTGCAGGATACCGCCTTCCGTCCCCGCCGCCAGTTCGGCCAGCAGCAGGGCGTCGCGCCCTTCCGGCGCGCCGGCGACCTTGTGGCGCCCCGGCTCCGCGATAAGATTATCCATATTTTTCAAATCGGTGCGGCTTCGCTCTGAACGAATGTCTTGATCATCGCCATCACGTCATGGTCGAGATGCGCCGGCACCTCTTCCTTGCCGGTGGCCCAGTTGAACAGGTCGGTATCGTTCTCGGCGATCAGGGATTCGAACCGCTCGGCCTGCTCGGACGACAGCGTTTCCAGATACTTGGCGGCGAATCCGCCGAACAGGATGTCGTTCTCGTTGGAGCCCATGTGGTGGGCACGGAACATCAGGCGCTTCAGTCGATCTTGATCCATTGCATCCGGCATTGCGTCGGTTTCGGAGCCGACTAGGATATAGCCCCTCGAGACCGGAATGTCAGCCCGCCATGCGCCCCCAGGTTCTGTTTCCCCTCTTCGCCCCGGTGACCAGCCTGCCCGGCATCGGTCCGCGCCTCGCGCCGCTGTACCAGCGGCTGGTGGGGGAAAAGGTGCTGGATCTGCTGTGGCACCTGCCCACCGGGGTGATCGACCGCCGCTTCGCCCCCAAGGTGGCGGAAGCCCCCCACGGCAAGGTCGCCACCCTGGCGCTCAGGGTCGACGCCCACTTCTCCTCGTCCTCGCCGAAGCGCCCCTACCGGGTGCGCATGGCCGACGAGACCGGCTTCCTGCACCTGGTGTTCTTCCACGGGCGCGAGGACTGGCTGAGAAAGCAATTGCCCGAGGGCGAGGTCCGGGTGGTCAGCGGTGTGGTCGAGCATTTCGCCAACGAAATCCAGATCAGCCACCCCGACCATATCGTGCCCCTGGACGAACTGGCCCAGGTGATGGCGGTGGAGCCGGTCTACGGCCTGACCGCCGGGCTGACCGGCCGCGCGGTGGCCAAGACGGTGGCGGCCGCCGTGGCCAAGGCCCCGGAATTGCCGGAATGGCAGGAGCCCCATTGGCTGGCCCGCCAGGACTGGCCCGGTTGGCGCGAGGCGCTGACCGCCGTCCACCATCCCGCCGACGAGCATGCCGCCACCGGCGACACCCCGGCGCGCCGCCGCCTCGCCTTTGACGAATTGCTGGCCAATCAGCTGGCGCTGGCCATGGTCCGCGCCCAGATGCGCAAGCTCAAGGGCCGCCCCCTGGCGGGCGACGGCAGCTTGCGGGCCAGGGTGATGGCTGCGCTCCCCTATACCCTCACCGGTGCCCAGAGCCGCTCGCTGGCCGAGATCGATGCCGATATGGCCCTGCCGCTGCGTATGCTCCGCCTGCTCCAGGGCGACGTGGGCAGCGGCAAGACGGTGGTGGCCTTGTTGGCCATGCTCACCGCCGTCGAAGCCGGCTGTCAGGCCGCCATGATGGCGCCCACCGAAATCCTCGCCCGCCAGCATTACGCCGGCATCGCGCCGCTGGCCGAGGCGGCGGGCCTCAGGGTCGCCCTGCTCACCGGCCGCGACAAGGGGAAAGCGCGTCAGGCGGTGCTGGACGGGCTGGCCTCCGGCGACATCCACATCCTGCTGGGCACCCACGCTTTGTTCCAGGAGGATGTGGCCTTCAAGGATCTCGCCTTGGCGGTGATCGACGAGCAGCACCGCTTCGGCGTGCACCAGCGCCTGGAGTTGGCGGCCAAGGGCCTCGCCGTGGACATGCTGGTGATGACCGCCACCCCCATTCCCCGCACCCTGCTGCTCACCGCCTATGGCGACATGGATGCGTCCCGCCTGGACGAGAAGCCGCCGGGCAGGAAGCCCATCGACACCCGTGTGGTGCCCCTGGCCCGCCTGGACGAGATGGTGGCGGGCATCGGCCGGGCCATCGCCTCGGGGGCGCGGGCCTATTGGGTCTGCCCCCTGGTGGAGGAATCGGAAACCTCGGACCTCGCCGCCGCCGAGGAGCGCCACCGGCACCTGTCGGCGGTGTTCGGCGACCGGGTCGGCCTCATCCACGGCCGCATGAAGGGCCCCGCCAAGGACAAGGTGATGACCGAGTTCGCCGCCGGAAGCCTGGACATCCTGGTGGCCACCACAGTGATCGAGGTGGGCGTCGACGTGCCCGACGCCAACATCATGGTCATCGAGCATGCCGAGCGCTTCGGCCTCGCCCAGTTGCACCAGTTGCGCGGCCGGGTGGGGCGCGGCACCAGGGAATCCCGCTGCCTGCTGCTCTACGGCCATCCCTTGGGCGAAATCGCCAAGGCACGGCTCGAGATCATGCGCGCCACCGAGGACGGGTTCCGCATCGCCGAGGAGGATCTGCGCCTCAGGGGCGGCGGCGAGATGCTGGGCACCCGCCAGAGCGGCCTGCCGGAATTCCGCCTGGCCGATCTGGCCATCCACGGCGAATTGCTGGCCGCCGCCCGCGATGATGCCCGCCTGATCCTGGAGCGCGACCCGGAGCTGTCCACCCCGCGCGGCGAGGCGCTCCGCGTCCTGCTCTATCTGTTCGAGCGGGACGCGGCGGTACGAACGCTACGCTCCGGCTAGGCTTTTCCCCACATCGGTCAGCGCCAGCACGCCCAGGATGGCGAACAACGCGGCGGCGACCATGCGCACCAGCTTGAGCGGCAGCTTCTCGGCCATGGCGTTGCCCACGAACACGGCGGGCACGTCGGCGATCAGCATGCCCAGCGTGGTGCCCATGGTGACGAACAACAGGTCGCCGAAGCGCGCCCCCAGGGCCAAAGTGGCGATCTGGGTCTTGTCGCCGATCTCCACCAGGAAGAAGGCGATGGTGGTGGCGACGAAGGGGCCGGCCTTTTCCCACATCTTCGGCTGGTCATCCTCGTCCATCTTGTCGGGGACCAGGGTCCAGGCGGCCATGCTGATGAAGGAAAGGCCAACGATCCAGCGCATCGTTTCGGGGCCGATCCAGCGGGCAACCTCGACTCCCAGCCACGCCGCCAGGCCGTGATTGGCGACGGTCGCCACCAGGATGCCGGCCACCACCGCCCAGGGCTTCCTGAACTTGGCGGCGAGCAACAGGGCGAGGAGCTGGGTCTTATCGCCGATCTCGGCGGCGGTGACCACGGCAAGGGATACCAGCAGGGAGTCCATGAAGCACCAGACGGGGGATTGGGCGACGCATGACCGATGGCCCGGAACCCCGCCCAATCCCTGGATGCTGGAATTCCGAAGCCAAAGGTCTCGCCAGGCTTTTGAGCCGGACGCGCCATGGGCCAAGGCCCAAGTCTGTTGACGCGCCCCCTTCTGATAGTCGAAGGCGGCTACTCCCCAATGACGGGGCGGACCATACCCATGCCAGCCATGCCGGGCAAGCCCTTTATCCGCCGCTCGAATCTCTCTAACATCCCGCCCCTGTCGAGGTGGAAGTGGATTGGCCTGATATGAGCGGCTTCATCCGGGTGCGTGGCGCCCGCGAGCATAATCTCAAGAATATCGATGTGGACCTGCCGCGCGACAAGCTGGTGGTGATCACCGGCCTGTCGGGTTCGGGCAAGTCGTCCCTGGCCTTCGACACCATCTATGCCGAGGGGCAGCGCCGCTATGTGGAATCCCTGTCGGCCTATGCCCGCCAGTTCCTGGAACTGATGCAAAAGCCCGACGTGGAGAGCATCGAGGGCTTGAGCCCGGCCATCTCCATCGAACAGAAGACCACGTCGAAGAATCCGCGATCCACCGTGGGCACCGTCACCGAGATCTACGACTACATGCGCCTGCTGTGGGCCCGCGTCGGCGTGCCCCACTCGCCCGCCACCGGCCTGCCCATCGAAAGCCAGACGGTCAGCCAGATGGTCGACCGGGTCGAATCCATGGAAGAGGGCACCCGCCTCTACCTGCTGGCCCCCTTTGTGCGCGGCCGCAAGGGCGAGTACCGCAAGGACCTGATCGAGTTGCAGAAGAAGGGCTTCCAGCGGGTCAAGGTGGACGGCACGCTGTACGAGATCGACGACGTCCCCACCCTGGACAAGAAGAAGAAGCACGATATCGAGGTGGTGGTCGACCGCCTGGTGGTCAAGCCGGGCCTCGGCAACCGGCTAGCCGATTCCATGGAGACCGCCCTGTCCCTGGCCGACGGCCTGGCCATCGCCGAGAATGCCGAGACCGGCGAGCGCACCGTGTTCTCCGCCAAGTTCGCCTGCCCGGTGTCGGGCTTCACCATCGAGGAGATCGAACCGCGGCTGTTCTCCTTCAACAACCCGTTCGGCGCCTGCCCATCCTGCGACGGCCTGGGCGTGAAGCTTTATTTCGATCCCGAACTGGTCATTCCGAATCCTGGGCTTTCCCTGCGTGACGGCGCCATCGCGCCCTGGGCCGGCTCCACCTCGCAATACTACCTCCAGACCCTGCAAGGTCTGGCCGAGCATTACCGCTTCAAGCTGGAAACGCCGTGGGAAAAGCTCCCCGAGCGGGTCCGCGAGGTGATCCTGCACGGCTCGGGCAACGAGGAAATCCGCATCGCCTACGAGGACGGCTTCAGGGGCTATCATACCGAGAAGTCGTTCGAAGGCGTCATCCCCAACATGGCGCGCCGCTACCGCGAGACGGATTCGTCCTATGTGCGGGAAGACCTGTCGCGCTTCCAGGGCACCGCCCCGTGCGAGACCTGCGGCGGGGCGCGCCTCAAGCCCGAGGCCCTGGCGGTCAAGGTGCGCGGCCTGCACATCTCGGAAGCCACCGAGTTCTCCATCCTCAACGCGCGGGACTGGTTCGCCGACCTGCACAATCACCTGCGGCCAAAGGACCAGGAGATCGCCCGGCGCATCCTGCGCGAGATCAACGACCGCCTGGGCTTCCTGGTGGATGTGGGGCTGGAATACCTGACCATGGGGCGCGGCTCGGGCTCGCTGTCGGGTGGTGAGAGCCAGCGTATCCGTCTGGCGAGTCAGATCGGCTCGGGCCTCACCGGCGTGCTCTACGTGCTGGACGAGCCCTCTATCGGCCTGCACCAGAGGGACAACGACCGCCTGCTGGCGACGCTCAAGCGCCTGCGCGACATCGGCAACACGGTGATCGTCGTCGAGCATGACGAGGATGCCATCCGTTGCGCCGATTACCTGGTCGACATGGGACCCGGTGCCGGCATCCATGGGGGGCAGGTGGTATCGGAAGGCACCCCGGAGCAGGTGATGGCCGATCCCAACAGCATGACCGGCCGCTATCTCACCGGCATGGATCATATTCCCCTGCCCGCCATCCGCCGCCCGGGCAACGGCAGGCTTCTCAAGCTGATCGGGGCGCGCGGCAACAATCTCAAGGACGTGGACGTCCATCTGCCGCTGGGCACGTTGACCTGCGTCACCGGCGTGTCGGGCGGCGGCAAGTCCACCCTGGTGATCGAGACCCTGTACAAGGCCTTGGCCCGGCGCCTGATGGGGGCGCGCGAGCAGCCCTCGCCCTATGACCGCATCGACGGCATCGAGCATCTGGACAAGATCATCGACATCGACCAGAGCCCCATCGGCCGCACGCCGCGCTCCAATCCGGCCACCTATACCGGCGCCTTCTCGCCCATCCGCGACTGGTTCACCGAACTGCCCGAGTCCAAGGTGCGGGGCTACAAGCCCGGCCGCTTCTCGTTCAACGTCAAGGGCGGCCGCTGCGAGGCCTGCCAGGGCGACGGCGTCATCAAGATCGAGATGCATTTCCTGCCCGACGTCTACGTCCAGTGCGACGTCTGCAAGGGCAAGCGTTACAACCGCGAAACCCTGGAAATCACCTTTCGCGGCAAGAGCATAGCCGACGTTCTCGACATGACCGTCGAGGAGGCGGCCGACTTCTTCAAGGCGGTTCCCGCCATCCGCGACAAGATGGTCACCTTGCAACGGGTGGGCCTGGACTACATCCATCTGGGCCAACAGGCCACCACGCTCTCGGGCGGCGAGGCCCAGCGGGTCAAGCTGGCCAAGGAACTGTCCAAGCGCTCCACCGGCCGCACCCTCTACATCCTGGACGAACCCACCACCGGCCTGCATTTCGAGGACGTGCGCAAGCTGCTGGAGGTGATCCAGGCCCTGGTCGAGGCCGGAAATACGGTCCTGGTCATCGAACACAACCTGGAAGTCATCAAGACCGCCGACTGGATCGTCGATCTGGGACCGGAAGGCGGTGATGGTGGTGGCCACATCGTGGCGGCGGGGACTCCCGAAGACGTGGCGGCGTGCAAGGCAAGTTATACCGGCCATTACCTCGGCCCCATTCTGGGGCGAAAGCCGAGGAAGTAACTCTAACCCATTGGCGGGGGCGGATTTTCCGCCCCCTCTGAATCCGGCGTCGTAAAGACGATACTTTAAGAGAAAGACCCGTTTATCCGTTCAGTTCACGGCCGCAACGAATCCTGGACTGGAGTCCGACGAGTCCATTACTTCGAAAGCGCTGGACAGCCGATTCTTTTCTTGCAACATTGATCACCTGGATCGCAAGAAGAGTCGTCCCATGAAGTTCCTTCACCTCATCGCTGCCCTGACCGCCCTCGCGGCGGTGTCGGCCTGTGCCGAGATGGAACCCATGGAGCGGTCCACCACTACCTCAACCCCGATCGTCGCAGTGCCCCCTCCGCCCACCGCCCCCGTGGTGATGGACGACGTGGCCCTGCCGCCTTCGCCGGTGGTGGTTCACTTCAATCACGCCAAGGCCGACATCACCGGCTCGACCATGCAGGTGCTGTGGGGCCTGGCTCCCGCTCTCAAGGCGGCCGAGCCCGGCGTGATCCGCATCCAGGGCTTCACCGACGCCTCGGGGAAGGCCTCCTACAACAAGACCTTGTCCGAGAATCGGGCTCAGGCGGTCGCCGACCAGCTGCGCAAGCTGGGCGTCACCGCCCGGATCGAGGTGGTGGGTCAGGGCATCGTCAAGGGCGGCCAGAAGGGCGCCAAGGATCAGGGCGCGCGGCGCGTCGAGATCAGCTGGGAGCCGGCCGTTCCGGCCAAGACTTCCGCCACCGCCCCGGTTTCGCCCGATGGCGTGACCTCCCTGGCCGATGCGCCCGACCTGGGCGCCGCCGACATCGCCGGCGCCGCTCCGGCCGCGCCGGCGGCCGAAGCGGTGTCCTACGCCGGATTTGCACCGGATTCCGGGTCGCCCCTGGCCCCGGATTGGGCCGGAACCAACGGGGCGACCGGTCCTCCGGCGGTCATTTCCTAGATATACGCGGCAACCTGAGCCCGTCGGCGCCGCAGGGTCTCGGCATCCTCGGCCTTGATCGCCGGCTGGGCGGCGGCATTCTGCGTCTCGGCGGTCTTCGGGGTGATCTTCATGGCGGGTCCATCCTGGGGGTTGGAAGGCCGGTTGCCTTCGAGGAAGGACAATGCCGCCCAATCGTGGCGGCAAACGGGACGGAATTCAGGCATTTTCAAGGCAGCCCTTACCAAGCCTCTCTTGCGCCCACACATGAATCCATGACAGGCCCAGGAGGGGCGCCATGGATCGTCGTTCAGCGATCATCGCCGTCGGAGTTGGACAAGGCGCCCGCGACCCGGGATGCGCCGAAGGGCCGAGAGTTCTCAAGGAATCGGGCGTGTTCGAACGGCTGGCCGCCGGCAGCCCCTCGCTGATCTGGCACGACGTTCCGGTCGCCGTCTCCCTGTCCTCGCCGGCTCTGGTGGTCGCCCAGGCCTGCGACGCCCTGGCCGGGGCGGTAGCCGGAATCACGGCCGAGGGCCGTTTTCCCATCGTCATCGGCGGCGACCATTCCATCGCCATGGGCACCTGGAGCGGCCTGCGCCGCGCCCTGGCGCCGCCGGGCCTGTTCGACCTGCTGTGGATCGACGCCCATATGGATTGCCACGATCCCTCCACCAGCCCGTCGGGAGCGCTGCACGGCATGCCGCTGGCCTGCCTGCTGGGGCGCTGCCACCCGGACTTGGCCGGCGTGGCCTGTCCCGGCCCGCCGCTGACACCCGGGCGGGTCACCCTGATCGGCGTGCGCAGCTTCGAGCCGGAAGAGACCGCCTTCGCCCGCCGGACGGGCTTGCGCGTCGTCCACATGGAGGAGATCGCCGCCCAGGGCCTCGCCGCGGTGATGCCGCTGCCCGCCGGGCCGTTCGGCATCACCCTCGACCTCGACGCCGTCGACCCCGGGGACGCCCCGGCGGTGGGCACGCCCGAGCCGGGCGGCATCCGCGCCGCCGAGTTGCTGGACGCCTTGCGGCCATTGCTGGCCTCGCCCCGCTGCCTCGCCCTGGAAATCGCCGAATACAGTCCGCCCCACGACGTGGCGGGCAGGACCGCCGCCCTGATGGAAGCCCTCCTGCGGGCGGCGGTGCAACCGGGAGAACCGCCATGACCGCCACCATCGATCTCGAGGACACATGGTGCGCCCACAACTACCATCCGCTGCCGGTGGTGCTGGTCAGGGGCGAAGGCGCCCTGGTCTGGGACGAGACCGGGCGGCGCTACATCGACATGATGGGGGCCTATTCCGCCGTCAGCCACGGCCATTGCCATCCCCGCATGGTGCGCGCCCTGACCGAACAGGCGGGCAAGCTGGCGGTGATCTCGCGGGCCTTCCACACCGCTCCGCTCGGCCCCTTCGCCGAACTGGCCTGCCGCCTGACCGGCATGGACCGGGCCCTGCCCATGAACACCGGCGCCGAGGCGGTGGAAACGGCGCTGAAGGCGGCACGCAAATGGGCCTATACCGTGAAGGGCGTGCCGGAAGGCCAGGCCCGCATCATCGCCTGCCGGGGAAATTTCCACGGCCGCACCATCGCCATCGTCGGGATGTCCACGGTGGAGCAGTACCGCCACGGCTTCGGCCCCTTCCCCGGCGGCTTCGACCTGGTGCCGTTCGGCGATGCGCCAGCCCTGGAGCGCGCCATCACCCCCGATACCGCCGCCTTCCTGGTGGAGCCCATCCAGGGCGAGGGCGGCATCATCGTGCCGCCCGATGGCTATCTCGCCCGCTGCCGCGAGCTATGCGACCGCCGCCGGGTGCTGCTGATCGCCGACGAGATCCAGACCGGGCTGGGCCGCACCGGCCGCCTGCTGGCCTGCGAGCACGAGGGCGTCAAGCCCGATGCGGTGACTCTGGGCAAGGCGTTGGGCGGCGGCATGCTGCCGGTCTCGCTGTTGCTGGGCAAGGCCGAGTTGATGGACGTCTTCCAGCCCGGCGACCACGGCTCCACCTTCGGCGGCAATCCCTTGGCGGCGGCGGTAGGGCGCGAGGCCCTGCAGGTGCTGCTGGACGAAGGGCTGATCGAGCGGGCCGCCCAACTGGGCGACTGGCTGATGGGCCGGCTGCGGGCCATCCAGAGCCCGCTGGTCAGGGATATCCGGGGGCGCGGCCTGTTCATCGGCATCGAGTTCGACGCCGGGCGCATCCAGGCGCGCGACGTCTGCGACCGGCTGGCGGCCAAGGGCATCCTGACCAAGGACACCCACCGCAACACCATCCGCTTCGCGCCGCCCCTGGTGATCAGCCGCGAGCTTTTGGACGAGGCCGTGGGGTGCCTGGGCGCGGTGCTGGCGGAAGCTTGACCTCGCGCCATTCCCCCGGCGCCAGACCGTCCAGGCTCCACTCCCCCACCGCCCAGCGGATCAGCCGCAGGGTGGGAAAGCCGATGGAAGCCGTCATGCGGCGGACCTGGCGGTTGCGGCCCTCCTTCAGCGTCAGCTCCACCCACGAGGTGGGAATGGCGGCGCGGTAGCGGATGGGGGGCATGCGCGGCCACAGGTTTTCCGGCTCGGCCATGGCCCGCGCCCCGGCCGGCAAGGTCGGGCCGTCGCTCAGCACCACGCCGCGCCGCAGCCTGTCCAGGTCGGCCTCGGACGGAATTCCCTCCACCTGGGCCCAATAGGTCTTGGCCAGCTTGTGTTTCGGGTCGCTGATCCGCGCCGCCAGGGGGCCGGAATCGGTCAGCACCAGCAGCCCTTCCGAATCGCGGTCCAGCCGTCCGGCGGCGTAGACGCCCGGCACCGTGATGAAATCCTTGAGCGTCGCCCGCCCGCCCTCGCGGTCGGTGAACTGAGTCAGCACGTCATAGGGCTTGTTGAAGACGATCAGCCGAGTCACAACACCCATTCCACCCTTGCCCGAAAGGCCCAGCAATGGCACGAGCGCCGTTTCCGCACAAGAAGCAGCCGCCGAAGCGCCCCGACCCGATCCGGCCCGACAGCGACAAGGTGGCGGGCTGGCCGGCGGTCAAGGCCCTGTTCGCCCACGATCCGGCCCGCATCGAGCGGCTGTTCTACGACGAACGCATGAAGGAGGCGGTCACCGAGATGTGCAAGGCCATGGCGGCGGCGCACAAGCCCTATCGCATGGCGCCTGCCGAGGAACTGACCAGAATCCTCGGCTCGCCGCTGCACGGCGGCATCCTGGCGGTGAGCCGCCCCAAACCCATCCGTGTCTTCGACCCCGCCGACGCCCACCTGTGGGCCAAGGAGGGCAAGTCGCTGCTGGTGCTGGACGGCGTCGGCAATCCCCACAACCTGGGGGCCATCGCCCGGACCATGGCCTTCTTCGGCCTGGAGCGCCTGCTGCTCTCCGACCACCCGGGACAGGCCGGCCCGTCCGAGGCATCCCTGCGGGTTTCCGAGGGCGGCCTGGAATGGGTCGAGGTGATTCAGGCCAAGAAATTCGTTGCGGCCCTGAAACGTCTCAGGGATTCCCACCGTATTGTCGGCACCGCCCTGGGCTCGGGCAAGCCGATGGCCGAGGTGCTCAACCGCCCGGGCAAGCCGGTGGCGCTGATCCTCGGCAACGAGGAGGACGGCCTGCCGCCCGCCACCCTGGCCGCCTGCGACGATATCGTCACCCTGCCCGGCTCGGGCCGCATCCAGTCGCTCAACGTGGCGGCCACCGCCGCCATCCTCATTCACGAACTGGCGAAGCCGCGCCGCTGATACTACATTACCGTCTTCCCTATATTGGAGAGTTCCATGTCTTCCACCGTCCGCGCCTCCCACATCCTGCTGATGTACAAGGGCTCGTCCCGCTCCCAGGCCACCCGTTCCAAGGACGAGGCCCTGACCGAGATCAACAGCATCAAGGAAGAGATCAATCAGGGCGCCGATTTCGGCCAGATGGCCCGCCAGTATTCCGACTGCCCCTCGGGCGAGGACGGCGGCGACCTGGGCGAGTTCCCCCAGGGCGCCATGGTGCCGGAATTCGAGGTGGCGGCCTTCGCGCTGAAATCCGGCGAGGTCAGCGACGTGGTGGAAACCCCGTTCGGCTTCCACCTGATCCAGCGCACCGACTGAGGAAAGCCTCCCGCGTCGGCCGTGACCGTATTTTCTTGGCGGCATGGACACGACAACCATAAAGCGCCTAGGATTTCCCCGGATGGACCGAAAATCAGAGGGGGACGGCATGGCCGACGACGGGAACACCATCAAGACCGACACCACAACGGTTCCGGTTGCTCCGGCCGAGACGGCGTCTCCCACCGTTTCCAGCCGGAAGAAAACCCCGAAGCCGGCCAACCCCGCCGCCCAGGCCCGCCACGAACTGGCGGAAATGCGCCACGACCCCGAGGCGGTGCGCCATGCCTTCGAGACCGGGGAATATCCCTACAAGAGCCGCATGGGTCGCGCCGAGTACGAAACCAAGAAAGCCGCCCTCCAGGCCGAGCTTCTCAAGGTCCAGCACTGGGCCCGCGACACCGGCCAGAAATTCGTGCTGCTGTTCGAAGGCCGCGACGCCGCCGGCAAGGGCGGTACCATCAAGCGCTTCATGGAGCATCTCAACCCCCGCGCCGCCCGGGTGGTCGCCCTGGAAAAGCCCAGCGAGATCGAGCGCGGCCAGTGGTTCTTCCAGCGCTACGTCCAGCACCTGCCCACCTCGGGCGAAATGGTGTTCTTCGACCGCTCCTGGTACAACCGGGCCGGCGTCGAGCGGGTGATGGGCTTTTGCAGTCCCGCCGAATACCTGGAATTCATGCGCCAGACGCCTGAGGTGGAGCGCATGCTGGTCCGCTCGGGGATCAAGCTCTACAAGTACTGGTTCTCGGTGACCCAGGACGAGCAGCTGCGCCGCTTCAGGTCGCGGGAACGGGACCCGCTGAAGCAGTGGAAGCTGTCGCCCATCGACAAGGCGTCACTGGGCAAGTGGGCCGATTACACCGAGGCCAAGGAGGCCATGTTCTTCTACACCGACACCGCCGATGCGCCGTGGACCATCGTCAAGTCGGACGACAAGAAGCGGGCGCGGCTCAACTGCATGCTCCATTTCCTCAACTCGCTGGACTATCCCGGCAAGGACCGCGGCCTGGTTCACCTCCCCGATCCGCTGATCGTCGGCAAGGGCGCCCATGTGGTGCACAAGAGCGAGCATATCCTGGGCGCGACCCTGACCCCGTAAGCCGTCTTTTTGCGCCGCAGCATTTGACAGCCGGGTCCGGGGCAACCATGTTGCTCCGGCAACCCCGTCGAGGTCGAGACAGAGCCCATGGAACATTTTCTCGAAAAGCTGATTTTCCGCAGCCGCTGGGTGATGGCCCCGTTCTATCTGGGGCTGGTGCTGTCGCTGGTCATGCTGCTGGTCAAGTTCTGCCAGGAACTGATCCACATGGCGCCCCTCGTTCTCGATATGAACGAGAACCAGATGATCCTGCTGGTCCTCTCCCTGATCGACATGTCGCTGGCCGGCAACCTGCTGCTGATGGTGATCTTCGCCGGTTACGAGAATTTCGTGTCCAAGATCGACACCGGCGATAGCGAGGACCGCCCCGACTGGATGGGCAAGGTGGATTTCAGCGGGCTGAAACTCAAGCTGATCGCCTCCATCGTCGCCATTTCCGGCATCCATCTGCTCAAGGCGTTCATGAACGTCGAGGGACAGAACAAGGAGAATCTGGCCTGGATGGTCGGCATCCACATGGTGTTCGTGGTGTCCGGCGTGCTGCTCGCCCTGATGGACCGCATCGTTGAAGGCCCCAAATCCCATCACTGAGCCCATGCGGGGCCTCCATGCCCCGTGACGTGCCGTCGCTCCATTCCGAAGCGGCGGCATGGGAACGGGATATCGAGTATTTTTGCGCCCGCTGCGGCGCCCCGGTGACCAGGGGGCGCTGGGAAATGGCCATCAACGGCGGGTTCGAGCACGTCTTCTTCAACCCCGCCGGCATGGTCTTCCGCGTGCAATGCTTCAAGGAAGCGCCGGGCGCCATCGCGCTGGGCGCCGCCAGCGGCCAGTTCACCTGGTTCCGGGGCTATCTCTGGCGGCTGTGCTCCTGCCGGGCCTGCGACCTGCACCTGGGCTGGCGCTACGAAGGTCCCGACCAGCCCCGCATCTTCTTCGGCCTGATCAGGGACAGCCTGACGACCCAAGCACCAGGGCGATCTCGTCCGGGGTAAGACACCGCCACCGCCCTTCCGGCAGGTCACCCAGGGACAACCCGCCGATGGCGGCGCGGTGCAGGCGCTCCACATGGTTGCCCACGGCGGCGAACATGCGCTTGACCTGATGGTAGCGGCCCTCGGTGATGGTGATGCGCGCCGTCTGGGGGCCGGTGACCACCAGTTCGGCCGGGGCCAAAGGGGTGGTCTCCGAGCGCAGCATCAGGGTGCCGGCGGCGAAGATGGCCCCCTCCTCCCCGTTCAGCGGCCGGGCCAGGGTGACCTCGTAGGTCTTGGGCACGTGGCGCTTGGGCGAGGTGATGCGGTGCGACAGCGGCCCGTCGTCGGTCAGCAGCAGCAGGCCGGAGCTGTCGCGGTCCAGCCGCCCCACCGGCGCGACGACGGGATTGCGGCGCATGAAGCGCTCGGGCAGCAACTCGTAGACGATCCGCCCGGGATCCGAGGTGGAGCAGGTGTAATCCTCGGGCTTGTGGAGCATCAGCACCAGGCCGGGCGCCGGGTCCAGCGGCTCGCCGTCCACCTGGATCTCGTGATGCGCCGCCCTGGCGCCATCGTCCAGCACCGTGCCGTCGGCCAGGGTGACGCGCCCGGCCTTGATCATGGCCTTGACGTCGCGCTGGCTGCCGTAGCCCAGATTGGCGATGAGGCGGATCAGTCGCATTTCACACTCCTGAAATACGGCCGGGACGGCCGCGCCCCAAATCCATCGGAGCGCGGGCATCCTGCCCGCCCGTCCTTACTTGTCATGGCGGTTGCTGGCCAGATAGACCTTGAAGCCCTCGGCCTCGCGCAGCAGGGTCACCTCGCGGAAGCGGCGGCGCAGTTCCGCCTCGTAGGGTAGGCTGCGGTTGGCCACCAGCAGGAACTTGCCGCGCCGGCGGATGGCCTTCCAGGCGGCGGTGATGAAGCCCTGGCCGATGGCGGGATCGGCCTTGCGCCCCTCGTGGAAGGGCGGATTGCTGACGATCCAGTCGTAAGGCTCGCATTTGGGCAATCCGGCCCCCACGTCGGCCCAGTGAAAGTCGGCGCGCATCTCACCGGCCAGATTGGCTCGGGCATCCTCGAGCGCCAGGGCTTCCGCCTCGAACAGGTCGATGCCCGTCACCTCGGGGTAGCGCCGCAGGATTCCGGCGGACAGGTAGCCCCACCCCGCCCCCAAATCGGCCCCCCGCCCGGCCAGCCCGTCGGGCAGGCATTCCATCAGCAGGCGCGAGCCCCTGTCCACATGGTCGGCGCTGAAACAGCCGGCGCGGGCCACCAGATCGCAGCCCTCCACCGGCCCGGGCGCCGCGGCGGACAGCCATCCGGCGCATTCGGCGGGGGCCGCCCCGGCGTCTCGCACCATCCAGAAGCAGCGGGCCTGATGCTTGGCGAGCGAACCGCCCAGGCCGAACACCCGTTCCGCCTCGCGCTCGTGGCTGGCCGCTCCCAGGGCGTTGGCGCCGCAGCAGACCAGCACGCCGCCCGGTTCCAGCAGGTCCCAGGCCCGCGCCATGTTGGCCCGGTTTTCCGCCTTGTGCTTGGTCAGCAACACCAGGCCGGCGGCGAAGCGGCCCTCCAGGCGGGGAACGGTGTCGAACCCGGCCTCGGCCAGGCGGTCGAAGACGGGCTTGAAGCCCTGCTCGCAGACCAGCCGCTTCCGCCACTCGCCCCGCAGGGATTCGTGGGGCTCGGCGCGCATCAGGAAGGCGCGGCCGGGCAGCGGCAGCAGGTCGCGCTCGAAGGGCAGCAGCAGGGCGTCGATGATCTTGGAATCGTTCATGGCGGGCGGTGTAGCATGACCGGCATGTGGGCGTCGAGGCGTGCTGAGCGTTGACTCGGTCCCGGCGGCGGGCCAAGGTGCGGCCCATGGCCCGCCAAGACACCATCGACGACGAGGACAAGGTCCGCCTGCTGCGCGCCCTGGCCTTCCAAATCCATCGCAAGCGCCCCGCCGAGGAGGCGCTGGGCGAGTTGCTGGAACAGGAATCCAAGGGCGGACGCCGCCGCGCCTTCCGCGCCGGGGTGGATTCCCTGGCGGCCGACGGATTCACCGCCGCCATGGCTGCCCTCGGCCTGTTCAGCGACGACGCCCTGGTGCTGCTGGGGGTGTTGGTGGAATCCGCCGATCACCGCCTGCTGTCTGGCGGCCTGGGCAAGATCGCCGACCTCATCGAAGCGAAAAGCCCCTGATCCGGGGGACCAGGGGCTTTGGACAGGCCGTTGAACCGCCTACGCCTTGCTGGGCGTGACGATCAGGCGCTCGACCGGCGTGTCGTTGGCGAAGTGGGACGACACGATTTCGTCGATGTCCTCCACCGTTTCGGCCTTGTACCAGATGCCTTCGGGGTAGACCACCATCAGCGGGCCGAACTTGCAGAAGCCCAGGCAGCTGGACGACGCGACGCTGACGCCCTTCTCCCACAGGTTCATCTCGGTCACCTTCTCCGCCAGGCGGTTGAACAGCGGCTGGCCGCCGCCTTTGCTGGTGCAGCAGCCGCGCGGATGGCCGTCGGGGCGGCGCTGGGTGCAGATGAAGGCATGATACTTGTTGGGGAAATGGGACACGTGCGACCTCCCTGGCGTCTGAATTCGGTAAGGAAATACCGCTTTCTCCGGCCGATGACCAGAGGCTAATGCGTCTCAGGGCCTGACGCTGCGGCGCTTCAGTTCCTCGCCGGTGAACAGGTCGTAGCGGGTCAGGCAGGAATCCACCGATTTGCCGGTCAGTTCGCGCCATTTCTCCAGGGCTTCCTTGCGGGAGAACGGCCCGTGCACCTCCAGGACGCGGCCCTCGGTGACCTCCTGGAAGGTGGTGTCGGCGTATTCGCCGCCCATCACGTACCACTGGTCGGCGGCGCTGTCCTCGGTGCTGCGGATGAAGTAGCGGACCATGGCGTTGTCCACCGACTTGCCGGTCAGCGCCCGCCAGCAGATATGAGCCTCCTGCTCCTCGAAGGGGCCGAAGCGCTCCTCGGTATGGCCGGGGGCGATGACGGTAAAGGAGGTATCGGCATACTCGCCGCCGACGACGTAATAGGTCTTGGCCATGGGTGTCTCTCTTCCCACTCGAAGGGGTGGCTTCGCGCACGCTTATACCCCATCCCCGGCCCGGAAGGAATGTCCTTCGTGGCATGGCGCCCCGGCAGATTTTGCCGCCCTGCCGACGAGAAAAATGGCGGAAATCCTCGGATCTGAATTTGGCATGGCGGGTGCATCGGGAATGGCGAACTCTCTGCCCGGAGAACCACCATGATCAGCCTGAATTCCGCCGCCTCCCACATCCTGCTCAACAAGAAGGACGAGGCCGGCAGCCATTCCATCGAGAAATCGGGTTCGTCCTCGGCCCTGTCCACCTACGGCTACGGCCCCCTGGATCTTCCCGATGCGGAAAAGGAGACCACCGCCGACGGCAGCGGCGCCAAACCGGTATCGGGCACCTCCTCCATCGCGGCGGTTTCCGGCGGCGGCGGCGCCCAGTTCCTGGCCCACATGGTGGCGTCCATGAATCCCATCCGGTAAAGCTTCTGGACAAGAGGCCTTCGAGCCTCTATCTCCGTCGGCATGACCCGCACCGTCCATGTGATCGGCGGCGGGCTTGCCGGGTCGGAAGCCGCCTGGCAGCTCGCTCAGGCCGACATCCCCGTCATCCTCCATGAAATGCGCCCGGTGCGCACCACCCCGGCCCATCAGACCGATGGCCTGGCCGAGCTGGTGTGCTCCAACTCGCTGCGCTCGGACGATGCGGATTACAACGCCGTCGGCCTGCTGCACGAAGAGATGCGCCGCGCCGGCTCCCTGATCCTCGCCCAGGCCGATATCCACAAGGTTCCGGCCGGCGGTGCCCTGGCGGTGGACCGCGACGGTTTTTCCCAGGGCGTCCAGGCGGCGCTTTCCTCCCACCCGCGCATCACCATCCTCCGCGAGGAGGTGGCCGGCCTGCCGCCCGAGGAGTGGGAACAGGTGGTCATCGCCACCGGCCCCCTGACCTCGCCGGCCATGGCCGAGGCGCTGAAGGGCGTGACCGGCGAGGATTCGCTCGCCTTCTTCGACGCCATCGCCCCCATCGTCACCAAGGACAGCATCAACTTCACCAAGGCGTGGTTCCAGTCGCGCTACGACAAGGGCACCGGCTCGGACTACATCAACTGCCCGCTGGACAAGGAGCAGTACTACGCCTTCATCGACGCCCTGATCGAGGGCGAGAAGGTGCCGTTCCACGAATGGGAGAAGGACACTCCCTATTTCGAGGGCTGCCTGCCCATCGAGGTGATGGCCGAACGCGGCAAGGATACCCTGGCCTTCGGTCCCATGAAGCCGGTGGGCCTGACCAATCCCAATGGTCCCAAGCCCTTTGCCGTGGTGCAGTTGCGCCAGGACAACGCGCTGGGCACGCTGTACAATCTGGTGGGCTTCCAGACCAAGCTGCGCCATGGCGAGCAGGCCCGCGTCTTCCGCGCCATTCCCGGCCTGGAGAACGCCGAGTTCGCCCGCCTGGGCGGCCTGCACCGCAACACCTTCGTCAACGGTCCGCGTGTCCTCGACCGCACCCTGCGTCTCAAGGCCCAGCCCCGGCTGCGTCTGGCCGGGCAGGTCACCGGCTGCGAGGGGTATGTGGAAAGCTCGGCCATCGGCCTGCTGGCCGGCCTGTTCGCCGCCGCCGAGGCGCGCGGCGAGGAGATGTTCCGCCCGCCCGCCGTCACCGCGCTGGGTGCCCTGCTCAACCACGTCACCGGCGGGGCCGAGGCCGAGACCTATCAGCCCATGAACATCAATTTCGGCCTGTTCCCGCCGCCGCCCGAGCGCGACGACCGCGGCCGCCGCGTCAAGGGCCGCGATCGCAAGAAGCTCTATGCCGACCGGGCGCGCGAAGCGCTGACTCCCTGGATCGATTCGATTCGGAAATAGACCTGCTCCGGGGCTTCAGCCCCGGTTCCCGGCTGGAGGCAATGCCTCCAGACCGCCCTTTGATTCATAAAAATAAGTGGGTTCGTGGCATCGCCCCGGACGGGTACGGGCCTGTGGCCCGCTCGCGTAGCGGTCACTTCGCCTGGATCAGCTCGATCTTGTAGCCGTCCGGGTCCTCGACGAAGGCGATGACGGTCGAGCCGTGCTTCATGGGGCCGGGGGCGCGGACGATCCTGGCGCCGGCCGCTTCCAGATCGGCGCAGGCCTTGTAGGCGTCGGGCACGCCGAGCGCCAGATGGCCGAAACCGCCGCCCAGCTCGTAGGATTCTGTGTCCCAGTTGTGGGTCAGTTCGATCACCGTGCCGGAGGCCTCGTCGCCATAGCCGACGAAGGCCAGGGTGAAGCGTCCCTCGGGGTAATCGGTGCGCCGCAGCAGCTTCATGCCCAGCAGGCTGGTGTAGAAGGCGATGGAGCGGTCCAGGTTGCCCACCCGGATCATGGTGTGGAGAAAGCGCCAGTCAGCGGTCATTGTCCGGCTCCCTATGTTGCCTGATGAAATCGATCACCGCGTCGGCGGCCCGCCGGCCCGGACTTTCACCGCCCAGGCCGAGCTTTTCCAGGGCGCGGCGGGCGCCGGCCGCCTGCAGGGCGCGGGCCGCCTCGTCGGTCAGCAGATGCTCCACCGCCGCCGCCAGCCTGTCAGGGCGGCAATCGTCCTGGAGCAATTCCGGCATCACCGCCTCGTCGACCAGGATGTTGACGAGGGTGACGAATTTGAGGCTGAGCCCCAGGAAGCGGGTGGCGATGAAGGCCGACAGCGGCGACACCTTGTAGGTGATCACCGCCGGCAGCCGGGCCATGGCCAGTTCCAGGGCCACCGTCCCCGAGGCCGCCAAAGCGGCGTCGCAGGCGGCAAAGGCGTCGTATTTCTCCGGCCCGCGAACCACGAGAGTGGGCAGCGGCCAGGACTTGACCGCCTGGGACACCTCGTCGGCCACCGTCTCGACGGTGGGCACCACCACCGCCAGACCGGGGAAACGCCGGGCGAGGATTTCCATGGTCTGGCCGAACGGTTCCAGCAGCCGGGCCGTCTCGGAATGGCGGCTGCCGGGCAGCACGCAGAGCAGTCTGGCGCCGGGGGCGATGCCGTGGCGGGCCCGGAAGGCGGCGCCGTCGCCCTTGGCCGCCGGTCCCTCGATCACCGGATGGCCCACATGCAGGGTCTTGAGCCCCTCCTTCTCGAACCATGCCGGCTCGTTGGGCAGCAGGGTGAGCAGCAGGTCCAGCACGCGGGCGAGCGTCCTGGTGCGTCCCGACTTCCAGGCCCACACCATGGGCGCCACGTAGTGGATGCGCGGGGTCTTCGAGCCCCGCTTCTTCAGGCCCGCGTGGATACGGCCGTTGAATCCCCAGGAATCGATGGTGATCAGGGCATCCGGCCGTTTCATTTCGATATCGGAAATGGTCTCGCCCACCCGGCGCAGGATGCGGGGGATGCGCGGCAGCACCTCGACGAGGCCCATCACCGACAATTCGGTCATGGGAAACAGCGAGGCCAGCCCTTCGGCCCGCATGTTCTCGCCGCCGATGCCGGCGAAGGCGACGCCGTCGCCCAGGCGTTCCTTCAAGGCCGCCATCAGCCGTCCGCCCAGCAGGTCGCCCGACGGCTCGCCGGCGATGAGGTAGATCAGCATTGAGGCGACTCGACGCCGACCACGAACAGGCCGAGGCGGTCGGCCTCGGCCGCCATGGAATCGCGGTCCAGCACCAGGGCACCCCCCGCTTCCACCGCGATGCCGCGCAAGCCGGCGGCGGACGCCTCGCGCAGGGTGGCGAGGCCGATAGTGGGCAGGTCGATACGGCGATCCTGGCCCGGCTTCCTCATCTTGACCAGCACGCCGCCCAGGCCTTCGCGGGCCAGGGGAGCGCAACGGCGGAGCAGGTTGTCGGTGCCCTCGACGGCCTCGATTCCGAGCACGATGCCCTGCTGCACCACCACCGCCTGTCCGACGTCGAGGGCGCCCAGGCCGCGCGCCACCTGGACGCCGCGCGCGATGTCGGCGCCGGCCTGCTCGTCGGGGGAAAGGTTGCCATAGGGGCCGGGAATCGCCAGGCAGCCGGAGAGGACCTCGTCGACCCCGACCACCTTGAAGCCCTCGCCTTCCAGTTCGGCGGCCACGGCGCGCAGTAACCCGTCGTCCCCCAGGGCCTTGAGCCCGACGCGGGCGAAGAAGCGGGCGGTGCGGAAGTCGGGGGCCAGTTCCAGGATGCTCGGGCGGCGGACCGGGCCGATCATCACCACCTCGGCGACGCCGGCCCGGCGCAGACGCTCGAAGCCGGTGCCGGCCTCGCCCAGGCGGACCCAGTCCTGGGGCGCCTCGTCGCCGATCACCCGGGGGTCGGCATGGCCCGAAAGGGCAAGGATGTGAAAGGGCCGCCCCTGGGCGCGGCAGGCGGCGGCGACCAGTCCCGGCAGGTCGCCGCCCCCGGCAATGATGCCGAGCTTAGGAGCCATTCGGCGTGCTGAGCGAGCGCGACGAATCCGAACGGATGAAGGCGACGATCTCCATCACCACCGGATGGTCCTTGAACTGCTCCTCCACGTCCGACAGCCGCTCCTGCAGCGTGCCTTCCGGCGCGAACATCAGGCGGTAGGCGTTCCTCAGCGTGTGGATGTCGTCGCGCGAGAAGCCGCGGCGCTTCAGCCCCACGATGTTCAGGCCGTTGAGATAGGCGCGGTTGCCGATCACCATGCCGAAGGGGATCACGTCGGCCTCGACCCCCGACATGCCGCCGATCATGGCGTGGCGGCCGATGCGCACGAACTGGTGCACCGCCGACAGGCCGCCCAGGAAGGCGTATTCACCGACGATCACATGGCCGGCCAGGGTGGCGTTGTTGGCCATGATGACGTGATCGCCCAGGATGCAGTCGTGGGCGACGTGGGCGCTGGCCATGAACAGGCAGTTGTCGCCCACCTTGGTCACCATGCCGCCACCCTCGGTGCCGGGATTCATGGTGACGTGCTCGCGGATCTGGTTGTTGGCTCCGATCTCCAGGGTCGAGGGCTCGCCCTTGTACTTGAGATCCTGGGGGCGGTGGCCGATGGAGGCGAAGGGGAAGATGCGGGTGCCGGCCCCGATGGTGGTGCGCCCGGCCACCGCCACATGGGAGACCAGTTCCACGGATTCACCCAGGGTGACGTCGGGGCCGACCACGCAGAACGGGCCGATGACCGCCGAGTCGGCGACCTCCGCCTTGGGATCGACGACGGAAGAAGGATGGATGTTTGTCATTTCTCGTCCAGGATCATGGCGGCATAGGTGGCTTCGGCGACAAGAACGCCATCGACCTTGGCTTCACCCCGGAACTTCCACACGGTGCCGCGCGAGCGTTCCTTGAAGACGTGGATCATCAGCTGGTCGCCGGGACCGACCGGCTTCCTGAACCGGCAGTTCTCGACGCTCATGAAGTAGACCAACTTGCCCTCGGCCGATTCGCCCAGGGTCTCAACCACCAGCACGGCCGCCGTCTGGGCCATGGATTCGATGATCAGCACGCCGGGGAAAACCGGGCGCGACGGAAAGTGGCCCTGGAAGAACGGCTCGTTGATGGTGACGTTCTTGATGCCTACGGCACTTTCGTTGGCCACCACCTGCACCACCCTGTCCACCATCAGAAAGGGATAGCGGTGCGGGATCATCTGGATGATCCGGCTGATGTCGATGACCTTGCCCTGGTCGGTGTTGACGGTATCCATGACTCGCGTCCTGCTTTGACCTTAACCTTTTTTCCGCGCCATCTTGCCCAGGATGGCGGACTGGCGCAGCCAGTCCGCCATGGGCACGGCGGGCGCGCCGCCGACGGTCTCTCCCGGCGCGATGTCGCGCATGACGCCGGCCTGGGCGGCGATGCGCGCGCCCGATCCGATCTTCAGATGGCCGGTGATGCCGGCCTGGCCGCCCGCCGCGACGAAGTCGCCCATGCGGGTCGAGCCCGAGATACCCACCTGCGCCACGATGACGCAGCCGCATCCCAGCTGCACGTTGTGCCCAATCTGGACGAGGTTGTCTATCATGCAGCCGTCGCCGATCACCGTATCCGGCCCGGCACCCCGGTCGATGGTGGTGTTGGCGCCGATCTCGACATTGTTGCCGATCACCACGCGGCCCAGCTGCGGCACCTTCAGGTGGCCCTGCGGCCCCATGGCGAAGCCGAAGCCGTCCTGGCCGATGCGGGCGCCGGGATAGATGTTGACCCGGTTGCCGGCCAGGGCGTGGGAAAGGGTCGCGTTGGCGCCGACGATACAGTCGTCGCCCAGTTCCACGCCTTGCCCGATCACCACGTTGGCGCCGATGCGGCAGCGGGCGCCGATACGGGCGTTGGCGCCGATCACCGCGCCGGGTTCGATCCGGCAGCCCTCGCCCACCGAGGCGCTGGGATCGACCCAGGCGGTGGGCGCCACCCACGGCTCGGGGACCGGAACGGGATAGAACGCCTGGGCGATGCGGGCATAGGCGCGATAGGGATCGGGCGACAGCAGCAGGGCCATGCCGGAAGGGGCCTTGTCGGCCATCTCGGGCGCCACCACGCACAGCCCGGCCTTGCTGGCCTGGAAGGCGGCGACGTATTTGCGGTTGTCAAGGAAGGAGACGGCATCCCCCCCGGCCTGCTCGAGCGGCGCCACATCCACGAAGATGGCCGACGGGTCGCAGCCCTCGGCCAAGGCGGCGCCGGACAGCTCCGCCAGTTGGGCGAGGGTGAAAGGACCGGCTTTGGTAAAGAAACGGGAATCGGCCATGATGTCACTTCTTGCCGGACTTGGAGGGTAGGGCTTCGGATGACGAAGGCTCGTCAACCTGAGGGGTGGGGAAGTTGACGGTCGGCAGCTTGCGGTTCAGCCGCTCGATCACCTGGACGGTGACGTCCATGCGCGGCTCGTGCAGGACCACCTGCTGCTTGGGCAGAACCAGATTGGCGCCCATCTCCGCGGCAATTTCCCCGGTAATGGTCAGGATGGCGTTCATCAGTTCCGCCATGGCGGAATCCGTCGATTTCTCCAGTGCCCGCACCGCCATCTGGGTCCGGTTCTGGAAGGCCACCACCTGCAGTTCCAGGGCCTTGACCTTCTGGTCGTAGGCTTCCTGCGGCATGGTCCCCTTCTGCTTGGCCAGATCCTGGTCGCTGCGCTGCAGGGCCTGGCGGGCGGAATTGAACTCGGCCTGGAAGTTCTGCTGGTACTTGTCGCGCTGGGCCGCCAGGGCCTTGCCCGGCAGGGATTCCCGCTGGGCCTGCTGGATATCGACGATGATCAGGCTCATGGGCCCGCCCGAAGCTCGCTGGGCCGCGGCGGAGCCGCCGGCCAGGAGCAACGCCGACACCACCAGCGGCAACAGCGACACCAGACGGGCGGCCAGGGCAAGGCGGCGTGACACGCTGTTCTTCACGACATCTCTTCCACTTGCAGCCGCAACTCGCCCGCGAGCACGGTCAGAACTTGGTTCCGAAGTTGAACCGGAAGTATTCCTTCTTGTCGAACTTCTCCCGCACGACCGGATATCCGAGATCAACGGAAACCGGTCCCATGGGCGACTTCCAGGCAAGGCCGACACCGGGGGCGACACGGATCGAACTGGACTGCTGCACCGCGGTGGTATCCCGGGTGTCGGTCTCGCCGGCGGTACCCACGTCGGTGAAAGCCACGCCGGCAATGCCGAACTCCTCCGGCAGGCCCAGCGGGAACTTGACCTGTGCCGAGCCCACCGCCTGCCACAGGCTGCCCAGGGCGTCGCCGGTCCCGCTGTCGCGGGGGCTGATGCCGCCATTGGCGAAGCCGCGCAGGTTGTCGCCGCCGACATAGAAGCGGTCGGTGATGCGGACTCTCTGGTCCAGGCCGTAGACATAGCCGACCGTGCTGCTGAGGCCGAGAATGACCTTGTCGGTCAGGGTGAAGTACTGCCCGCCGCTGAGGATGCCGCGCACGTAGCGGACGTCGCCGCCGAAGCCCGCCGCATCGGTTCCCAGCCGGATGAAATAGCCCTCGGTCGGATCGATGCGGGAATCGCGCCGGTCATACAGCAGGGTCTGCCCGACGATCGAGCTGACCTTCGAACCGATCTGTTCCTGCACGTAAATGGAGGAACTGTTGACCCCCTTCACCGTGTCCTGCTTCAGGGTGTACATCCAGTCCTGGCGCAGGTTCTCGGACATGCGGTAGCCCATCCGGACGTCACCGCCCAGGGACGAGGCGTCGTACGAGCTTTCACGCTGCATCTTGCGGTCGATGACGAAGGCGTCAAAGCCGGCCGACACCTCACGGTCCATGAAATAGGGCTCGGTGAACGACAGGTCGAGGCTGCTCCGCTTGGTGCCGAGGCCGGCCCCCAGGCGCAGGTCCTGGCCGCGGCCCAGCAGGTTGCGTTCGCGCAAGCTGGCCTCGACGATCGGCCCGGCCGAGGACGCCCAGCCGACGCCGAACATCAGTTCGCCGGTGGATTTTTCCTGCACATCCACCTTGACGATGGTGCGGTCCGGGGCGGAATCCGAGGGAACGTTGGTGATCTCCGCCTTCTCGAAGAAGTTGAGATCCCGCAGACGCTGGCGTGAACGGCGCATCTTGGCCGAGTTGAAGGCATCGCCCTCAACCAGTTGGAACTCGCGGCGGATTACCTTGTCCAGGGTGCGGACATTGCCGGAAATATCGATGCGCTCGACGAAGACGCGCGGACCTTCCTGAATCTCGTAGGTGATGTCGATGGTCTGGGTTTCGCGGTTGCGCTGCACCTGGGGCTTCACGTCCACGAAGGCGTAGCCCTTGGTGCCGACCGCGTCGACCAGCTTCTGGACGATGTCTTCGACCTGATCGGCGTTGTACCACTCGCCCGGCTCGCTGACCAACAGCGGCTGCAGATCCTCGGGTTTCAGGTCGCGCAGATTGGCGTTGATGGTCGAGCTGCCGAACTTGTAGCGCTCGCCCTCATCAATGGTATAGGTGATGAAGAACCCTTCGCGCGACGGCGTCAGTTCGGCGATGGCCGAACCGACCCGGAAATCGGCGAAGCCGTGCTTCAGGTAGAAGCGGCGCAGCAATTCGCGGTCATAGGTGACCCGGTCGGGATCATAGGTGTCGTCGCTGGAGAGGAAGCGGTACCAGCGCTCTTCCTTGGTCTGCAGCACCTCGCGCAGCCTGTCCTGGTCGTAGCGCTTGTTGCCGACGAAGGCGATGCGCCGCACATAGGTGGGCTGACCCTCGGTGATCTCATAGACCAGGTCGACGCGGTTCTGCTCCAGCTGGATGATCTTGGGTTCGACCGTGGCGGCGAAGCGGCCGCTGCGGCGGTAGAGCTCCAGCATGCGCTTGACGTCGGACTGGACCTTGGAGCGGGTATAGACGGTACGCGGGCGCAGCTGCACCTCGCTGTTCAGCTGCTCCTCCTTGATACGGTTGTTACCCTCGAAGGCGATGCGGTTGATGATGGGGTTTTCCACCACGCGCACCACCAGCTGGTCGCCTTCGCGGCGGATGGCCACGTCCTGGAACAGCCCGGTGTTGAACAGCGCCTTCAGCGAGCGGTTGACGCGATCGGCATCGTAGAGGTCGCCCTCGGCGATGGTCATGTAGGACTTGACCGTCTCGAGTTCGATACGCTGGGTTCCCAGGATGGAGATGGAGCGAATCCGTCCGCCGTTCTGGGCCGATGCCGGCATTGCACCGGCAAGAACTCCCAGCATCACAGCGGTCCACAGCACGAAACGCATCCAGGCCCCCCTTACGTCCGCAATACCGTTCCCTTGGACCCGGCTCACGAAAACAGCCGCTTCACCATATCCCAAATCGGCAGCGACACAAGGTCGTTGCGGGTGGCAAAGACCATCAAGGCCAATACCAGAAACAACCCGATTCGGAAACCATATTCTTGGGCCTTCTCCCCCAGGGGACGGCCAAGAATGGCCTCGAAGGCGTAAAACATTAGATGGCCGCCGTCGAGAATCGGGATAGGAAAGAGATTGATCAGGCCAAGATTGAGCGACAGCAAAATCGTGTAGAAGACTACGCTGGCCAGCCCGATCTGTGCCGCCTCCCCTGCCCCCTTGGCGATCCGGATCGGCCCGCCCAGTTCATCGGTGTCGCGGGTGCCATTGATCATCTGGCCGATGCCGATGAAGGTGGAGCGCACCATGCTCTCGGTCTCGGCCAGGGCCTCGCCCAGGGCCGAGATGGGACCATGCTTGACCACCATGGTGCTGGAGGGGTCGGCGGAGATGCCCAGGACCGGCACCTTCTCCATGTCGCCGAACACGCCCTTGCGCTGGATGATGCGCGGCCGGGCGGTTACCTCGAATTGCGCATCGGCACGCCGGACCGACAGGGACAGGTCCTGCTCGATCTCCAGGCGGACCATGCGCTGGATGTCCTGGAAACGCTCGACGGCGCGGCCGTTGATGGCGGTGACGCGGTCGCCGGCCTTCAGCCCGGCCGCCTCGGCGGCGGTGCCGGGATGGACGGTGCCGATCACCGGCTGGGTCACCGGCTGGCCCAGCACCATGAACATGCCCATCAGGCCGAGGATGGCGAACAGGAAGTTGGCGGCCGGCCCCGCCACCACGATGGCGGCGCGCTGGCCCACCCGCTTGTGGCTGAAGGCCTGGGCCTTCTCCGCCTCGGTCATGGGTTCGCCGCTGGCGGTGGCGGACGCCGCGTCGGCGTCGCCGAACATCTTGACGTAGCCGCCCAGCGGCAGCAGGCCGATGCGCCAGCGGGTACCGTCGGCGGCGACGCGGGCCCAGACCTCCGGCCCGAAGCCGATGGAGAACACCTCCACCTTGACCCCGTTCCAGCGGGCCACCAGGAAATGCCCCAATTCGTGGACGAACACCACGACGGTCAGGATGACCAGGAAGATGACCAGATAATACCAGACGCCGTGCAGGACGCTGTTGAGCAGGCTGGTGAGGTCCATGGCCTAGCGGCCGCCGTCGATGATCGTGGAGGCGAAGCGCCGCGCCTCGGCATCCTGCGCCATGACGTCGTCGATGCAGGTCAGCGCGCAGTGGGCCACGCCGGCCACGGTGCGTTCGACGATGCTGGCGATGTCGAGGAAGCCGATGCGCCGCCCCAGGAAGGCGGCCACCGCCACCTCGTTGGCGGCGTTGAGCACCGCCGCCGCCGATCCGCCGGCCCGGAGCGCCTCGCGCGCCAGCCGCAGCGACGGGAAGCGGACCGGATCGGGGGCCTCAAAGGTCAGGGTGGCGATAGCGGCCAGATCGAGCTTGGGCGCCGGCGCCTCGATGCGGTTGGGCCAGCCCAGGGCGTAGGCGATGGGGGTGCGCATGTCGGGCGAGCCCAGTTGGGCCAGCACCGAACCGTCCACATAGGCCACCAGCGAATGGATCACCGACTGGGGATGCACCACGATGTCGATCCTGTCCTCGGGCATGTTGAACAGGTGGTGGGCCTCGATCAGCTCCAGACCCTTGTTGAACATGGAGGCGGAATCCACCGAAATCTTGGCGCCCATGGACCAGTTGGGATGGGCCACAGCCTGTTCCGGCGTGACGTCGGCCATGAACTCGCGGCTCTTGGTGCGGAACGGCCCGCCCGAGGCGGTCAGGATGATCTTCTCGATCTTGTCGTGCTGGTCGGCCTCGAACACCTGGAAGATGGCCGAATGCTCGGAATCCACCGGCAGCAGGGTGGCGCCGTGCTTTTCCACCTCGGCCATCATCAGCTGGCCGGCGCAGACCAGGCATTCCTTGTTGGCGAGACCGACCACCGCGCCGCGGCGCACCGCCGCCAGGGTGGGCGCCAGGCCGGCGGCGCCGACGATGGCGGCCATCACCCACTCGGCGGGCCGTTCGGCGGCGGCAACCACCGCCCCGGGGCCGGCGGCCACCTCGATACCGGTTCCGGTCAGGGCGGCCTTCAGCGCGCCATAGGCGCCTTCATCGGCCACCACGGCCAGCCGGGCCTTCAGTTTCCTGGCCTGCTCGGCCAGGATATCGACCCGCGAGTTGGCGACCAGGGCCTCGACCCGGTAGAGGTCGGGACGCCGCTCGACCAGATCCACCGTGTTGCAGCCGATGGACCCCGTCGAGCCCAGAATGGTGACACCCTTGCGCCCGCTCATCGCATTTCCTTCATTGCCAGTCCAGGACCGTCCGACCGGTCGCCAGGGAGAGTGCCGCCACCGCCAGGGCCGCGGTCAGCAGGCCATCGACGCGATCGAGCACGCCGCCATGGCCTGGGATGATATTGCTTGAATCCTTGACGTTGCAACGCCGCTTGATCCACGACTCGAACAGGTCGCCCGCCTGGGCGACCACGGCCACCGCCGCGCCGACTCCGAACACGCCCGCCCCGGCGACGGCGCCCACCGCCAGAGCGACCAGGAATGCCGCCAGTCCCGCCGAGATCATGCCGCCGATCAGGCCGGCCCAGGTCTTCTTGGGGCTGACCATGGGCAGCAGCTTGGGCCCGCCGATCAACCGGCCGAAGGCATAGGCACCGATATCGGTGGACCACACCACCAGCAGCAGCCACCAGATCACCGCGTTGCCGGCGACCGGGTCGGCGCGCAGCCAGACCAGGATCACCGACGGCAGGCCGGCATAGACCGCGCCGAATCCCGCCCAACTCCGCCCCGAGCGGTCGTCGCCCGCCAGCCCGGCGGAAGCCAGGGCGGCCAGCGCCACGAAGCCCAGGCCGATATCGGGCCGGGCCACCGCCAGCAGCGAGGCGACGGCGCACCCCACCGAGGCCACCCGTCCCGACAGGGGGAAACCGCCGTTCAGCATGCGGTGCCATTCCCAACACATCAGGGCGGCGGCCAGGGCGATCAGGGCGGCGAAGGCATAGCCACCGGCCCAGGCGGCCAGCAACGCGGGCGGAGCCATCACCAGGGCGGATAGGGCGCGGGTTTTCAGCACCGAGGCATTACCTGGCCGTTCCGAAACGACGGTCACGGCCATGGAAGACGCGGATGGCGGCCTCCAGCTCGTCCCGCCCGAAATCGGGCCACAGGGTATCCATGAACACCAGTTCGGCATAGGCGCCCTGCCACAGCAGGAAGTTGCTGATGCGCTGCTCGCCGCTGGTGCGGATGATCAGGTCGGGATCGGGAATGCCGGACGTGGACAGCCGGGCGGTGATGGCATCCTCGTCCACCGCGTCGGCGGCGATCCGCCCCTCGGCCACGTCGCGGGCCAGGGTCCTGGCCGCCTCGACGATCTCCTGCCGGCCGCCGTAGGACAGCGCCAACAGCAGGGTCAGCGCCGTGTTGCCGGCGGTCTTGGCCTCGGAATCCTCGATCAGGCGGACGATGTCCGCTCCCAGGCGGGCGCGATCGCCGATCACCTTGAGGCGGATGCCGTTCTTGTGGAGGTTGTTGACCTCGTTGCGCAGGTAGAGACGCAGCAAGCCCATGAGATCGGTGATCTCGCCGGCCGGGCGCTTCCAGTTCTCGGACGAGAAGGCGTAAAGGGTCAGGTAGGAGACGCCCAGTTCCCGCGCTGCCTCCACCGTGCGGCGGACCGCCTCGGCGCCGCGCTTATGGCCGGCGGTGCGCGGCAGACCGCGCGCCTTGGCCCAGCGCCCGTTGCCATCCATGATGATGGCGACGTGCACCGGCGGCGGTGACTGGTCGGCGGGGGAAAGCATGGGCTCCATACCGGGTCCTCGCCTCCTCAAACCTGCATGATTTCCTTTTCCTTATGGCCCAGGGCCTCATCGATCTTCTTGATCGTCTCGTCGGTGATGCTCTGGATCTCTTTCTCGTGCTTCTTGATCTCGTCCTCGGAGATGTGGCCGTCCTTTTCCATCTTCTTCAGCGTGTCCATGCCGTCGCGGCGCACGTTGCGCACCGAGATGCGGGCCTGCTCGGAATACTTGCCGGCGACCTTCTGCAACTCCTTGCGGCGCTCCTCGTTCAGGGCGGGAATCGGCACGCGGATCGTCTGGCCGTCGGCCTGGGGATTGAGGCCGAGGCCGGCATTGGCGATGGCCTTCTCGACGGCCTTCACCTGGGACTTGTCCCACACCTGAACGGTCAGCATGCGGGGCTCGGGCACCCCCACCGTGCCGCACTGCGACAGCGGCATGGTCTGGCCATAGGCCTCGACCACCACCGGGTCCAGCAGGTTGACGGAGGCGCGGCCCGAACGCAGGCCGGAGAATTCCTTCTTCAGCACCTCGACGGCACTGTCCATGCGCCGGGTGATATCCTTCTTGAGGTCGTTCCAGTTGGTCGGAGCGGACACGATCGACTCCCCTGAGGCTTGTTAATCGTTGGCGATGATGGTGAACAGACCGCGTCCCGAGACCGTTTCGGCGAAGGCGCCGGGCCGGTGCAGGTCGAACACCACGATGGGAACCTTGTTTTCACGGCACAGCGCGATGGCGGAGGTATCCATCACGGCCAAGTCGCGGGCCAACACGTCGTTGAAGGTCAGGCGGTCGTAGCGGACCGCGTCCTTGACCTTCTTGGGATCGGCGGAATAGACCCCGTCCACCTGGGTGGCCTTCAGCAGGGCGTCGCAGCCCATCTCGACGGCACGCAGCGCGGCGGCGGTGTCGGTGGTGAAGAACGGGTTGCCGGTACCGGCGGCGAAAATCACCACCCGGCCCTTTTCCAGATGGCGGATGGCGCGGCGGCGGATGAAGGCCTCGCACACGGTGGGCATGACGATGGCCGACTGGACGCGGGTCTCGACGCCGACCTTCTCCAGGGCGTTCTGCACCGACAGCGCGTTGATGACGGTGGCCAGCATGCCCATGTTGTCGGCCGCCGCCCGCTCCATGCCGGACGAGGCGCCGGACACGCCGCGGAAGATGTTGCCGCCGCCGATCACCACGCAGACCTCGACGCCAAGGTCGCGGACGGATTTCACTTCACGGGCGATACGGTCGACGGTCTCGGGATCAAGGCCGTACTCCCGGGTTCCCATCAGGCCTTCGCCCGAAATCTTGAGGAGAACGCGGCGGAATTTGGCGTCGCTGGCCATGGAATCCTCGGGCTGGAAAGTCTTGCCAATCTGCTTGGCGCGGGCGGCGGCGATCATACACCATTCCACCTGCCTGTCTCCCCCCCTTATGGGGAGAAAAAAGGCCGCCCGCCCCTGGATGGAAGCGGGCGGCCCGAACGCTTGGCCTTCGATCAGCCGCCCAGCTGGGCGGCCACTTCGGCGGCGAAGTCCTTCTCTTCCTTCTCGATGCCCTCGCCCAGGGCGAAGCGGGCGAAACCGGCCAGCTTGACCGGCGCGCCGATCTCCTTGCCCAGGTTTTCGAGAACCTTGGAGATCTTGTTCTCCTGGTCGATGACGAAAATCTGCTCGGACAGGCAGACTTCCTCGTAGTACTTGCGGATGCGACCTTCCACCATCTTCTCGATGACGGCGGCGGGCTTGCCCGAAGCCTGGGCCTGCTCGGTCAGCACGTTGCGCTCGCGGTCCAGGGCACTGGTGTCGACCACCGACGGGTCCAGGAACAGCGGGTTGGCGGCCGCCACATGCATGGCGATCTGCTTGCCCACTTCGTTCAGGCGGTCGGCATTGCCGGTGGACTCCAGCGCCACCAGGCAGCCGATCTTGCCCAGGCCGGGAGCGATGGCGGTGTGGACGTAGGAGGCGACCACGCCGGCCGACACTTCCAGGCGCACGGCGCGGCGCAGCGACATGTTCTCGCCGATGGTGGCGATCAGGTGGGTCAGCTGCTCGGCGACGTTCTTGTCGGTGCCGGGGCAGGCGGCGGCCTTGATGGCCTCCACGTCGGCGCCCTTATCCAGCGCCACCGCGGCGACGGAGGCCACGAAGCCCTGGAACTGGTCGTTGCGGGCGACAAAGTCGGTCTCGGCATTGACCTCGACGGCGACGCCCTTGTTGCCGGCAGCATTGATGCCGACCAGGCCCTCGGCGGCGACGCGGCCGGCCTTCTTGGCGGCGGCGGCCAGGCCCTTCTTGCGCAGCCAGTCGATGGCGGCCTCGACGTCGCCGGCGGTCTCGCCCAGCGCCTTCTTGCAGTCCATCATGCCGGCGCCGGTCTTCTCGCGCAGTTCCTTGACCAGCGAAGCGGTAATCTCGGCCATGGGTATTCCCCTCTCGACGAATGAATTGGTTGGTTCTCAAGCGAATGGCGGCGACATCCGGTCGCCGCCATCGCAACAGTCTTACGGAGCCTAGGCCTGCGGAGCGGCGGCTTCCTCGGCGGCCGCCTCGGCGACCACTTCCGGAATCTGCTCGACCGGGGCCTCGGCCGCGGCGCCGACGTCGCCGCCGCCACGGGTGATCTCGGCCTGGATGCCGTCCAGCACGGCGCCCGACATCAGATCGCAATAGGTCTGGATGGCGCGGATGGCGTCGTCATTGCCGGGGATCGGATAGGTGATGCCGGCCGGATCGCAATTGGAGTCGATGATCGCCACCACCGGGATGCCCAGCTTGTTGGCTTCCTGGACGGCCAGGGCCTCCTTGTTGGTGTCGATGATGAACAGGATGTCGGGCAGACCGCCCATGTCCTTGATGCCACCCAGGGCGCGGTCCAGCTTCTCCTTCTCGCGCGACAGGACCAGCTGCTCCTTCTTGGTCAGGGCGGACAGGGCGCCGGACGCCAGCTGCTCGTCCAGCTCGCGCAGGCGGCGGATCGAGTTGGAGATGGTCTTCCAGTTGGTCAGCATGCCGCCGAGCCAACGATGGTTGACGAAGTACTGGCCACAACGCTTGGCCGATTCGGCGACGATCTCGGAGGCCTGGTGCTTGGTGCCCACGAACAGGACGCGGCCGCCGCCGGCGGTCACGTCGCGCACCGCCTGCATGGCACGGTGCAGCATGGGCACGCTCTGCTGCAGGTCGATGATGTGGATGCCGTTGCGGATGCCGAAGAGGTACGACGCCATCTTCGGGTTCCAGCGGCGGGTATTGTGGCCGAAATGCACGCCGGCTTCGACGAGCTGGCGCATGGTGAACGAGGGCAGAGCCATTGGATAAGTCCTTTGCTTCTCCGGTTGAACCTCCGCGGGTGTGGCCAGGAAAACTCCCGGCACCGGAGCGAACGGACGGTACAGACGCACCGCCGCCGCGATCCCGCGTGCGGATTGGTGGCGGGGTTCTACGCCCTTCCCCACCGATTTGCAAGAGATGTTGATGAATGGTCCCGAGAACCAGATGAAATGGCTTATATTTCGTCCGGTTCCCGGCCAGCGCGAGGCGCGCCGCGGCTTATACCGCGTAAGCCAAGCGAAGCGCCCGGCGTTTGAGGGGCTGTGTATCAGCCCTTGGGGAACAACCCGGCGCAGGCTTCGGGCAGCGGGCGGGACTGGCGGTGCGGCCGGGAGGGCGGTGCCGGCCAAGTGGGCTTGACCGACCATGATTCCAGTTCGGCGCCGCAGCCGTCGCCCTCGGGCATGGGCTTTTGCCGCTCGCAGCCGGGGCTGTCCGCGGGGCAGGTCAGCCGCACGTGGAAATGTTCGTCATGGCCCCACCAGGGGCGCAGCTTGCGCAGCCAGTCGCGATCGCCATCGGCGGGAGCGGCGCGGCACATGGCCTTCTTGATGGCCGGATTGACGAAGATGCGGTCGACCTGGGGAGCGCGGGCGGCCAGTTCCAGCAGGCGGGCCTGAGCCGGGGTCCAGGTGCTTCCGTCGATCTCGGTACCGTGGACCATGGAAACCGGCCGGGGCGTCTCGATCTCGGCGCGGCTCAGCGGCCTGGCGGGCAGCCGGAACCAGATGTCCACGTCCAGGCCGTTCTGGTGGCTGCCGTGGCCGAACGACATGGGGCCGCCCCGGGGCTGGGCCAGATCGCCGATCAGCAGCGGGCCGGCGATCCCCTCGCCTTTCGCCGCCCGGGCCAGGTCGCCGACGAAGCGGATGGTGGCCGGGTGGCCCCAGTTGCGGTTGCGCGACGGGCGCAGCACCTGGAACGCATGCTCGTCCTCGGCCAGCGCCACCGCCCCCTTGAGGCAGCCGGCGGCGGGCGAGCCGATCACCGAGGCCGGACCGTGGGCGGGATCGCCCACCCTGGACCATTCCGGAGAACCGGGCTCGGCGGCCATCGCCCCCGTCCCCAGCAGCAGGGCGGACAGTATCAGCAGGCGGGGCAAGGGATGCATCAATCGTAGACCGTCTCGTCGAACCGAGCCTGAATATCGCCGATCGTGGCGACGCTGTCGACAAGGGCGGCGACGCAATCGGGATCGAACTTCGTCCCGGACTGGCTGCGCAACAGATCGAAGGCCTTGTCGTTGGTCCACGGCTCCTTGTAGGGCCGCGCCGAGGTCAGGGCGTCGAACACGTCGGCCACGGCGGCGATGCGCGCCTCCAGCGGGATCGCCTCGCCGCTCAGGCCATAGGGATAGCCGCTGCCGTCCATGGCCTCGTGATGATAGGCGATGACGTTGCGCAGCATGGGGAAATGCGGCAGGGATTGCAGCCCCATGTCGCCGACCATCAGGTCGACGATCTCGACGCCCCGGGCCACATGCCCCTTCATGATGTTGAATTCCTGGGGCGTGAGGCGAGCCGGCTTGAGCAGGATGTGGTCGGGCACCGAGATCTTGCCGAGATCGTGCAGCGGCGCGAACTGGAACAGGTATTCCACGAACTCGTCGTTGAGGCCGTAACGCGGCGCCAGCTTCAGGGCGATGGCCCGGGTATAGCGGGCCATGCGGGCCAGATGGGCGCCGGTTTCCTCGTCCCGCACGGTCGAGACCTGGCGGATCACCTTCACCGCCGCCTGCATCATCCGCACGGTGTCCAGTTCGCGCATGACGATCTGCGCGATCAGCTCGGCATAAGGGCGCAGGCGGTGGAGGACCGGGGCCGTGAAGAACCCGGTCTCGAACGAGTTGAGGAACAGGAAGCCGTAGAACATGCCCTTGGACTGGATGGGCACCGTGTAGCTGGAGCGGTATCCCGATGCCACCAGCCGTATGGCATGATCCCGTCCGGCCAACGCCACCTTCTCCAGATCGTTGAGCGTCCGCCGCCCACCCATGCGGGCCAGCAACTTGAGACCCGGCATCTCGGACAGCTTGGCGGTCGAGTGCTCGAGCGGATTATCGCCGTCGCTTGAATGAATGAAAGTCTTGAGGATATCCGACGACTCGTCGTAAAGGGCGATGGCGATACGGTTCAGGCCGCCGAGAGAATCGTCGCCCTTGATCTCGTCATGAAGACAGATCAGCCGTTCGGCCAATCCACGATGGGCCGCCGTCGTGGGCATGGGCACCCCGACATTGTGCTTCACTGTCTTTGCCTGATCGTCGCTGACCTTGATGTTCATCACGGCGGAACTATAGCCGCGAGTGGTCGGACCAGTCAAATCATCGGAGGCCATACACCGAAAGATGTTCTCGCCATTTGCTTGCACCGGAAGGTATGCGGCCCGGAACGGAATCCCCGGCCGCACGCCCGGCAGATCAATCGTTGATCTTCTTGGCCATTTCCCGCAACACGAACTTCTGCACCTTGCCGGTGGAGGTCTTGGGCAGCGAGGTGAAGACCACGGTGCGCGGACATTTGTAGTGGGCCAGACGCTGGCGGCAGAAGGCGATGATCTCGTCGGCGGTGGCGGTGGCGCCCTCCTTCAGGCCGATGAAGGCGCAGGGCGTCTCGCCCCATTTCTCGTCGGGACGGGCCACCACGGCGGCCTCGCCCACCGCCGGATGCTGGTAGAGCACCCCTTCCACCTCGATGGTCGAGATGTTCTCACCGCCCGAGATGATGATGTCCTTGGAGCGGTCCTTCAGCTCGATATAACCGTCGGCGTGCCAGACGCCCAGATCGCCGGTGTGGAACCAGCCGCCGGAGAACGCCTCCTGGGTGGCGGCGGGATTCTTCAGGTAGCCCTTCATCACCACGTTGCCGCGATAGAACACCTCGCCCATGGTCACGCCGTCCTGGGGCACCGGCACCAGGGTCACCGGGTCGGCGACCATCATCGCCTCCTCGTTGACGTAGCGTACGCCCTGGCGCGACTTCATCCTGGCCCGTTCGTCCAGCGGCAACTCGTCCCATTCCTCGTGCCAGGCGCAGACGGTGGCCGGGCCGTAGACCTCGGTCAGGCCGTAGACGTGGGTGATCTTGAAGCCCTGGGATTCCAGCCGGCCGATCACCGCCGCCGGCGGCGGCGCGGCGGCGGTCATGAACTCCACCGGATGGGGCAGCGGCCGGCGGTCCTTTTCCGGGGCGTTGATCAGCATGCCCATGACGATGGGCGCGCCGCACATATGGGTGACCTTGTGCGTCTCGATGGCGGCGAACATGTGGCCGCCATCCACCCGGCGCAGGCAGACATTGGTGCCGGCCAGCGCCGCCAGGGTCCAGGGGAAGCACCAGCCGTTGCAGTGAAACATGGGCAGGGTCCACAGATAGACCGGGTGCCCCGTCATCCCCCAGTTGACGACGTTGCCCAGGGCGTTGATGTAGGCGCCGCGATGGTGATAGACCACGCCCTTGGGATTGCCGGTGGTGCCCGAGGTGTAGTTGAGCGCGATGGCGTCCCACTCGTCGGCCGGCCAGACCCAGGCATAGTCGGGATCGCCGCCGGCGATGAACGCCTCGTATTCCATCTCGCCCAGCATCTCGCCGCTGGTCACCGCCGCGTCGTCGATGTCGATGACAATGGGCTTTTTCGCCACCAGGGACAGGGCCTTCCTGATGGTCGGCGCGAATTCCCGGTCGGTGAGCAGCACCTTGGCCTCGCCATGGTCCAGCATGAAGGCGATGGCCTCGGCGTCGAGGCGGATGTTCAGCGCGCACAGCACGCCGCCGGTCATGGGCACGCCGAAGGCGGCCTCGTAGGCGGCCGGGGTGTTGGCGGCCATCACCGCCACGGTGTCGCCCACCCCCACCCCCCGGGCCGCCAGGGCCGAACCCAGCCGCCGGCAACGCTCGTAGGTCTGCTTCCAGGTGAAGCGCAGTTCGCCGTGGATCACCGAAACGCGGTCGGGATACACGGAAGCCGAGCGCTCGAGAAAACCCAGCGGCGTCAGCGGCACGTAATTGGCCGGATTCTTGTCGAGATGGGTGTTGTAGGCGGACATCTGCGTCTCCCGTAATTGCCCGGATACGGCCTTTCCGGCCCGTTGTTGTCCCTGGAGCATGCGGCTGGAGCGGATGCTTTTCAACCGGGATTTGCCATGCTTGACCATTGTCAAAATGTGGTTTTTCCAATACCCTCCGGCCCGGTGCGCATACGGGGCTCACTGGGCGGGAGTTGTGGCTGTGGATGGTTCTGGGCACATGCAATCCGATCTGATCGACGCCAACAATTCGGGCCCCAAGGGCTGGCGTTCCTTCGCCGCCCACCTGTTCGCCCCCATCAAGATCACCTGGGGCCAGTTCTTCGATCTGCTGGTCCCCATGCGCCACTCCGCCCACATCCGCCGCCACGCGGCGTCGGTGATCATTTCGCGCATCCAGCTGGTGGCCGCCATCTTCGCGGTGATGGTGCCGCTGTGGTCGGTCATCGACTGGTTCGTCTTCCCCTGGCCGCAATGGGCGATGATGACCGCGCTGCGCCTGGGCTCGGGAATCGTCTTCCTGCTGCTGGCCTGGCCGTGGGACATCACCAAGACCCGGCTGCAGGCCGATTCCATGCTGATGGCCCTGCTGCTGGTGCCGCCGGTGTTCTACCTGATCTCCATCAGGGTGACCGAGGATCTGCAGGTCACCGGGGTGGCCCTGCTGGTCACCAAGCTCTATGCCCTGATGCCCAATATCGTGCTGGCCGGTCTGGCGATCTTTCCGCTGACCGCCTTCGAGGTGGCGCTGTTCTCGGCGCCGGCCTTCGTCTTCGCGGTGCTCGGCCTGCTGATGGGCGGCCAGACCCTGTCCATGGATATTCACGGCCCCATGTTCTGGCTGATGGTGCTGGTGATGGGCGTGGCCATGTTCTCGGGCATGAGCCAGCTGCACTACATCACTGCCCTGGTCAACCGCGCCATGATCGACCCCCTGACCGGCGCCTATACCCGGCGGTCGGGCGGCGAGGCGCTGGACCTGCAGTTCCGTCTGTCGGCCATGCGCAACACCCCGCTGGCCATCGCCTTCTTCGATCTCGACAAGTTCAAGTCCATCAACGACACCTATGGCCACGAGGAAGGCGACAAGGCGCTGAGAGCCCTGGCCGACAACCTGCGCCAGGGCCTGCGGCGCGGCGACGTCCTGGTGCGCTGGGGCGGCGAGGAATTCGTCGCCATCCTGACCGACACCAATACCGACGGCGCCCGCATCCTGATGGAGCGCCTGCGCGCCACCGGCTTCGGCCCACGCCCCGACGGCGCCCCCATGACCGCCTCCATCGGCGTGGCCGAGCGTCTGGCCGACGGCGCCGCCGATTGGCCGCGCCTGATCGAGCTGGCCGACCAGCGCATGTACGAGGCCAAGCGGGCTGGACGCGACCGTGCCGTGCTGCCCGAGGGCCAGACCCTGGTGTTCGGCGACAAGCCGATCTTCTGAGGGCTCAATGAATTGAGCCCTCGCAAGCCCTCAATCGCCGGGCGCTTCGCTTGGCTTTCCGCGGCACCGCACGCGAAAGCGTGCTGCCATAAGCTTTGCCGGCGAAGCCGGCGCCCGCGCGGCCCTTTGGGCCTAGTCAAGGCCCGACTCATCGAGCCTTGACAGCCTTGGCCGAGTGGCGTGCAGTCACAGGATGAAACTGGCCCTCGTCATCAACCGTTCCGCCGGAACCTTCCGGCGCCTGCCGCTGGATTCCACGGTGGCGGCCATCGTCGTCGCCCTGGCCGGGGCCGGGCACGTGGTACGCACCGAGACCGTCGGCCGGCGCGAACTGGCCCGCACCCTGTCGCTCATGGCCGAGAGCCGGGATGTCGACGCCGTGGTGGTGGGCGGCGGCGACGGCACCATCCTCACCGCCATCCTGGCCGGGCTGGGGCGGGACAAGCCGCTGGGCATCCTGCCGCTGGGCACGCTCAACCTGTTCGCCCGCGACCTGGGCCTGCCCCAGGACCCGGTGGAGGCCGCCGGCATCCTGGCCACCGCCAGCGTCCGCGACATCGACCTGGCCGAGGTCAACGGCCTGCCCTTCGCCATCTGGGCTTCCATGGGCATGCATCCCTGGGTGGTGCGGCGCCGCGACCACATGCAGCGCGGCGGCATGGCCAAGGGCCGCGCCATGCTGCTGGCGGCGCTGAAGGCCTTCCGCCGCTTTCCCCTGATCGACGTAACGCTCAGCCTGCCCGAGGGCAACGTCACCGTCTCCACCCCCATGCTGTTCATCGCCAACAATCCGTGGCGCGAGGAGCCGCTGCCCCTGTCGCGCGAGGCGCTGGACACCGGCAAGCTGGTGATCCATGTGGCGGCCTGTTCCGGCCGGCTGTCGCTGCTGTGGCTGTTCTTCGAGGCGGTGATCGGCCATTGGCGGGCCAGCCCGCGCCTTCGCACCTACACCACCGAGCAGGTGCGGGTCACCAGCCGCAAGCGCCGCATGATGGTGTCCCTGGACGGCGAAGTGACGGTGATGAGCGCCCCCCTGGTGTTCCGCGCCCGTCCCAAGGCGCTGCGGGTGCTGATGCCGGCGGGGGAGGAGGAACGGTGAGGACCGTCGCCCACCTCTCCGACCTGCATTTCGGCCGCACCGACGCCCGGGTGGTGACGGCCCTGCTCCACGACCTGCAGCACCAGCGCCCCGATCTGGTCATCGTCTCGGGCGATCTGACCCAGCGGGCCCGCTCGCACCAGTTCGCCGAGGCCAGGGCCTTCCTCTCCCACTGCCCCGCCCCCGCCCTGGTGGTGCCGGGCAATCACGACCTGGAGCCGCTCTATCGCCCGTGGAAGCGCATGTTCCGGCCGCGCGCCAAGTTCCACAAGCACCTGCCCGGCCACGATTCCTTCCCGGCTTGGCGCGACGAAACCCTGGTGGCCATCGGGCTGGACAGCACCCGGTCCCTGCGCTGGAAGTCGGGCGCCCTGAAGGGGGCTCATCTCGACCATCTGGAAGCCACCCTGGACGGCGCGCCCGCCGAGGCCACGCGGCTGGTGTTCCTCCACCATCCGCCCTCCACCGCCTCGGGCGGCCATCCCTACGAGGCGCTGGTCGAGCACGGCGTCGATGCCGTGCTGACCGGACACGTCCATCACGCCCGCGTCGAACTGATCAACGGCGTGCACGGCCATTCCCTGGTGCTGGTCCAGGCCAGCACCGCCTGTTCCACCCGGCTGCGCGAGGATGCCAACGGCTATTGCCTGCTGCGCTTCGATGCCGGCCACATGGAGGTGGCCATCCGGGGGTGGAGCGGCGAGGCCTTTCACACCGTCCGCCACCACTGGTTCGAGAAGCGGGCGGGGACATGGCGCACGATCCCCCATCCCCATCACGTCTTTCCGGCTTGATGCGCCCGGCATTTGAGAGCATGGAAAGACCATGAGCATCGATCAAGAAATGGCGAAGGCGGTCAAGCTGGCCCAGGCGGGCAAGCTGAAGCCGGCAATCGCCATCCTGGACGGTCTGGTCAAGGCGGCGCCGTCATCGGTTCCGGTGCGCTACAATCTGGCCCTGTTCCTGCTGATGGCCGGCCGCCACGCCGAGGCGCTGCCCCATCTCGACCGCATCCTGGCGGCCCAGCCGGGCCATCCGCCCTCGCTGTTCAGCAAGGCCAAGGGGCTGCTGGCGCTGGACCGCGCCGCCGAGGCCCTGCCCATCCTGGAACGCCTCGCCGCCGGCAACGACCCGGAAAGCCTGCTGGCGCTCGGCAACGCGCTCCGTTCGCTGAACCGCATGGGCGAGGCGGCCCAGGCCTTCCGCCGCCTGACCCGGGTGGCCCCCGCCTTCGCCGGCGGCCATATCAACCTCGCCATCCTGCTGGTGTCCTCGGCCGACAACGCGGCGGCGCTGGACGCCCTGGACGAGGCGGTGCGCCTGCATCCCGGCATCGCCGAACTGCAGGCCATGCGGGGACAGGCGCTGCTGCGCCTCGGCCGGCACCAAGACGCTATCGCCGCGCTTGGCAAGGCCCTGGCGATCAATCCCGCCCTTGCCCCGGCCAAGGGCCACCTGCTGCGCGCCTGCCGCGAGACCGCCGACTGGGACGGGGAGGAACGGCTGTTCGCCGAGATCCGCGCCGCCATCGCCCGCGGCGAGGTCAAGGGACAGCTGCCCCTGTCCACCCAGGATGCCCTGTTCTACCCGTTCAGCGGCGAGGAGATGCGCCGCATCGCCGGGCTGGAGGCCGCCTTCCGGGTACCGGGCCAGCCCCGGCCAGTGGTCCGCCCGACGCCCAAGGCCCCGCCGCCCTTGGTGGTGGGCTACCTGTCCCCCGATTACCGCGAGCACGCCACCATGCATCTGGCCGGCGACGTCTTCGCCGCCCATGACCGCGGCCGGGTGCGCCCCATGGCCTATTCCGTCGGCCCCGACGATGGCTCGGGTTGGCGCAGGCGGGTGGCCGGCGGCTGCGAGGGCTTTGTCGACCTGTCCGCCCTGGGCGATCGCGCCGCCGCCGAGCGCATCGCTGCCGACGGGGTACACATCCTGGTGGATCTCTCGGTGTTCACCCGCCATGCCCGTCCCGGCATCGCCGCGTTACGCCCCGCCCCGCTCCAGGCGGTGTGGCTGGGTCTCGCCGCCAGTTCTGCCGCCCCTTGGGCAGACTACGCCATCGTCGATCCCGTGCTGGTGCCGCCCGCCCATGCCGGCCATTTCACCGAGAAGCTGATCCGGCTGCCCGACACCTACCAGGCCAACCTCGCCTGGACGCCGCCCGGGCCATTGCCCTCCCGCGCCGCCCTGGGCCTGCCGGAGGACCGGCTGGTGCTGTGCTCGTTCAACGGCCACCGCAAGCTGGACCGCGCCAGTTTTACCCTGTGGCTGGAGATTCTGGCGGAGTTGCCCGATGCGGTGCTGTGGCAGCTGGCCCCGCCGGACACCGCCCGCAAACGGCTGGAGGAGGCCGCGCGAAACGCCGGCATCGATCCCGCCCGCCTGATCTGGGCGCCGGCCCTGCCCAGGCCCGAGCATCTGGCCCGCCTGCCCGCCGCCGACCTGTTCGTCGACGCCCTGGTCTGCGGCGCCCATACCACCGCCGCCGATTCCTTGCGCATGGGGGTGCCGCTGGTCACGGCGGCCGGCCCGCGCCTGGGCTCTCGGGTCGCCGCCTCGCTGCTGCACGCGGTGGGCTTGCCCGAACTGGCGGTGACCGACGCCGCCGCCTTGAAGGAGCTGGCGGTGGGCCTGGGGCGTGACCGCGACCGGCTGGCGGCGCTCCGGGCGCGGCTGGCGGAGTTGCTGCCCTCCTCACCAGCCTTCGATCCGTCCCGCTTCGCCCGTGGACTGGAAGCCGCCTACGAGGCCGCCTGGGCACGCCATACTGCTGGAAAAAAACCTGCCGATATAAGTGTTTAACGTCGCTTCTTGATGTTCAGCCAGAACGACGTGCTGGGTGCCGGAAAGGTATTGGTGCCGATGGCCTGCCACAGCGGCGCCAGCCTTGGCGACAATTGCGGGTCCTGCGTCACGGCGTAATTGGGAAAGGCCGGTTCCAGCCACTTGGCCTCGCCCAGCAGCAGGGCGGCCAGCAGGTATTGCTCGTTGTACATCAGCCCCTCGGCGGCCGGGGGGTAGTCGTAGGGCAGGTAGACGTCGTGGACGTGGACGATGACGCCGGGCGGCAGTTCCGGCAGCACCTCGAGGAACAGGGCGGTGACATCGGAATTCTCGAACGAACGGTGCGACGAATCGATGAACAGGATGTCGCCGGACTTCAGGCGCGAGAACACGGAAGGATCGACGAATTCGGCCGGCGCCCGGATCACCTCGTCGCATAGGGCATCGACCTCGGCGCGCGGCTGCGGATCGATGGAGACGATCCTGGTCCGCAGTTTGCGCGCGGTGATGGCGTGGCGGGCGAATTTAGTGGAATTGCCCGAGCCGATCTCGATCAGCAGGCGGGGATCGTGCCGCACCAGCATGCCGGTCAGCATGATGGCGTCCAGGGCGCTGAACCACGGGTTGATCCAGCGGGGGCCGGGGGCCTCGTCGGGCGCTTCCAGCGGAATGGCGGCGAAGTGGTCGGCCAGCCCCAGCAGGGACTCGATGCGGCGGCCATATTCAACCCGCTGGCGCCCGATGATCTCGGTGAGACGGGGATGGGTCGGCTGGCCGAAGCCCCAGCGCGGCTGGCAGGTGTAGCCGTAATTGCCGATCTTGATCCTGGCGGTCAACCTCGCATCCCTTCCCCGTCAGCGCCTCAGCATGGCGGCGCGGCGTTCCTGGACGTCGGCGGGCCATGTGGATTCGATATAGGACAGCACCGCCTTGATCTCGGCATCGGTCAATGTGCCGACGAAGGCGGGCATGGCCGTCTTATATCCCGGCGGCGCGAAGCGGGCTATCCCGTGCTTGATGATGGCGAACAACTGCTCTTCGGGATGGTGCCAGGTATGGCCCGTGGAATCGTGGGGCGGAGCCGGCAGTTCGCCGCCGGCCTTGCGGGTCTGCCAGTCGGGCTCGCCCTTGAGGTCGTGGCCGTGGCAGGCGGCGCAATGCTGGTTGTAGAGGTCGTAGCCCTGGGCCACCTGCCGGGCGTCCTGCGGATTGATGCCGTAGCCGCGCGGCCACCAGACCCAGGCGGCCACGCCGGTCACCGCCCCCACCACCAAGACCAGGACCCAAGCGCGCATGAGTTCCTCGCAAATTGCCAGGCGATTATATCTCCATGTCTCGGGGTTAACAAACACCTGAACCTGACGCATGATGGGGAATTCAAGTGTTTGCGACCCATGCGGGAGTGCCCCATGTCCACCGTGCTCGTTTCCGTATTCTGCCCCGACCGCACCGGATTGGTGGCGGCCATCACCGGGCGGCTGTTCGACCTGGGCGCCGATCTCGGCGACACCAGCTTCGCCATGCTGGGCAGCGGCGCCGAGTTCACCTCGGTCTGCGAATTGCCGGCTTCCGTCTCGGCCGGGGAGGTCGAGGCCGACCTGGGCGGCCTGCCCGTCCTGGCCGGGGCGCGCATCGCCGTCCGCCCCTTCGAGATGGACGCCGCTCACGGCCCGGCCGGGACCATCACCCACCGGGTGGTGGTGTCGGGCGGCGACCGCCCCGGTCTGGTGGCCCGCCTGTCCGAGGTGTTCGGCGAGTTCCAGGCCAACATCGTGCGCATGGATGCCCAGCGGCTGCCCGAGCAGGGAATCTACGTCACCCGCTTCTCGGTCTCCATTCCGGCCCGCGCCGAGGCCTGCCTGACCACCGTCGCCAACATCGCCGGGGAAATGAACCTGGCCTGCGCCGTCGAGGCGGTGTGATGGACGTCAACATGGGCGGCAGGGACCGGCTGATCCGCGCCCTGGTCGGCGTCGCCATGATCGGGCTGGCCATGGCCGACATCATCGGCCCGTGGGGCTGGATCGGCATCGTGCCGCTGGTCTCGGCGGCGCTGGGCTGGTGCCCCATATACATGGCGGCCGGCCTGTCCACCCGGGAACACTGACCATGATCCTCGACCAGCCCCTTCCCGCCCCCGATGCCGAGCGCCAGGCCATCCACCTGGCCGCCGGACGGGGCGAGGCCGAGTTGGTCGCCGGGCTGGCCGCCGCCATTCCCCTGGAGGAGGAAGCCCGTCGCCGCGTCGTCAACCATGCTGTCAGACTGGTTGACGGGGCGCGGCGCAACCGCCATTCCCTGGGGCTCGACGGCCTGCTCAACGAGTATCGGCTCTCCACCCGGGAAGGCGTGGTGCTGATGTGTCTGGCCGAAGCGCTGCTGCGCATTCCCGACGACCGCACCGCCGACCTGCTGATCAAGGACAAGATCGGCTCGGCCGACTGGGACGGCCATCTCGGCCATTCTCCCTCCATGTTCGTCAACGCCTCGACCTGGGCGCTGATGCTGGGCGACCGGCTGCTGCACCTGGACGAGGACGGCTTCGCCACCCTGAGCCGGCTGGCGGGACGCCTGGGCGAGGCGGTGGTGCGTCAGGCGCTCCGCCGCGCCATGGGGCTGATGGGCCGCCAGTTCGTCATGGGCCGCACCATCGCCGAGGCTCTGGACCACGCCCGCCCGTGGGAGGCCAAGGGCTATCGCCATTCCTTCGACATGCTGGGCGAGGCGGCGCGCTGCGAGGAAACCGCGCAGGACTACGTCCGCGCCTATGCCGGGGCCATCGAGGCCCTGGGCCGCGCCGCCAAGGGCGTCGGCCCCATCGCCGGGCCGGGAATCTCGGTCAAGCTGTCGGCGCTCCACCCCCGCTTCGAGATGGCGCAGCGCCGCCGGGTCATGGCCGAACTGGTCCCCCGCCTGGGCGACCTCTGCCGCCGGGCGCGCGATGCCGGCATCGGCCTGACCGTCGACGCGGAAGAGGCCGACCGCCTGGAAATCTCGCTGGACGTCATCGAGGCGGTGCTGGCCGACCCCGCCCTGGACGGCTGGAACGGCTTCGGCATGGCGGTCCAGGCCTATCAGAAGCGGGCGCGGCCGGTGATCGCCTGGGCCGGCGCCCTGGCGGCGCGGCGGCGGCAACGGCTGATGATCCGGCTGGTCAAGGGCGCCTATTGGGACGGCGAGGTCAAGCGCGCCCAGGAGCGCGGCCTGGATGGCTTTCCGGTGTTCACCGCCAAGGAGGCCACCGACGTCTCCTATCTGGCCTGCGCCGCCGACCTGCTGGCCCGGCCCGAGCTGTTCCATCCCCAGTTCGCCACCCACAACGCCCATACCGCCGCCGCCATCGCCGAGATGACCGGCGGGCCGGGGGATTGGGAGTTCCAGCGGCTGCACGGCATGGGCGAGGCCCTCTATGCCCAGGTGGTGCCGGAATTCGCCTGCCGCACCTACGCGCCGGTGGGTTCGTACCAGGAATTGCTGCCCTATCTGGTCCGCCGCCTGCTGGAGAACGGCGCCAATTCATCCTTCGTCAGCCGGCTGGCCGACGAGGAGATTCCCGCCCACGTGGTCGCCGCCGACCCCCTGGCCGCCCTGGGGCGCATCGCGCCGCAGGGCGTGGTGGAGCCCGCCGCCCTGTTCGGGCCCGGGCGGCGCAATTCCGGCGGCCTCGACCTGACGTCGGCCTTGGTTCTCGCCGATCTCGACCTTGCCCTGGCCGCCGCCTCGACATTCGAGCGGGCGGTGCCGGTCATCGGCGGCGAGGAGAAGGGCGACGGGACGGCGTCGCCGGTACTCGACCCCGCCGATCACCGGCGGGTGGTGGGCGAAGTGGTTGAGGCCAGCCCCGCCGAGGTCGAGGCGGCCCTGACCGCCGCCGGCGCCGCCTTTCCCCCCTGGGACGATCTGGGCGGCGAGAAGCGGGCGGAAATCCTGGACGAGGCCGCCGGCCGGCTGGAGGCCGAGCGGGCCCGCTTCATGGCCCTGGCCATCCGCGAGGCGGGCAAGACCATCCCCGACGCCCTGGCCGAAGTGCGCGAGGCCATCGATTTCCTGCGCTTCTACGCCGCCGAGGCCCGCTCGCGCTTCGCCGGACCGGTGCGCCTGCCCGGCCCGGTGGGGGAAAGCAACGAACTGATGCTGGGCGGGCGCGGCGTCTTCGCCTGTATCTCGCCATGGAATTTCCCCCTGGCCATCTTCATGGGCCAGGTGGCCGCCGCCCTGGCGGCCGGCAATACCGTGGTGGCCAAGCCGGCGCCCCAGACCCCGTTGATGGCGGCGGCAGCGGTCCGGCTGCTGCATGCCGCCGGGGTGCCGCCCCAGGCGCTGCACCTGCTGCCCGGCGGGCCGTTCGTCGGCGAGGCGCTGGCCTCCAGCCCCCTGGTGGACGGCATCGCCTTCACCGGCTCCACCGCCACGGCCCGGCACATCAACCGCCTGCGGGCCGCCATGGACGGCCCCTTGGGCCCGCTGATCGCCGAGACCGGCGGCCTCAACGCCATGATCGTCGATTCCTCGGCCCTGCCCGAGCAGGTGGTGGGCGATTGCCTGGAAAGCGCCTTCCGCTCCGCCGGACAGCGCTGTTCGGCGCTGCGCATCGCCTTCATCCAGCGCGAGGCCTGGAGCCGCATCGAGCCGCTGCTGAAGGGCGCCATGGCCGAGCTGTCCCTGGGCGATCCCGCCCTGCTGTCCACCGATGTCGGGCCGGTCATCGACGAGGGCGCCCGCCAGCGGCTGCTGGCCCATGGCGGCAGGCTGCGCCACGCCGGACGGGCCATCGCCCAGGCGCCCATGCCGGCCGCATGCCGGGTCGGAACCTTCTTCGCCCCCATGGCCTACCAGTTGGAGAACCTCGACCTGCTGCGCTCCGAGGTGTTCGGCCCCATCCTGCACGTGGTCCCGTGGGAGGCCGGGCACCTGGACAAGGTCCTCGACGCGGTGGCGGCCACCGCCTACGGCCTGACGCTCGGCATCCATTCGCGCATCGACGCCACCATCGCCCAGGTGGTGGCCCGCGCCCGCATCGGCAACATCTACGTCAACCGCACCATGATCGGCGCGGTGGTGGGCTCGCAGCCCTTTGGCGGCCTCGGCCTGTCGGGCACCGGCGCCAAGGCCGGCGGCCCCAATACCCTGATCCGCTACGGGGTGGAACGCTGCCTGTCGGTCAATACCGCCGCCGCCGGGGGCGATGCGGCGCTGATGGCCGGGCCGCAACGGGACAAGACAAAATAGAGTAGATGCGATAACCAACCCGCACTATATTTGCCTTGATCAAGCCAAGCCTCGGCCAACCGGTAATTTCATTGCGTTAAGGCAATTTTAAAGTTGCATCTTCGAAATATTTTCATTGCGATTCAGCAACATCCGTCAGAATCGCCCCGTCAGGTGGGCGATCACCAGACGGACCGGCCGGGAACGTGGCCGCAACACCCGGCTGTCCAGCGGATTCCACCCTGACTTTTCAAGTACTTGCAGGTCGCCGTCGGCCAGGACGGCCGGCAGCAGCGCCGCCAGTCCGCCGCGTCCGGGCCGCGCGCGGCGGGCCTCGGCCAGATGATGGCGGGCCTGCTCAGCCATGATCCGCGCCACCTGCGTCAATGCATCGGTTGACGCCCGTCCCGCCCGGACCGCGTCGCCGGACGTCCCGGCGGCCCGCAGCAGGGCTTCCGGTAATGTCAACTTGCCAATTGACAGATGATGGCCGAGGGCGCGGAGGCTGCCGACCAGCCCCCAGGCGGTACCCACATGGCGGCCGGCCCGGCGGGATTCCCCGTCTTCCGCCCCCAGCGCCGCCAGGGCCAGATGGGTGAGCGCGGCGGAACTGCGCTCGGCATAGCGCTCGGCCTCGGCCAGATCGGCGGGGGATACGCCGTCCAGGTCGTCCTGGCGCGCCGAAATCAGATCGTCGAAGGGCTCCAGCGGCAGGGCGCGGTCACGGATCAGCTCGCCCAGCGGCCGGGCCACCGGATGGTTGTCGCAGACTCCGCCCCCGGCCCCGGCGATCAGGGCGTCGCGCCACCATTGCAGGCGGATCTGGCCGGCCATGGGCTCGCGCACGCTTTCCTGCACCTTGGCGATCTCCACGTTGAAGGCGTAGAGCAGCATCAGCGCCTCGCGCTTTTCCGGCGGCGCGAACAGGGCGGTGACGAAGCGGTCGCGATCGAACCGCGACACCAGGGCGGCGGCATGGGACAGGGCGGTGGACGGTACGGTCGGGGCGGACATGGAACCTCGTTTCGACTGGAGCCCGGCGGAGGGGCGTGGCATATATAGCCCTTCCCGCCCCCCGCTCCAATTGGAAGGCCGAACTCCTTGTCCCGCGCCGCCGCCGCCTCCCTCCCCGCCGCCAGCAAGACCGCCTCCCAGGAGAACTTCCCGGTGGCCTCCCTGCTGCTGCCGAAGTCCAAGCGCGCCACCATCATGGCCTATTACCACTTCGCCCGGCACGCCGACGACGTCGCGGACTCGCCCAGCCTGTCGCCCGAGGAGAAGGTCGCCGGGCTCGACGCCCTGGACCGCGGCCTGCGCGGCGAGGAAAGCGGCCCGGCCCTGGTGCTGGCCGCGGAATACCGCCGGGCGGTGAACGGCGACGCGACGATGGTCGAGCACGCCTCGCAACTGCTGCACGCCTTCCGCCGCGACGCCGTGCGCGATTATTGCGAGGACTGGGCCGACCTCATGGCCTATTGCCGCTATTCCGCCGCGCCGGTGGGGCGCTTTCTGCTGGACCTGCACGGCGAGTCCCACGACACCTTCGCGCCGTCGGACGCCCTGTGCGCCGCGCTGCAGGTGCTGAACCACCTGCAGGATTGCGGCAAGGACTACCACGAGCTGAAGCGGGTCTACGTTCCCCGCGACTGGCTGCTGGCCCAGAGGCTGACCGCCCGGATTCTGGAGGGCGGCCACAGTCCGGCCACCCTGCGCCGGGTCATCGACCAGATGCTCGACGCCACCGACGGGCTGATCGAACTGGCCCGCCCCCTGCCCGGCCTGGTCAGGGATGTCCGCATGCGGCTGCAATGCGCCGTCACCTTGCGGGTGGCGGAACGGCTGTCGGCGCGCCTGCGCGCCGGCGATCCCCTGGCCGAGCGGGTCAAGCTCGGCAAGCTCGACTATGCCGGGGTGTTCGCCGTCGGCGTGTGGCGCGGATTGATGGCGTGACGCTCCCGGGAACCCTGCATGTGGTGGGCGCCGGCCTTGCCGGCCTCGCCGCCGGCATCGCCGCCGCCAAGGCCGGTGCCCGCGTCGTGGTCCACGAGGCGGCCGGCCATGCCGGCGGGCGCTGCCGCTCGTTCCTCGACGAGCGCCTGGGCCGGGTCATCGACAACGGCAGCCATCTGGTGCTGGGCGCCAACCGCACCACCTTGGCCTATGCGCGGGCTACCGGCGGCATCGAGGCCATGGTGGCGGCCCCCGCCGCCTTCCCCTTCAAGGATCTGGTGACCGGCAAGTCGTGGACGGTGACGCCGAAGCGCCTGCCCGCCGGCATCGGGGAAATCCTCAAGGCCCTGGGCCTGCCCTGGACCGGCAAGGCCGAGACGGTGGCCGGCCGGCTGGGCGGCACGCCGTCCTTCGCCCGCCTGTGGCAGCCCATGTGCGAGGCGATCATGAACACCGCGCCCGACGAGGCGTCGGCCCGCATGTTCGCCTGGACCATGCGCAAGGCCCTGCTGGGCGGGGCGGACGCGCTGACGCCGTGGATCTTTCCCGGCGGATTGTCCGCCGCCCTGGTGGCGCCGGCCGAGGCGACCCTGTCGCTGTTCGGCGGAGAAATCCGCTTCCGCCGACGCCTCAAGACGGTGACGCCGCGCGCCCTGGTGTTCGACGAGGCCGAAATCCCCCTGGGCCCCGACGACCGGGTGATCCTGGCCCTGCCGCCCTGGGTGGCGGCCGCGCTGCTGCCCGGTCTGGTGCCCGACCTGGCGACCCGGCCCATCGTCAACGCCCATTTCCGCTGCGCCCAGCCGGTGGAACTGCCCCATGGCAGCCATTTCCTCGGCATGGTCAACGCCTCGGGCCACTGGCTGTTCGTCCGGGGCGACGTGCTGTCGGTGACGGTATCGGCCGCCGGGGCGCTGGTCGATCTGGACAATGAATCCATCGCCGACCGCCTGTGGGACGAAATCCGCCGGACCCTGGGAATGCCTCCCATCCCGCCGCCGCCCTATCGCATCATGAAGGAAAAGCGGGCCACCCTGGCCCACGACAACCACACGGTGGTCAGGCGTCCCGGGGCTTCCAGCGGCCGCGACCGGGTCTATCTCGCAGGCGACTGGATTGCGTCGCCCTGGCCCTGTACCATCGAAGCGGCCATCTCCAGCGGGCTGGCCGCGGCGCGGCTGGCGCTGGCCCGGCCGGGCCTGACCTTCTAGTTCGGCGAATAGCCGACAAAGGAGCTTCACAAGCGCACCCGGAGTTCCTATCTTTGGCTCATCGTTTAGACGATTTCCAATCCGGTTCGGAACCCTTTGACGACATAGAGGTGAATTATGGCTTTTGAGCTTCCGCCGCTCCCCTTCGCCCTCGACGCGCTGGAGCCGCATATTTCCGCCCGCACCTTCGAATTCCATCACGGCAAGCACCACGCCGCCTATGTGACCAACCTCAACAACCTGACCAAGGATACCGATCTGGCGTCCAAGTCCCTGGAAGAGGTGATCAAGACGGCCGCCGCCGATCTGCCGGCCAAGCAGGGCATCTTCAACAACGCCGCCCAGGTGTGGAACCACACCTTCTTCTGGAACTGTCTGAAGAAGGGTGGCGGCGGCAAGCCGGGCGCCAAACTGCTGGCCAGGATCGAATCCGATCTGGGCGGCTTCGACAAGTTCAAGGAGGACTTCAAGAACGCCGCCGTGACCCAGTTCGGCTCGGGCTGGGCCTGGCTGGTGCTGGAGAACGGCAAGCTGAAGATCACCAAGACCGCCAACGCCGACCTGCCCATGGCCCACGGCCAGACGGCGCTGCTCACCGTCGACGTGTGGGAGCACGCCTATTACCTGGACTGGCAGAACCGCCGCCCCGATTTCGTCCAGTGCTTCCTGGACAATCTGGTCAACTGGGAGTTCGTGGAAGCCAATCTGGGCTGACACCGCGAAACCAAAGGAAAGCCCCCTTCCCTCACGGGGCGGGGGCTTTTCTTTTTGCTCAGACGGCGATCAGCGCCGCCGCCACGGAACGGTCCTCGGAGACCAGGACGTTGAAGGTGCGGCAGGCCCCGCCGGTATCCATCGGCTCCACGGTGATGCCGGCGGCCCGCAGGGCGGCGCGCAGGGCGGCCGGGACCGGGGCCATGCGAAGGCCGCAGCCCAGCAGCAGAATCCGGGGCCTTTCCGCCAGGGTCAGCAACGGGGCGAAGCTTTCCTCGGTGACCTGGGCCAGTTCGGTGGGCGCCCAAGGCTGGGTGCGATCGGGCAGGACCAGCACCGATCCCTCCCAGCGGATGCCGGCGATGGTGAAGCCACCATCGCCGTATCCCTTGACGATCTGCCTTCCGGCCGGGATCAGCGGGGAGATGTCCATGGCGTCAGGGAGCGGCCGGCCCGCCCTCGGAGGCGGCGGCCTGCTCCTCGTCGTCGGCCATCTTGCCGGTACGCAGATTGAAGTAGACCAGCACCGGCATCGACACGTAGATGGAGGAGAAGGTGCCGATGATCAGACCCCAGATCATGGCGATGGAGAAGCCGCGCAGCACCTCGCCGCCCAGAACCAGCAGCGCCAGCACGCTGATGGAGACGGTCGAGACCGTCAGGATGGTCCGGGCCAGCGTCTCATTGACCGACAGGTTCAGCAGGTCGTAGAGCCGCATGGTCTTGTACTTGCGCAGATTTTCGCGTACGCGGTCGTATTCCACCACCGTCTCGTTGATGGAATAGCCCGCGATGGTCAGGATCGCCGCCACCGAGGTCAGGTTGAACTCCAGCCCGGTGATGGAGAACAGGCCGAAGGTGGTGATGACGTCGTGGAAGATGGCGATCAGCGCGCCGATGCCGAACTGCCACTCGAAGCGGAACCAGACATAGGCGGCGATGGCCAGCACCGCCAGGGCCACGGCCAGCACGCCGTCACGCTTCAGTTCCTCGCCGACCTTGGGGCCGACGATCTCGACCCGCTTGTACTCGTAGCCGGCGCCGAGCGCCTCCTTGACCTTGCCGAGCGCCGCCATCTGGGCTTTCTCGTCACCCGCCTGCTTCTGCACGCGGATCATCACGTCGCGGCCGGTATTGCCGAAGCCCTGCAGCGACACCTCACCCAGCTTCAGCGCCTCCAGCGTCACGCGCATGTGATGCAGATCGGCCTCGCCCCCGGTGGTGTGGGCCTCGATCAGGATGCCGCCGGCGAAGTCGATGCCGTAATTGAAGCCCTTGATGGCGATGGAGGCGAACGACCCCAGGATCAGCAGCGCGGTGATTCCGAACGCAAAATAGCGCAGGCGGATGAAGTCGTAGTTCGGCTTCTTGGTGGCAACCCAGCGGGAATAGAAGTTCATCGCTCGATATCCTCAATTCCTCACAGCGGCAGGGTCTTGGGCCGCCGGACGGCGATCCAGATGGCGACCATCAGCCGGGTGATGTTCACGGCGGTGAACTGCGACGTCATGATGCCGATGCCAAGCGTCACGGCGAAGCCGCGAATGGGACCGGTACCGAAGACATAGAGCAGCAGGGCCGCGATCATGTGGGTGAAGTTGGCGTCGAAGATGGTGGCGTGGGCGCGGTCGAAGCCGTGCTGCACCGCCGACAGGATGGAGCGGCCACGGCGCTGCTCTTCGCGCACGCGCTCGTAGATCAGCACGTTGGCGTCCACCGCCATGCCCATGGTCAGCACGATGCCGGCGATGCCGGGCAGGGTCAGCGTGGCCCCCAGGGCCGACAGCAGCGCCATCAGCAGGATCAGGTTGAACACCAGCGCCACGTTGGCCAGGATGCCCAGGACGCCGTAGATGACCACCATGAACACCACCACCGCCAGCAGGCCCACGGCACTGGCGATGGTGCCGGCCTGGATGGAATCGGCGCCCAAGTCGGGACCGACGGTGCGCTCTTCCAGCACCTGCAGCGGCGCCGGCAGGGCGCCGGCCCGCAACAGCAGCGCCAGATCCTGGGCCTGCTGCACGGAGAAGCTGCCCGAGATGATGCCCGAACCGCCCAGGATGGGCTCGTTGATGCGCGGCGCGCTGATCACCTTGTCGTCCAGCACGATAGCCAGGAACTTGCCGGCATTCTCGCGCGTCGCGTCGCCGAACTTCTTGCCGCCGCCGGCATTGAAGCGGAAGCTGACCACCGGACGGCCTTCGGAATAGGTGGCCTTGGAATCGGTCAGCATGTCGCCGCCCACCTCGACGCGCTTCCGGACCACGTAGGATTCGGGCATGCCCCGCTCCTTCTCGGCGGACGGCAGCAGCATGGAGCCCGGCGGCACCCGGCCCCGGCCCGCCTCCTCGGCGGTGGTGGTGTCGTCGAGCAGGTGGAAGGTCAGCTTGGCGGTCTTGCCCAGCAGGGACTTGATGCGGTCGGGATCCTTGACGCCGGGCAGCTGGACGACGATGCGGTCCTCGCCCTGGCGCTGGATGGAAGGTTCGCGGGTGCCGACCTCGTCGATGCGGCGGCGCACGATCTCCAGCGACTGGTCCACCGCCGCCGTCTTGCGCGTCTTGACCGCCTGCTCCGAGTATTTCAGCGTCATGAAGCCGTCGTCCCTGGCGTCGAGCGCCGCGTCGGGATCCAGCTTGCGCAGCAGGTCGCGGGCCTTGGCGCGGTCATCGGCCTCGATGACCCGCACGTTGACCATATCCCCCCTGACCCCCAGGTCGGAATACTTGACCTTTTCCTTGCGCAGCGTGGTGCGCACCGTCTCGACCAGGGAGGTCAGCTGTTCACGGACCACGTAGCCGGTGTCCACTTCCAGCAGCAGGTAGGAACCACCCTGCAGGTCGAGGCCGAGGCTGATCGGCTGCAGCCAATGGGGCAGCCGGTCAGCCTGCTCGCGCGTCAGCAGGTTGGGAAAGACGAAGATCACGCCCAGAGTGGCGATCACCGCCACCATCGCGATCTTCCAGCGGGGATAATAGAGCATGTCCCGGCCTGTGCTGGTTGGGGGGGGAAAGGGAGGGGTTCCGAAGGATTACTTGTCGGCCTTCTCGGGCTCGGCAGTCTCGTCCTTGGCGCCGGCCACCGGCTCGGTCTTGGACAGCACCTCGGTGATGGTGGTGCGCAGGACGCGCACGCGCACGCCCTCGGCGATCTCCACCGACACTTCGGCGTCGTTGAGCATCTTGTTCACGGTGCCGATGATGCCGCCGGCGGTGACCACGCGGTCGCCACGGCGAAGCTGGCCCAGCATCTCCTTGTGCTGCTTCATCTTCTTCTGCTGCGGACGGATCAGCAGGAAGTAGAACACCACGAAGATCAGGATCAGAGGCAGGAACTGTTCCAGGGCTCCCATGGAACCACCACCGGCGGCGGCCTGGGCGTAAGCGGGCGACACGAACATCACTGTCTCCTTGGAAAGTCGCGCTTCACAGAATGCAGCGGGAATATAGCGGCCAATCGCCTGGATGCAAACGCCAAGTGGTAGACGCTGCGATTCCGGCCCCGCCATGCTACCATCCGCCCCCCGCAATCCCACGGAAGGCCGCCATGTTCAACGCCGAATCCATCGAGACCCTGAAGCGCATCGCCGAGGCCCTGGAGCGCCTGTCGCCGCCGCCTTCCCTCGCCCAGGATCTGTCGGCCGCCGACGCCTATGTCTGGCACGCCGACCCCGACCGCCTGGAGCCGGTGACCAGCGTCAACCGGGTGGACATCGGCCTGCTGCAGGGGATCGAGCGCCAGCGCGAGCAGTTGCTGGACAACACGCGGCGCTTCGCCGCCGGATTTCCCGCCAACAACGCCCTGCTGTGGGGAGCGCGCGGCACCGGCAAGAGCTCGCTGGTCAAGGCGGTGCACGCCACCATCAACGTCGAGAAGCCCGGCACCCTGCTGCTGGTGGAGATTCACCGCGAGGACATCCCCTCCCTGCCCCGCTGCCTGCGCCTGCTGAAGGAAAGCGGGCGGCGCGCCGTGCTGTTCTGCGACGACCTGTCCTTCGACCAGCAGGACGACGCCTACAAGTCGCTGAAGGCGGTGCTGGAGGGCGGCATCGAGGGACGGCCGGAGAACGTGGTGTTCTACGCCACCTCCAACCGCCGCCACCTGATGGCGCGGGACATGATCGACAACGAACGCTCGACGGCCATCAATCCCGGCGAGGCGGTGGAGGAAAAGGTGTCGCTGTCCGACCGCTTCGGCCTGTGGCTGGGCTTCCATCATGTGGCGCAGGATACCTTCTTCGCCATCGTCGAGGGCTATGTCGCCCATTACGGCCTGCCCATCTCCACCGAGGAATTGCAACGCGAGGCCAACGAATGGTCGGTGACCCGCGGCTCGCGCTCGGGCCGCGTCGCCTGGCAGTTCATCCAGGACCTGGCCGGACGGCTGGGGAAGAGCCTGTAGGGACTCTTTTGCCCGTCATGCGCGGGGCTTGACCCGCGTATCTGCGCGATGCGGCGGAACAGCGTGGATGCCCGGCACAAGGCCGGGCATGACGGCAGAAACGGATTACGGCTTGATGGCCAGCCGCACCGCGCCCCAATGCTTGTCCTTGAGGGTGATGGGGCTGTCGAACTCCTTCAGCACCACGAAATTGCCGCCCCCCATGTCGCGGGGATAGGTCTGGACGAAATAGGGCTGGACATTGCGCGCCGCCACCAGCCCGGCGCGGTCGTCGAAGATGCGGCGGTTACGGGAATTGCCCATGTTCCACATCTTCTCGCCCGGCCTTTGCGGCTGGGAATACTTCTTGTTGTGGGTGGCGATGTAGCCGTTGCGGTCGGCGACGCAGCAGATGACGATGCGCGGGTCCTTGTCCAGCACGCTCTCGGTGAACTGGTGCACCACCCGGTCGGTCAGGCCGGTGTGCCGGGCCATGAACTGCTGGGGATCGGTGTCGGGAATCGGTTCGTAATGGGTGTCGAACAGGTCGGTTTCGGTGATTTCCCCCGCCTTCAGCGCCTGTTCGAAGGCCCCGATCACCCCCCGCGCCACGCCTTGCACCAGATCGATGTACAGGCGTTCCTCGGCCCGGGCCTTGTCCTGGGCGCCGGCGATGGCCGAAAGGGCGGCGGGCGGCACCTCGCGGAACCGCACATGCAGCCCCAGCACGCTGGCCCCCACCGCCTCGCAGGGCAGCGAGCCGATGCCGTCCAGCTCCAGGCTGCCGCTTTGACCCACCAGCGACGGATCGTTGAGCCCGGCCAGCACCACGCCCTTGCTGGCCAGATCGCCGGTATGGCCCTTGATGTCCCTGGCGCCGATCCGCCCCGAGAAGGCCAGTCCCACCGCGACGCGCGGCACGGCGCGGCGGTCGCCCGCCGCCGACGAGCGCAGGATGATGCCGAGCCGGCGCTGCAGGTCGCTGACGTCGCGGTTGACCACCATGGATAATTCGTTGACCCGCTGGGCGGTGATGCCGGTACGCTCCGCCTGGCTCAGCACCGATTGGGCATGGCCGTGCACGGTGCCGGTATGGCTGGCCGCCTGTCCGGCATTGCCCTTGATGTCGGCGGTGGCCGACAGCTGCATCTCGCTGGCGTGGTTCACTTCCTGGGCGATGGTGTTGATGTCCTGGATGGACAACGTCACCTCCTCGACCATGGCCACCGTCTCGTCGGTAGCCTGGCCGATGGCCTGGGCCTGGGCGTTGACGCCCCTGATGCCGTCCTCGGTCAGCTTGGCCAGGCGCTTGACCTCGTCGGCGACCACGGCGAAGCCCTTGCCCATCTCGCCGGCCCGCGCCGCCTCGATGGTGGCGTTCAGCGCCAGCATGCGGGTCTGGCCGGCGATGGACTGGATCAGGCGCACCACGTCGCGGATGCGGCCGGTGGCTTCCTTCAGGCCGTCCACGGTGGCGGCGGCGGTCTCCATCTTCTGCTGGGCGGCGTCGGTCAGGCGCGACGTGCCGTGCACCTTGGCGGAAATCTGCCGCGAGGTCTCCTCCAGCGCCTCGGTGGCGCCGGCCACCGACTGGACGTTGTCGCTGGTCACCGATACCGCCCCGGCCACAGCCTCGGCCATGGATTTCAGTTCGGTGGCCACCCCGGTCAGCTCGCGGGCACCTTCGATCAGGCGCTGGACCTGTTTCTCGATATCGCCGACGGTCAGCGCCACCTCGCGGTCGACGGTGTCGGACAGCGCCAGCATCTCGCGCTTCATCTTGCCCGCCTCGCCATGCTCGATATAGGTCGAGATGGCCAGGTCCATGTCCAGGAAGGCGGCACGCAGCACCGCGCCGGCCACCTCGGGAAAGCGCGCATTGTCGCACTTGCCGTGCAGTTCGGCGATCAGTTTCTCCAGCACGAAGCAATAGCCGCCCAGGTACCAGTTGACGTCCAGGCCGATGCGTTCGTGGGTGGCGCCGATGGCCACGGCGCGGGTGAAGTAGTCGTCGTCGAACCGTCCCGAGAACAGGGCGGCCCAATGGGCCTGCTGGGCCTGCTTCAGCTGGCCGACCTTGGCCCCGCCGCCCAGCAGCGCCTGCAGGTGCGGCCAGGCCATCAGGTGGGCGTAGAAACCTTCGGCGATGGCCGGCAGGCTGCCCTCGACCAGGGGGCGGACTCCCTTGATGGCCGACACGGCCTTATCGTCCAGGCGCAGGAACCTGAGCCGGTCGCGGTTTTTCGACACGGCATCATCACCGTTTGCCATGCGCCCCTCCTTGGAAGCCGTCCCTCATGCCGTCCTATACGAACGGTCATTCATTTATGAGGTAAGGGTGGTCCCTTCGCGGGCCGGGGTCAATACGCAATCATAGCAAAGTGATACAGTTTTTCCGCCGAAGCGACCTTGTCCTGTAGATAA
>NZ_AONQ01000011.1 GCF_000342045.1 Paramagnetospirillum caucaseum | reverse complement strand
AGTCTTTCGAGACCACTTGCTTGAAACAAGACACCCCCGGAGGGAAACCTCCGGGGGTGTTTTGTTTTGCGGCGGGGAAGGGGATTGGGCTGCTGCCCAAACCCGCCCGGAGGAAAATCCTCCGAACCTCCTTTTCATTTGTCGGGATGCATGACACGCCTATCCACAAGATCTGTCATCCCGAGGCGTAAGCCGAGGGATCTCATCCTGGAACGGCTTTTTCTGCTCGAAATCAGCATTCAAGGCGAAATTGTGTGCGGGACTTTCGTCTTTAGGTCTCATCGCCAGTTCTCCACCCTCAGCCCTTCCACCCTCCGGAACTCGCCCTCGTTGGCGGTGACCAGGGTGACGCCCAAGGCCAGGGCATGCGCGGCGATCCACAGGTCGTTGCCGCCGATGGGGCGTCCCTCTCGCTCCAGAGTCGTCCTTATCTCACCGTAGACCGAACTGGCCGGTTCCTCTAAGGCCAAGACCTCGATGGTGTCCAGGAGTGCCGCCACTTGCGCCGACAACCGTGCGGAGCCTTTGCGGATGGCCCCGAACCGCAATTTGCCGGCGCAGATGATGCTGGTGCAGACTTGGCCCTCACCAACCTCGGCAAGGCGGAGTGCCGCAGGCCCCTGGGGATGACGTAAAAGGTCGGACAGGACATTGGTGTCCAGCAGGTAGCGCATTCACAGGTCCACCGGCTCGGGCGGCGGATCATCGATCTCGGGAAAGTCCTCGTCCAGGGGTTCGAGCGTCGCCAGCAATGCCAGCAAAGACCGCTTTCGCACCGGCTCCAGGATCAGCCGGTCGCCCTCCTTGCGCAGGATGGCGTCTTCGCCCGGCAGTTCGAATTCTCGCGGGATGCGGACTGCCTGATTGCGGCCGTTGCGGAACAGGCGAACATGGCGTTCATGGTTCATGGAGACCTCCTGGCCTATGTCGCAGCATAGGCCAATTCCCGGCCCGCCTCAACAACCGTGGGCCATGCGGAAGAGTCCTGTTGCCAAGCCCTATGAGTCTCTGTATAAGGCTGCCTTCGGCTTCGGCCTCATTCCGTAAGAGCGGGTTCGTCACGGCGGATTTGCTGACTGCGGGAGGCTCTTTGAATTTACTGTTTTCACCGATCGGCGCCCCGACGGGGCGCCTTTCCGATTTGACGGATGACTTGAACATGGAAAGCCAGAACATCCGCATCCGCCTCAAGGCGTTCGATCATCGCGTGCTGGATCAGTCCACCCGCGAGATCGTCAACACCGCCAAGAGGACCGGGGCGCAGGTGCGCGGTCCGATCCCGCTTCCGAGCCGGATCGAGAAGTTCACCGTGAACCGTAGCCCGCACATCGACAAGAAGTCGCGTGAGCAGTTCGAGATTCGGACTCACAAGCGGCTTCTGGATATCGTCGACCCGACCCCCCAGACCGTGGACGCGCTGATGAAGCTCGACCTGGCCGCGGGCGTCGACGTCGAGATCAAGCTCTAAGGAACCTAACAATGCGCTCTGGTCTCATCGCCCAGAAGGTCGGCATGACGAGGATCTTCACCGCAGACGGCGCCCATGTGCCCGTCACCGTGTTGAAGGTCGACACCTGTCAGGTGGTCTCGACCCGCTCTGTGGAAAAGGACGGCTACGTTGCCGTTCAGCTTGGTGCCGGTACCGCCAAGGTGAAGAATGTGAGCAAGCCCGCTCGCGCCAACTTCGCCAAGGCCAAGGTCGAGCCCAAGAAGAAGCTGGTGGAGTTCCGCGTCACCGCCGAGAACGTTCTCGATGTCGGTACCGAACTCTCCGCCGCCCATTTCATCCCCGGTCAGTACGTGGACGTGACCGGCACCACCATCGGCAAGGGTTTCGCCGGCGGTATGAAGCGCTGGAACTTCCGTGGCCTCGAAGCCACGCACGGCGTTTCGGTGTCGCACCGCTCGCACGGCTCCACCGGCCAGCGCCAGGACCCCGGCAAGGTGTTCAAGGGCAAGAAGATGGCCGGTCACATGGGCGATGAGCAGGTGACCACCCAGAACCTCACCGTGGTGTCCACCGACGCCGATCGCGGCCTGATCCTGGTCAAGGGTTCGGTTCCCGGTCACGAAGGGTCCTGGGTGCTCGTCCGCGACGCGGTGAAGCGCAAGCTGCCTGATGGCGTGCCGTTCCCGGCCGGCGTCAAGGCCGCGGCCTCGGCCGAGTAAAGGATCAAGGCGATGAAGACGAACGTAATCAGCCTGGACAACCAGACCGTCGGCGAGATCGAGCTGGCCGACGAGATCTTCGGTCTGCCGGTGCGTGGGGACATCCTGTTCCGCGCCGTCAACTGGCAGCTGGCCAAGCGCCAGTCGGGCAACCACAAGACCAAGACCATCAGCGAGATCTCCGGCACCACCAAGAAGCCCTTCGCTCAGAAGGGCGGCGGTCGTGCCCGTCAGGGTTCGCTGCGCTCCGCCCAGTTCCGTGGCGGCGCCACCATCTTCGGCCCGGTCGTGCGCTCCCACGCCCACGACCTGCCCAAGAAGGTCCGCAAGCTGGCCCTGAAGACCGCGCTCTCGGCCAAGGCCGCCGACGGCAAGCTGATCGTGGTGGACTCGGCCGCGGCCGGCTCGCCCAAGACCAAGGACCTGGCCGCTCGCCTCGGCAAGCTGGGCCTGAGCTCGGTGTTGTTCATCGACGGTTCCGCCGTGGACGGCAACTTCGCTCTGGCCAGCCGCAACATCCCCTATGTGGATGTGCTGCCGCAGCAGGGCGCCAACGTCTACGACATCCTGCGCCGTGAAACCCTGGTTCTGACCAAGGACGCGGTCGCCGCCCTGGAGGCTCGCCTGAAATGAGCAAGCTCGTCATCAGCAAGGAGCGGATGTACGACGTCGTCCGCGCCCCCGTGATCACCGAAAAGGCGACCATGGGCTCCGAGTTCCGCCAGGTCACCTTCAAGGTGCCGCTGGACGCGACCAAGCCGGAGATCAAGGCCGCTGTCGAGGGTATTTTCGGGGTGAAGGTCACCGCCGTGAACACCCTGATCGCCAAGGGCAAGGTCAAGCGCTTCCGCGGCCGTCCCGGCGTGCGTTCCGACGTCAAGAAGGCGGTCGTGACGCTGGCCGAGGGCCACTCCATCGACGTGACCACGGGAGTCTGACGCCATGGCACTGAAGACATTCAAGCCGACGACGCCGGGCCGCCGCCAACTGGTCCTGGTCGATCGTTCGGAACTCTGGAAGGGCAAGCCCGAGAAGGGTCTGACCGAAGGCCTGCGCTCCAAGGGCGGCCGCAACAACACCGGCCGGATCACCGTCCGCTGGCGTGGCGGCGGGCACAAGCGCCGGTACCGCATCATCGACTTCAAGCGCAACAAGTTCGACGTTGCCGCCACGGTCGAGCGTCTGGAGTACGATCCCAACCGTACCGCCTTCATCGCTCTGGTCAGCTATGCCGACGGTGAGAAGGCCTACATCATCGCCCCGCAGCGTCTGGCTGTCGGCGACCAGGTGATCGCCTCCGAGAAGGCCGACATCAAGCCGGGCAACGCCATGCCGCTGAAGAACATCCCCGTTGGCACCATCGTGCACAACGTGGAGCTCAAGGTGGGCAAGGGCGGTCAGCTGGCCCGTTCGGCCGGCACCTACGTCCAGCTGGTGGGTAAGGATCAGGGCTATGCCCAGCTCCGCCTGTCGTCGGGTGAACTCCGCATGGTTCGCGGCGAGTGCATGGCCACCATCGGTGCCGTGTCCAACCCCGATCAGCAGAACGTCTCGCTCGGCAAGGCTGGCCGCGCCGTGTGGATGGGCCGTCGCCCCTCCGTCCGCGGTGTCGCCATGAACCCGATCGACCATCCGCACGGCGGCGGCGAAGGCCGTACCTCGGGCGGCCGTCATCCGGTCACCCCGTGGGGCAAGCCCACCAAGGGCAAGAAGACTCGCAGCAACAAGAAGACGGACCGGCTCATCATGCGCCGCCGTCAGACTCAGTAGGAGGGGCTGAAAAATGGCTCGTTCCGTTTGGAAAGGCCCCTTCCTCGACGGCTACATGCTGGGAAAGGCCGACAAGGCCCGCGCCAGCGGCCGCAACGAGGTCATCAAGATCTGGTCGCGTCGTTCGACCATCCTGCCGCAGTTCGTGGGACTGACCTTTGGCGTCTACAACGGCCAGAAGTTCATCCCGGTGCTGGTGACCGAGAACATGATCGGACATAAGTTCGGCGAGTTCTCCCCCACCCGCACGTTCTACGGCCACGCGGTCGACAAGAAGGCGAAGAGGAAGTAAGCCATGGGCAAGAAACCCGCAGACAGGGTCCTGGCGGAGACCGAGGCCAAGGCTTTCCTGGCCACCATCCGCACCAGCCCGCGCAAGCTCAACCTGGTTGCCGAAAGCATCCGTGGTCTCAAGGCCGACGTGGCGCTGAACGCCCTGACCTTCTCGAAGCGGCGCATCGCCGTGATCGTGCGGTCGGTGCTGCAGTCCGCCATCGCCAACGCCGAGAACAACCACCAGCTCGACGTCGACCGTCTCTATGTCGCCGAAGCCCATGTGGGCAAGGCCATGGTGATGAAGCGTTGGAAGGCGCGCGCCCGTGGCCGCGTCGGCCGGATCGAGAAGCCGTTCAGCAATCTGACCGTCATCGTGCGCGAACGCGCCGAAGCGGCGGGGGAGTAAGCAGATGGGTCAGAAAGTCAATCCGATCGGCCTGCGCGTCGGCATCAACCGCACCTGGGATTCCCGGTGGTTCGCGGATGAGACCTACGCCAAGCTGCTGCACCAGGACCTGAAGCTGCGCAAGTACCTGCGCGAGAAGCTGGCCCAGGCCGGTGTGTCCCGCGTGGTCATCGAGCGTCCGGCCAAGAAGGCCCGCATCACCATCCATACCGCCCGTCCGGGCGTGGTGATCGGCAAGAAGGGCGCGGACATCGAGGTGCTGCGCAAGGAACTCTCGAAGATGACCGGTGGCGAGGTTCACCTCAACATCGTCGAGATTCGCAAGCCGGAACTGGATGCCCAGCTGGTGGCCGAGTCCATCGCCCAGCAGCTCGAGCGCCGTGTCGCCTTCCGTCGCGCCATGAAGCGCGCCGTGCAGTCGGCCATGCGTCTGGGCGCCCAGGGCATTCGTATCAACTGCTCCGGCCGTCTGGGTGGCGCTGAAATCGCCCGCATGGAGTGGTACCGCGAAGGCCGCGTGCCGCTGCACACGCTGCGTGCCGATGTGGATTACGGTGTGGGCACCGCCCGCACCACCTACGGCACCTGCGGCGTCAAGGTTTGGGTGTTCAAGGGCGAGATCCTCGCCCATGACCCCATGGCCCAGGACAAGCGGGCCGCGGGCGAAACCGCCCCGGCCGGCCGTTGATCGAGAAGGGTTTGAGAGATGCTTTCGCCCAAGCGCACTAAATTCCGCAAGGCCCACAAGGGCCGGATCAAGGGAGTGACCAAGGGTGGCTCCGCCTTGAATTTCGGCGCCTATGGCCTCAAGGCCCTGGAGCCCGAGCGGATCACCGCCCGCCAGATCGAGGCCGCCCGCCGTGCCCTGACCCGTCACATGAAGCGTCAGGGCCGGGTGTGGATCCGCATTTTCCCGGACCTGCCGGTCTCGTCCAAGCCTGCCGAAGTCCGCATGGGCTCCGGTAAGGGCGCGCCCGAGTTCTGGACCGCCCGCGTGGCTCCCGGCCGCATCCTCTTCGAGGTGGACGGCGTGGCCGAGGAAATCGCCCGTCACGGTTTTGCCCTGGCCGCTGCCAAGCTGCCGATCAAGACCAAGTTCATTTCTCGGATCGGGGATATCTAGCCATGGCGACCAAGGCTGCCGATCTGCGCCAGAAGAGTGTTGACCAGCTCAAGGAGCAGGTCATCGCGCTCAAGAAGGAGCAGTTCAATCTTCGCTTCCAGCGGGCCTCCGGCCAGCTGGAGAATACCGCCCGGGTGCGTGCCGTGCGTCGCGAGATCGCGACCATCAAGACGCTGCTCGGCGAGCGCGCCAAAAGCGCGTCCTAAGGAGGCCCATTCAAATGCCGAAGCGCATTCTTCAGGGCGTCGTGGTGAGCGACAAGATGGAAAAGACCGTGGTGGTCAGCGTCGAGCGGCGCGTGATGCACCCGATCTACAAGAAGTTCATCCGTCGTTCCAAGAAGTACCACGCCCACGACGAGAACAATGTTTTCAAGGCCGGCGACACCATCCGCATCCGCGAATGCGCGCCGATCTCGAAGACCAAGTGCTGGGAAGTGATCGTCGAGCCCCAGGCTTGACGGTTGCGAACTGGAAATAAGGAAGAGACATCATGATCCAGATGCAAACCAACCTGGACGTCGCCGATAATTCGGGTGCCCGCCGGGTGCAGTGCATCAAGGTGTTGGGCGGCTCGCACCGGACCATCGCCACGGTGGGCGACGTCATCGTCGTTTCCATCAAGGAGGCGATCCCGCGTGGCCGCGTGAAGAAGGGTGACGTCCATCGCGCCGTCATCGTCCGTACCGCCAAGGAAATCCGTCGCGCCGACGGTTCCGCGATCCGGTTCGACACCAATGCAGCCGTCCTGATCAACAAGCAGGGCGAGCCCATCGGCACCCGTATTTTTGGCCCCGTCACTCGTGAGCTTCGCGGCAAGAAGTTCATGAAGATCATCTCTCTGGCTCCGGAGGTCCTCTAATCATGGCTTCCATGAACGTGAAGAAGGGTGACCGGGTCGTCGTCCTCGCCGGCAAGGACAAGGGCAAGAAGGGCGAAGTCATCGCCGCCATGCCGTCCGAGCAGCGCGTCATCGTCTCTGGTGTGAACATGGTGAAGCGCCACACCCGTCCGTCCGCCACCCAGCAGGGTGGCATCGTGGAGAAGGAGGCATCGATCCACGTCTCCAACGTCGCCCACGAGGACCCCAAGGACGGCAAGGCCACCCGCATCGGTCACAAGATCCTCGAAGACGGTCGGAAGGTGCGCGTCGCGCGCCGCTCCGGCGAAGTCATCGACCGGTAAGCCGAAGGAACAGACAGATGGCACGTCTGCGTAAGCACTACGATACGGTCGTCAAGCCCGCCCTGCAGAAGGAGTTCAACTACGCGAACCCCATGCAGGTGCCGAAGCTGGAAAAGATCGTGATCAACATGGGCGTCGGTGAAGCCGCCCAGGATTCCAAGAAGATCGAGTCGGCCCTCGCCGAAATGACCCTGATCTCCGGCCAGAAGCCGGTCAGCACCAAGGCCAAGATGTCCATCGCCCAGTTCAAGCTGCGCGAAGGCCAGGTCGTGGGCTGCAAGGTCACCCTGCGGGCCGAACGGATGTACGAATTCCTCGACCGCCTGATCAACATCGCCCTGCCGCGCGTCCGCGACTTCCGCGGCGTGCCGGGCAAGAGCTTCGATGGCCGCGGCAATTACTCGCTGGGTCTGAAAGAGCAGATCGTCTTCCCCGAAATCGACTACGACAAGGTCGAGACCATCCGGGGCATGGACATCATCTTCGTCACCACGGCCAAGTCCAACGAGGAAGCCAAGTCGCTCCTCAAGGGCTTCGACATGCCGTTCGTGGCCTGATTGGAGATTTAGGCAATGGCTAAGATCAGCTCGGTCGAGCGCAACAAGAAGCGTGAGCGTATGGCGGCCCAGTTCGCCGCCCGCCGCGCCAAGTTGAAGGCGATCGCCAACAACCGTGAAGTCAGCCCGGAGGAGCGCTTCGAAGCCTCCCTGAAGCTGGCGGAGCTGCCCCGCAACTCGTCCAAGATCCGCGTGCGTCTGCGCTGCGAGGTCACGGGCCGTTCGCGCGGTAACTATCGCAAGTTCAAGCTGTGCCGGAACAAGCTTCGCGAGCTCGCCTCGCAGGGCCAGATTCCCGGCATGGTCAAGTCCAGCTGGTAAGGGAGGACGCTTCATGTCCATGACCGATCCTCTCGGCGATCTGCTGACCCGCATCCGTAACGGCCAGCGGGCCAACAAGTCCACCGTTGTCTCGCCGGCGTCCAGCCTGCGCGCCAACGTTCTCGAGGTGCTCAAGCGCGAAGGCTACATCCGTGGCTACGCGCGTGCCGAGCTGCGCCCCGGCGTCGCTCAGCTCAGCATCGAACTGAAGTATCATGAGGGCCAGCCGGTTATCCGGGAAATCTCGCGCGTGTCCACTCCCGGCCGCCGCGTTTATTCCAAGATCGCCGACCTTCGCCGCGTCGCCAACGGGCTGGGGATCACCATCCTCTCGACCCCGCGCGGCGTGATGTCCGACTCTGAGGCTCGCGCCCAGAACGTCGGCGGCGAAGTCCTCTGCGAAGTGTTCTAACGGAGGGACCTGAATATGTCGCGAGTCGGCAAATATCCCGTCTCGGTGCCGTCGGGTGTCACCGTTCAGATCACCGGCCCCGAAGTCACCGTCAAGGGCAAGCTTGGCGAGTCCAAGCTCACTCTCAGGGACAACGTCGAGGTCACCCTCGACGGCAACCTGATCTGGGTGAAGCCCAAGAACGAAACCAAGCATGCCCGCATGATGTGGGGCACTACCCGTGCCCACCTGAACAACATGGTCAAGGGCGTGTCCGAAGGTTTCACCGTCAATCTCGAGATCAACGGCGTCGGTTACCGTGCCGCGGTCGAGGGCAAGTCGCTGAAGCTGCAGCTCGGCTATTCGCACGACATCGAATATCCCATTCCGGATGATGTCGCCATGAAGTGCGAAAAGCCGACCGCCATCTCGATCACCGGTCGCGACAAGCGCCAGGTGGGTCAGATTGCGGCCGAGATCCGTGCCTTCCGTGGTCCCGAGCCCTACAAGGGCAAGGGTATCAAGTATGAAACCGAGACTATCCTCCGCAAGGAAGGTAAGAAGAAGTAAGGGGCTCCGCCATGATGACGCCGAAGAATCTTTTCGAGCGCCGCAAGCGGCGCGCCCGCCAGAGCATCAAGCAGAAGGGCAACGGTCGTATCCGTCTGTCCGTCTTCCGCTCCGGCAAGAATATCTACGTCCAGGTGATCGACGACCTCAATGGCGTCACCCTGGCCGCCGCCTCGACGCTCGACAAGGAGCTGAAGGGCAATTTGAAGACCGGCGCCGACAAGGCGGCTGCGGCCGCCGTCGGCAAGCTGATCGCCGAGCGGGCCAAGGCGGCCGGCATCACCGAGGTGGTGTTCGACCGCGGCGGCTATATGTTCCACGGCCGGGTCAAGGCCCTGGCCGATGCGGCCCGCGAAGGCGGCCTGTCTTTCTGAGGATGATGAGCAATGGCACGTACTCCCTCTTCTGATCGTCCCGATCGCGGCCGCGGCGGTGAACGCGGCGATCGGCCGAACCGCGGTCGCGGCGGCGCCGAGCAGACCCCGCGTGAGCGCGAGGAATCTGAATTCGTCGACAAGCTGGTTCACATCAACCGCGTCGCCAAGGTGGTGAAGGGTGGCCGTCGCTTCGCCTTCGCCGCCCTGGTCGTGGTGGGTGACGCCAAGGGCCGCGTCGGTTGCGGTTCGGGCAAGGCCCGCGAAGTCCCGGAAGCCATCCGCAAGGCCACCGAGCAGGCCAAGCGCAACATGATCAAGATCGCGCTGCGCGAGGGTCGCACCCTGCATCATGACGCCTTCGGCCACTTCGGTGCCGGCCGCGTCATCCTGCGGGCCGCCCCGGCCGGTACCGGCATCATCGCCGGCGGCCCGATGCGCGCCGTGTTCGAGACCATGGGGGTCCAGGACGTCGTGGCCAAGTGCCTCGGCACCTCCAACCCGCACAACATGATCAAGGCGACCTTCGACGCCCTGATCAACCTGGCTTCTCCCCGCCATGTTGCCGCCAAGCGCGGCAAGAAGGTGGGCGAGATCATCGGTCGTCGCGACGGTGCCGCCGCCGCGGCTGCGGCCGGCGCTTGATCGGGAGGACATTGAATATGGCCGCCAAGCAGAAGACCGCCGCCAAGCCGACCGTCAAGGTCACTCAGATCGGCAGCCCGATCGGCCGTCCGGCCGACCAGGGTGCCACCCTGATCGGCCTGGGCCTGGGTAAGATGCACCGCACCCGCGAGCTGGAGGATACTCCGGCGGTGCGCGGCATGATCACCAAGGTCCGCCACCTGGTGCGCGTGGAAGAATAGAACATCCGGGGGCCGGAGCCTGAACGCTCCGGCCGACCGTGACGAGGACGAAAAGAAATGAAGCTCAACGAACTTCGCGACAACGAGGGCGCGCGCTACCAGTCGAAGCGCCTCGGCCGTGGCATCGGCTCCGGCAAGGGCAAGACTTCGGGCAAGGGCGTGAAGGGTCAGACCTCGCGCACCGGCGTGGCGATCAACGGCTTCGAAGGCGGGCAGATGCCCATCTACCGCCGTCTGCCCAAGCGCGGGTTCCACAACCCGAACGCCAAGCACTTCGCCGTGATCAATCTCGGCCGGCTGCAGAAGGCCATCGACGAGAAGCGCATCGACGCCAGCAAGCCCATCAACGCCGAGGCCCTGTCGGCCGCCGGCCTGATCGGCAAGGTGCTGGACGGCGTCCGCCTGCTGGGCCATGGCGAGATCAAGGCCAAGGTCACCATCGAGGTGACCGGCGCCTCGGCCGCGGCCATCGCCGCCGTCGAGAAGGCCGGCGGCTCGGTCAGCGTGGCCGCGCCCAAGGCTTCCGCCGAAGGCTGAAGGTGAGGGGCCGCAAGGCCCTTCCATTCTTCACGCGTCGAATCCCCGGCCCGGGTCCCTTGACCCGGGTCAAGGGCTGGATCAAGGATTTGTGGTGCGGTGCCATGCCCCAACGGGGGCACCCCGCCCCCGCCACCGAACCCCGGAGTAAGGCATGGCCTCCGCTGCCGAGCAGCTCGCCGCGAATCTGAACTTTGGCGTTCTCGCCAAGGCCACCGATCTCAAGAAGCGAATCTGGTTCACCCTGTTGGCGCTGGTCGTCTATCGCCTGGGTACCTGGGTTCCCATGCCCGGCGTCGATCCGCAGGTGCTGGGCGACCTGTTCAAGCAGTCGGGCGGCGGCATGCTCGGCATGTTCGACATGCTGGCCGGCGGCGCGCTGAGCCGCATGACCATCTTCGCGCTGAACATCATGCCGTACATCTCGGCCTCCATCATCCTCCAGCTGATGACCACCGTGGTCCCGTCGCTGGAAGCGGTGAAGAAGGAAGGCGAGGCCGGCCGCAAGAAGATCAACCAGTACACCCGCTATCTCACCGTGGTCATCGCGGTGATGCAGGCCTACGGCATCGCCGTCGGCCTGGAGAGCATGACCAGCTCGCGCGGCAGCGCGGTGATGATGGACAGCTCGCTGCTGTTCCGCTTCTCTACCGTGGTGACGCTGACCGGCGGAACCCTGTTCCTGATGTGGCTGGGCGAGCAGATCACGGCGCGCGGCATCGGCCAGGGCACCTCGCTGATCATCATGGCCGGTATCGTCGCCGAACTGCCGTCGGCCATTGGCAGCACCCTGGAGCTGGGCCGTACCGGCGCGCTTCCCGTGCTGGTGATCATCGCCATCCTGCTGATGAGCGTCGCGGTCATCGCCTTCATCGTCTACATGGAGCGCGCCCAGCGCCGGATCATCGTCCAGTATCCGAAGCGCCAGGTGGGCAACAAGATGTTCGGCGGCGAATCCTCGCACCTGCCGCTCAAGGTCAACACCTCGGGCGTGATTCCGCCGATCTTCGCCAGCTCGATCCTGCTGATGCCGGTGACCATCGCCCAGTTCTCGGCGGCCGGCGGACCGGAATGGCTGACCACCTTCACCGCCCTGATGGGCCGCGGCCAGCCGCTATACCTGGCGCTGTATCTCGGCCTGATCGTCTTCTTCGCGTTCTTCTATACCGCCGTGGTGTTCAATCCGGTGGATACGGCCGAGAACCTGAAGAAGTACGGCGGCTTCATTCCGGGCATCCGCCCGGGCAAGAACACCTCGGACTATCTCGACTACGTGCTGACCCGGCTCACCGTGGTGGGCGCCGCTTACCTGTCGGCACTGTCGGTCCTGCCGGAGATCCTGATCAGCAAGTTCGCCGTGCCGTTCTACTTCGGCGGCACCTCGCTGCTGATCGTGGTGTCGGTGACCATGGACACCGTTGCCCAGGTCCAGTCGCATCTGCTTGCGCACCAGTACGAGGGACTCATCAAGAAGTCCCGGCTGCGCGGGCGGCGTTGATACGAAAAGCAAGAGGGGACATCCGATGAATCTCGTTCTGTTGGGGCCGCCCGGCGGCGGCAAGGGAACCCAGGCCAAGCGTCTTCAGGACAAGTACGGCCTGGTCCAGCTCTCCACCGGCGACATGCTGCGCGCCGCCGTTGCCGCGGGCTCCGAGGTGGGCAAGAAGGCCAAGGCGGTGATGGATGCCGGCCAGCTGGTGTCCGACGAGATCGTCATCGCCATCATCGACGAGCGCCTGGACCAGCCCGACGTGGCCAAGGGCGCCATCTTCGACGGTTTCCCCCGCACCGTGGCCCAGGCCGAGGCCCTGGACGCCATGATGGGGCGCAAGGGCAAGAAGCTGGACTTCGCCATCGAGATCCAGGTCCCCGACGCCTACATCGTCGAGCGCATCACCGGCCGCTACACCTGCGCCAAGTGCGGCGCCGGCTACCACGACAAGTTCCAGCTGCCCAAGGTCGCAGGCCAATGCGATTCCTGCGGCGGCACCGAATTCTCGCGCCGTCCGGACGACAATGTCGACACCGTGACCAAGCGCCTCGACGCCTATCATGCCCAGACCGCTCCGCTGCTGCCCTATTACGATAAGAAGGGCGCGCTCAAGCTGGTTGACGGCACCATGGACATTGCCGACGTGACCAAGGCCCTGGAAGGGATTCTGGACGCGGCGAAGTAATGTGATTCCATAGGGCGAGACGGTTGACTCTTGATCGAATCGCCCTATAATCCCGCACCTTCGGTTTCCCCCGTCATGGGCGAGGCCAGGGGCGCGTTTTTGGTTAACGGCTCCGGGTCATATCGTGGCGCGGTCTTTTTTCTGGTGAAGGAGTAACCAGCTTTGGCTCGTATCGCTGGCGTCAATATTCCGACGAATAAGCGCGTTCTGATCGCGCTGACCTACATTCATGGCATCGGTCGCGCCAAGGCGACGGAGATCACCACCTCGCTGGGTATCCCGGCCGAGCGTCGGGTCAATCAGTTGACCGACGACGAGGTGTTGAAGATCCGTGAGCTCATCGACCGCGACTTCCAGGTCGAAGGCGACCTGCGTCGTGCCGTGGCTATGAACATCAAGCGTCTGATGGATTTGGGCTGCTATCGCGGCCTGCGTCATCGCCGTGGCCTGCCGGTCCACGGCCAGCGGACCCACACGAATGCCCGTACCCGCAAGGGTCCGGCCAAGCCGATTGCCGGCAAGAAGAAAGTTACCAAGTAAGGAACACCTCCGATGGCTAAGCCCGCTGCTGCCGCGCGTCCCCGTCGCCGCGAGCGCAAGAACATCACCTCGGGCGTGGCGCATGTTAATGCCACGTTCAACAACACCATGATCACCATCACCGATGCCCAGGGTAATACCATTTCCTGGTCGTCGGCCGGCATGCAGGGCTTCAAGGGCTCGCGCAAGTCGACCCCGTATGCCGCCCAGGTGGCTGCCGAAGACGCGGGCCGCAAGGCGTCCGAGCACGGCATGCGCACCCTGGAGGTCGAGGTGAAGGGTCCGGGTGCTGGTCGCGAGTCTGCTCTGCGCGCGTTGCAGGCCGTGGGCTTCCAGATCACCTCGATCCGCGACGTTACGCCGATCCCGCACAACGGGTGCCGGCCGCGCAAGCGCCGTCGCGTCTGATCGGGTTTCCTTGGAATGGGATGCCGCCGGCTTCCTCGCACGAGGAGGTTCGGCGGCACGCCCGTTTTCGTTTTCCTTTGTTCAGCATGAGGTCACGCTCGTGATTCAGAAGAACTGGCAGGAACTGATTAAGCCCAACAAGCTCCATGTGGAGCCCGGGGCCGATGCGCAGCGCAGCGCCACCGTCGTCGCCGAACCGCTGGAGCGCGGCTTCGGCATGACGCTCGGCAACAGCCTGCGCCGCGTGCTGCTGTCGTCGCTCCAGGGTGCCGCCGTCACCGCCATCCAGATCGACGGCGTCCTGCACGAATTCTCGTCGATTCCCGGCGTGCGGGAAGATGTCACCGACATCATCCTCAACATCAAGACGCTGGGCCTGCGCATGCATGGCGAAGGGCCGAAGCGGATGCACCTGCGGGCCGTCGGCCCCGGCGAGGTCACCGCCGGCCTGATCGAGGTCGGCCACGACATCGAGATCATGGACCCCGACCTGGTGCTGTGCACCCTGGACGAGGGCGCCAAGCTGAACATCGAGTTCACGGTCGAGACCGGCAAGGGCTATGTCCCCGCCTCGCAGAACCGCCCCGAGGATTCGCCGATCGGTCTCATTCCGATCGACGCCATCTTCTCGCCGGTGCGCAAGGTGGCCTACAAGGTGGAAAACACCCGCGTGGGCCAGGTCACCGACTACGACAAGCTGTCCATGACCGTCGAGACCAACGGCGCGGTCACGCCGGATGACGCGGTGGCCCTGGCCGCCCGCATCCTGCAGGACCAGCTGCAGCTGTTCATCAACTTCGAGGAGCCCACCGCGGTCGTCGAGGAAGAGAAGAAGGACGAACTGCCCTTCAACAAGAACCTGCTGCGCAAGGTCGACGAGCTGGAGCTGTCGGTCCGTTCGGCCAACTGCCTGAAGAACGACAACATCATCTACATCGGCGATCTGGTCCAGAAGACCGAAGCCGAGATGCTGCGCACTCCCAATTTCGGCCGCAAGTCGCTGAACGAGATCAAGGAAGTGCTGGCGCAGATGGGTCTGCACCTGGGCATGGAAATCGCCAATTGGCCGCCGGAGAATATCGAAGAGCTGGCCAAGAAGCTGGAAGAGCCCTACTGATCCTCTTCTCTTGTCGTCATGGCCGGGCTTGACCCGGCCATCCAGACCCTTGGGGCTCAAGCCCGGGGGTGACGATTTGAGGGGGATGTTTTCGGACCGATCCGGTCCATCCGCCCGTTCTCCCATGATGGTGGCGCGGCGGCAGTACAATCGGTCTCGCCCGGCGAGGCCCAAGCGACGAGGAGAGTTGTTATGCGTCATGGTATGTCCGGCCGTAAGCTGAACCGCGACAAGTCGGCCCGCAAGGCCCTGTTCGTCAGCTTGGCGAACGCCCTGCTGAAGCACGAGCAGATCAAGACCACCCTGCCCAAGGCCAAGGACACCCGTCCCATCGTCGAGAAGCTGATCACTCTCGGCAAGCGCGGCGATCTGCACGCCCGCCGCCAGGCCTATGCCTTCCTGCGCGACGACAAGGTGGTCGCCAAGCTGTTCGCCGTCATCGGCCCCCGCTACAAGGAGCGCGCCGGTGGCTATTGCCGCGTTCTGAAGGCCGGCTTCCGCTACGGCGATTGCGCCCCCATGGCCATCATCGAGCTGGTCGACCGCGACCCCACCGCCAAGGGCACCGATTCCGGCCCGACCGCCGACAAGAAGGCCGATGCCGACGAGGAGTAAACCCTCCGGTTTCGGACGAGATGATCAGGGCCGCCCCCAGGGGCGGCCCTTTTCGTTGCAAAACAGCCCGTACCGGCGATGATGGTGGCGTGGCACGGCGGGACTGGATGGACGGCGGACATGAGCGAAGGCCTGGAACAGGACATCGAGTTGAGCGTCAACCTGATCCGCGCCGGGCGGCTCGACGACGCCCTTGCCCTGTTGGAGCGCTGCCGCGCCGCTCAGCCGGACAACCCCAACATTCCCCGCCTGATCGGCGAGGCGCTGGTCCATGCCGGGCGCAACCTCGACGCCTGCGCCCCCCTGGTGGCTTCGCTGCGCCTCCAGCCCACGCCGCCGGGCCTGCGGGCCCTGCTGATCGCGCAGTTCAATCTGAACGACAACCAGGGCATCATCGACGGCTGCAGCCATTTCCGCGACATGGCGTGGGAGGATGCCGACATAGTGGGGCTGTGGGGGTTCGCCCTCAACAACACGGGCCGGTTCGCCGAGGCGGTGGACGTGCTGCGGCGGGCTCTGGAATTGCACCCGGATGCCTTCAAGCCCCGCCGCAACCTGTCCTTCTCCCTGGCCTATCTGGGGCGGATGGAGGAGGCGGTGGAGGCTTTCGGCGGGGCGCTGCCGCCCTGGGGCGGGGGCGGCGAGGAAACCCGGCCGGTGGAACAGCTGGATGCGGTGGCGCAGGGCTATGACGCCAATTCCCTCCACGATTCGTTCAGCGTCCGCCTGCTGCGCCTGTACATGGAGACCTTCCCCGGGCGCCGGCTGAAGCGGGTGCTGGAACTGGGGACCGGAACCGGCCTTCTGGCCTCGCGGCTGCCCGCTTCGGCCACCCGCGTGGACGGGGTCGAACTGTCCCCGGCCATGCTGGCGCAGGCCCGCGCCCGCAAGGTCTACGACCTGCTGATCGAAGGGGCCATGCCCGGCATCCTGGCCTCCGTCGAGGGGCCGTACGACACCATTCTGTCGTCCTGTGTCCTGTACCACTTCGCCGACCTGCGGCCATTCTTCGCCGAGGCGGCCCGCCTGCTGGAACCCGGCGGCGCCTTCGCCTTCTCGGTGGATTGCATGGTGGACGCCCACGAGATCGCGGTGACCAATCCCGGCGAATACGCCCACAGCCGCCCCTATCTGCGCCGGCTGGCGGTCGCGACCGGATTCCGCGAGGCGGCGATCGAGATCGACGTCCACCGGGGGCCGCCCGGCTTCTGGTGCGCCTTCAAGAAGGGGTGAGCAGTCCCAGGAAGCGGGACGCCGCCTCGATGTCGGCCTTGAGCTCGGCGCGGCGGTCGGCCGCCTCCCAATCCTCGCCCCATTGTTCGATCTGGTAGGTTTCGTCGGTCTGCGAGGCCTGGAAGGCCGCTTCGGCGTCCAGGCGGCCCTCGGCCAGGGCGAGACCCAGGATCAGCGACCCCATGGCGGCGGTGGCCGATTGCAGGCCGGTCAGCCGCCAATCGTCATAGGACTCCAGATGGCGCTGCAGGGCGGCCAGCGCGCCGGTGGGCTGGGCCACGGCGCTCAGGCCGGTGGTGGTGACCAGCGGCGCATCCAGGGTCTGGGCGGCCCAGTCCAGCAAGGGCTGCCAGGCGGCACCCTGGCGCGCCGCCAGATCGGCGGGAATCTCGGCGCGGTAGCACAGCAGGTCGGTGCCGGCGTAGTTCATCAGCTGCTGGGTGATGTGGGCGCGCTCCGGCCCCACCCGGTCGAGGGCGGTGCTGGCCAACTGGGTCAAGGGCATGGTGGAGGGCCGGATCTGTTCCTCCTGGCCGCGCCATTCCCCGGCGATGGCCTCGGCCAGCCGGGGCGAGGGGACGCAGAGCAGGCGGGCGCCGGGGGTCTTGACGGCCTTGCCGTCCAGCAGGATGGCGAAGCCGCCGTCGCGGACCTCGACGGAAGAATCCTTGTAGAAGCGCTTGATGGACTTGGAGAGCACGGAGGGAACTTTCACGGGTGGGATGGGGCTCAGCGGGTGAGGCGGCGGGCCTGGGCGGCGCGGCAGGGATTGGCTTCGGCGTGGGCCTTGGCACGACTATCCGCCGTGACAACCGGCGCTCCGAGAACCCCCTTCACCCGCAGGAGCGGGGCGCTGCGGCTGGTCACCGCGATGTCCAGGGCTTCGGTCCGCAGGTCGATGCTGCCGGCGGCCATGGCGCCGGAGCCGGCGGTTTCCGCCGCCAGCCCGCGGTCGATACTGATCAGGCCGGCCTTGACCGGCAGGCGGGCCACCAGACAGCGCAGGCGCAGACCGTCGGCGCCCAGGGCGCCGGCATCGATGTCGCGGGCCAGGCGGGCGGGAAGCTCCCCGCCGCTGTTACGGGCCAACAGGGTCTCGCCCAGGGTAAGGGCCAGGCTGCCTTCGGCGGTGCCGGCCATGGCGCGGGGATTGCCGCCCTGCGCCTTGAGGTCGAGGGTGAAGTCTGCCTTGCCTCCCTTCAGGGCGCCACCGGTCAGGGCGGCGGGGTCGACGCCGCTTCCGGCCAGACGCAGGGCCAGGGCGGGAGTCTTGGCGGCCGCGTCCAGCCGCGCCTCGCCGGCTAATTGTCCCTCGCCGGCCCGGGCGGAAAAAGCTTCCAGCGACAGCCGTCCCGCCGCCATGCGAAGTTCGCCCGTGGCGTCGGACAGGGTGGCCGGCCCCCATTGCAGGCGGGTGGCGGCCAGCGACAGGGTGGCGTCCATGTCCTTGATCAGGTCGAGCGCCAGGGGCTCCACGCCGAGGATGCGGCCGTCATCGATGGGAATGGCCGGGCGCTGCGGCTGCGAGGACTGGGCGGAGCTGCCGCGGGACGGCGGCAGGGTGAAGTCCGCCGGATTCATCTGGGCGGCGGCCAGACGGCCGTAGAGGCGGGGACGCGGCGCCAGGACCAGGGACGCTTCCCCGGCCAGATCGCTCTTGCCCAGGCTGCTTTTCAGACCGGTGAGGCGCCAGCCGTTCTCGATGTCGGCTAGCCGGCCGGACAGCTTGACCGGCCCGACATTGGGCAGGTCGAGGTCCAGCAGCCGCATCATGCCGCTCAGGGATTCCGCCTCCAGGCTGACGGTCATGTCGATTCCGGCCCGGTTCAGGGCATCGGCCATCTGGCCCTTGGCGGTGATCAGCTGGGATTCGCGGCGGCCGATCACCGCGTCGATGTCGGCCAGGGCGATGGGGCCGGCGGCATCGGTGATCCGCGCCGCCAGCTTGAACGGGCCGAAGGTTTGGGCCGGCGGCTTGCCGGGGCGCAGGCGCAACAGGTCGGCCAGTTCCTCGCCCTGGGTGCGGAAATCCAGGTCGAGCCCCTTGCCGGCCAGGGGCGCCGCCATGGTGCCGCGCAGGGAGAGGTTGGCGCCGCCGACGCTGCCCTTGATCTGCAGCGGATAGGGCTTGGTGCCGCCCGTCAGGGCGGACAGGGGGCCGACGACGCCGGAAACGTCGAAGCGGCTGTCCTGCCAGCGTCCGCTCAGTTGCAGCGACAGCGGTCCTCCCGCCTCGCTTTCCGGGCGGACCTGGGCCTTGGTCACCTGGATGGTGGTTCCTGTCAGGCGGATGGCGGCATCCTCGATCAGCACCTCGCCGAGGGACGGGCGGGTGAGGAAGACGCCGGCCGGGGAATCGGCAAGGTTGACCGGCTTGGCCGCCGCCAGCCGGTCCAGGGTGCCGGCATGGAGGACCGGGCGGATCAGGCTGAGCGTCTCGAGCCGTAACTGGCGGAGCGCCAGCGGCACCAGGGCGATGCGGGCCTCGACGCGGTCGATGTAGAGGAGGTCGGCGCCCTGGCCCGCCGACAAGGTCACGCCGGTGAAGCTGAGGACCGGCGACGGCCCCAGTTTCAGCTTGGTCGGGCCGGCGAAGGAAAGGTCGAGGCCGCTGGCCGCCTTGACCCGCTCGGCCAGGAATTGATTGTAGGCTTCGGATTTCAGGGATTTGCCGGCCGCGATCACCGCGACCACCAGAACCAGGACCAGGGCGGCGACGATCTTGGCAATCGTGCTCGGCCTCATCCTCCGTCTCCGGCCTTGTCTCCGGTGAGCGCGTCGAGCACCTCGGTCAGGTTGTCGAAGGTGTCCAGCACCACCTGGGCACCGGCGCGCTGCAGTTCGTCCAGGGAATGATAGCCCCACGACACCCCGACCGCGGCGGTGCGGGCGGCGGCGGCCATGGCCATGTCGTAGGCGGTGTCGCCGATCATGGCGATCTCGCCCGGCTCCAGCCCGCAATCGGCGGCGGCCCGGCGCAGCATGGCCGGGTTCGGCTTGCTGGGATTGTCGTCGGCGGTCTGGATGGTGACGAAGCGGCCCTTGAGCTCGTGGGCTTCCAGCAGGGAATCGACGCCGCGCCGCGATTTGCCGGTGGCGATGCCCAGCAGCCAGCCCTCGCCCTCCAGGCGGTCGAGGGCCTCCTTCACGCCGGGGAACAGCGGCTCCATGGTGTCGGGCAGCAGGCGCATGGCGCGGAAGGCTTCCTTGTAGGAATCGGCCACGGCGCGGTGCACGGTGGGGCCGGCCCAGGGCAGCAGCACGGCGCAGGCGTCGACCAGGGACAGGCCGATGATGCGGCGCACCTGTTCAGGCCGGGGGATGCCCAGATTCAGGTTGCTCCACGCCTCGGTCATGGCCGAAACGATATTGTGCTGGCTGTCCACCAGGGTGCCGTCCACATCGAAGACGGCAAGGCGCAGATGGGACATCTTGCTCCGGCGCGCTGCTCGTATTTTTCGTAGGGTTATCTTACCCCATCGGGGACCCACAACCAACCGCCGGAATGCGGCGGATTGATGATGAATTCTATTCTTCCTCGAAGGACACGAAGGGCGGGCCGGATTCGCCCTCGGTGAAGCCGAAGAAATCGAAGCTGGCCTTGATGTGGGACGGCAGCGGTGCCGAGATCTCGATCGGCTTGCCGGTGCGCGGATGGGGCAGGCGCACGGCGCGGGCGTGCAGGTGCAGCTTGCGCGACACGCCGGTGCCCTCGATCAGGGCGGCCGCCCCGCCGTACTTGCCGTCGCCCATGATCGGGGTGCCCAGCAACAGGCAATGGGCGCGCAACTGGTGGGTACGGCCGGTGCGCGGCTCCATCTCCAGCCAGGCGGCCCGCTTCAGGGTGGAATCCACCACGCGGTAATAGGTGACGGCGTGCTTGCCGTCCTCCTTGTCCACCGCCACCTTCTCGCCGGCCTTGCCGGGCAGCTTGGCCAGGGGGGCGTCGATGCGGCCCTGGGGATAGCGCGGTACGCCGGCCACCAACGCCCAATAGCACTTGCGCGCCGCCCGGCTCTTGAAGGCGGCGGCCAGCTTGGCGGTGGCATTGGCGGTGCGGCCCAGCAGCAGCACCCCCGAGGTGTCCTTGTCCAGGCGATGGACCAGCTTGGGGCGCCCGGCGCCGAAGCTGAGCGCGTCCAGCCAGGCGTCCAGGTGCTTGTCGGCCATGCCGGTGCCGCCCTGCACCGCCAGTCCCGGCGGCTTGTTTAGGGCGATGATGTCGTCGTCCATGTAGATCACCGCGTCGCGCAGCATGCGCGCCGTCTTCTCGTCCACCGGAGCCGGCCTGGCCTCGCGCGGTCTGGCCTCGGAACCCGGAGCCTCGGCGGCGGGCAGCGGCGGCACGCGGATGGCCTGCCCGGCCTCGAGGCGCTGGTTGGACTTGGCGCGCTTGCCGTCCACCCGGACGTTGCCGGCGCGCAGCCATTTTTCCAGCAGCCCGTGGCCGATGGCGGGGAAATGGCGCTTGAACCAGCGGTCGAGGCGGATTTCGGCCTCTTCCTGGGCGACGGTGATGGTCTGAACTTCACTCATGGGGCGGACCCTACCGGCGGGATGGGGGACGGCACAACAGAAACTTTTTCGGAATAACGCAGCAAGAAAGTCTGGAATTCTGGGGATGGTCCTTGAATACGTAGGGATGCGTATTATTCTAAAGCTATGTATTGGGGTATGCCCTACGACGTGGACACTTGTATTGGTTGATCATCCTGACGGACGGGTCCAACCAAGATTGGAGAGCTGCAATGCGCGACAATGGCCCGATCACCAACCGCGAAGTGGAACTGAAGGACGGCGACATGCTGGTGTCGCGGACCGATGCCGGTGGGCGCATCACCTTCGTCAACAAGGCGTTCATCGACATCAGCGGCTTCACCGAGCAGGAATTGCTCGGCTCGCCTCATAATCTGGTGCGCCACCCCCACATGCCCAAGGAGGCCTTCACCGATCTGTGGGCGGCCATCAAGGCCGGGCGGCCGTGGGAGGGCTTCGTCAAGAACCGCAGCAAGACCGGCGACCATTACTGGGTGCGGGCCAACGTCACGCCGTTCATGGAGGACGGCAAGATCGCCGGCTTCATCTCCATCCGTTCCAAGCCGACCCGCGCCCAGATCAATGCCGCCGAGCAGGCCTACCAGCTGTTCCGCGAGGGCAAGGCCCAGGGGCGGACCATCAGGGACGGGCGGGTGGTCTCCACCGGGCTGGCCGGAAAGCTTGGCGAGATGAAGAATTCCATCGCCGGGCGGCTGGGCGGCGTGCTGGCGACGCTGGGGCTGCTGATGCTGGTCACCGGCTGGCTGGGCGTGTCGGGCCTGCGCGGCGTGGCGGAGGATCTCAAGGTCGTCTACCAGGAGAATACCCTGGCGGCCATCGACCTGGCCCATATCGCCGACCTGACCCAGGAGAATTTCCGCCAGGTCTCCTCCATCGGCAACGAATTGCTGCTGGGCAAGCAATGGCGGCCGGTGGGTGAGCGGGTGGCCGATATCGAGGCCAATATCGCCACCGTCAACCGCAAATGGGAAAGCTATTCGGCCGGGACCCATTCCGAGGAGGAGAAGCGGCTGATCGACGCCTTCGCCGTGGCGCGCACCGCCTTCCGCGACCAGGGATTGCTGCCCGCCATCGATCTGGCGCGCCGGGGCGACGGCGCCGCCCTGGCCACCCATATTGGCGACCGGATGCGGCCCCTGTACAACCAGACCCACAAGGGATTGCTCTCCCTGATCGCCTACCAGAGCAAGGATGCCGCCGCCACCTTCGCCAAGGCCGAAAGCGAGGCGTCCCGCGACATCATGCTGCTGCTGGTCACCATCGGGGCGGCGCTGGTGCTGGGACTGGTGATGGCCGTCCGCATCCTGGCCGCCATCCAGGCGCCGCTCAAGGCCATGGAGCGCCATTTCGACGCCATCGCCGCCGGCAATCAGGCCCACGAGATTCCGGTGGCCGACGTGCACGAGTTCGGGCAATTGCACTCGCTGCTGCGCGCCCTCAAGGCCAAGCTGGGCTATTCCACCCTGGAAAAGGCCGAACTGGACCGTCAGGCCGAGGAAAACCGCAAGGCCGAGCTCAACCGTGTCGCCAAGTCCCTGGAGGACCGGGTCAAGGGGGTGGTCGACCTGATCGACGTGTCGTCGGGCTCGCTGCTTGGCAATGCCCAGACCCTGTCTGCCAACGCCCAGCAGACCATGGTGCAGGCCGGCAACGTCACCGCCATGACCGGGCAGGTCACCGCCAACGTCCAGTCGGTGTCGGCGGCCACCCAGGAGCTGTCCTCGTCGGTGACCGAGATTTCCCGCCAGGTGGCCCACGCCGCCACCATTTCGGGGGACGCGGTGCGCCAGGCCGGCGAGACCGACCGCATGGTGCGCGGTCTGGCCGAGGCGGCCCAGAAGATCGGCGAGGTGGTCAACCTGATCAACGACATCGCGGCACAGACCAACCTGCTGGCGCTCAACGCCACCATCGAGGCGGCGCGGGCCGGCGATGCCGGCAAGGGCTTCGCCGTGGTCGCCAACGAGGTCAAGCATCTGGCCAACCAGACCGCCAAGGCCACCGAGGAGATCGGCCAGCAGGTCACCGCCATCCAGTCCGAGACCCGCTCGGCGGTGGACGCCATCCGCTCCATCTCGGGCACCATCGAGAACATCAGCGAATTGTCCTCGGCCATCGCCGCGGCGGTGGAGGAACAGGGCGCCGCCACCGCCGAGATTGCCCGCTCGGTGGAGCAGGCGGCCCACGGCACCGCCTCGGCCGCCGAGAACGTCGAGGTGGTCTCGGGCGCCGCCGAGGAGACCAAGCTGATGTCCGATCAGGTGTTCGACGCCGCCACCGGCCTCAAGGGCGCCTCCAACCAGCTGGCCCAGGAGGTGGCGGGTTTCATCCGGGAAATCCGCAGCGCTTAAGGCGGGCAGGATGCCCGCGCTCCAGGAGATGGATCGGAGCGCGGGCGTCTCGCCCACATTGGCACGATATCAGGTCTCGGTCTTCTCGGCCGGGACCTTCGCCTTGGCGGTGGAATGCTCGATATAGTGCCAGGCGAACAGGGCGGGCAGGCCCATCAGCAATTCGCGGCCGCGCTTCAGGAGCGACACCGCCAGGGCGATCTCGGTGGGCAGGCCGAGCACGGCGCCCACCAGCATGTAGCCGCCTTCCTGCAGGCCGATGGCGCCAGGCACCACGAAGGCCACCGAGCGGATGGCGTAGATGATGCTTTCCAGCGCCAGCACCTCGGCCAGCCCCAGGGGATAGCCCAGCAGGTACAGCGCCACCCAGGCCTCGATGGCGCCCGCCGCCCAGGCCAGGACGTGCCAGAACACCGAGCGGGCGAAGCGGCGGTGGTCGGCGTAAAGGGCGAGGACGGCGGCGTGCACCCCGGAATCTGCGTCGGGGGCGTCCCAGGCGTGGGGCATGATCCTGGCCGGCAGGGTTTCCAGGAAACGCATCACCACCGAACGCTGCAGCGCCACGAAGATGGCCAGGCCGGGAACGCTGATGCCCAGCGCGATCAGCGCCCAGCGGGTGATCTCGGCGTCGGGATAGAGGTGCACCCACAGGGCGACGCCCAGCAGGCTGAAGAAGAACTGGGCGATGGCCTCGGCGGTGACGTCGACCATGACCACGGCGGTGGCGTCGGCGACGCGGAAGCCGTAGCGGTTCATCAGGCGGATGGCGGCCATCTCGCCCGACAGGGGCAGGATGCCGGCCAGTTCGCCCACCCCGTCCTTGATCCAGCGGGCTACCGAGAATTTCAGCGTCGGCACCTCGTCCTGCAGCAGGCCCCAGGCGATGCCGCACAGCGCCACCGGCAGGACGTGGGTGACCGCCATCAGCACCACGCCGCTCCAGCCGGCGGTGTCCAGCGCGCCGCCCACGTCGCCGAAGCCGTCGCGCATGAACCAAGCCACGGCGACGATCAGGACGATGACCCCCAGGCGCAGCAGGTTGGCCTTCATGACCGGGCCGCCTCGGCGGCGAAGGTGGTGAGATGGATGCCCAGTTCGGCGACCTTGCGGCGGTTCTCGGGGGCGATCAGCGCCTTGTACTCCTCGTCGATGCGGTAATGGGGCGGCATGGGGCGGGGCGCCGCCCAATGCTCCGTGGCGGGGTGGCAGTAGATTTCCGACAACCCGTCGGGCAGCACGCCCAGGAACGAATGCACCTTGGCGGCGTCCATCCGCCCGGAATCGTTGAGGCCGAAGGCCCGCTCGTTGACCACCAGCCCCCGTCCCCGGGCCTTGGCGGCCATGGCGCGGTTGCGCCGCCAGTGGAAGATTCCGTTGAACAGCCTTGTGCCCAGCCGGTCGCCGCGCGCCCGGTGGGACAGCAGCGGCGGCTCCCACGGGATGCGGATGCCCGGCGCGCCGTATTCCACCGCCAGATCGAGCACCAGATCGAACACCGTCGGGTGCTGGTGGTAATGGTGGTGGAAGTCCACATGGGCGAGGGGCAGGCCGGTGGCCTTGAACAGCTCGAACTGGGCCCGCATCTCGGCGGCGGCCTGCCGCTGGGCGGCCTTGGACAGGAAGATGCGGGCGCCGAGTCGCACCAGGTCCAGGGTGAACAGCCCCCCTCCGTCGACCAGATCGGGAATTTCGGATGGCGGCAGGGCGGGGATGCCGTCCACCAGGGTGACGTGCAGACCGACACCCAGATGGGGCAGGCGGCGGGCGCGCTCCACCGCGTCCTCCACCGCGCCCTCGGTGACCATCAGGCTGGCGGCGGTGAGGATGCCGTTGACGTGGCCGTCCTCCACCGCCCGGTTGACCTGGAGCGAACGGCCGAAATCGTCGGCGGTGACGATCAGACGTTTCATGGGGGGCCGGCGCTTCATTTCGGCTTGCCGATCAGGTGGAAGATGGCGGGCAGCACCACGAAGGTGGACGCCACCGTGATGCTCAGCGACAGGAACAGCAGCATGCCCATGGAGGCGGTGCCCAGGTGGGGCGACACCGCCAGGCTGCCGAAGGCCGAGCCGGTGGTCAGCGCCGAGAACAGCACCGCCCGCGTGGTGGGCGACGACAGGTGGTCGGTGACGCCGTTGCGCCAGTTGACCACGAAATAGATGTTGAAGGCCACGCCGATGCCCAGCAGCAGCGGCAGGGCGATGACGTTGGCGAAATTGAGCGGAATGCCGGCCAGCCGGGCGCCGATCACCGTGGCCAGGGCGCCCAGCACCAGCGGCGCCAGGACCAGCACCGAATCCAGCACCCGGCGGACCATCAGCCACAGCAGCAGGCCGATGGCGGCCAGGGCGCCCAGGCCGGCGATGGCGAAGGCCCGGATCACCACCCGTCCCGCTTCCTCCATGGAGATGGGGGCGCCGGCGATTTCGGGCGCCACCGCCGAAACGGCGGCGATGAAGCGGCGGCGCTGCTCCTCGTCCTGGACGTCGAACTTGGGCAGAATCTGGACCCGGGTGCGGTGGCCGTCGGTGGCGATCCACTCGCGCTTCATCTCGGCGGGCAGGGTGTCGAGGCTGACCGCCTCGGCCTCCAGCGACCGCCTGAGGCCCGACAGCAGGGCGGGCAGGCCGGCGGCGGCGGCATTCTGGTATTCGGCGGCGGCCCGGGGGCCCTTGGCGGCGATGGCCTTCAGATGCCCGGCCAGGACCCGCGACGGTGGGTGGTCGGGGGCGATGGCCTCCAACTGCCCGGCCAGCTTGCCGATGGCGGCCACCAGTTCGTCGGGCGACGGGGCGGGCAGCACCCTGGCCGGGTTGAGGGTCGGCCCCAGGACCATGGCGACGTCACCGATCATGGCCAGCTTTTCGTCCTGTCCCTCGGGAATGAAGGTGGTGACCGTCATGGCCCGGTGCACCTCGGGCAGATCGGACAGCTTGTCGGCCAGGGCGCGGGCCGCTTCCACCGACGGGGCCAGGGTCGCCAGGTGGTAGACGCCGTTGTCCGGCTCTTTGGCCAGATCCATGAAGGTGGCGACCGCCTCGGCCTTGGGGTCCTGCAGATGCAGCGGATCGAAGTCCAGCGGCATCAGCGGCAGCAGGGCGGCGCCGGCCAGCCCCACCGCGCATCCCGCCAGCACGATGGGCCTGGCGTGGCGGCGGAGCGCGGCGTCGGCGCCCTGGAGCCTGAGGCCCACCGGCTCCTTTTCCGGCAGCGGCCTGAGCAGGGCCAGCAGGGCCGGCAGCAGGGTGAAGTCGATGACCAGGGCGATGATCATGCCGCAGCCGGCGATCAGCCCCAGCTGCGACACGCCGGTATAGTCGGTGGGCATGAAGGACAGGAAGCCGACGGCGGTGGCGATCGCGGCCAGGGTCAGCGGCGCCGCCATGGAGGCGGCCGCGCCGCGCAGGGCGGCCCGCGGGTCGTCCTTGAGAAAGCGTTCGTTGCGATAGGCGGTGACGAACTGGATGCCGAAATCCACGGCGATGCCGACGAACATCACCGCGAAGGCCACCGAGATGGGGTTGAGGCTGCCCACCGCCGCGGTGGCGAAGGCCGCCGTCCCCACCAGGCCGACGATCAGACTGATGATGATGGCCGCCACCACCCGGGCCGAGCGCACGCCCCAGAACAGCAGCGCCACCACCGCCAGGAACGACAGGGGGGCCGAGATTTCCACGCCCTCGGCCACCGTGGCGAAGTTGGCGTCGGCCAGGGCGAGGCTGCCGGTGATCCGCACGCGATAGCCCTTCTCCGGCACCAGCCCCAGGTCGCGGGCGGTGGCGTGCACCGCGCCGATCAGATCGGCGGCGGGTTCCAGCGCGCCGTAATCGAGGGGGCCGTGCACCATCAGGAAGCGGCGCGGCGCGTCCTTGGCCGGGCCGCCCGACATCAATCCCTGCCAGTCCACCGGCTCGGGCGTCCGGCCGGCGGCGATGGCGGCGGCGGGCTTGTCCAGTTGAGCCAGCAGCGGCTCGATATCCTTGGGCGCCGCCTGGCCGTGGCTGATGCCCTGCAGCACCAGGTCCACCGAGGCCAGCAGGCCGCGCAACGAGGGGTCCTTGGCGATGGAGCCCAGCAGCGGCTGGGCCTGGACCAGACGCTCGACGATCTGCTCCAGTTCGGCGGGGGAGAGGAACAGCAGGCCGTTCTTGCGGAAATACATTTCCTCGGCGGGGCGGGCGGCGCCGTGGACGATTCCCTTGTGGGCGGCGGGCAGGGCGCGGGCGAGGCGTTCCACCGCATCCTCGGCCAGTTCGGCGGTGGGGCCGTCGATGACCACCGCCAGCCGGTCGGTGGCGTGGGCAAAGGCCTGGTCGATGGTCTTTTCCACCTTGCGGAACGGCAGATCGGACGAGATCAGCTTGCTTTCGTCGGTGTCGAGCGACAGGTGGGCGGCGGCATACCAGCCCAGGGCCGCGGTGACGGCCAGCGAGGCGACCACCACCGCCAGGGCGTGGCGCCAGCACCAATCAACCAGTCGCACCGCCAACTCTCGTCCCATGGTTTTCCGGCTTCCCGACACTGCTGGAGGCAAAGCCGGGAATTTGCCCGCAGCGGGCCGCCAGGGCAAGCAACATCGCTGCATCCCAGGAAATCAGATGTTGCATCCGGGCGGCAAAGGGGAGGAAGAGAAGGGGGCGACAACCCCCAGGACCGACCATGACCGCTTCCCTGTCCTTTCCCCGCCGTCCGGCGGCACCCTTCCTGCCCATGAGCCGGGCCGAGATGGAGGCGCTGGGCTGGAACCAATGCGACGTGGTGCTGGTCACCGGCGACGCCTATGTGGACCATCCCAGCTTCGGCATGGCCATCGTCGGCCGCCTGCTGGAATCCCAGGGCTTTAAGGTGGGGATCATCGCCCAGCCCGACTGGAGCGGTCCCGAGCCCTTCCGCGCCCTGGGCCGCCCCCGCCTGTTCTTCGGGGTGACGGCGGGCAACATGGATTCCATGGTCAACCGCTACACCTCGGACCGGCGGCTGCGCAGCGACGACAGCTACACGCCGGGCGGCGAGGGGGGCGGGCGGCCCGACCGTGCCGTCATCGTCTACGCCCAGCGCTGCCGCGAGGCGTTCAGGGACGTCCCGGTGGTGATCGGCGGCATCGAGGCGTCCTTGCGCCGCATCGCCCATTTCGACATCTGGTCGGAAAAGCTGCGCCGCTCGGTGCTGATGGACGCCAAGGCCGACCTGCTGGTGTTCGGCAACGCCGAGCGGGCCATCGTCGACATCGCCCGGCGGACGGCGGCGGGCGAGGCGCCCAGAACTATGCACGACATAAGGGGCTCGGTGTTCGTGCGTGATGCGGTGCCCGACGGCTGGCGGGTGGTGGATTCCTCCGACCTCGACGCCGCCCAGCCCGCCGTCAAGGGGGACAAGGTGGTGGTGCGCCTGCCGTCCTTCGAGCAGGTGCGCGACGATCAGGTGCTCTACGCCCAGGCGTCCCGCGTCCTGCACCAGGAAAGCAACCCCTTGAACGCCAGGCCGCTGGTCCAGCGCCACGGCGACAAGGAGGTCTGGGTGGCCGAGCCGCCGGTGCCGCTCTCCACCCCCGAACTGGACGGAATCTACGGCTTGCCCTACGCCCGGGGGCCGCATCCCTCCTATGGCGAGGCCAGGATACCGGCCTGGGAGATGATCCGCTTTTCCATCAACATCGTGCGCGGCTGTTTCGGCGGCTGCTCCTTCTGCTCCATCACCGAGCACGAGGGCCGTATCATCCAGAGCCGCTCGGCCGACTCCATCGTGCGCGAGATCGAGGAGATCAGGGACAAGACCAAGGGGTTCACCGGCACCATCTCCGATTTGGGCGGACCCACCGCCAACATGTGGCGGCTGGGCTGCCGCGAGCCCGAGGTGCAGAAGGTCTGTCGCCGGCTGTCCTGCGTCTATCCCGATATCTGCAAGACGCTCGGCACCGACCATGATCCGCTGATCCGCCTCTACCGCGCGGCGCGCGGCGTCAAGGGCGTTAAGCGGGTCAGCATCGGCTCGGGCGTGCGCTACGATCTGGCGGTGACCAGTCCGGCCTATGTGGACGAACTGGTCCGCCACCATGTGGGCGGCTATCTCAAGATCGCCCCCGAGCATACCGAGGACGGGCCGCTTTCCCGGATGATGAAACCGGGCATCGGCTCTTACGAGCGTTTCAAGGAGATGTTCGAGGCAGCGGCGGCCAAGGCGGGCAAGAAGCTCTACCTCATTCCCTATTTCATCGCCGCCCATCCCGGCACCACCGACCGGGACATGCTGAACCTCGCCCTGTGGCTGAAGAAGAACGGATTCCGGCTGGATCAGGTGCAGACCTTCCTGCCCACCCCCATGTCGCTGGCCACCGCCATGTACCACAGCGGCCGCGATCCCATTCGGCCGGTGCGCCGGGCGGGCGAGGAGGTGTTCTCGGCCAAGGGGCTGCGCCAGCGGCGCCTGCACAAGGCCTTCCTGCGCTGGCACGATCCCGAGAACTGGCCGATGCTGCGCGAGGCATTGCAGAAGATGGGCCGCGCCGACCTGATCGGGCCAGGCCAGCACCAGCTGGTGCCGCGCGGCGGCCAGACGGCGGGGGGGCCGCGCCCGGCGAGGAGCAACGATCTCAAGGGACGGTGCACGACGCGGGAAAATAGACGCTGACCGTGGTGCCCTTGCCGGGGACCGAGCGGATGTCCAGGCGGCCGCCGTGCAGTTCGGCCAGGGACTTGGCCAGCGGCAGGCCCAGCCCGGCGCCCTCGAAGCGGCGGTCCAGCCCGGTGTCCACCTGACCGAACGGCGACAGGGCGATGGCGATGTCCGCCTCGCTCATGCCGATGCCGGTATCGGCCACGTGGAAGGCGATGCCGCCCGATGGCTGCCGTTCGCCCCGCAGGGTGACGCTGCCGCCCGGCGGGGTGAACTTGACGGCGTTGCCCAGCAGGTTGATGAGGATCTGCTTGGTCCGCCGGGAATCGATCATCAGGTCGGGCAGCGAGGCGGCCACCTCGTCGGCCAGCCGGATGCCACCGGCCTCGGCGCGGGTGGTGACCAGACGCAGGCAGGAATCCGCCATGTCGTGCGGGCAGACCTGCTCGATGCACAGGGTGAAGGCGCCGATCTCGATGCGCGAGATGTCGAGGATGTCGTTGATCATGGCCAGCAGGTGCTGCCCGGCCGAGTGGATGTCCTGGCCGTAGACGCGGTAGCGCTCGCCCACCGGCCCGAACATCTCGCGCGAGATGATTTCCGAGAAGCCCAGGATGGCGTTGAGCGGGGTGCGCAACTCGTGGCTCATGGCGGCCAGGAAGTCGGTCTTGGTCCGGTTGGCCGCCTGGGCCAGGGCGGTGGCCTCGCGCAGCCGCTGTTCCGCGTGGTGGCGATGGGTGACGTCGTGGGCGATGACCATCACCCGGGGAATGCCCTCCTGGTCGACGGGATAGGGGGTCATGGTGGTCTCGAACCAGCGGCCGTCGCGCTCGTCCTCGAAATAGACGGCGTGGCCCTCGAACACCGCCTGCTGGGCGTGGGCGAAACGGCGTTCGGCCACCTGGGGCGGCATGGTGGAGAAGATGTTGGAGCCGATCATCTGGTCCTTGCAGGCCCCCAGGCCGCGCGCCGCCTCCTCGTTGAGGTCGACGATGGTGCCGTCCAGGCTGATCAGCAGCACCAGCAACCCCGGGGCGTCCAGCATGGCCCGCGCCATGGTCGCCGCCTCGCGCAGCGATTCCTCGGCCTTGGCCCGCGCCGTGATGTCGGTGAAGGTGCTGATGAAGCCGCGCCCGGGGATAGGGTTGCCGCGCACCTCGATCACCGTGCCGTCAGGCCGGGTGCGGTCGAAGGCGTGCGACTCCATCTTGCGGGCCATCTCGACCCGCTGCCGGGCCAGTTCGGCGGGGTCGCCGGGACCGTATTCGCCGCGCTGGGCGTTGTAGAGCATGAATTCGTGGAAGTTGATGCCCTTGATGTTGAAGCTGCCGGGAATCTGGGTCAGCTCGAAGAAGATCCGGTTGGCCACCACCAGGTCGAGGTTGTTGTCGAACAGGCAGACGCCTTGGGGCATGTGCTGGACGGTGGCTTCGAGGAATTCGCCGTAGGCGCGGTGGCGCTCCTCGCTTTCGCGCAGGGCCTGGGTGCGGCGTTCGACCATCTGGTCGAGACGGTCGTTGGAATCACGCAGGTTCTCGGCCACCTGGCGGTTGACGGTGACGTCGCTGTAGGTGGCGACGAAGCCGCCGCCGGGCAGCGGATTGCCGATGATTTCCAGGACGGTGCCGTTGGGGCGGGTGCGCTCCAGGCGATGGGACCTGAATTCCAGCGCCGAGGCCACCCGGCGGTCGACCGTGGCTTCGACGTCGCACGCGCCGTACTCGCCGCGCCGGGCGTTGAAGCGGATGATGTCGGCAAAGCCCAGGCCGTGGTGGAGAAAGTCTTCCGGAAAATCGTGCAGGTCGGTGAATTGCCGGTTCCACAGCAGCAGACGCAGGTCGGCGGAAAACACCGAGATGCCCTGATCGAGGTGATCGAGCACACCCTGCATCATCGTCATGTCGATGGCATGACCGGACGGAGCGCCCTTTCGGCCCTCACCCATCATTCAATCGCCTCCCGGGGGGATTATCTTTTTTGGGGAAATGATAATCGATTTCCGCCCCCGAACCAGCCTTTCCGTACTTTCCCGGGAATGTTCAGCCGCCGTTCCAGGCGGTGACCCGGTTGCGGCCGGCCCGCTTGCCGTCGTAAAGGGCGGTATCGGCGCGGTCGAGGGATTCCTCCACCGACAGGTCGGCGGACAATTCCGCCAGGCCGAAGGTGGCGGTGACCGGAACCGGCTGGCCGCCGGCGGTGGCAAGGTCGAGGGCCGCGATGGCGGCCCGCATGCGCTCCAGCACCTGGAGGCCCGCCTCCTGGCTGGCGGCGGGCAGACAGACCAGGAATTCCTCGCCGCCATAGCGGTAGAGCACGTCGTAGGGCCGCACGGTGTGGCGCAGGCATTCCGCCACCGCCCGCAGCACCCGGTCGCCCACCGAATGGCCGAAGGTGTCGTTGACCCGCTTGAACAGGTCGATGTCCACCAGGCCGATGCAGCAGGGCTGGCCCAGCCGGATGGAGCGGTCGCGTTCACCGATCAGGTGGCTCATCATGGTCTGGCGGTTGCCCAGGCCGGTCAGGGCGTCCACCGTGGCCAGGGTACGCCAGGCATCGCGCTCCAGCCCCTGGGCGGTGGTGCTGAAGGCGAGGACCAGGGCCATCATCGCCTCGTAATCCGAGGTGGTGACGGTGTGCCCCCCGGCCGCCCGCCCGGTGATCTGTTCGGCCTTGAAGTGGATGTCGCGGTGAAGCTGGCCCAGTTCGGCGAAGCTGGGATAGGTGGCCATCACCGACTGGCCGGCGCCGTCGAACCAGTCGGTGAAGCGGCAATGATCCGCCGCCGGGCCGGGGCGGGCCTGGTCGTCCCAGTTGAGGACCGAACTGTACCAGGCCTGCAGCCAGTCCACATGGCTGGACAGCGCATGCTGGTAGGCGGCCAGGCTGGCGAAGACCCGCTCGGTCTGGACGTGGGGATGGGCGGAATCGTCGGGTTCAAGACTCATGACGGGCGCCCTTTCAGACCTTTTTCAGGACGTCGTCCACCGCCCGGGGGGCGGCGAAGCGGGTTCCCTGTCCCAGGGTGAAGCCCAGTTCCAGCAGGATGCCGGTGGTTTGCCTGCTCTCGATGCCCTCGACGATGACCTCGATGCCCAGCCGGCCGCACAATTCCCGCAGCCCCTCCAGCACGCCGCGCTGGCGGGGCGAGGATTCGACGCCCTCCACCAGGCTGCCGTCGATCTTCAGGATGTCGATGGGCAGGCGGTAGAGGAAGGCCAGCGGCGAGAAGCCGGTGCCGAAATCGTCGAGCGCGATGCGGATGCCGCAATCGCGCAACTCGGCCAGCATGGAATCGGCGTCCGAGGTCTCGTCGATCAGCATGGTCTCGGTGATCTCGACGCAGACCCGGCGCGGCGGCAGGCGGTGCTGGGCCAGCATGCGCTTCAGGGTGTCGACCAGGGTGCGGTCGCGCAGGTGCCAGGCCGAGACGTTGATGGCTACGAAGGGGGCGTCCTCGTCCTGCCCGAATCCGGCGCAGATGTTCAGCGCCCGGTCGGCCATGGTCAGGTCGATGCGGCGGATCAGGCCGGTGCGCCGGGCCAGCGGCAGGAAGTCGCAGGGCGTCATCAGCCCGAATTTCGCCGAGCGCCAGCGCGCCAGGGATTCGTAGCCCCGCACGGCGCCGGTCCTCAGATCGACGATGGGCTGAAGGAACGGTTCGATCTCGCCCCGGATGATGCCTTCGGCGATGTCGCGCTCGCGCAGCACCTCCTCGAAGCCGGGTCCGAAATCCGAGCTTTGCAGGGCGGCCATCACCTCGGAATCACCCATGGCCCGCGTCTGCCGCAGCCGGCCGACCAGCTTGCGCATCAGTTCGGCGAAGAAGGGGTCGGAGCGGGCAATGGATTGCTGGATCTTCTCGGCCCGCACCATCACCAGCCGCGCCGGCGTTTCGGCGGTGGCGGTGGCCGAGCGCGGCTCGCCGTCGATGACGCCCATTTCGCCGAACACCTCGCCCGGTCCCAGCAGGGCCAGGCGGCGGGACTCGCCTTCGAGCGCGTGCCGGATGCCGATGGTGCCGGCCTCGATCAGATACGCCACGTCGGCGGCATCCCCCTGGCGAAAGATCACTTCGCCCGCCGCAACATCCCTGGTCAGCATGCCCTCGTCCGCTCCGCGAAACGTCAGATATATGAATAGAGAGTGAACCACGCCCGATGGCCGGGGAGCAAGGATAAGGTGAATTACGGATCAGGCCGGGGGCGGGGGCAGGGCGATGCGCACCGGAAGTCCTTCCTGCCCTTCCTGCAGCGCCGCCCGCGACAGCAGGGTGCTGACGGCGTCCATGGCGGTGTCCACCGACCAGCGGATCTGGACTTCGCCCGTCTGGTTGCCGTGGGCCACCGCTTCGGGAAGGATACTCTTCTGCAGGAAGGCGGCGAAGCCGGCCAAGGCCCGGGCGGTCAGTTCCAGGCGATTCCCCGCCACCTCGAACTCCGCCCCTTGCTCCACCGTGCCGGCGATGCGGCGCAGCACCGCCATCATCTCCGCCGTCCGCGCGTCCTGGGCGGCGGCCTCGGTCTTGGCGGCGACGAAGCGGAGCATGGCGGAAAAGAAGGCATATGAAGACATGGCTATGACTTTCGGTGCATTATTATAGGTCGATAGGGTGTGCTTGACTTTGAACTGTCATTGTTCGGCAGCAAAGCGTCACAGACTGGTGTTTGTTCGTTCCTGAACTTCGCGGGACTATGGTCCGGTACCTCCGTGGGGGCGAACATGGTTGCGAGCTACAGTATCGGACATCCGGATCTGGACGGCGACCATGATCGCATGGTCGCCGCGTGGCGTGAACTGGAAGCCAGCCGCACGTTGGAGGCGGCCAAGGCGGCGGCGTCCCGCCTGATGGCCGAGGCCAGCGGGCACTTCGCCCGCGAGGAGCAGTTCATGGCCCAGTGCGGCTATCCCGATCTGGCCCGGCACAAGGCGTTGCATATGGAAATGGCCGCAGCGCTCCGTCATGTACTGTTGTTGCCGCTGTTGGGCAAGGGCGGGCATGAGGACTTCGTCCTGGCCATGCGCAGCCTGATGATCAAATGGGTGATGGCCCATATCCTGGGCGAGGATTCCAAGCTGGCGCCCTATGTTCGGGCCCAGGCGGGTTCGACCCGCCGCGCCGCGACCGGCCGGCGCTGAGGCCGGCATTTTCTCAGACTTGATCTGCGTCAATGCCCGCTGCCGCCGGGCATGCGTTCCTGGAGGCGACCCCGAGGAGGACCGCCTTGCGCTTCGTCCACGCCGCCCTGTCCAACCTTCGCATCGGCAGCCGCCCCATGGCCCGGCTGCTGGCGGTGGCGTTGGTGGCGGCCGGCTTCGTCTTCCAGGGTCTGATTCCCGGTCTTGATCTGGCGTTCAGGGGGGAAACCCTGCTGGTGACGCTGGCCGCGCGGACCGGCATCTGCCACGCATCGCCTGCGGGCGGAACCGAGCGTACGGCGGTTCCCTCCCCCATGGGCGAGCCGGGGCAGTCGGAAAGCCACGGATGCTGCCTGGTGTGCCAGGCCGCGTCGCCGGCGAAAGGGGCATTGCCGTCCCCAACCTTCAAAGTACCCACCGCAGGTACGGCAGGGCTTCGCATCGCCGCGACCGCTTCGTCACACATGGACGGGCAGGCATCCCACCACCACTTCGCCCGTGGGCCCCCCGTCGCGGCGGCTTGACGTCGCCCTTCGCCTCCCTCGATATATCCGACCTTCACCTTCCGCCGTCCCCGGAGCTGGGGATGGTAACGCCCGATTACTGCCCGGAGTTTCCCTGATGAAGTCTTTCGCCGTTGCCGCCGCCCTGTTGCTGGGCCTGTCCGCCGCCGGCGGTGCCGCCGCCGCCGATATCGAGGTGGCCAATCCCTTCATGCGCGCCGCCCCCATGGCCGGCGGAACCGGCGCCGCCTTCATGACCATCAACAACCACGGCGGCGCCGACCGCCTGCTGTCGGCCGAGGCCGGCATTTCCAAGAGCGTCGAACTGCACACCCATGTGAAGGACGGCGACATCTACCGCATGCGCAAGGTGGAATCCCTGGCGGTGCCCGAGCACGGCTCGGTGGCCCTGAAGCCGGGCGGCGACCACATCATGTTCATCGGTCTCAACGCCCCGGTGAAGGAAGGCGCCACCGTGCCGGTAACCCTGGTCTTCGAGAAGGCTGGCAAGGTGCAGGTGCAGGTGCCGGTCCAGGCGCCCGGCGCCATGGCTCCCGGTGGCATGGCTCCCGGCGGCGCCATGCCCGGCGGCATGATGCACCACGGCGCCAAGCCCTGAACTCCGCTTAGGGCGCCGTTCCCATCCTGACCGGGGGCGGCGCCATGTCCGGCGTCGGGCGGGTTCCCGCCGCCAGGGTGTCCAGCAGGCGGGCGGCGGGGACGCCGTCCCACTCGGCCGCGCCGATGAAGCGGGCGACTTCGCGGCCCTGCGCGTCGATCAGCAGGGTGACCGGCAGGGCGGGGGCGTCCAGCTTTTCCGCCGCCACGCGGTTCTCGTCGGTGCGGATGTCCAGATTCTTGATGCCCAGGCGGGCGAAGGTGTTGGCCACCGCCACCTTGCCGCTGCGGTCCAGCGACAGGGCGACCAGGGCGACGCCCTGGGCGTCGAGGGCGGGCTTCAGCCGGTCCAGCGCCGGCAGTTCGGCGACGCAGGGCATGCACCAACTGGCCCACAGATTGAGCAGAACCGGCTTGCCCTTCAGGGTGTCCAGCCCGGCGGGCCTGGATTCGGCGTCGCGGATATCGATGGCGGCCACCGGCCGGGGCTGGTCGTGAATGACCAGGCCGCGCTGCCCCCTGGGGGCGGCCAGGGCGGGGCGGGCGGCCAGGGCGCCCCCAAGGGACAGCGAGGCCAGGATGAAGGCGCGGCGCTTCATGCCTATTCTCCCGCCTTGACCGGAGCGAGGTAGGAACGCACCCGGTCGGCCACCCGGTCGGGGGCGGACATGTGCGGCATCTTGGCCAGGAAATTGCCCTCGCGGTCCATGATGTAGATGGAGGCGGAGTGGTCCACGGCATAGGCCCTGGAATCGTCGCCCTCGGGCTTCTGGCGCTCGTAGCGGACCTTGAAGTTGCGGGCGGCGGCGGCCACCTGCTCGGGCGTTCCCGACAGGCCGGTGATGTCGGGGAAGGCGTTGAGGTATTCCTTCAGGTGGGCCGGAGTGTCGCGCTCGGGATCCACCGAGATGAACAGCGTCGCCACCTTGGTCCGGTCGGCGCCCAGATGGTCCAGCACCACCGACAGGGTGTTGAGCACGGTGGGGCAGATGTCGGGACAGAAGGTGTAGCCGAAGGTGACCAGGCGGATTCTGCCCCGGTACATCTCGTCGGTGACGGTCCGCCCGTTCATGTCGGTGAGCAGGAAACGGCCGGAAACCCGGGCTTCCTCGCTGGCCTTGGCGGCCGGTACCACCGCCATGCAGATGAGAAGAGTGAGCAACAGCCGCCGCATGTCCGTCGATTCCTTATCCTTGTGACGCTCCTTGATGCCGCTCATCACGGCATTTGGGAAGCGCGATCATAGCCCGGCGGCCATGCCGGGTGCGCGCGGAATTTACACGGGGTTTCTTGACGAAAGTTAAGGCTTTTGCGCCCCCCCGGTCCCATCGTCTTCGGCGAAGGTTGGGTAACATTCGTTTAGTTTCAACAATTCAAAAGGTGGGGAAGATGACGAGAAGCCGCAAATTGGCGACTCTGCTCGCTACTGTCAGCTTTGGCGCCCTTGTGGCCAGTGCCGCCACCGCGGCCGAGTCGCTGCAGGACGTGATGAAGCGCCGTGGCCTGACGGAAAATGACATGCTTGCCGCCGCGAAGACCTATCATCCGACCGGCAAGCTCGATGAATTCATGGTGTTCAGCTCGGGCGGCCAGAGCGGTCAGGTGATCGTCTACGGCGTGCCTTCGATGCGCATCCTGAAGTACATCGGCGTGTTCACCCCCGAGCCCTGGCAGGGCTATGGCTACGACGACGAATCCAAGGCCGTGCTGAAGCAGGGCTCCGAGGTCCAGGGCCGCACCGTGCTGTGGGGCGACACCCACCACCCGGCGCTGTCCGAGACCAACGGCGAGAGCGACGGCCAGTGGCTGTTCATCAACGACAAGAACACGCCGCGCATCGCGGTCATCGACCTGCGTGACTTCGAGACCAAGCAGATCGTCCAGAACCCGATCGTGCAGTCCGAGCACGGCGGCGCCTTCGTCAGCCCGAACACCGACTACGTGATCGAGCCGGCCCAGTACGGCGCCCCGCTGGGCGGTGAATTCGCTCCGCTGGAGCAGTTCAACGAGAAGTATCGCGGCGCGACCACCTTCTGGAAGTTCAACCGCGAGCATGGCCGCATCGAGCCCGAGAACTCGTTCTCCCTCGAACTGCCGCCCTACAGCCAGGATCTCTCCGACTTCGGCAAGGGCCCGTCGGACGGCTGGGCTTTCGTGAACTCCTTCTGCACCGAGCGCTATGTCGGCGGTATCGAGCGCGGCCGTCCGCCCTTCGAAGCGGGCTGCTCGGCCAAGGACCACGACTACCTGCACGTGATCAACTGGAAGAAGGCCGCCGAGCTGGTCAAGGCCGGCAAGGCCAAGAAGATCAACGGCCACAACGTGCTGTCCATCGACACCGCCGTCAAGGAAGGCATCCTGGTGCTCGTTCCCGAGCCCAAGAGCCCCCACGGCGCCGACGTCACCCCGGACGGCAAGTACGTGACCGTCTCGGGCAAGCTGGACAGCCACACCACCGTCTACGACATCGCCAAGATCGAAGCGGCTATTGCCGCCAAGACTTTCGCGGGCAAGGACGAGTACGGCATTCCGATCATCGCCCTGGAAACCGTCGCCCACAAGCAGGTGGCACTGGGCCTCGGCCCGCTGCACACCCAGTACGATTCCAAGCCCTGCGTCGCGTACACCTCGCTGTACGTGGATTCCATGGTTGCCAAGTGGGACTATTGTGAAGGCAAGGTGCTGGACAAGATTTCCGTCCACTACAACATCGGCCACCTGATGGCCATGGAAGGCGATACCGCCAAGCCGAAGGGCAAGTACCTGATCGCCCTGAACAAGCTGGCTATCGACCGCTTCGCCCAGGTCGGCCCGCTGCATCCGCAGAACCATCAGCTGATCGATATCTCGGGCGACAAGATGCAGCTGCTGTACGATATGCCGCTGCCGCTGGGCGAGCCCCACTACGCGGTGGCCATCGCCACCGAAAAGCTGAAGACCAACGTCCGCTATCCGTTCGGCACCGATTCCCGCACCGAGAAGAAGTCGCCGTTCGCGGTTCGCCCCGGCCAGGAGCGCATCGAGAAGAAGCCGGGCAAGGTCGAAGTGTTCGGCACCGTGATCCGCTCGCACATCACGCCGGAAATCATCGAGGCGAACGAGGGTGACGAAATCACCGTCCACCTGACCAACCTCGAGCGTGCCCAGGACGAGACCCATGGTTTCGCCATCTCCAAGCACAACGGCAACCTGTCCATCGAGCCGGGCAAGACCGCCTCGCTGACCGTCAAGGCCAACAAGGCCGGCGTGTACCCGTACTACTGCACCGAGTTCTGCTCGGCGCTGCACCTTGAGATGGAAGGCTACCTGCTGGTTCAGCCCGCCAACTACAAGGCGACGGGTGCCAAGGCCAAGGAAGGCCAGGTCTACGGCCAGAAGGACTACGACACCCGCGTGAAGGCCAACAACGACACCCAGGCCGTCATCAACAGTGTCGTCGGCTACATCACCAGCGTGAACTTCAAGGACTTCCCGCAGGTCGTGGCCATGGTCGAGGACGCCACCGAGCAGCTGGGCTATGCCGAGCAGAACAAGAAGAAGTCTGAAGAGTTCGCCGCCAAGGGCGACTTCAACAGCGCCTTCCTGTGGGCCGAGCAGTGGTTCCAGTATCAGGTGAAGGCCGCCGACATCGGTCTGCGTGCCAAGACCTTCCTGGAGCAGAACGGCGCCAAGAAGGTGGAAGCCGCCAAGTAAGCGGTTCCGTTACGGCCGGGGCGGGTCCGCCCGCCCCGGATGCCGCATGAAGATCAGGCGGGGTGGGCTTGCCCGCTCCGCCTGTTTTTATTGAAATGAGGGGCCGGCGTGACCGACGTCACTCAGGCGTCTCGAAAAATCCGATGCTTAACCAAAGTCATGGGGATGATCGCGTCCCACGCGTAGTTTTCGCGCAAATTCGAGGGCAGGCATGGCCCCGTCCTCGGTCGTACCGAGCCTGGAGAGGATCCGACATGTTCAAGACCATCAAGCGGCAGCTTCCCGTCATGGCCCTGGCCGCCGCCTTCGGCGCCGTTTCCTTAGGGTCCGCGCTGGCCGCCGATGGCAAGGCGCTCTATGCCGACAAGGGCTGCGCCGCCTGCCACGGCGAGGATGCCAAGACCCCGCTGCAGGAAGGCTTCCCCAAGCTGGCCGGCCAGAACTCCGACTACATGCTGAACCAGATGAAGGACATCAAGTCCGGCGCCCGCACCAACGGCCAGAGCGTCGATTCCATGAAGCCCATCGTGGAAGACCTGGCCGAGGCCGACATGAAGGCCATCTCCGACTATCTGGCCAGCCTGAAGGAGGCTCCGGCCGCCGTCGCCGCCCCGGCCGCGCCCCATCCGGGCAAGACCCTGTTCCTGACCAAGACCTGCGTCGCCTGCCACGGCAAGGAAGGCAAGAAGCCGCTGCCCGGCTATCCCGCCATCGCCGGCCAGGACAAGGCCTATATCCTGGCCCAGACCAAGGACATCAAGACCGGCGCCCGCACCAACGGCAAGGCCAACGCCATGCAGCCTGTGATGCACTTGGTCAATGACGACGAAATCGCCCAGATTGCGGATTACTTGTCCACAGTCAAGTGAGGCCGGGCCGGGCCGCGCTAGTGTGCGGCCCAGTTCGCTAGACCCTGGAGATAGAACTATGTTGAAGCTTAAGCACAGCCTGGCCGCCATGGCCGCTGTTTCCGCCCTTCTCATCGGTGGCGCGGCTATCGCTGCCGGCGGTGCTGTTCCGACCAAGGGCAAGTCCCTGGGCGAGGAAGGCTATCAGTGGCATGCCGGCGGCGGCGAGGAGGACGAGGCCCTCAAGCTGAAGCCCGACCTGAAGAACGGCCGCGAGGTCTATGAAGTGTGCTCCGCCTGCCATCAGATGGAGGGCTGGGGCCTGACCGACGGCACCTTCCCGCAGCTGGCCGGCCAGCACCCCAAGGTCACCATCAAGCAGCTGGCCGACATCCGCGCGCTGAACCGTGACAACCCCACCATGTACCCCTTCGCCCTGCCGTCGCAGATCGGTGGCCCGCAGGCCATCGCCGACGTGGCCGCCTACATGGCCGCCCTGCCCATGAACCCCGAGCCCGGCGTCGGTGACGGCAAGGATCTGGCGCACGGCAAGAAGCTGTACGAAGAGAACTGCACCCGCTGCCACGGCGCCGACGGCGCCGGCGAGAACGACAAGTTCTATCCCCGCATCCACGGCCAGCACTACTCCTACCTGCTGCGCCAGTACCAGTGGATCAAGGAAGGCAAGCGCCGCAACGCCAACCCGGACATGATGAAGCAGATCCAGACCTTCTCCGACCGCGACACCAAGGCGGTGCTGGACTACACCTCGCGCCTGAAGCCCCCGGCCAAGATGATTGCGCCCAAGGGCTGGAAAAATCCTGACTTCCAGTAGATTTTTCTGATATAAGGTGGACACTGGGCGGCGTCCGGATTTCGGTCCGGGGCGCCGCCCTCCCTCCGATCCACCTGACCAGCCAACGGGGTTGAATTCCATGGCCAACAACAACAGCAAGAGCAAGCCGGCGCTCGTGCGAATCCTGACCGTGATCGGCATGCTTCTGATCGGCGGTGCGTATTTCTCGCCCATCTGGTGGGTGGCGCTGAAGGCCCCCAACTATCCGGCCGAGACCTTCCCCGACGGCATCCGCATCCACTTCCACATGAACGGCGTGTTCAACGGCTGCACCAGCCAGGACAAGCCCAAGGATTCCAAGGCAGCCAAGAGCGCTGCCTGGGGCGACGAGGAAGGTGGCCTCGACTGCGTCGAGGAAATGAACGTCATCAACCACTTCATCGGCATGGAGCCCATCGAGGTGGGCGCCAAGTACGAGATCAAGGCGGCTCCCTACCTGTTCTCCCTGGTCGGCGTGATGCTGCTGGCCTTCCTGTTCTATGCCGGACCGTTCTGGTGGGTGCTGCCGCTCTCGGGCATCGTCATTCCGGTGGCCTTCGTCATCGATTATTCCGCCTGGCTGTGGTGGTTCGGCCACAATCTGCGGTCCTGGGCGGCCTTCTCGGTCAAGCCCTTCATGCCCACCGTGTTCGGCGAGGGCAAGGTGGCGCAGTTCGGCACCTTCTCCTATCCCCATTACGGCTTCGGCCTGCTGGTGGCGGCGTCGTTGTGCCTGATGGTGGCGCTGCTGCTGCAGCGCAAGGCGCTCAAGTCGGAATAGTCCCGTTCGCAACCCGACAAGGAGCGGAGACGAGGTCCATGGTCGCGTGGTTCAAGACCTATTCCAAGTCTAGACTGACGTCCCTGGCCGTCGTCTTCGCCGCCGGGCTGTCCACCGCCTCGGCGGCGCCCCAGGGGCGGAACGAGGAGCCGCTGCTGGACTCCTCCCTGATCCAGGCGCTGATCGATATCGCCCAGCCCGGCCAGGTGATCACCCCGCCGCCCGGGCGCTACAAGTCCCATCTGGTGGTCAGCAAGCCGGTCATCTTCGACGGCAAGAACCAGGTGACCCTGGACGGCGAGGGCACCGGTTCCGTGCTGTGGATCAAGACCAGCGGCGCCACGGTGCGCAATTTCCACATCACCAATTCGGGTCCCAGCCACGCCCAGCAGGATGCCGGCATTCAGGTGCGCGGCGACGACAACGTGGTCGAGGACATCCGGATGGACAACGTGCTGTTCGGGTTCAGCCTCGAACAGTCCCAGCGCAATACCGTCCGCAACAACAAGGTCCAGGGCAAGAAGATCAGCCTGGGCCGGCGCGGCGACGGCATCAAGCTGTGGTACTCGCACCATAACCTGGTCGAGAACAACGAGTTTACCAGCGGGCGCGACATCGTCTTCTGGTATTCCAACCACAACCGCTATGTGGGCAACCGCCAGAGCGGCGGGCGGTACGGCCTGCACCTCATGCAGGCCCAGTACAACATCGCGGAAAGCAACTACTTCTTCGACAATTCCACCGGCATCTCCATGATGTACGACACCGGCGACGAATTGCGGAACAACGTCATCGCCAAGGCGGTGGGGGCCCAGGGCGTCTGCGTCTCGCTGAAGGAAAGCAGCGACGTGGTGATCGAGAACAACGATATTCTCTATTGCTCCCAGGGCATCTCCATCGACGTCGCCCCCTACGAGCCCGATACCCGGAACCATATCCGCGGCAACCGCATTGCCTACAACGACATCGGCGTGGCCTTCCTCAACGACTGGAAGGACAACGAGCTGACCGGCAACCTGTTCACCGGCAACATCACCGAGGTGGCGGTCTATGGCGGCGGCAGCGCCAAGCGCAACCTGTGGGACGGCAACCGCTGGGAGGATTACCAGGGCTTCGACCGCGACGGCAACGGCGTCGGCGACAAGCCGCACCGCCTGTACACCTATGCCGGCCGGGTGTGGATGGACGTGCCCAACACCCGTTTCTTCAAAGGCACGCCGCTGCTCGAGGTGCTGGACTTCCTCGACCGTCTGGCGCCGTTTTCCGAGCCGGTGATGATGCTGGAGGACAAGCATCCGCTGGTGGCTTCCGACGCCAAGGTCCGGGCCGGATCGACCCTCGACGCCACCGAGGACCTGGGCCGCAACGCCGACCGGCCCAAGCCGGCGGGCGAGACGCCGGTGGCTCATGAAAAGGGGTCCGGGCCGGGAGGCGCCGCCAGCGGCCGTCGCGGCTCGCTCGAACCCCAGCGCGGCCCCATCGGGAGCAAGAACGATGAGTGAAGAGGACGCGGCCCCCAAGCCGCCACCGGTACCCCACGCCAACAACAAGACGCGGCGCATGGTGATGCGGTCCATCGCCATGGGCGGCGCGGTGGTCGGCGCCTCGCTGTTCGGATTCTTTCCGGTGCTGCGCAAGTGGACGCCCCGGCTGCGGCCGCCGGGCGCCATCGCCGAGGCCGATTTCCTGGCCGCCTGCATCAAGTGCGGCCAGTGCGTGCAGGTCTGCCCGGTGCGCGCCATCTATCTCGGCGACCTGGACGAGGGTTTCGGGGTGGGGGTGCCCTACATTCCCGCCCGCGACCAGGCCTGCGACTTCTCGTGCGACGCGGTGCAGTGCGTCCTGGCTTGCCCGACCGGGGCGCTCTCCCACACGGTCAGCAAGAAGGAGGAGGTCCGCATGGGCCTCGCCCGCCTGGACCGTCCCAATGCCTGCTTGGCGCGCAAGGGCGAGGGCTACAAGGGAGCGGCGCGGCCCGCCCCATTCAAGGGCGTCCACCGCTATCCCGAGATCGACCGCTGGAAGCCGGTCAAGCTGGCCGAGTACAAGTACGATCTGGAGCTTTGCGACCTGTGCGTCCGCGAATGTCCGGTGCCCAACGCCATCAGCCTGGAGCCCATGAGCAAGGACCCCGCCGACAAGTGCAAGACCCCGGTGGTGCATCAGGCCTGCGTCGGCTGCGGCATGTGCGAGATGATCTGCCCGACGGAGCCGGCCTCCATCGTCATCGACATCCGGCGCAAGTGGGGAGACGCGTGATGAAGCTCCTCACCTCGCTGAAGATCATGCTGGGCGCCGCGCCCCAGCGCCCGGCCAGCTACACCCCCGAGGCCCTGGCCATGCAGGAGGCCAAGCGGCAGGTCAAGGGCCCCGAACGGGCCCGCCAGATCCGGGAAGCCCACGCCGAGAAGCATTCCAACAAGTGGCGCAATATCCGCTGGGCGACGCTGATCACGGTCAACATGATCTTCGTGCTGTCGTTCGGCTTCGACGTGCAACTGGTCGAAGGCTCGCTGACCGCGTCGCGGGTCATCGGCTTCCACTTCGCCGACCTCAATTCGGCCATCCAGGTGATGCTGGCCTACAAGGTGATCCTCATCAACCTGGTGATCGGCACCGGCACGGTGCTGTTCCTGTGGTGGCTGCTGGGCGGGCGCACCTTCTGTTCCTGGACCTGCCCCTACCACCTGCTGGCCGAGATCGCCGAGAAGGTCCATCTGGCCCTGGCCAAGCGCAAGATGGTGGTGGACTATCCCCTGCACCGCGGATCGCGCAGCGTGCTCTACGTGGTGTTCGCCCTGCTGGCGGTGGTCAGCGGCTATACGGTGTTCGAGTCCATCTCGCCCACCGGCATCGTCAGCCGCGCCCTGATCTACGGGCCGGGGCTGGCCATGGTCTGGGTGCTGGGCCTCCTGGCCTACGAGATCATCTTCATCCGCCGTATGTGGTGCCGCTACATCTGCCCCATCGGGCTGACCTATGGCTTCGTCGGCGCGGTGTCGCCGCTCCGGGTGACCTACAACATGGAGAATTGCCTGAACGAGGGCGATTGCCGCAAGGTCTGCCTGGTCCCCCACGTGCTGGAATGCACCAAGAAGACCTATGCCGAGGACGTCAACGTCGCCATCGGTGCCGATTGTACCCGTTGCGGCCTGTGTATCGACGCCTGCCCCACCGGCTCGCTGAAATTCGAGGTCAAGGGACTGAACAAGCTGTTGTAGTTTGAAGCCGCCCCCGGAGTTGGGCCGGGGATGGCGAGGGCAAGAGGACATGCAGCGGGAATGATCGTTTTCGAGAACGTCTCCAAGACCTTCAAGCGTCATCGGGTGCTGGACGGCGTCAGCCTGTCCATCGACAAGGGCGAGCGGATCGCCCTGGTGGGCTCCAACGGCGCGGGCAAGACCACCCTGATCCGCTGTCTGCTGGGCGAGTACCTGCACGAGGGCAAGGTCACCGTCAACGGCGTGCCGCCGCGCGGCAACCGCAAGACCGTGCTGTCCCATGTGGGCTTCGTGCCGCAGATTCCGCCGCCGCTGAAGATGCCGGTGGGCGAGTTGGTCAACTTCTCCGCCGCCGTCTGCGGCTCGGACCCCGAGCGCATCATCACCATGGTGCGCGAACTGGGCCTGGACTGGGACATGGTGCGCTCGCGTCCCTTCGTGAAGCTGTCGGGCGGCATGAAGCAGAAGATGCTGATCGGCATCGCGCTCGGCCGCGATTCCGACCTGCTGATCATGGACGAGCCGGCCGCCAACCTGGACCCCGAGGCACGGCACATCTTCTTCCACCTGCTGCACGAGCGTAAGGACAACGCCGTCATGCTGATCACCAGCCACCGCCTGGACGAGGTGGCGGCCCTGGTCAACCGCGTGGTGGAGATGGACCAGGGCAAGGTGGCGCTGGACGACCGGGTGGCCGACGACGTGGAAATGACGGCGCGCCTCGACTGCGTGGTGCGCCTGACCCGGGCCGAGCCCGCCTTCGCGCGCGCCATGGGCGACTGGCATTTCAGCGCCGAGGAGGGCGGCCAGGCCTGGCGCGGCGTGGTCAACGGCCCCGACCGCCTGCGCTTCCTGGGCGTGCTGGCCCGCTATGCCGGTCTGGTGGCCGGCATCGAGATGAAATAGGAGCCGCTGCCATGTGCGAGCATCACGGCCAGCATCATAAAATGAACCGCCGCCGCTTTCTGGCCCTGGTGCCGGGCATGGTGGTCGCGGTATCGGCCTGCGGCCAGCAGACCACCGGCCCCGTCGAGATCAAGTGGGGCCGCGAGACCTGCGAATATTGCGGCATGATCATCGACGACCCCCATTTCGCCGCCCAGGTGCGGGGCAAGGACGGCAAGGTCCGCAAGTTCGACGACCTGGGCGACGCGGTGCTGTGGATGGCCAAGCAGGGCTGGGCCGACGACGGGACGGTGGAATTCTGGGTGGGCGGCGTCGAAAGCGGCAAGTGGCTCGACGGCCGCAAGGCCTTCTACATCGACGGCCAGCACACCCCCATGGCCCACGGCTACGGCGCCGTGGACGCGGGCCGGGCCGGGGCCGCCGATTATGCCGCCATGAAGAACGCCGTGCTGGCCCGCGGCTCCACCAGCCGCTGCGAGCCCTCGGAGACTCCCTCGAACCCCACGACGCGAGACGGCTGATGAACGCGCTCTATCTCACCGCCCGGCTGGACATCGCGGAATCGCTGCGGTCCCGCTGGTTCATGTTCTATTCCATCGTGTTCGGCGGCATCGTGATGCTGCTGTTCATGTTCGGCCTGACCGAATCCCGCATCCTGGGTTTCACCGGCCTGTCGCGCCTGCTGGTCACCTATATCCAGCTGTGCGTCGCCATCCTGCCGGTGTTCATCCTGATCACCACGGTCCGCTCGGTGGCCGGCGACCGCGACGCCGGCGTGTTCGAGTACATGCTGTCCCTGCCGGTGCCGCTCTACGCCTGGTTCTGGGGCAAGATGATCGGCCGCTTCGTGGTGGTGTTCCTCCCGGTATTCGGCGCCATGGCCCTGGCGGCGGTCTATGCCATGGTGCGCGGCATCGGGGTGGATTGGAGCCTGTTCGTGCTCTACACCGCCCTGCTGGTGGCGCTGGCCTGGGCCTTTCTGGGGATCGGCATGCTGATCTCCACCCTGGCCAGGACCCCCGACGTGGCCCAGACCGGGGCCTTCCTCACCTGGCTGGTGCTGCTGCTGTTCCTCGACCTGATCCTGCTGGGCCTGATGATCCGCGAAAGGCTGCCGCTGGAACTGATCGTCGGCATCGCGGTGGCCAATCCGCTGCAGAGCTTCCGTACCGCCGCCATCCTGCTGTTCGATCCGCAGATGGTGGTGCTGGGGCCAAGCTCCTACGTCATCCTCGACGCCCTGGGCCGCAGCGGCTATCTTACATTCGCACTTGCTTATCCAGTGGCGCTGGGCACCCTCAGCGCCGGGATCGGCTATTTCCTGTTCAGGCGGGGTGACCTTCCTTGACCACGTCGTTGTCGGGTACGTTCGGTTTCCAGTCGGTCAGCCCCGAGGAGCGCGAGACGCGCATCCGCGCGGTGTTCAACGCCGTGGCGCCGCGCTACGACCTGATGAACGACGTGATGAGCTTCGGCATCCACCGCCTGTGGAAACGGGAGATGGTCAAGGTCGCCCGTCCCGGCGCCGGGCAGTTGATCGTCGATCTGGCCGGCGGCACCGGCGACGTGGCCCGGCTGCTGGCCGCTCCCGACCGCCGGGTGATCGTCTGCGACCCCTCGCCCGAGATGATGGCGGTGGGGGAGAGGCGGTGCCGGGGGCTGGGCATCCAGTTCCTGGAGGGCAAGGCCGAGGCCATGCCGTTCGAGACCGGTTCGGTGGACACCCTGACCATCGCCTTCGGCCTGCGCAACGCCACCAGCCCGGAAGCGGCTCTGGCCGAGATCTTCCGGGTCCTGAAGCCGGGCGGCTGGTTCGTCTGCCTGGAATTCTCCCGGCCCTGGGCGCTGATCCGCCCGTTCTACGACGCCTATTCCTTCCATGTGATTCCGCGCCTGGGCGCCTGGATCGCCCGCGAGCCGGCGGCCTATGCCTATCTGGTGGAATCCATCCGCCGCTTTCCCGATCAGCGCGAGATGGCCGGGCTGATGACGGCGGCCGGTTTCGGGCGTGTCGGCTGGCGCAACCTGTCGGCGGGCATCGCCTGCCTGCATTCCGGCGTGAAGCCCGCGTCATGAAGCTCGATTCCGGCCAGCCCGAAAAGCCGTCGCTGGTCATCGATGGGCAGCATTCCAGCCGCGCCGACCAGCCGCCGGACGGCTGGCGGCTGTGGCTGCTGGCCATCCGGCCCAAGACGCTGACCATTTCCGTGGCCCCGGTGATGACCGGCAGCGCCCTGGCGTTCGCCGATACCGGCGGCCTCGATCCGCGCCCCTTCGCCGCCTCGCTGCTCGGCGCCCTGGCCATCCAGGCCGGCACCAATCTCTACAACGACGTGGGCGACGCGCTGCGGGGCGGCGACCAGCCGCTGCGCCAGGGGCCGCCGCGCGTCACCGCGCTCGGCTGGGCGACGCCCGAGCGGGTCAAGCGCGCCGCCCTGGCCTGCTTCGCCCTGGCCGCCCTGGTCGGTCTCTATCTCGTCTGGCTGGGCGGCTGGCCCATCGCCGTTCTGGGGCTGGCCTCGCTGCTGGCCGGCTGGGCCTATTCCGGCGGCCCGCGACCCATCGCCTATACCCCCACCGGCGAAGCCTTCGTCATCGCCTTCTTCGGCATCGGTGCGGTGGGCGGGACCTATTACCTGCAGACCCTGTCCCTGACCGGTCAGTCGATCATGGCCGGTCTCGCCATGGGGGCGGTAGCGGCGGCGGTGCTGCTGGCCAACAATTACCGCGACATGGAGCCCGACCGTCTGGCCGGGCGCCGCACCCTGGCCATCCGCATGGGGGTCGAGGCGTCCAAGGCGGCCTACGGCCTGCTGCTGCTGCTGCCCATCGCCGTGCTGGCCTCGCCGCTGGGGCCGAAGGGCGGCTGGCTGTGCCTGGGGGCGCTGCCCCTGGCCCTGTGGCTGATTCTGCGTTTCGCCACCCGGGCCAGGGGGGCGGCCTTCAATGCCATCCTGGCCTCGACGGCGCGCTTCCAGCTGGTGCTGGCGGCGCTGGTGTCCCTGGGGGTGATGCTGTGATCACCCAGGCCGCCCTGCCGCTGGCGCTCGCCTTCATCATGTTCGCCATGGGCCTGACCATGGACGGGCGCGACTTCAAGACGGTGTTCGGCCATCCCCGGGCCATGGCGGTGGGGCTGGCGGCCAAGCTGGTCCTGCTGCCCGCCCTGGGACTGGCCCTGGTGCTGGCCTGGAAGCCCGAGCCCGATTTCGCGGTGGGCATGATCCTGCTGGCCGCCTGCCCGGCGGGGGTGACCTCGGCCCTGCTGACCCATCACGCCGGCGGGCGCATCGCCCTGGCCGCCACCATCACCGCGCTGACCTCGCTGGCCGCCACGCTGACGGTACCGCTGCTGGTCAATGTCGGCCTCGCCCTGTTCGCCGGCTATGACCGGTCGGTGGAGATTCCGGTGGCCAAGATGACGCTGGGCATCTTCCTGGTGGATACGGTGCCGCTGGCCCTGGGGCTGGGCATCCAGCGGCTGTGGCCGCGGGCGGCCGCGCGCCTGGGCCGGGTCGCCCGGCCGGTGGCCACCCTGCTGTTCGCCCTGATCGTGGTCGGCGCCTTCGTCAGCCAGCGCCAGGCGCTGATCGACCATGTGCACGACGTGGTGCCCGCCGCCCTGGCCCTCAATCTGGCGGCCATGACCGGCGCCTGGATGCTGGGCGCCCTTGCCCGGCTGGAACTGGCCGACCGCATCGCCGTGGTGATGGAGAACGGGTTGCAGAACGGGGCGCTGGGCATCTTCGTGGCGGTGACGCTGCTGGGCAACCCTGCCATGATGGTGCCCAGCATCGTCTACGCCTTCGTCATGAACCTCACCGCTTTGGCCTTCATCTGGGCGGTGAAGCGGCGGCGGGTGGTCACCGGTTAGGGTCCACCACCACCCGGCCCTTGACGTCCCCCTTGAGGATCCTGGCGCCCATCTCGGGCAGATCCACCAGACGGATTTCGGTGGTGAGCTGATCGAGCTTGTCCAGCGGCAGCAGTTCGGCCAGGCGCTTCCAGGCGACCATGCGCTTGGGCTTGGGACACATCACCGAATCGATGCCCAGGATGCTGGCGCCGCGCAGCAGGAAGGGCAGCACGGTCAGGCTGAACTCGATGCCGCCGGCATTGCCGCACGACGCCACGGCGCCGCGCATGCGCAAGCTGGCGACGGTGTTGGCCAGCGTGGCCCCGCCGACGGAATCCACCGCCGCCGCCCAACGCTCGGACAGCAGCGGCTTGGCCGGCGGCGCGCCGACCTCGGCGCGGTCGACGATGGAGGCGGCGCCCAGCGAGCGCAGATACTCGCCCAGGCTTTCCCGTCCCGTCGAGGCGGCCACGCGATAGCCGAGCCTGGAGAGAAGCAGCACGGCGACGCTGCCCAGACCGCCGGCGGCGCCGGTGACCAGCACCTCGCCCTCGTCGGTGGTCCGCAGCCCGTGATCCTCCAGCGCCATCACCGCCAGCATGGCGGTGAAGCCGGCGGTGCCCACCGCCATGGCCTGCCGGGTAGTCAGCCCGGCGGGCAGGGGAACCAGCCACTCGGCCTTGACGCGGGCCTTGGCGCCATAGCCGCCCCAATGGGTCTCGCCCACCCGCCAGCCGGTGAGGATCACCTTGTCGCCGGGCTTGAACTCGGGCGAGGACGAGGCTTCGACGGTGCCGGCGAAATCCACGCCGGGAATGTGCGGGTACTTGCGCACCAGCCGGCCCAATCCGTTGAGGATCATGCCGTCCTTGTAGTTGAGGGTGCTGTAGTCGACCTTGACCAGCACCTCGCCCTCGGGGAGGTCGGATTCGGCCAGCCTGCGGATGGAGGCGGTTACCTTGCCGTCGGTTTCGTCAAGCATCAGGGCGGGAAAGTCGCTCACCATGGCCTCCTGGACGGATAAAAATCTGCCGGCCAGTGTAGCAGGCGCCGCGCCATCCCGCACCGTGCCGCGTCGACTGCGGAAAACCACTATATACAAAGGTTAAGATTGAAGGCTAGGTTCCCTATCCCAATGGTCCCTTTCGGGGAAGGTGAGTCATGTCGCTGAGCAATATGAAGATCGGCAGCCGTCTGTATGTGGCTTTTGCCTTGATTCTCCTTCTGATCGGCGGCCTGGGCTGGCGGTCCCTGGGCGTCATCGACGGCGTCGCCGATCTGACCACCAAGATGTACGACCATCCCTATACGGTGACCATGAACCTGCTGGAGGCCAAGAGCGACCTCATCGCCATGCATCGCAGCATGAAGGATGTCGCCCTGTCCCAGGACGCCGCCCAGATGGACGCGGCCATCGTGGCGGTCAACGGCTCGGAAAAGGAAGTCCTGGAGCATCTGGATATCGCGGCGCCGCGTTTCCTGGGCGATAAGGCCAGGATGACGGCGTTGCGCAAGGCCGTCGAGGATTGGCGGCCCATCCGCGAGCGGGTGTTCGTCCACATGCGGGCCGGGCAAAAGCCCGAGGCCGCCGCCATCACCAGGACCGAGGGCGCCGCCCAGGTCAAGCTGATCGCCGAATTGTTCGAGGAGATTGTCGTATTCTCCAAGACCAAGGCGCAGGCCCTGTCGGACACCGCCAAGGCCGAACACCAGTCGGCGAGGACCACCATGATGGTTTCCATCGCGGTGCTGACCGTGCTGCTGGGCGGCATCGCCCTGCTGATCACCCGGAGCATCACCGGGCCGCTGGGCGGCTTGCGCGCCGTGATGGAACGCATGGCCGGTGGCGATTACGGCATCGAGGTTCCCGCCCGCCAGCGGGCCGACGAGGTCGGCGACATGGCCCGCACCGTCGAGGTGTTCAAGGAGAACGGTCTGGCGGTCAAGCGCCTGGAGGCCGAGCAGGCGGCGGCCAAGACCAAGGCCGAGGCCGAGCGCCGCTCCGCCATGAACACCCTGGCCAGCGAGTTCGAGGGCCACGTCAAGGCGGTGGTCGATCACGTGGCCGGGGCGGCCACCAAGATGAGCAGCACCGCGTCCTCCATGTCGGCGGCGGCGGAGCAGGCGTCGCGCCAGGCGGGCGCGGCGGCCGACGCGGCCGAGCACGCCTCGTCCAATGTCCAGACGGTGGCCTCGGCCGCCGAGGAGCTGTCGGCCTCCATCGCCGAGATCGCCCGCCAGGTGGACACCTCGTCCACCACCACCAACCACGCGGTCTCCAAGGCCGAGCAGACCGGCGCCATCGTCCAGAGCCTGGCCTCGGCGGCCAGCCGGATCGGCGACGTGGTCAGCCTGATCAACGACATCGCCGCCCAGACCAACCTGCTGGCGCTCAACGCCACCATCGAGGCGGCGCGGGCCGGCGACGCCGGCAAGGGCTTCGCCGTGGTGGCCAACGAGGTCAAGAACCTCGCCAACCAGACCGCCAAGGCCACCGAGGAGATCTCCAACCAGATCGGCGAGGTGCAAGGCGCGACGGGGCAGGCGGTGGACGCCATCCGGGACATCCTGTCGACCATCAGCGAATTGTCGCAGGTCACCTCGTCCATCGCCTCGGCGGTGCAGGAGCAGCAGGCCGCCACCGCCGAGATCGCCCGCAACGTCGAGCAGGCCGCCCAGGGCACCGAGGCGGTGGCCCAGAACATCGCCGGCGTTAATGCCGCCGCCCGTCAGGCCGGCGACACTTCCGAGGAGGTCCTGGTGGAATCCCGGGAACTCTCGTCGCAGTCCGACGCGCTGGGCCGCGAGGTCAAGGGATTCATCGACAAGATTCGCGCCAGCTGAGGTTTCATTGCGTCCCCCGCCGGGTTACCTTGCGGTGATCCGGCCGGGAGATTGCCATGAGTGAAGTCACAGCCCCGCAGCGCCCCTTCGCCCATTCCGGCGGTACGGGGGGCATGATCAGGCTGGCCCTGGTCAATCTGCTGCTGTCGATCCTGACCCTGTCGCTCTACCGGTTCTGGGGCAAGACCCGGGTACGCCGCCTGCTGTGGGGCGGCACCACCGCCTGGAGCGATCCGGTGGAATACACCGGCACCGGCAAGGAGCTGTTCACCGGCTTCCTGATCGTCCTGTTCCTCATCTACCTGCCGCTGGCCGCCGGTTTCGGCTGGGCCCAGGTGCTGGTCACCACCGGCAATCCCCTGGGCGGGCTGGCGATCTCGCTGCTCTACCTGCTGACCGTGCTGCTGGTGGCGGTGGGGCTGTACCGGGCGCGGCGCTACCAGATGTCGCGCACCCGCTGGCGCGGCATCCGGGGTGGCCAGACCGGCTCGGGGTGGGGTTACGCCCTGCGTTCCCTGGCGGTGTGGCTCGCCGTGCCGCTCAGCCTGGGCTGGGCCTGGCCGTGGGGCGAGATGTGGCTGGCCCGCTACCGCTTCGGCAACACCACCTTCGGCGATCGCCCTCTGCGGTGCGACGCCACCGCCTCGGGCCTTTATGGCCGCTTTGCCCTGGTGTGGATCAGCGGGCTGGTCTTCACGGCGGCGGCGGTGATCCTGGTCGGCGCCATGGAGATGGCGGTCGAGCAGGAGGAATACGGCGAGGCGGTCGCCGGAATGGTGTTCACCCTGCTTCTGCTCTTGGTGGCCGCCGTGACCCTGGTCCTGCCCTGGGCGTGGTACCGGGCCGGCTTCTACCGCAATCTCGCCGCCGGAATCGAGTTCGAGGGCAGCCGGTTCTCGGCCGATACCGGGGCGTGGCGGCTGATGCGGCTGGTGGCCGGCAATCTGCTGCTGACCCTGTTCAGCCTGGGGATACTGCGTCCCTGGGCGTCGTTGCGCACCTTCCGCTATGCCTGCGCGGTCATCGGGGTGGAGGGCGAGCCCGACTTCGCCGCCGTCCACCGTTCGGACGATTCGGGACCCAAGACCGGCGAGGGGCTGGCGGCGGTGTTCGATGGGGCTGGCGAGTTTTGAACGGTCTCGAGGCCGACCGCCCCGGACGTTTCAGCGACGGACGCAGCGCCGCGGCGCGCAAGGTGGTGGTGCGCGTCCTGGCCACCGGCCTGGAAATCCGCGGGTCGGACGGCTTCCTCATCGCGGTGTGGAAGGCCGGGGATCTGCTGGCCGACGGCGACTGGCCGGAAAAGCGCGGCGTGCGCCTGCGCTGCGCCTCGGAACCCGATGCCCGGCTGGCGGTCGAGGATGCCTATGTGATCCGCGAGGTGTTGCCGCAACCGGCCAAGCCGCCGAGCCGCCGCCGCCTTGCCCTGGTCCTGGGCTGCCTGCTGGGGGCGGGGATGCTGGCCGGGCTGATGCTGGCCCTGGCGCCGGTGTCCAAGCTGCTCGCCCATCTGGTTCCCGCCGGGCTGGAACGCCAGTGGGGGGAGTCCATCGCCGGCGGTCTGGCCGGCCAGATGAAGGCGTGCGACGGGCGCGACGGGATGCGGGTGCTCGATGCCCTGGCCCGGCGGCTGGCCGAGCCTTTGCCCGCCGACCGGCGCCATGTGAACATCCACGTCCTGCAGTCGCGCGACGTCAACGCCCTGGCCCTGCCGGGGGGCGAGATCATCCTGTTTTCCGGCCTGATCGCCAAGGCGGAGGGACCGGACGAACTGGCCGGGGTGCTGGCCCACGAACTCACCCATATCGGCGAGCGGCACGTCACCGCCGCCATGATCCGGGCGCTGGGGGTCGGCGTGTTGGCCACCATGATCACCGGCGACGCCTCGGGCCTGGTGGCCGGCGGGGTGGGCGCCGTCCTGGCCGGCACCTATTCCCGCGAGGACGAGAGCGCCGCCGATTCGGGCGCCCTGGCCCTGCTGGAGATGGCGGGAATCGGTTCGGACGGGCTCGCCCGCTTCTTCCGCCGGCTGGAGACCATGGAGGGGCGGCCGGGGCAGGTGCTGGCCTGGCTGGGCACCCACCCCGAAGCGGGGCGCCGCGCCGCGGCGGTCGAGGCGCGGCGCGGCGCGGCGCCCCGTCTGCCCGCCCTGTCCGAGGCCGATTGGCTGGCGGTGAAGCGGGTCTGTTCCAAACCGAAACCCTGATCCCCATGTAACCTCCCATGGCTGGACGGCGAACCCGTCATCATGAGACTGGTGGAGTGAGGAACATGCTGATCAGGTCCGCAGGCTTGCCGCGCGAGTCCGAGGTGACCGACAAGGCGTTGTGGCTGGACCGGCGGCGCTTCCTGGCCCTGGGGGCGGCGGGCGCCCTGGCGTTGTCGGGGGCGGGAGCCGGGGCGGCGCTGCCCGCGGTCAAGGGGCCGTTCTCCACCGACGAGCCGCCGACGCCCAGGAAGGACGTCACCACCTACAACAACTTCTACGAACTGGGGGTGGACAAGGCCGACCCGGCCCAGCTGGCGCCCAGCTATTTCGGCAAGCCCAAGCCGTGGAGCGTCGCCATCGAGGGCGAATGCGCCCGGCCCGGCACCCTGGGCTACGAGGACCTGATCAATCCCCACAAGCTGGAGGAGCGCATCTATCGCCTGCGCTGTGTCGAGGCGTGGTCCATGGTGATCCCCTGGGTGGGCGTTCCCCTGGCCGAGGTGCTGAAGCGCTTCGAGCCCAATTCGCGGGCCAAATACGTGGAGTTCACCACCCTGCACGACCCCGAGCGCCTGCCCGGCCAGCGGGGGCGGGTGATCGACTGGCCCTATGTGGAGGGCCTGCGCATGGACGAGGCCATGCATCCGCTGACCTTGCTGGCGGTGGGCCTCTACGGCGAGGAACTGCTGCCCCAGAACGGCGCGCCCATCCGTCTGGTGGTGCCGTGGAAGTACGGCTTCAAGTCCATCAAGTCCATCGTCCGCATCCGTTTCAGCGAAACGCCGTCCCGCACCGCCTGGATGAAGGCGGCGCCCCGGGAATACGGTTTCTACGCCAACGTCAATCCGGCGGTGGATCATCCGCGCTGGAGCCAGGCCAGCGAGCGGCGCATCGGCGAGTTCCTGCGGCGCAAGACGCAGCCCTTCAACGGCTACGCCGAGCAGGTGGCCTCGCTCTATGCCGGCATGGATCTGGCGGTGAACTACTGATGGACAAGCTGCTGCGGCAGGCCTGGGTCAAGCCGCTGCTGTTCGCCGCCTGCCTGATTCCGCTGGGCCTGCTGGTCTTCCGGGCGGCGACCGGCGGGCTGGGGGCCAATCCCATCGAGGCGACCAACCGCTTTCTCGGCGACTGGGCGCTGCGCTTCCTGCTGATCGCCCTGGCGGTGACGCCGCTCCGGCAGCTGACCGGCTGGAACGCTCCGGCCCGCTGGCGGCGCATGCTCGGCCTGTTCGCCTTTGCCTATGTGGTGCTGCATTTCAGCTCCTATGTGGGGCTCGACCAGTTCTTCGACTGGGGCGCCATTGGGCGCGAGATCGTCAAGCGCCGCTATATCACGCTGGGCATGTTGGCGGTGTTGCTGCTGATCCCCCTGGCCGTCACCTCCACCGATGCCATGATACGCCGCCTGGGGGGGCGGCGGTGGCGGGCGCTGCACCGGCTGGTCTACGTCATCGCCCCGCTGGGCGTCACCCATCACTGGATGATGGTCAAGAAGGACATCACCGAACCGGCCATCCATGCCGCCATTCTGGCCGTGCTGCTCGGCTGGCGGGTGGCGGCATGGGCGCGGCTGCGGCATAATGGGGCGCCAGACAACCGCAAGGCCGCCGCATGCTCCGCGCCGCACTCATCCTCGCCATCCTCCTGAGCCCGGCCGCCACCCTGGCGGCCAAGCCCAAGAAGTGCTTCTCCCAGGCCGAGATCAAGGCGGAGCAGGAGGTGCGCCAGGGCATCTTCCTGCGCGAGGCCGCCAATCGCTGCAACGAGCGGCTGCTGCCCGGCGCCCGCGACCGCTGGCAGAAGATCGAGGGCGCCAACGGCGCCAAGTTCCGCTCCTCGGTGGGCAAACGCCAGAAGGCCTGGTCGCGGGAGTTTCCCGACGACTGGAAGTACCAGATCAACTATGCCGACGGCAGACTGGTCACCTATGCCCGCAACATCTCGCTGACCGAGGGGTTCTGCGCCAATATCGACGACCTGCTGCAGACCATCGAGAAGCGCGGCTTCGCCGCCTTCAGCAAGCTGTCCAAGGTGGTGCGCAATCAGGTGACCGACGACTACAAGGTCTGCCAGTAGGCCGCCGGGCGTCCGGCTTTTCCGCTTATTTCCGCCGTTATGCGATCTGCCCGCGCCCGGGCGGGACGATGAGTCGCGTCCGGATTGGAATTGTTATTGTTCGGGGTATTCCAAAAACGTATACGCGCAATCGTATTTTGTGACTCCTCAGTGACAATGAAAGTGTGATAGCTGGCACTCTTGTTTGAGGGTTTGTCCGATAATACGCTTTATACGTGATTGTGCTTATAGTGTTATTGCTGATCTCATCTGTCATAAAGTGCCAAGCTTATTTGTTTATCTCTATTGTCTACTCTGGCGGTTTGTGTCGTCAGGCATGACTTATTGTTGCATGTTTGTAAATGTCATTTAAACGCCCCTGACCATCCTTGTGGCCTTGCCCATCCGATCGTGTCAGCCGAACCAACGAGGAAACCATGCTGATAAGATTGGGTATCGCCACGCGTCTTCTGGCCGGATTTGCCGTCCTGATCGTTCTGATCGCCGGGCTGGCCACCTTCGCCGCCCTGTCGGCCAGCAATATCGCCGAGACCGTCACCACCAGCCGGCGGGCCGCCGACAACGCGCTCAAGCTGGAAACCATCCAGCGTCACATCTACGAAGCCCGCTTCAATATGTGGGTGTATTTCGCCACCGACGACCTCAACCGTTATCAGCGCGCCAATGTCATCGTCACCGAACTGATCAAGGAGGTGGAGAGTCTGGCCGCCACCACCACCATCGTTCCCGAGCGTCTGGCCCAGGTGAAGGAACTGGCCGAACAGGTCGCCGCCTACAAGGTCCGGGTGGAGAAGATCAGCGAGATGAAGGCCCGCAAGGCGCCGTTCGATGATCCGGAAAATGTGGAACTGCGGGTCAGCGCCGCCAAGATCAGCGCCGCCATCGACAAGATCGGCGAGTCCCTGTCCCAGGGCTATCGCGGCACCGCCGAGGAGAAGGCCGCCGAGGCGCAGGACCGCATCGGGGCGTTCGGCACCCTGTCGGCGATCATCGGGGCGATCGCCGTGGTGGTCGGGCTGATCTTCGCGGTGACCATCGGCCGCGGCATCACCAATCCGCTGGGCGCCCTGGTGGAGGCGGTCCGCCGTCTGGCCGGCGGCGACACGGCGCTCACGGTGCCGGGGGCCGAGCGGTTGGACGAGTTCGGGCCGCTGGCCAAGGCCCTGGACGGCTGGCGGGTCGGCATGATCGACGCCGCCACCCGCAAGGCCGAGGAACAGCATCTGCTGGCCGAGCGCGAGGCCCGCCAGCGTGCCATCGAAACCGCCACCCAGCGTTTCGACGAATCCATCGAGGCCACCCTGGCCCGGGTCAAGATGGCGGTGGAGCAGTTGCACGGCTCGGCCGACACCCTGTCGGCCAACGCCGAGCAGACCCAGCGCCAGAGCGGCGCCGTCTCGGCGGCCACCGACGAGGCCACCGCCAACGTGGGAACGGTGGCCTCGGCCAGCGCCCAGCTGTCCAGTTCCATTCATGAAATCTCGCGGCAGGTCCGCCAGTCGTCGGATATCGCCAAGGCCGCCGAGGCCGAGGCGGTCGAGGCCACCCGCAAGATCTCCGGCCTGGTGGAGGCCGCCCAGCGGATCGGCCACGTGGTCAACCTGATCAGCGACATCGCCAGCCAGACCAACCTGCTGGCCTTGAACGCCACCATTGAATCGGCCCGGGCCGGCGAGGCGGGCAAGGGTTTCGCCGTGGTCGCCCACGAGGTCAAGAACCTGGCCGGCCAGACCGCCAAGGCCACCGACGAGATCACCCAGCAGATCGCCACGGTGCAGACCGAGACCCAGTCGGCGGTGGAGGCCATCGCCGGCATTTCCGGCACCATCTCGCGCATCAACGAACTGGCCACCATCATCGCCGGCGCGGTGGAGGAGCAGGGCGCCGCAACGGCGGAAATCGCCCGCAACGTCGATCAGGCCAACGAGGGCACCCGCGAAGTGGCCAGCAACATCTCGGGCGTCGCCCTGGCCGCCTCGGAAACCGGGCGGATGGCCCAGGCGGTATTCCTCTCGGCCAATGGCCTGCTGGATGAAAGCACGGCCATGGAGCGCGAAGTCCGGGAATTCCTGGCCAACGTCCGCGCCGCCTGAGCAAACGAAAACGCCCCGGCCGCAAGGCCGGGGCGTTTCAAAACCGGTGCCGGACGGGCTTAGTTCTGCGAACCGCCGCCGGTCGAGGCCAGATACATCACCAGGCTGGTGAAGACGGCGGTCAGAGCCAGGCCCAGATAGACCGAGAAGCCCAGCGGGCTGTGGGCCGGGCTGGGGTCGGCGACGCCGCCGAAAACGGCGCTGAGCACGGGAACGGCCAGATACAGAGCGATGACCAGCACGCCGGCCACGGTGAGACCCAGAACCTTCGGAAGGACGCCCATAACACGCTCCATGATTTGCGGTGACGGCCCCCGACGGGCCGCACGAATTGTCTAATCGGCCCGCAACGAGCCGATCCCCTCGACGGGAAGTACTACCAGATTTAGGGGCTTTGCGGAAGCTCCAATGAGACTATTTAAAAACTGGAGTGGGAAAACGCCCCCTGTGAAATCGCCCTTTGTCTTTCCGGCCAAAGGCGGTGACACTTGCTCTCTCGACTGGCAGGAGGGGGCTGCATGCCCGAAGCGGCAAGACTGATCCGGCCCGGCGACGCCGATGCCATCGCCCGGGGACGCCATGGCGACCCCTTCGCCGTACTGGGGCCGCATGAGGTCAAGGGCGGCACGGTGATCCGCACCTTCCAGCCCCAGGCGGAAAGCGTCTTCGTGCTGGCGGCGGGGGGCGAGACCGAGATGCGGCGCGTCCATCCCGACGGGCTGTTCGCCGTCAAGTTGAAGGGGGCTTCCGCCTACCGGCTGCGGGTCTTGCGTCATGACGGCGGGGTGGAGGAGGTCGACGACCCCTACCGCTTCCCGCCGGTGCTGGGCGATCTCGACCTGCATCTTCTGCGCGAGGGCACCCATCTGCGGACCTTCGAGAAGCTGGGCGCCCAGGTTCGCGCCGTGGACGGGGTGGCCGGCGTGGATTTCGCCGTGTGGGCGCCCAATGCGGCCCGCGTCTCGGTGGTGGGCGACTTCAACGGCTGGGACGGGCGGCGCCACCCCATGCGCCTGCGCCACGAGGCCGGGATATGGGAGATCTTCATCCCCGGATTGGGGCAGGGCGCCATCTACAAGTACGAGGTCGTCGCCGCCGACGGGCGGCTGCTGCCCTTGAAAGCCGACCCTTACGGCCATTTCGCCGAGCTGCCGCCCAAGACCGCCTCGGTGGTGTGGGAACTGGGGCCGCGCGACTGGCAGGACGGTGCCTGGATGGCGGCGCAAGGATCGCGCAACGACCGCCATGCCCCGGTCAGCATCTACGAGGTGCATCTGGGCTCGTGGAAGCGGGTGCCGGAAGATGGCAACCGCTCGCTTTCCTACCTGGAACTGGCCGACCAGCTGGGCGATTACGTTGCCGATCTGGGCTTCACCCATGTGGAATTCCTGCCCGTGCACGAGCATCCGTTCGGTGGCTCGTGGGGCTATCAGCCGGTGGGGCTGTTCGCGCCGACCTCGCGCTACGGCACCCCCGACGAGTTCCGCACCCTGGTGGAGCGGTTGCACGGCAAGGGCATCGGGGTGATCATCGACTGGGTGGCCGGGCACTTCCCCAACGATCCGCACGGCCTGCACCATTTCGACGGCACCCATCTCTACGAGCACGAGGACCCGCGCCTGGGGGTGCATAAGGACTGGAACACCCAGATCTACAATTACGGCCGTACCGAGGTGGTCAACTACCTTTACGCCAACGCCCTGCATTGGCTGGAGCAGTACCATGTGGATGGCCTTAGGGTGGATGCGGTGGCCTCCATGCTCTATCTCGACTACTCGCGCGAGCCGGGCGAGTGGATCGCCAACCGCCACGGCGGCAACGAGAACCTGGAGGCCATCGAGTTCCTTCGCCGCATGAACCAGGTGGTCTATGCCGAGCATCCCGGCGCCATGACCATCGCCGAGGAATCCACCGCCTGGCCCATGGTGTCGCGCCCGGTGCACCTGGGCGGGCTGGGCTTTGGCTACAAGTGGAACATGGGCTGGATGCACGACACGCTCCGCTACTTCTCCAAGGACCCCATCCACCGCCGCTATCACCACGACAGCCTGACTTTCGCCCAGCTCTATGCCTATCACGAGAATTTCGTGCTGCCGCTGTCCCACGACGAGGTGGTGCACGGCAAGGGCTCCATCTTCGGCCGCATGCCCGGCGATTCCTGGCAGCGCTTCGCAAACCTGAGGGCCTATTACGGCTTCATGTGGACCCAGCCGGGCAAGAAGCTGCTGTTCATGGGCTCGGAATTCGCCCAGGAGCGCGAGTGGAACGAGGATGCCAGCCTGGACTGGCACCTGCTGGACGACGGCCGCCACGAGGGCGTGCGGCGCCTGATCCGCGACTTGAACCGCCTGTACCGCACCGAGCCGGCGCTGCACCAGTTGGACAACGAACAGGCCGGCTTCGCCTGGATCGACTGCAACGACCGCGACAACTCGGTGCTGACCTGGCGGCGTTTGGGCTTCGACCCCAGCGATTTCGTGGTGGTGGCCGGCAACTACACCCCCATGGTGCGCGAGTCCTACCGGGTGGGGGTGCCCGAGCCTGGCTGGTACCGCGAACTGCTCAACACCGATTCCGAATGGTATGGCGGGGCCAACATCCACAATGGCGGCGGCGTCCAGGCGGAAGAGGTGCCCTGGCACGGTCATTCCTGGTCCATCCGGCTGCGCCTGCCGCCGTTATCCACCTGCGTGTTCAAGCGGGAGCGGTGAGCCCACTCCGCGCTTTACCGGATGACGATCTGGGAATACCTTTTAAGGTAATTGTTTCCTGGGAACGGCCTGCCATGGACATCGTCAAGGACATCCAGCCAGTCACAACTTTCCGCAACCGCTCGGCCGAGTTCCTGAACCATATCCGCGAGACGGGGCGTCCCCTGGTCCTGACGGTCAACGGCAAGGCGGCGGCGGTGTTGCAGGATGCCGAGGCGTATCAGCGTCTGCTCGACATCGCCGCTTCCGCCAATGCGGGCGAAGGGATACGCCAGGGCCGCGACGACGTGGCGAGCGGCCGGGCCGTTCCGGCGGCCGAGGCCTTCGCCATGCTGCGGGCCGAGCATGACATTCCGCGTTGAGGTGACGGAGCGGGCCATCGGCGATCTCCGCCATCTCTACGGGGCCATCGCCGCGCGACACGTTCCGGTGGTGGCACGATGGTTCAACGGGCTTGAGGCCAAGGTCGCCACTCTCGCCCATCATCACGGGCGAGGGCTGCCGGTGCCGGAGGATGCCAACTTGCGGCAATTGCTTTACGGGCGTCGGCCACATGTTTATCGGATCATCTATGGCATCGATGAAGGCCGCCGTATCGTGCATGTCCTCCACATTCGCCACGGTGCCCGTGCCGCCATGACCGGGGAAGACTGAATGACGTCGCGTCGCCGCATCCTGCCCGGCCAGCCCTATCCCCTGGGGGCGACCTGGGACGGCAACGGCGTCAACTTCGCCCTGTTCTCGGCCCATGCCGAGAAGGTGGAACTGTGCCTGTTCGACCGGCGCGGCCTGCGTGAGGTGGAACGCATTTCCCTGCCCGAATACACCGACGAGGTCTGGCACGGCTATCTGCCCGATTGCCGGCCGGGTCAGCTTTACGGCTATCGCGTCCACGGCCCCTACGATCCCAACGAGGGGCACCGCTTCAATCCGCATAAGCTGCTGCTCGACCCCTATGCCAAGGCGCTGGCGGGGGGCTTCGAATGGTCGGATACCCATTTCGGCTTCAAGCCGGGCACGCCCAAGCTGGACCTGATCGCCGACCGGCGCGACAACGCCCGCTTCATGCCCAAATGCCGGGTGCTGGACACCGCCTTCACCTGGGGCAACGACCGCCGCCCGAACGTGCCGTGGCCCGAGACCATCGTCTACGAGGCCCATGTGCGGGGCCAGACCATCAAGCATCCCGGCGTGGTCAACGGCATGCGCGGCACCTTCCTGGGCCTGACCCAGCCCGGCGTTATCGACCATCTGCGGCGCCTGGGGGTGACCACCCTGCAATTGCTGCCCATCCACGCTATGATCGACGAGAAGCATCTGGCCGACCGGGGCCTGCGCAATTACTGGGGCTACAATTCCATCGGCTTCTTCGCCGCCGATCCGCGCTACTACTCGGCCAGCCCGCACGGCGACTTCAAGACCATGGTGTCGCGCCTGCACGACGTGGGCATCGAGGTGATCCTCGACGTGGTCTACAACCACACCGCCGAGGGCAACCATCTGGGGCCGACCCTGTCGTTCCGGGGCATCGACAACCTCAGCTACTACCGCCTGGGACCCGACGGCAAGCGCTGGTACGAGAACTATTCCGGCTGCGGCAACACGCTCAACCTCGCCCATCCCCGCGTGCTGCAGATGGTGATGGACAGCCTGCGCTACTGGGCGGACGAGATGCATGTGGACGGCTTCCGCTTCGATCTGGCCGCCTCGCTGGTGCGCGGCAAGGGCGGCTTCGACCATTCCTCGGCCTTTCTCGACGCGGTGCGCCAGGACCCCGGTTTGAGCCGGTTGAAGATGATCGCCGAGCCCTGGGACTTAGGGGGCGACGGCTATCGGGTCGGGCGCTTTCCGCCCGGCTGGTCCGAGTGGAACGGCCGCTACCGCGACACGGTGCGCCGTTTCTGGACCGGCGAGGGCGGGGTGATCGGCGACTTGGCCTCGCGCCTGACCGGCTCCTTCGACATCTTCGGCTGGGGCGGGCGGCGGCCGTGGGCCAGCCTGAATTTCGTCACCTGCCACGACGGCTTCACCCTCAAGGATCTGGTCAGCTACGAGCGCAAGCACAACGAGGCCAACCTGGAAGGCAACAAGGACGGCACCGACGCCAATTACGCCTGGAATTGCGGCCACGAGGGGCCGTCGCCCTATCCCGAGGTGCGGGAATTGCGGGCGCGGCAAAGCCGCAACCTGCTGGCCACCCTGCTGCTGTCCCAGGGCGTGCCCATGCTGCTGGCCGGCGACGAGATGGGCCGCAGCCAGCGGGGCAACAACAACGCCTATTGCCAGGACAACGAAATCGGCTGGGTGGACTGGTCGGAGGTGGACGAGGATCTGCTGGCCTTCGTCCAGAGCCTGATCGCCTTGCGCAAGGCCCATCCGGTGTTCCGCCGCCCGCGCTTCTTCGAGGGCAGGCGCCTGCCCGGCTCACCGCTGAAGGATATCGTGTGGATCACGCCCGAGGGCCGCGAGATGGGTCACGGCGACTGGACCACGCCGTTTGCCCGCTCGCTGGGCTTCGTGCTGGGCGGCGAGTCGTGCGCCGTGGACAACCTGACCGGCCGCGAGGAGATGGACGACACCTTCCTGGTGTTGCTCAATGCCTATCACGAGGCGGTGCCCTATGTGCTGCCGCCGCCCAGCCTGGGGCGGTCGTGGGAGCTGGTGCTCGATACCTTTGACCCCGCCGGGCGGCAGGCCGGCACCCATTGGGCGGCGGGCATCACCTATCCGCTGGGGCAGCGATCGCTGGCGGTGCTGCGCCGTTCGGGCGCCCTGCGCGGCGTGCCGCGCGATGAATCTAGTGGCCCAAGCGGCGTGCCGCGCGATGAATCTAGTGGCCCAAGCGGCGTGCCGCGGGACGGGAACAAAGAAGGGGACAAGGAATGAGCGGAAGCGACGCGCTGGACCGTTTGGCGCGCCTGGCGGGGATCGAGGACGGCTGGTGGGACTTCTTCGGCGCGTGGCGGGTGGTGCCGGCCGAGACCAAGCGGGTCTTCCTGGCCGCCATGGGCCTGCCCGCCGGCAGCGACGAGCAGGTGCGGGCCAGTCTCAAGGACCTGGAGACCCGGCCCTGGCGTCGGGCGCTGGAGCCGGTGCTGATGGCCGAGGAACATTCGGCCCCGCCCTCCATCGCCGTCACCCTGCCGGCCGAGGCCGACGACATCGGGCATTCCTGGGTGCTGGAGGAGGAACTGGGCATCCGCCACGCGGGGAGCTTCCGTCCCGTCGAGTTGCGCTGGGGCGAGGAATACCTGCTGGACGACCGGCTGGTCCATCGCCGCTGGCTGGACCTGCCGGCCCTGCCGCCCTGCGGCTATCACCGCCTGATCCTGTCGGGCCCGGCCGGCGTCCTGGCCGAGATGGCGCTGATCGTCACTCCGCCCCGCGCCCATGTGCCCGAGGCGGTGGAGCGGGAGACGGGGGCCTGGGGCGTCGCCACCCAGATCTATTCCCTGCGCTCCGAGCGCGACTGGGGCGTCGGCAATTACGGCAACTTGGCCGAACTGGCCGAGGGCGCCGCCCGGCTGGGCGCCGCCTGCGTCGGGGTCAATCCGCTGCACGCCCTGTTTCCCGCCGATCCCGAGCGGTTCAGCCCCTATTCGCCGTCGTCCCGGCGCTTCCTCAACATCGCCTATATCGACATCGAGGCCATGCCTGAGTTCCGCGACTGCCTGGAGGCGCGGCGCATGTTCGCGTCGCCCGGCTATCAGGCGACCCTGGCGCGGCTGCGCGGCTATTCGCTGATCGAGTACCCGGATGTCATGCGTCTGGCCCGGCCCATGCTGGAGGTGCTGTACCGCTGGTTCCGCCGCACCTCGATGGGCGACGACAACCCGCGCGGCCAGGAGTTCCGCGCCTGGCAGGCCGAGATGGGCGAGGCCGGGCGGAATTTCGCGGTGTTCGAGGCCCTGCACGACAAATTCAGCCGCGACGGCAAGGGCTATTGGCGCCAGTGGCCCGAGCAATACCGCCGCCCCGATTCCCCCGCCGTGGCCGATTTCGTCCTGGAGCACGTGGAGCAGGTGGAGTTCTTCCAGTGGCTCCAGTTCATCGCCGACCGGCAACTGGCCGGGGCGCAGGCCAGGGCCAGGGCGGCGGGGGCTTCCATCGGCCTTTACCGCGACCTGGCGGTGGGCATCGCCGGCGACGGGGCCGAGGCCTGGGCGCAGCAGGACTCGCTGGCGCTCGGCGTCTCGGTGGGGGCGCCGCCCGATCCGCTGGCCCTGAAGGGCCAGGATTGGGGGCTGGTGCCGTTCAATCCCATCACATTGCGCGAGCACTTCTACGCCCCCTTCATCGAGGTGATGGAAGCCAACATGCGCCATGCCGGGGCGCTGCGCCTGGACCATGCCATGAGTCTTGCCCGGCTCTATTGGGTGCCGCCCGGCCAGCCCGCCGACCAGGGCGCCTATGTGCGCTATCCGGCCGAGGACCTGTTCCGGCTGGTGGCGCTGGAAAGCCGGCGCAATTCCTGTCTGGTGATCGGCGAGGACCTGGGCACCGTACCCGACGGCTTCCGCGAGCGCATGGATTCCATGGGCATCTTCGCCTACCGGGTGATGGTGTTCGAGAAGGCCAAGGACGGCGCCTTCCGCGCTCCCGGCCAGTTCGACGCCAAGGCCCTGGCCATCGCCGCCACCCACGATCTGCCCAGCTTGCGCGGCTGGTGGGCGGGCAAGGACATCGACCGGCGGGAAAAGCTCGACCTCTACCCGCGCGAGGGCCAGGCCGCCGAGGAGCGTGCCGTCCGCGCCGCCGACCGTGCCGCCCTGGCCGCCGCCCTGGCGGGGCAGGGGCTGCTGCAGGCCGATTTCCCGGTGGGTCCGGCGCTCTCCGATATCCAGGCGGTGGCCCTGGCGGCGGCGGCACACGCCTATCTCGGCCGCTCGGCCGCCCGGCTGATGATGGTGCAGATGGAGGATGCACTGGGCCAGGAGGTGCAGATGAACCTGCCCGGCACCACCACCCAGCATCCCAACTGGCGTCTGCGCTACAAGGCCGACACCGCCGCCATCCTGGCCGACCGGCGGATGACGGCGACGGCGGAGGGGCTGAGGGAAGGGGGCAGGTGAGCCTTCAGCTTTCCACCGTGGCCGCGACGATGCGACGCACCAGCGGCAGGATCAGCAGGATCACCGGATAGGCCGCCGCCCACGAAATCAGCCAGGCGGTGGGCCAGACGTCGATGAATCCGGCATCGAATCCCTGCGAGCGCAGGACGCTGATGGCCGAGACCACGCAGGTCATCAGCATGGTCAGGACCAGCGGCTGAACCAGTCCGGCGTAGTGCCGGGGAAGCTTTCTCAAACGCATTTTGCGGTACGGTCCATTGAACATATAAGCGGGGCGGAGCTTATTCGGTCGCCGCGCGGCGCGTCAATCGGACTGTCTGGCGCTTGAAGACCCGCCGCGTACGACAAAATTCATAATGAATGGGCTGGCGACCGGTATGACCGGCCTTGCCCGCGCCCCTGTTTCATGGCGGAATGACAATGGATGGAACTGGCGGGAAGACCGGCATGAAAAAGGCAAAGCCTCCGGTAGTGCGGCTGCTGGGCGACGATGTGGACAGCATCAAGGAAGCCATCGGCAGCCATCTGCTCTACACGGTGGGCAAGGAGCCGATCAACGCCACGGCGCGCGACTGGTTCATGGCCGCCGCCCATGCGGTGCGCGACCGGGTGACCGAGCACTGGATGCCGACCCTGAACCGCTATTACCGCGAGGATTCCAAGCGGGTCTACTACCTGTCCATGGAGTTCCTGATCGGCCGCACCCTGGTCAACAGCCTGATCAACCTGGGGCTCTACGACACGGTGCGCCAAGCCATCGCCGAGTTGGGCCAGGATTTCGAGGAACTGGCCGCCTGGGAGGTGGAGGCGGCGCTGGGTAACGGCGGCCTGGGCCGTCTGGCCGCCTGCCTGCTGGATTCCATGGCCACCATTGGGGTGGCGGGTTTCGGCTACGGCATCCGCTATGATTACGGCATGTTCACCCAGCACGTGGACAACGGCTGGCAGGTGGAAAGTCCGGAGAACTGGCTGCGCTACGGCAACCCTTGGGAATTTCCTCGTCCCGGCGTGATCTTCCCCGTCCGCTTCGGTGGCCGGGTCATCCATTTCCGCGACGTCCTGGGCCATACCCGGTCGCAGTGGGTGGATGCCGAGGAAGTGATGGCCATGGCCTTCGACGTACCGGTGCCCGGCTATGGCGGCAAGGTGGTCAACAATTTGCGCCTGTGGTCGGCCAAGTCGACCCGCGAGTTCGACCTGAAATACTTCAACGCCGGCAATTACATCGAGGCGGTGCGCGACAAGAACGAATCCGAGACCCTGTCCAAAGTGCTCTATCCCTCGGACATGACCGACCGCGGCAAGGAACTGCGCTTCAAGCAGGAATACTTCTTCGTCGCCGCCTCCATCCAGGACATCCTGGCCCGCTTCCGCAAAAGCCATTCCGACTGGACCATGCTGCCCGAGAAGGTGGCCATCCAGCTCAACGACACCCACCCCGCTCTGGTGGTGGCCGAACTGATGCGGGTGCTGGTGGACGAACACCAGATCGAATGGTCCAAGGCCTGGGAACTGGTGCGGGGCTGCTGCGCCTATACCAACCACACCCTGCTGCCCGAGGCGCTGGAGACCTGGTCCACCGAACTGTTCGAGCGGGTGCTGCCCCGCCACCTGGAGATCGTCTACGCCCTCAACCACGAATTCCTGCAGAGCGTGCGCTACCGCCATCCCGGCGATTCCGAATTGCTGCGCCGCGTCTCGCTGATCGCCGAAGGGGACGAACGCCGGGTGCGCATGGGCCATCTGGCGGTGATCGGCAGCCACAAGGTCAACGGCGTCGCCGCCATCCATACCGGCCTGATGAAGAGCACCATCTTCTCGGATTTCGAGCACCTGTCGCCCGGCAAGATCACCAACAAGACCAATGGCGTGACCCCCCGGCGCTGGCTGCTGGCCGCCAATCCGGCCTTGTCGGCGCTGATCACCGCCAGGATCGGCGACGGCTGGATCACCGATCTCGACCAGTTGCGCAAGCTGGAGCCCCTGGCCGACGACCCGGCGTTCCGTACCGCCTTCGCCGCCGTCAAGCGTGGCAACAAGGAACGCCTGGCCGCCATGCTGTCCCAGCGCCTCGGCGTCGAGGTGGACGTGGATTCCCTGTTCGACGTCCAGGTCAAGCGCATCCACGAATACAAGCGCCAGTTGCTCAACGTGCTGCACGTCATCACCCGCTATGGCCGCATCCGCTCCAACCCGCTCTTGAACCCGGTGCCGCGCACCGTGATCATCGGCGGCAAGGCGGCGCCGGGCTATCACGTCGCCAAGCTGATCATCAAGCTGGTCAACGACGTGGCCGAGGTGATCAACAACGACCCCCTGGTGGGCGGCAAGCTGAAGCTGGTCTTCGTGCCCAATTACAACGTGTCGACCGCCGAGTTGGTCATGCCGGCCGCCGACCTGTCCCAGCAAATCTCCACCGCCGGCACCGAAGCCTCGGGCACCGGCAACATGAAGATGAGCATGAACGGGGCGCTGACCATCGGCACCTGGGACGGCGCCAACGTGGAAATCTGCGAGGAAGTGGGCGAGGAGAACATGTTCCTGTTCGGCCTCTCGGCCCAGGAGGTGGCGCGGCGCCGGGTGGACGGCTACGACGCGGTGGCGGCGGTGAAGGCCGATCCCGACCTGAGCTGGGCGCTGGAGATGATCGCCGGCGGCTTCTTCTCGTCCGACCAGCCCGACCGTTTCCACCAACTGGTGGACATCCTGACCGGTGGCGGCGACCATTACCTGCTGTCGGCGGATTTCCCGCTCTACATGGCGGCGCAGGAGCGGGTGGACCAGACCTACCGCGACCCGGAGGAGTGGACGCGCAAGGCCATCCTCAACGTGGCGCGCATGGGCAAGTTCTCATCCGACCGCACGGTGGCCGAGTATGCCAGGGAGATCTGGGGCGCGCTGTAGCGGCCGTTCCGCTTGTGGTATCATCCCGAGCGCAGGCGAGGGATCTCATCCTGGAACGATGTTTCCGATTCGGCACCGATGATCCAGGCGGAGATCCCTCCTCCCGTTGGTCGTCGGCATGACAGGCCTCAGTCGTATCAGCGGATGGACCAGAAGGAATTATCGGGCTGCGGCTGGGCGGCGACCAGATCGCGGACCCGTTCCATGATCGCGGTGTTGGCGGCCTGTTCCGTAGGCGGCGGCGCGGCGGGGGCCGCTGCTGCGGTGGGAACCCTGGCCGGCTTGGCGGCCTGGGGCTTGGGCGCCTTGTCCTTGGGATGGGTGTAGTCCACCGCCTTGAGTGGCGAGACGTCCAGCGAGGTGGCGGGCTTGGCGCGGCTGAGGTTGTCCACCTCCAGGCGGCCCATGGCGGCCAGCAGTTCGTAGGACGCCTGGTACATATCGTAATAGGCGCCGGTATAGTTGATCCGCGCGTCGTTGATGCGGGTTTCCTCGTCCAGCACCTCGGTGACGGTGGCCTTTCCGGCCTCGCGCTTCTTCATGGTCGCCTCCCAGACCTCCTCGGCCAGGACGGCGGCGTTTTCCAGCAGATCGAGGCGCTGGCGGGCGGTCTGCAGCTTGTGCCAGGCGGTACGGGCCTGCTCGGCGATCTTGCGGCTGGCGTGGAAGCGGCTGTCCTTGCTGGCCCCGTGGTCCCACGAGGCCTGGGCTACGGCGGCGTCGGTCTTGAAGCCGGAGAACAGTTCCCAACTGGCCACGAGCATCAGCGACCAGTCGCGGCGCACGCCGATGGTGGCGTTCTTGCCGTGCTCGTAATTGGCCTTGCCCACCAGGTCGAGGGTCGGCCAGTAGCCGGCCTCGGCGATGTTGCGCTTGTCGTTGGACAGTTCGATGGCGCTGGTGGCGGATTCCAGGGACGGGTTGTCCTTTTCCGCGGCATCCAGCGACTGGTCGATGGTCTCGGGAATCAGGTCGAGGGGCAGCGGCGGGTCGGAAAGGGACGCCACGTCGGGGGCATGGCCGTACACCTGGGAAAACTTGGCGACGGCGGCGTGGAACTGGCCCTCGTAATTGACGCGGCGTTCCTTGGCCAGTTGCAGGCGCTGCTTGGCCTGCAGCACGTCCGAGGCGATGCCCGATCCCTTCTGGACGCGCTCGTCCTCCAGGTTCTGCTGCTCGGCGACCTTGCGCTCGTTCTCGCGCGACAGGGCCACCAGCTTGGTGGTGCGCATGACGTCGAGATAGGCGATGGCGCCTTCCAGCAAGGTGGCCTGGCGGATGCTGCGCAGGTCCGATTCGGAAATACGCCGGCTGGTCTTGGCCGATTCCACCGTGGAATCGGTAGCGAAGCCGTCGAAAATCTTCTGGGTGACGGTCAGGCTGCTGGTGTTGCGCTTGTCCAGGAACGGCTTGCCCTGGGTGGCGCGGCGGTCGGGACTGTCGACGTATTCGTGACCCTGGTCCCCGCCCACCTTGACGGTCGGCAGATAGCCGGCCCGGGCGCTGCGGATACCCTCGGCGGCGGAGTTGACGCCCTTCATCTTGGCCTGGATCTGGGGATGGGTGGCGACCAGGTCGCGCATTTCCTCCTCCAGGGAGCCGGCCGTGGCCGTGGCCGGGGTCCAGCAGGTGGCCAGGACAGTGCCGAGCATGGCCCAACGCTTGAGCTTGTGCGCCCTAATGACGGAATACCCCAACATCTGCACGCGGCTGGCCCCCAATCTATGGGTCTGATATACACCGGATTATCTATTTTGTGAATCGGCTAAAGCGCTATCGGGCGGCAATTTCAGGTGGGTGGCATGGCGGGCTTGGATGTGGAGGACGAGCGGTTTCTGGCGCGTCTGGCCGAGCGGATGCCCGGCGATCCGGAGATCATGGCCCGTCTGGCGGCTTTGCTGGTGCGTCAGGGGGCGTTGGACAAGGCCCTGGCCGCCGCCCGGCGGGCGGTGGAACTGGCCCCGGGCCTGGCCGAGGCCCATGCCGCCCTCGGTCTGGCGCTGGCCCGGACCCAGAAGACGGCCGAGGCGAGGGCCTGCCTGGAACGGGCGGTGCAGCTCGATCCCGGCCTGGGGACGGCCTGGATGCATCTGGGCGAGGTGCTGGCCCTGATCCCGGATCAGGCCAAGGCGGCGGTGGACGCCCTGCGCCGGGCCTGCGGCCTGCTGCCGCGCGATCCCCGTCCCCTCAACGCCCTGGCCGGGGTGCTGATGGCGCACAAGCGTTACGAGGACGCCATCGGGGCCTATCGCTCGGCGACGGTGCTGGCGGCCGAGCCCAATCCGGCCGACATGCTGAACAACATGGGGGTGGCGCTGGAACGCCTGGAGCGGCGCGAGGAGGCGGTGGCGCTGATCCGCTCCGCCTCGCTGGTCCGCCCCGACGCGCCGGCCATTCAGGACAATCTCGGCAATGCCCTGCTCGGCACCGCCCGGGCCGAGGAGGCCGAGGCCTGCCACCGCCGCGCCCTGGCGCTGGGCGCCAAGGGGGCCGAGACCTGGAGCAACCTGGGCAATTCCCTGCATCGCCAGGGCCGCCTGGACGAGGCCGACGCCGCCTATCGCCGCGCCATCCAGATCAATCCCAATGGCGCCAAGTTCCATACCAACCTGGCGCTCAACCTGCTGCTGTCCGGCCGCATGGAGGAGGGGTGGCACGAATACGAATGGCGCTGGCGGGACCATCCCAACCTGCCGCCCTATCTGGTCGACCGCGTCTGGGCGGGCGAGGCGCTGCCGCCTGATTTGCCGGCCGGCGGCACCTTGCTGCTGCAGGCGGAACAGGGCTATGGCGACACGCTGCAATTCGTCCGCTATGCCCCGCTGCTCAAGGCGCGCGGCGTCAACCGGGTGGTGCTGGCCTGCCAGCCCGAACTGATCCGCCTGATGGAGACCGTGCCCGGACTGGACGCGGTGGTGGGGGAGGCCGGGCCGCTGCCGGCCTTTGACAAGGCGCTGACCCTGCTGTCGCTGCCGCGCCTGCTGGCCGATCTTCCCGCGCCGGAGGGCATTCCCTACCTTTCGGTGCCCAAGGGGGTGAAGGTGCGGCTGCCCGGCGCTCCCGCCGGGACGCTGAAGGTCGGCCTCGCCTGGGCCGGGCGCCCCACCCACGGCGACGACTGGAACCGCTCGATCCCCGCCTGGATGCTCGATCCCCTTCTCGACGTCCCGGGGGTGGCGTTCTACTCCCTGCAGCGCGGCGCGGTGGCCCCCCGGCTGGGCCGGCCGCCGGCCGAGCGGCTGGTGGACGCCGCTGACCTCTGCGCCGATTTCTGCGACACCGCCGCCATGCTGTGGGATCTGGACCTGATCGTTTCGGTGGATACGGCGGTGGTCCATCTGGCCGGCGCCCTGGGCAAGCCGGTCTGGCTGCTGCTGCCGCCGGTGCCCGATTTCCGCTGGCGCATGGAGGGCGAGACCTCCGAGTGGTATCCCGCTTTCCGCCTGTTCCGCCGGAAGTTCCGGTCGGGCTGGGAGACGCCCATCGCCCGTATCGCCGAGATGCTGCGCGCCAGGGCGGCCGGTCCGGCATCCCCCTGATTCCGCCGCCCCCGCCGCCGCGCAACAATCCCGACGGGACCGCGCCTGTCGGTGTGTCAATGCACATAACGCGTAAAATGCTTGCTGTATACAATCTCAGCATGCAATCTATTGCCATGCGTCCATTGCGTTGAGTTTGCTTGCTGCGCATAACTCGCAATAGATGTGATTCGATCAGGATCGGATGCGAATGGCATGACCCGGGTGCGCAGGCCCAAGGACCCTACGGAATTATCGGCGGCGGAATGGGTCCGCCAGCAATTGATCGAGGACATCGTCGCCGGCCGGCTGCGGCCGGGCGAGAAGTTGTGCGAGGTCAAGATCGCTTCGCGGCTGGGGTGTTCCCGCACCCCGGTGCGCGAGGCGTTCCGTCATCTGGGCGCCTTGGGGCTGGCCAATTTCGAGAAGAACCGCGGCGGCAACGTGGTACGGCTGGAACGCGCCATGATGCTGGAGCTGTTCGAGGCCCTGGCGGAAGTGGCCGCTGCCTGCGCCGGCCTGGCGGCGTCGCGCGCCGAGGCCCAGCGGCGGAGCCTGGCCGAGCGGGACTGGCCGCATGCCGCCGCTCCGGCGGGAAGCGGCGGCGATGACGATCTCTTTTCCGTCCTGTTCGGAGTGTGCGGCAACCGGCTGCTGTCGGAGGCCGGTGCCACCATCCGTTGCCGCCTGCTGCCCTATTGGCGGCTGCTGGGCAAGGCGGCGGAGGAGTGGCCCGTCCATGGCGCCCCGGGCCAGGCCGAGACGGTGCGGGCCATGGCGGCCGGCGACGGCCGTGCCTCGCGCCGCGCCATGCGGGCCTTCGTGCTGATGGCCCGCGACCAGGCGGTCCGGGGCCTACCCTGCTCCGTCCTGCCCTGATTCTCGGGTACGGGTTGCACCCCATTGTGCCGTCCGGCGGCCATGACCATCTCTCCCATGGGCGATGGGTGCTGATGTAAAGGGTTCTCCGGGTGTCGCAAAGCCGGGACAAGTCGGCCGACACAGCCTTGCGCAAGAGCGAGGAGCGTTTCCGCCGGGTGGTGGAGGCCGCCCCCAACGCCATGGTGATGATCAACGCCGCCGGGGTGATCGAGATGGTCAACGCCCAGGCGGAGCGGATGTTCGGCTATTCCCGCCAGGAGATGCTGGGCCAGTCCATGGAGATCCTGGTCCCCGAGCGCTTCCGGCACGCCCACCCCGGCCTGCGCGCCACCTTCACCGCCGATCCCAAGTCGCGGCCCATGGGCGAGGGGCGCGACCTCAACGCAAGGCGCAAGGACGGCAGCGAGTTTCCGGTGGAGATAGGCCTCAATCCCATGGATACCGAGGACGGGCCCATGGTCCTGTCGGCCATCGTCGACATCTCCGACCGCAAGCACAAGGAGGAGAAGATCCGGGCGGCGCTGCGCGAGAAGGAGATCCTGCTGGGCGAGGTCCACCACCGGGTCAAGAACAACCTGCAGATCGTTGACAGCCTGCTGGACCTGCAATTGTCCAAGCTGGACGATCCCGTGGTCGCCGGCATGCTGCGCGACAGCCAGAGCCGCATCCGTTCCATGGTGCTGATCCACCAGACCCTGTACCAGTCCAAGGACTTCGCCCGGGTCGATTTCGCCGCCTTCCTGGATTCGCTGGTTCCCAATCTGGTGGCCTCGTACGGGCTGGATTCCAACCGTATCTCCCTGACCCTCCAGGTCAAGGACATCCAGTTGCCGCTCAGCACCGCCATACCCTGCGGTCTGATCGTCAACGAACTGGTCACCAACGTGTTCAAGCACGCCTTTCCCGGCGGGCGGCGCGGCGAGATCCGGGTGGTCCTGGCCAATGACGGCGACGATCAGGTCGCCCTCAGCGTTTCCGACGACGGAATCGGCCTGCCGCCCGGCCTGGACGTGGAGAACGCCACCACCCTGGGGCTGCAGTTGGTCTGCCTGCTGGCCGAGCAACTGGGGGGACATATCGAAATCGAGCGGAGCGGGCCGACCCGCTTCAGCCTGCATTTCCCGCTGCAACGGTGACGGAAAGGAGCCCGGGCATGCCCGCGACACGGATCATGGTGGTCGAGGACGAACGGATCGTCGCCCTTCATCTGCGGCACCAGCTGTTGAAGCTGGGCTACGAGGTGGTGTTCATCGCCTCGACCGGGGATCAGGTCCTGCGCCGCATCGAAAGCCTGCGGCCCGATGTCGTTCTGATGGACATCCATATCGAGGGCGACCTGGACGGCATCGACACGGTGGCGCGGCTGCCGCCCGAACTCCACATTCCGGTGATCTACCTGACCGCTTATTCCGAGGAGCCCATCCTGGCGCGGGCGCGGGCCACCAAGCCGTTCGGCTTCCTGCTCAAGCCGTTTTCCGAGCGCGAGCTGCACGCCACCATCCAGATGGCCCTGGAGCGCCGTACCGTCGAGGTGGCGCTGCGCGACAGCGAGGAGCACCTGACCCTGGCGCTGCAGGCCGCCGGCATGGGGGCCTGGGAGGTGGACGCCCAGTCGCGCCGGATCATCCGCGCCGGGCATATCGAACAGGTCTTCGGGTGCGGCGGGACCGGGGGGGACGCCAGCTGGGAACGCTTTCTCGAGCATGTGGTCGAGGACGACCGGGCGCTTCTCCTGCGGGCCTACGAGCACCTGACCGGCGGCGACGCCGCCCTGCAGGTGGAGTTCCGGGGAATCCACGCCGACGGCAGCGTGCGCTGGCTGCGCGCCCAGGGCAAATCCATCCCGCCCCGGGCCGAGCATCCGCAGCGCATCATCGGCGTGCTGCAGGACGTCAGCGACCACAAGGCCGCCGAGGACCGCCGCCGCCAGGCGCTGACCGTGTTCGAGGCGACCCGCGACGGCCTGCTGATTCTCGATCCCGATCTCAGGATCGTCACGGTCAATCCCGGCTATTGCGCCATCACCGGCCATGACGAGACCGAGCTGCTGGGCCGCCGCCCGCACATGCTCGACGACGGGATGCAGCCGGCGGACCTGCGCGACGAGATCATGGCGGCGCTGGGCGAGGGCGGGCGCTGGCGCGGCGAAATCCAGGGCATGCATCGCGGCGGCGAGGCCTTGCCGCTGCTGATGAACATCGCCGCCGTGCGCAGCGAACACGACAGCGTCGTGCATTACGTGGCCGCCTTCACCGATCTGACCGCCATCCGCGCCGCCGAACAGCGGTTGCAGCACCTGGCCCATTACGATCCGCTGACCGACCTGCCCAACCGGTTGCTGGCGGCGGACCGGCTCGACCACGCCATGGAGCGCTGCCGCCGCGACCGCCGCGCCCTGGCCGTGCTGTTCGTGGACCTCGACTTCTTCAAGCGCATCAACGACACCCTGGGGCACAGCGTCGGCGACACCGTGCTGAAGACCGTGGCACAGCGCATGCGCGGCGCGGTGCGGGCCGAGGACACCGTGGCGCGGCTGGGCGGCGACGAGTTCATGGTGATCCTGGAGCAGGCCGAGAATCCCGACGACATCGCCGCCATCGCCATGAAGATCCGCGCCGCGGTGACTCAGCCCATCATGGTGGGTGGCCGCGAGCTGGCCACCTCGGCCAGCATCGGCATCAGCCTGTTTCCCGACGACGGCCAGACGCGCGAAAGCCTGATCCAGGCCGCCGACACCGCCATGTACGCCGCCAAGGAAACCGGGCGGAACGGCTACGCCTTCTACACGCGGGAAATGACCGAGCGGGTGATCCTGGCGGCCTCGTCCGACCGCGAGGTGCGCCGCGCCCTGGCCGAGGACGAACTGGTGCTATTCTACCAGCCGCAGATTTCCATGGAAACCGGCCGGCTGGAGGGGATGGAGGCGCTGATCCGCTGGCGGCATCCCGTCCGGGGCCTGCTCGGCCCCGCCGAGATCATCCCGGCCGCCGAGCGGGGCGGCTTCATCATCGATATCGGCGACTGGGTGGTGGCGGAGGCCTGCCGCCAGATCCGCCGCTGGCGGGAATGCGGCCTGCCGCCCATCCGGGTGGCGGTCAACGTCTCGGCCCAGCAGATGCGCAACGGCCGCCTGCTGCGGGCGGTGGAGGGCGCCCTGGCCGAGACCGGCATCTCGCCCGACAGCCTGGAAATCGAGATCACCGAAAGCATGCTGCAGAACGAGGAGGAGTGCATCGCCACCCTGCACGCCCTGAAGGGATTGGGTGTCACCCTGGCCATCGACGATTTCGGCACCGGCTATTCCTGCCTCAGCTCGCTGAAAAGCCTGCCCATCCAGCGGCTGAAGATCGACCGCGCCTTCATCCAGGGGATTCCCGGCGACCTCAACGACATGGCCATCGCCGAAGCGATCATCGCCATGGCCCACCGCCTGCGCCTCAGCGTGGTGGCCGAGGGGGTGGAGACCGAGGCCCACATGGAGTTTCTCCGCGCCCTGGGCTGCGAGGGGGTGCAGGGCTTCTTCCACGCGCGGCCCATGCCGGCCTCGGACGTGCCGGACTTCGTGGCGGGCGGGATCACTGACAGCCGCGCCCCACGTCGTCGGTGATGCGGGCCAGGGCGTCGAAGCGCCCCGCCAGGAGAGCGTGCAGCCGGGCGTGGCTGGCGGCGGCCAGCGCCCGCTCGATGGGCTTGCGGCCCCGCTCGCCCAGGATGCGGTAGGCGCTGTCCATTTCCCGCCAGGCCCCGTCCTCGGCCAGGGATATCCAGGCCTCGGTCACTCCCACGCCCTGGTTGAGGGCGCCGGCGTCCGGGGGCTGGGGCGGCGTCGCCGATCTGGCGCGCGTCGCCAGGTCCAGGTCGTGGCGGGCGGGGTGCAGCCGGGCCAGTTCCGCCTGCCGCGTGCCGCCTTCGGGCGGCGGCGCGGTCTCGACGGTGGCGGTGGCAGCCTTGAGGATCTTGCCGGCCAGGGCGATGGCGGTTTCCGTCCGCTTCCGATGGGCGGCGTGCAAGGCGGCGGCACGGCGGCACGGGTCCTGCCGCTCGGCCTCGTCCGGATCGTGGGCGGCGGCCAGATAGGCGCGGTACCAGGTGGCGGCTTCCAGGGGGCGGGCGAGGCCTTCCCGGGCGCGGGCCAACCCCAGCAGGGGCGGCAGGGCGTCGGGCAGGGCGGCGCGCGCCTCGGCGAAGCGGGCGGCGGCCTCGCTCCAGTTCTTGCGGCCCAGCGCCGTCTCCCCCGCCGCCATGGCGGCTTCCATCCGTTCCTCGCCGGGCAGCGGCGGCACCTGGGACCGGCCCTCCGCCGGCGCCATCAGGACCAGGAGGACGGCAAGGGTCCTAGCGGCCGGGAACGGTGGCATGCTGGCGGCTTCCTTCCATGTAGCGGATGGCGTTGAGAATGTCGGGATTGGGCCGGTCCCGGTATTGCTCGGCCAGCACCTCGACGGCGCCTTCCAGCGAACCGTCGCGCGATATCTCGGTTCCTCTCTTGATCCACTCGTTGCGCCGCGCCATCCACTGGTCGCGGTATTGCGCGGCGCGCTGCATGCCGCCGTATTGCGGATCGCCCTTGGCCGCCTCGAGCTTGATGCGCAGATTCTGGGAGGGGTCGATGTCGGGCGAAACGGAGCTGCGGCCGCCGCGTCCCACGTAGGAGCGGGCCATTCCCCCCAGATAGCTCAACTCCTCCTGGGTGGCCGGCGGATCGCCGTCGGGATAGTGCTTGAGGCTGTTGGTGCCGAGGACGAACTGGGCATCCACCGGATTGCCGCGAGCCCGGTTCAGGGCCTCCTCGACGGTCCGCGCCACATGGGGCGTGGGCGGCACCGCCGAAATCATGGGCGGCGGCGGCTCCTTGTATTTCGGGCTGGTGGGGAGGGGCCGGTCGGGAACCGTCACCGGGCCGGATTCCGGCTCGGGCGGCGGCGGCCGGGGCGTGGCCGCCACCTGCGGCGGCGGCGATTGGCGGGGCGGAACGGGAAGGCCCTTCAGATGGTCCGGCCGGTTGTCCACCGGTTCGCCCATATCCGGGGCCACGCCGGTTCCGTCGAAATCGGCCTTGTAGCCGCTCAGCATGTCGTCGACCTTGTGCTGGAAGTCGGCTTCCGCCTGGGCCCGCTGGCGGTCGCGCTCCTCGCGGGCCTTGCGCTCGCGCTCGGCCGCCTGGAAGGCCCGCACCCGGTCGAGCCCGCTTTGGATGCGGGCCCGGTCGCCGGCTTCGTCGGCCATGGCGAGGGCATTTTGCAGCCGCCGTTCGGATTCGTCGGCATCGCCCCGGTTCCAGGCGTCTTCCGCCGCCTTTTCATTGCGTTGCATCTCGGCCAGGCGCTGGGGATCGCGGGACGGGGGCGGGAATGCCGGGGTGCCGTAGCCGGAACCGCCCCCGCCGGACGGCGGCGTGGCGCGGGGCGCCGGCGCGGGCGGCGGGGCGCAGCATGACGGGCAGATGCTGCACTTGTTGTCCTTGGGCTTCCAGGCCAGGGCGCCGTCCGGCGCGGCGGCGATCATCGCCAGGGCGACCAGCCAGCCGGTCCGCCGGATGTTCATCTCCCGCCTCCCCTGACGATCTGGGCGTTCTGGTCGCGGCCGTAATGGCGGCGGGCAAAGTAGGTCAGCGTCTCCTTGAGGTAGCGTTCCAGCTCGTCCAGGCCGACGCGGCCGTCCTTGTCGGAATCGGCCTCGCCCGCCATGGCCTTCAGGTAGTACTTGGTGAACAGGCCGGAGGATTCGTCGGCCTCCCAGGATGCCATCTGGTTGGCGGCGCCCGCCGCGATGACGGTGAGGTTGGCGGGCACCGGCGGGGCCTTGACCTCGAAGAACACCGGCGAGGCCTTGCCCAGCACCGAGCCGGCCGGGCTGATGCCGGAGAAGCAGGCTTCCAGCACGACGGTGACGCTGTCGGCGGGCAGCTTGCCCAGGTTGTCGTAGAGCTGCTTCAGGGGATAGCCGTTGAGCTCGATCCTGGCCGCGTCGGAATCCGTGGGGATCAGATAGGGCGAGCCGCCCTGGCTGGCCGGGGCGCCGTGGCCGGAATAATAGACGTAGACCCGGGACTTGCCCGGCTTGACCCAGTCGAACAGCTGGCCGCGATGGTCCTTGTCGGAGCCGAACACCCTGGTCATCTGGCTGCCGGTGGCGTCCTTGAGAAAGATGACGTTGCCCTCCCTGATGCCGAGCGCCTGGGTGGCGTAGAGCCTGGCCCCTTCCGCGTCGGCGTGGGCGGGGCGGACATTGGGGATGTCGCGGCCCTGGCGGGCGTAGTCGGCGTTGCCGATGATCACCGCCACGTCGTCGGGCCGCTCGGCGCCCCGGGGGAAGCGGCCGACCGCCGGCTGGACGGCGAAGCGCGGCGCGGCGGCGACCGGGGGAGGCGGCGCGGCGGCGACCGGGGGAGGCGGAGCCGGTTGCGCCATCGGAGCCTTTTGTCCCGACCGGGCGGCCACCGCCGGGGCGGCGCCGTGCAGGGCCGCCGCGATCTGGCCCGCGGCCGGTCCGTTCAACTCGCGCAGCCAGTCGTCGGCCAGGGCGCTGATCGCCCGCGAGGCGGGAACCCCCAGGCCGCGATTGGGGTCGAACATCATCAGCTCCATCTCGTGGCGCTTCGACTGGATGTCGGAACGCCAGACGTCGCGGCCCTGGCTGTCGGTGGCGCGCAGATCGCCCCGGACCTGCACATAGGTGTCAGGCGAGACCAGGCATCCCAGCTTGTAGCCCACCTGCGACATTTCCGCCTGGAACACCAGGGGATAGGCGCCGGCGGCCTGGGCCAGGCTGCCCACCTCGACCACGCTGGCGAACATGGCCGACAGGCGTTCCTTGACGGCGCGGGCGAAGGTGCCGCCGTAATCGGCGTCGATGCTGAACCCGCCGGTCAGGCAGCCGGTGGGCAGCAGGTTGGGAACCCGCAGCGACCGGGTCTCGCCGGGAAACACCAGGGCGACCGAGGCCTGATGGCGCTGTCCCGCCACCACGGTGGACGGCACCACCTCCATGGTGGGAGCGATGGCGCAGGCCCCCAGCAGCAGCGGCGCGAGGAGCATCAGGCGATGCAGGAGCGTGGGGCTCATGGATGGCCTCCCTTGTTCGTTCAGCGTGGCGGCTCGGCCACGGTCAGGATCATGTCGCGGGCGGAGATGGCGCCGCCCCGGTCGGCGATGGCCAGACGGATGCGATGGCTGCCGGTGGGCAGCTCTGCCCCCTCCACCGCCAGGGTCTGTCCCACCACGTAGTCCCGCAGGCGGTCGGTGATGTCGATGGTGATGAAGCCGCGCAGCGTCACCGTCAGGCTGGCCATGTCCGGGGCCAGGCCGCTGCGGCCGGGCTCGAACTGCACCAGGATGCTTACCGGGCTTCGCACCGCCGCATCCAGGCTGGGCGTCTTGACGCGGATGACCGGGCCATCGCCCTCCTCGGCGGCCATGGGCGTCCGCCCCTGGGGCGGCGGCTGGCCCAGACGGGCGGATTCCCCGGGCGTCACCAGCCAGAACCGTCCGTCCGCCCAGGCCTCGTCAACCGTGCTCAGCAGCATCAGGACGGCCAGGGCGGCGCGCTTCATCTCCCGCCTCCCCTGACGATCTGGGCGTTCTGGTCGCGGCCGTAATGGCGGCGGGCAAAGTAGGTCAGCGTCTCCTTGAGATAGCGGTCCAGCTCGTCCAGGCCGACGCGGCCGTCCTTGTCGGAATCGGCCTCGCCCGCCATGGCCTTCAGGTAGTACTTGGTGAACAGGCCGGAGGATTCGTCGGCCTCCCAGGATGCCATCTGGTTGGCGGCGCCGGCCGCGATGACGGTGAGGTTGGCGGGCACCGGCGGGGCCTTGACCTCGAAGAACACCGGCGAGGCCTTGCCCAGCACCGAGCCGGCCGGGCTGATGCCGGAGAAGCAGGCTTCCAGCACGACGGTGACGCTGTCGGCGGGCAGCTTGCCCAGGTTGTCGTAGAGCTGCTTCAGGGGATAGCCGTTGAGCTCGATCCTGGCCGCGTCGGAATCCGTGGGGATCAGATAGGGCGAGCCGCCCTGGCTGGCCGGGGCGCCGTGACCGGAATAATAGACGTAGACCCGGGACTTGCCCGGCTTGACCCAGTCGAACAGCTGGCCGCGATGGTCCTTGTCGGAGCCGAACACCCTGGTCATCTGGCTGCCGGTGGCGTCCTTGAGGAAGATGACGTTGCCCTCCCTGATGCCGAGCGCCTGGGTGGCGTAGAGCCTGGCCCCTTCCGCGTCGGCGTGGGCGGGGCGCACGTCGGGGATGTCGCGGCCCTGGCGGGTGTAGTCGGCGTTGCCGATGATCACCGCCACGTCGTCGGGCCGTTCGGCGCCCCGGGGGAAGCGGCCGACCGCCGGCTGGACGGCGAAGCGCGGCGGTGGCGGAGCGGCGGCGACCGGGGGAGGCGGAGCGGCGGCCGCCGCCACGGCCACGGGCGCCGGCGGGGTGGCCAGCAGCAGGGCCAGTTCCAGCTTGGCCTGACGCATGGAATCCTGGAGGTTGAGCGCCACCGGCCGCAGGCGGGATATCACCGGCCCTCGGGCCGAGGCCACCGCCGCGCCGGTGCGGGCGTCGAGGACGGCAACGGAGGGTTCCACCGCCCCGTCCCAGCGGAACGAGGCGCGGACCACATAGGTCTCGCTGCCGTCGCGGACGGGGATGACCTGCCGGAACAGGTTGGCGAGATCGGCCAGGGCGCGCCGCTCCATGGGGACGAAGAAGCCCTGGGCGGCCAGACCTTCGTTGCCGGGGGCGGAAACCCCGGCCGATTCCACCACCGCCACGGCGTCGATCACCCGGGGCGGCGGGGTGGGGGCGTAGTCGCTCCACGACCACTCGTAGTCCGAGGGCGCCGCCCCGGCGGGGGCGGCGGCGAGCGTGGCCATGATCAGGCGCGCGGCGAGTGCTTTCCGCATGGCCGCTTCCCTCCTCCTACTTGCGGGCGGCCTGGATTTCCTGTTCCAGATCCTGGAAGGCCTTCGAGGCCCGCAGCTTGGATTCCATCACCTTGTCCTGCTTGACCCGGTCCATCAGGATGCGGTTGGCGTTGCCGATGGGGTATTGCAGCAGCACATAGGCGCGGTAGACCGAGCCCTGGGGCACCAGCTTGCTCTGGGTGCGGGAATAGCCGGCCAGGCTGGTCTCGGTGATCAGATTCGAGGTGATACGCTCGCTCTCGCTGGTGATCACCGGGTCCTCGCCGCTGCCGCTCTCGCTGATGAATTCCTTCATCTTGGAAGACAGGCTGCCCTTCAGGGTGTCGGCCAGACCGCGCTTGGCGCTTAAGGTCGCCTTGTCCATGGCCATCTGCATGTCGGCCGAGGTGGCGGTACCCGGGGCATAGAGGCTGTTGCCGTCCATGGGCGGCGCGGTGAACCACGCGGGCGCTTCCTCCACCGAGGCCTGGACGTTGGCCACCCTTGCCTCCTGCCGCCTTTGCTCGGCGGCGGCGGTGGCGGCGGGAGTGCCGGGCGCCGGGTTGGTGGCGCAGCCGGCCAGCAGGCCGGCGGCCAGGGCGATCGGGGCGAATCGGTAGAGCATGGGCGTCATCCCTTCTGTTCCAGCGCCGTCAGGGCGCCTTGGCCTTCTGTTCCAGCGCCGCCAGGGCGCCTTGAATGGTGTCGATCTCGCGGGACAGGTCGAGGCCCGGCCCGGAAAGCTCCTTCAGGTCGGCGAGCGCCTTGCCCGCCTGTCCGTAATGTCCGGTCTTGAGATAGGCGAGGCCGGCGCCGTAGAAGGCATCCGCCGCCGCCACGCGGTCGCCCTGGTCCAGCAGGATGACCCCGGAATTGTAATAGGCGAAGCCGTTGGCCGCGTCGGCGCGGATTGCCATGGCGTAGGCGGCCAGGGCGCGGTCGGCGCGGCCCCGCAGGCTGTTGACGTAGGCTAGGCCGTTGAGATAGGTGGCGTTGTCGCCGTCCAGCGCCACGGCGCGGATGATGTCGGCCTCGGCGCGGCTCGGGTCGTTCTGCTTGATGCGCATGCGGCCCATGGCGAAATGGGCGGGGGCGAAGGACGCGTCGCGGGCCGCCGCCTGTTCGGCGCGGGCCAGGGCGCTGGCGTAGTCGCCGGCCTCGGCCAGATATTCGGCATGGCGCAGGAAGTCCTCGGGCCGGGCGTCCGGCACCGCCACCAGGGCGTCGAGCAGGGGGGCACGGGCCATGTCGCCGAAGCGGCGCTGTTCCAGCGCCTGGATCAGGCGGGCGCGGCGCTCGTCGGCGGCCAGGGGGGCCAGTTCCTCCAGGAAGGCGTCCAGCCCGGCCTTGCGCGGCGGCTCGGGCGACAGCGGCAGGGCGCGCACCGGCGCCGGCGGCTCGGTGGGGTCGTCGAGGGCGACGATGCCGGGATCGGGAATGGTCGAGGCCAGCCGCCGCGCCAGATCGTCGGTGGCGCGCAGGATCTGCTCGTCGTCCATGTTGCGGGCCGCCTCGAAGATGCCCATGGCGATGCCGATGGGCGAGATCGGCAGGCCGCCGGCATGCAGCGAGGCCACATGGGTTCCTTCCCACAGCACCTCGCCGCCCGCCGCCCGTACCATGCGCAGTTCGGCGCCCACCGCCACCCGCGAGTAGACGCCCAGAAACTGCCGGCCCGATTCGGTGACCTTGCCGCCGATCAGCGCCTCGCAGTCCAACGCCCGGCCGATCTCGGCGGCATCGCCGCGCCGGGCGGGGTCGAGGCGTTCCAGGACGAAATCGACGCGGGCCGGCTTGACGTCGCGGCGGCCATGGGGGGCGAGATGGGCGTAGACGGCGCGGCGCACCGCCTCGATGCGGGCCGGCTCCAGGGCGGCATCGCCGTCGGGGCCCGACAGGGGCAGCACGGCGACGCAGGACGGCGGCCGGGCGGCCAGGGATTGGTGGACGCGGAACGATACGGCGTTGAGCGCCAGGGGAGGAGCCTCCTCCTCCTGGCTCCGGTCCACGTAGACCGGGCTGGTGCAGGCGGCGAGCAGCAGCGCGACGGCTGTCATCCCAAGGCAAAGCCGAGGGATCTCGTTCTGATCCGCTCGTGCCGATTCTACTCTGCCGGTCCAGGAGGAGATCCCTCCTTCCGCTGGTCGTCGGGATGACAAACGGGGGCGGGACATCAGCGTTCCCTCTTGAGGATGCTGTAGGCCTTGCGCACGATGCGGGCCTCGCTGCGCGGCAGTTCCAGCAGGCGGGCCTTGAAGTCGTCCAGGCTGTAGCTCTCGCGGAACTCCAGGGGCTTCCTGGTGGCCACCACCATCAGGTATTCGTCCACCATGCGGCGGTTGCCGCCCAGGGTCTCCGGGAAGCCGGTCCGCATGACGTAGCGCTTGCGGCCGGCGTCCGAGGGAATGGTGGTGGCGCGGTCGATGCGGCTGATGGGATCGTAGGGATTGGGCAGAAGGCGCGACACCTGGGAATCGCCCTTTTCGTAGGGCAGCCACTGGAATACCGCCACGCCCATGGGCTGGTTGGGCGTCAACGTGATCTCCAGCGGCTCGCCGTCGCGGTAGACGGCGGCGTTGAGCTTCACCCCGACGTCGAAGGAGGGGTCGGGGTGGCCGGGCGGCACCACCACGTCGGCCTCCAGTTCCACCACGCATTTGCGCACCGTGTCGATCACCGTCAGGGTCTCAACCCGGCGGTTGCGCACCGCCCGCACGTCGCCGTCGACCATGCTCCAGATGGCGGAGTTGTGGGTGCACTCGGCCTGCTCGCCCTGCTCGGAACAGCGCATCAGCTCCTCCGACGACAGGCGTTCGCCGGTGACCTGGCGGACCGCGTCCTCCTTGGCCTTGTCCTCGGCCAGGCGGCAGGCCTCGGCCTCCGGCTGTTCCGGCGGGAACAGGCGCTCGGCCCTCGCCGCCACCCAATCGGCGCGGGCGGCGGCCGGGGCCAGGAGAATGACCAGGATGAGCGCCCACATTCCCATGCGGTGACCTCGTTCGCCTACTTGGTGGATGCGATCAGCACGACGCGGGGCAGCATGGACTGGTAGAGGTCCTCCAGCGACATTTCGCCGCCGGCCGCCTTGCCGCCGCCGCTCCTGCCGAGGAAGCGCAGCACGCGGCTGGACTTGATGGCGAAGTTGACATCCTCGGCGGTGATGCCGGAGCGGCTGCGCAGTTCGGCGGTGTCCAGCTTGGCCACGGCGATGCCGATCAGCCGGCCGGTCCGGTCGAAGACCGGCCCGCCGGAATTGCCCTGGTTCAGCTTGGTGGTCATCTGGAACGAGGTGGGTTCGCCGCCGATTCCACCCATCTTGGAGACGATGCCTTCGGCCAGGGCCGGCTGCTCGTCGCCCAGCACGGTGATCAGCGGAAAGCCCATGACGATGGCCGAGCGGCCGGGCGAGGCCTCGCTGATTCCCGAGATGGGCATGGCCTCGCCCTCGGGGAAGGGCTCGGACAGTTCCAGCAGGGCCAGGTCGTCCTCGGCCGAGACCTTGATGATCCGGGCGCGGCGCACATGGCCGGTGCCGTTGCGGATGGCGGTGTCGCGGACGCCTTCGATCACATGACGGTTGGTGATCACCTGGCGGCCGCCCTCGAGCACGATGCCGCTGCCGAACAGGATCTGGGTGCCGGGCCTGAAGGGCAGGGGGTCGGGATTGGCCAGGGCCTGGAAGGTGCGCGGCCGGGGCGCGGCGGGCGCCGGCGGTGGGCC